>NZ_JBPUSJ010000005.1:0-400194 GCF_051851475.1 Carboxylicivirga taeanensis | reverse complement strand
AATATCCTAAAACCAAAAGAAATACAGAATTAACACAGAAAAGAATAAAACACGGGTACTAACAAGCCGCAATAATGCATAGCAGGGCGCAGCTCACTTTGGGTGGGCAGATTCTCGCCTCGATTGTCTGTCCTGCCGGACGGACAATCAGCACCGTGAATCTGCTACTGCATCATGCGGCAGGCCGTTAGCAACAATTCCCCTTAAAAAACCTACAGTATTGACTTTAAGGCAAGGTACTCAATCCCTATTAGGTTTATTTATTTCGTTTACTTACATGCATTTTCTCAAGAGAATGTAATTTATGAAATTTGAGTTTAATCAGAACAAAAAACGTATAATGAAGAAAGTAAAATTATTTGGACTCCTCTTAATAACATTAGTTTTTAATGCTTGTGAGTTTAATAAATCCGTTAATAAAGATTTGACAACTGGAGCATATTCTAGAGGAGATGGAATCGGTTGCGATGAAATTAAAATTCAAATAAATGGAAAAATTGAAAATAGAAATAAATTTATTTATGGCGAAAAATTAAATATCATTTTTAACAATATATCAGGATTGACTAAAGAAAATGGAAATGTATTTCCTGGTCTTTCAATGTTCATAATAAAAAATAAAATAGATACAGTTTTGCAGCACCAAGACTTGTTATCTAAAATGGAAAATGGAATAGACTTATCTCCTTTACAACTTCAAGCAAATTTTATTACTGCATTAACAAATAAAAACAATGAGAAATACCAAGTCTATATCAAGATTTGGGATAAAAAGGGAAAAGGAACATTTCAATATGAATTGCCTTTTTCGGTAAAGAAGAGCGAACTTTTGAAAATAAATGCATCAAATATTGACTACACTAACATTTACCTTTGGGATAAAACTCAAAAAATGGTGGTTATTAATAAAGAAGTTAGTGTTAAAAGCACTTTAATGCTGATTTTAGAAGGACTAAATGGACTAGAAATAGTGGATAATAAGGTGTACCCTTCCCTCTCCATAAACATTACCGACCAGAAAGGAAATCAGATTTTATCCAATCCTAATATTTTAGAACAATACAAGAATGAGGGAGTTAACTATAGAGCATTTAAAAATGGACAAATACCAGTTACGATAACATTTACTTCTGGACAGATAAATAATCCATGTCAAATAAAGGCCTCTTTAACCGACTTAAATTCAGAAAGAAGGATAGACATAACTGGCGAATTAGAAATTAAATAAAGTTGCTTACAATGGGTGCTTGAGGAAAGACCGAATGCGGTGGATTTTTCATTTGATATGATGGAAAATATATTATTTATTTGCGGCCGAAAGAACCTTTATTATGTATGAATTAAATCATTAATTGATGACTCTAAAAAATTATTTTCCATTTTTCTTAATACAATTATTATTGTGTTTTTCAAGTATTGCGTTTGCTCAGGACGGAAATAACTCATTCAACCATGAATTGGCTGCTGAAGGATTAGAGGAGATACAGACGAAATTAAAAGCAGGTGAGTCATTCGAGCTAAGTCCAAAGTTATTCGAATATATTTATTCTAATAGCGCGACTTTTCCTCAGATACCAGAGGATGCAGTAATCGAAGAAAAGATTAAGATTTTTTCACCTGTATTTAATCAACTAACTTCTATTTTAAAATCTCTAGTCATTGAATCTCGTGATTCTGTTTCCATTGAACATGCAATGATTATGGCTACTTTAGGATATCAATCTGAAAAATTATTATCACTTTCTAATGATTATATGTCAACTCTAGATAAGAATGACCCCACTTATTCTATCAGAGTAAACGGTTTTAATCAAGCTCAAACAGGAATTCAAAATTATTTATTAGGATATGTATCAACAACTTTAGTAGAAAATAAATATGAAGGTGTTGATGCTATTCTCACTTCAAGCCTGATTGAATTTGCTCCCAAAATTATGGATGCGCTCCCAAAGGATAAGAGGAAGTCCACTATTAAGCTTATAAAAAAGTATGTTGGTAATAAAAATGACATTCGTTTAAAAGATAAATATGAAGAATTACTCAATGTGCTATAAGAAGTACTGTGGCTAAAAATATACGTAATGCGGGGTTGTTGGGTAAATTTGAAGTTTAAAGCTATAAATAAACAACGTAGCGATTTGAAAGGGAAGTACTTTGAAATGCCCAACACCACATACACCAACAGTTAACGAACATTCACCCTGTCCCACCCTTAGCTCGACTGACTTCCCAAGCTAACGAAGAGGTGGAAAGCAAATAAAAAAAGAAAAATGACTCAGAAAATAATTTTCTACTTAGCTCATCTTCCGTATATTATAAAACGTTAGTAATAATTAACCCAACTGTAAAATGAGATAAGGTTTGGATTAACAATTTCCCTCTGATATGAAAAAAATACTGTTTTTCTTTAACGAATTAAAAGCAACTTTTTGGTTCGTTCCCGTATTGATAATCTTAATCACAATCCTTTTTGCAATTGGGTTGGTATCTTTAGACGAAATAATCGAAATGTCACAAGATGGCTTAGGTCGCTTCTTTTTTGTGAATAGTGCAGATTCTGCCCGAATTATATTATCTACCATATCCGGGGCAATGATTGGAGTTGCAGGGACCGTTTTTTCGGTTACACTAGTGGCACTGACTTTAGCTTCTTCGCAATTTGGTTCAAGGTTGATTAAGAATTTTATGTATGTAAGGCTTAATCAGATTGTATTGGGTTCATATATTTCTACTTATCTATATTGTCTTTTTGTTTTAAATTCCATAAAGGAAAGCGATGGATACACCTTCGTACCGGCACTTTCCATTTTCTTAGCAATATTTGCAGCTTTTGTTAATATTATACTTCTCATTGTTTTTATCCATCAAATTGCTATCAGCATTCAGGCAGATAAAGTAATTTCTGATATTTCAGAGATTATTTCTAAACAAGTCAAAACCTTATTTCCCAAGAAAATGGGCGATGAATTGGATGATGA
This sequence comes from Carboxylicivirga taeanensis, assembly GCF_051851475.1. Classification (NCBI taxonomy): domain Bacteria; kingdom Pseudomonadati; phylum Bacteroidota; class Bacteroidia; order Marinilabiliales; family Marinilabiliaceae; genus Carboxylicivirga; species Carboxylicivirga taeanensis. The sequence goes on along the minus strand of NZ_JBPUSJ010000005.1, from coordinate 397,216 downwards.
AAATGCCTTTTCTGTTGATACAATCAGGTCAAAATATACTATTACCAATACCCTGAAATCACCAAAAAGTGGATACCTCCAATATATTGACAGTGAATCGCTATTAAAGGTAGTCTGTTCATGTAATGGTTTAATTGAATTACATTTTAGGCCAGGAGACCATTTAGTAGAAGATATTGAAATTGGGAAATTATACGCAAACGACAAGTTAACAAAAGAACAGATCGAAAGCATCCTTCGTCAGTTCGTTATCGGAAAAACAAAGAATGCACAACAAGACCTTGAGTTCTCCATTCATCAAATGGTTGAAATTGCTGTGCGAGCACTCTCACCCGGGGTTAATGACCCTTATACTGCCATTGCTTGTATTGATAACTTAACCGCTACTATGTGTCATCTTTCGCAAATAAGCTTTCCTTCACAATACAGGATTGATGATGAAAAAAGATTAAGGGTAATTGCCAATACTTTGGACTTTGAAGGTGTTTTGGATGCGTCATTTAATCAAATTCGTCAATTTTCAGCCGGAAGTCCCGCTGTTATTATACGATTAATGGAAGCAATGATAACTATAAATGGGTTCGCTAAAAAAGAAAGTTACAAAAAGGCAGTTATTAAACATGCAAAAATGGTTTTAAATGTTGGAAAAGAATCTATAAAAGAAGAAAGTGACCTAAAAGATTTACTGGAGAAGTCGAAAAATATTGTGTCTGAATGAAACCCACTGGCTACAACAATGTATATGCAAAATAGCCGGTACAATAGTAAGTTAAAGGGTTAAAGCCCAATTCAGCTTTTTTGTAATTTGACAGGAATGAAGCCCGCAATCGGCTACTATTCTTATACTCTCCGTTGTGGCCTAAGTCAAATAGACTACTTGTGGTTTAAGCTAAATAAGAACTTCTTGAAGTGATATAAATAAGACGAAAAAAGCCAAACTAAAATCATGAACAATTTGACACCAACTTTGACGCCCTAAAAATACAAAAGCCTGCTAGTAAAAAAGTAACAGGCTTTTCTGTGATACAAAGGGAGTCTATATATTTCTATAATTTACTTATTTTAAGAACACTACAGAGTCACTTTAACCCAAGGTCTTTATATAGTCTCGTCTGATATTTTATCGTTTGCGCAAAAAGTAATAAGATTTTGAAAGTACATGGCTAAGTACGAACACTATTGATTCTTTAAAACGATTAATAGCGTTAAATAATGCCTTGTTTAGATATGAAACTATTATGCTTTATTGCTCATATACGTCATTGACTCCAGTAAATCATTTACATTGATGGTAGCAATACCGGTTGAAATATCCGACATGGCATAGGGAATAATTAATTGTTGATGAAATAATAGGCCGCCACAGGAATAGATTACATTGGGCACATAGCCTTCCCGCTCTGTTTTTGTTGGTGTTATCAGGGGTTCATCCAGTCGGGCTATCATTTTTGTGGGAGTATCCAAATCAAGTAATATCGCCCCAATGGCGTATTGACGCATGGCTCCAACGCCATGGGTGAGCACCAGCCATCCTTTATCAGTCTCAATAGGAGACCCACAATTACCAATCTGTATGAATTCCCAGGGTTTTGTTGGTTCCTGAATAACCTGGGATGATTGCCAGAAGTGCAAATGATCAGAAAACATGATGCGGTTGTTTTCGCCATCCTGCCGCGATAACATCACATACTTCCCATTGATCTTGCGCGGAAACAGAGCCATCCCTTTATTCTGAACAGCCTTTCCGTTCAAGGTCATCACTCTGAAGCGCAAAAAATCTCTGGTTTCTATTAACTGAGGTAGGATGCTGAACCCATTATATGCCGTATAAGTAGCATAGTAGGTCTGTTCACCATTGTCATCCTTAAACTGCACAAACCGGGCATCTTCAATTCCCCGGCTTTCGTTATCCGATGATGGAAAAATGACCCGTTCCGAGATGTTACTGGTTTCATCAAACTGAAGCGTATAATTGGAGTTGGCCACCCAGTAAATGATCTCAATAACTTTATCATTGCATACAAAATCAGGGTCTAAGTAAAGCACACCGATGCTGACCTTAAGCTCCTGATAAGAAAAGGTATCCGGAATCTGGTCAAATATGCGCATGCTGGTTTTGTTCCAGGCGTCCAAATCCTGCAGTTTCTTCCGAAACAGGTGCCTGTCGTAAGCTGAATTGTGGCACACAGAGGCTTGCTCGACATACCTGCTGGTTTCGTCAAATGAGAATAAACCATCTGCATTGATCACACCACTGCGAAAAACAATGGAGGAAATATGGCCTTCACCGGTGGCCCGCAAGCTCATAATAAACCTGAGGCAGCCATCAACCACATATTTCTGATCTGGATGGGCCACAATAGAAGGGTTAAATAAAGCGGCTGATTCAATGGAGTATTCCATGGTTAAATAGGCGCCAATAAGCATGCGGGTATTATGACGTAGCTGCACGGAAGCTGGAATATACTCCGAAACTTTATTAAAATGCTTAATCAATTGATGCTCCAGGTTTCTATGTCGGCTTTCAAAATCACGATACACTTTGTGTAATTCCCGCTCAACCTCATTATTAGTAAGGTTTAGCACCCTGTTGATGATATTGTCGATACGCGTTAGTTCACCTGGGATATGAGCGCGAGTAATCACACGTGAATCGTCTCCACGAATAATTATCTTTTGCCTTTTTACCAGCTCCGAAGCGTTTTTGTCCTCTATTTTAAATACTGTCATGATCTTGTGTATTTATTTATGACTCAGAATCTTTTGGTAAACATCTATATAGCCTTCAACCATTTTGTCCTGCGAGAAATTAGAACTAGCCCACTGCTTGCAGTCCCATCGATTGATGCTCGAAATCTTGTCAACGGCAGCAACGCCTTCATCGAGAGTATTCACCAAAAAACCGCTGTTACCATCAAGTATGATTTCGGGCATTGCCCCCCTGTTAAAAGCGATGACAGGCGTTCCGCAGAACATGGCTTCTACCACACTAAGTCCAAAAGGTTCATTGAAACTAATCGGATGTAACAGGGCAAATGCCTGCCCCAGTAACTCGTCCCGTTGCTTAGGGCCTGAATTACCAACATAAACAATGTCTTCATTATTGACATGAGGCTGGACAAAGCTGTTAAAATAGGCCTCATCCTGAACCAGGCCGGAGATAATAAGCTTGCGTTTTGTTCTCTTGGCTATCTGGATGGCCTCATAAGTGCCTTTTTCAGGATGTATTCTGCCAAAAAAGAGCAAGTAGTCATCGGGATTGGCATTGAAGGTAAAATCAAGCGGATTAATACCATTGTAAACTGTGGCGATATACCTAAGTTCAGGACTTCGATCAGCGTAGCTAATCGAAACATAAAAATTATGATCGTTGTACCGCTTAAAAACCGGTATAATCTTGGCCGTTGAAAAACCATGAATGGTCGTAACCATGGGTGTATTGATGAGCCTGGAATAGCTCAGCGGCAGGAAGTCGAAATGGTTATGGATGAGATCAAAATCACCGGCCTGCTCCATTAAATAACTGATGTGAAGACATTCCCATACCTTTGGCGCTATCGAATCATCTTCGGCATAAGCGGTAGGTGAGATTGATTGCAATTTACCGCTGGTGCATGAGTTACCGGTTGCAAATAAGGTCACATCCAGCCCTTTGGCAACCAAGCCTTCGGTGATGTTTGAAGCAACCTGTTCCCATGGGCCATATTTTAAGGGAGGTGTTCTCCAGGCTATTGGTGATAATATGGCTATTTTCATGGCTGTACACTTTAAATTTCGGAGGCATCATCGATTTAAATAGTTACTATTCTAGTCCTTAGAGTGCTATTGCAATTCAAAAAATAAACTTTACTATTTGCCAATTATCACCATCTACGAAACTTGACATCAAAGCTATGCGTCTATTGGCTTATAAAGCTTGTCTGAGATTATTGAGACAATGGTCAACCAAATCGTCAATGAGGGCTGTTCCCACACACATCACCTTATCAGCACCACCCCAATATAGTTTTAATGTCCCATCGGGTTCAGGTATGGCACCACAGGTGAAAACAACATTGTGCACATAGCCTGTTATCTCATACTCTTCTTCGGGCTGCAGAATCCATTCATCGCCAACGGCAATAATAACTGACGGATCTTCAAGTTTGTGCAAAGCAACGCCTAAGCGGTAAACACATCCGTCCATGGTTGGAAATACGCCATGGTATATGTTTAGCCACCCACGGGATGTTTTGATGGGACTGGCTCCCGGCCCTATTTTCATTTCATCCCAATGGTATTGCATTGGACGCATAATAATTTCGGATTGACCCCAATGAATTAAGTCAGGTGAATAGGATATCCAGATGGACCAGGGTGATATTTCAGAGTGCGGACGATCTAAGCGGGCATAAAGGTTATTGAACTTTTCGGGGAAGATAACCACGTTCCGATAGTCGGCTTCGGTTATTAGAGCAATGCGCTGGATATGATCAAAGTCTTTAGTTTTGGCCAGTCCAATCCTAACTCCATATTGGGAGTAGGCACTGTAAGTAATCAAATATTCTCCCTCTATTTTTACAATGCGCGGATCCTCAATGCCATAAGCTTCGTACTTTTTAAATGGTTCCTCCAGAGAGGGCACCATAAACGGCTGCTTCTCAACCACGAAGTTAAAACCATCATCACTCACGGCTTTTCCCAATATGCTGCGCCCATTCAACTTGTGGGATCTGAAAATCATGATGTAGGTATTCTCATGTTTAACCATGCCGGCATTATGCACTGTTGCAACAGGATAGGGCACATCATCTTTCTGAAGAATCGGATTACCAGAATATCGTTTTATTAACATGTTTAATAATTTAAAAGGTAATAGTATGGCTTGCAGCCACTATTAACATCACTTAACGCTGTAAAAATCTTCATGTGCTTTTAGCACCGTTAAATGTGAAATGAGGTAGGCCAAAGTGCTTTCGGCACCTTGGTTTCGATTGATTCCGTCGCGCTCTAATCCGTCGCAACACCCATGGGTTTCAAAATCATACAGTCGCATTCGCAAATCATTTTCGCCAAGAAACCACATGAAAGAGGTGAATAATTTGCTTAGGTATTCTTTGTTTTTGGTTAGGCTATAGGCCTGATGAAACATCAGAATCATGGCCAAGGCATCAACCGGTTGCTGGCTAAACATAGCTTTGCTACCGTCTTTGTTAAACCATCCATCATTGCCTATCAGAGAAAGGTAGCCATCACTCAGTGTGTGTCGAACTAAAAAGTTCATCGACGAAAAAGCAACACTCCTGATGCGTTCATCGTTAAGTCTTTCAGCCGCATGCAAAAGGGCAAGAGGAAGCATGGCATTATCATAGGTTAATGATTCTTCAAACCAACTCCAGTCAGCAGACTTGTTGTTGTCATAGTGAGCAACTAACTTATAAGCCAGTCTTCTTAATACGGCCACCATACTGTCGTTATCAGGCGAGTTGCTTAAATAATGGCTTATGCCTATTATAGTGTTGGCAATGCTTCGGATCGATTTCAGTTCTTCAAAAACAGGTACTGCTTTAAAAAACAAGGAGTAACTAACCTGGTAATAGGAATCATTGGGTGCATTAGCCATCAAGTAGCCAAGAGCCCAAATGGTTCGGCCAAATGAATCTTCTGAACCCACATTGTCTATATAATTGCGATTAAAACTCAGTAAGTTTCTAAAGGAACCGTCCTCGTTTTGCATGTAATGGATATAGCTCAGATATACATGACACAAATTCAGTGCTTTTTTGCTTTTCTTCTGGGTATAGGTCATGAGTGCCATTAGAAGTGCCCTGGCATTATCATCGAGGCAATAGCCATGTTTCAAATTCGGTATGCCATATTTAGCATGCTGAATAATCCCGGTATCATCTGTTAAACGTTTAATATGCTTTAGTGAAAATGCAGGTACCATCAACAAATCAAACGGCTGCTCACTGGCATCGTCTTCTTTAATACATTCATGAATAACCTGAACCAGCAATTTACTGTACTTGACACCGGTTATTGGCCAGGTAATTTCCTTACCATACTCACCTGCATTTTTTCTCAGGGCGTTCAGTTCCTCTGGGTGCTCTAATAAATTATTTAAGATGTCGCCCAGCTGTTCTGAATTGCCAAAATCAAACAAAAGCCCCCGGTTATTGGCCAGCAGCTCAACCGCGTGCCAGTAGGGCGTAGAAATAACACCCGATCCAACACCAACAGCATACGATAGGGTTCCGCTGGTTATCTGCGCCTCGTTATTGTAAGGAGTAATATAAATATCCGATGCATACAGGTACATAAATAGCTCATCCTGACTCATATACTTATGGGGAATAACCACATGATTCTCCAACCCTAAAGTTTTAACCAATTGCCTCAGGTAGATAAGATACTCCTCACCTGAATAGCGCAGCACATTGGGGTGAGTCTTGCCCAATACAAAGTAAACACTATCGGGATGCCGTTCAATTACCTTTGGCAATGCTTTAATGGCTACATCAATGCCCTTGTTACGGCCCAGGAAACCAAAGGTGAGTATAATATTTTTATCCTGAAGCTTTAAGGCACTTTTCGCCTTAAAATGGTTGAGTTTATATTCCGGCACACCATGTTCAATCAATTCAATTTTGTCTTTAGGCACATCATAAATACTAACCAGAAAATCAATTGCTTTTTGAGTCATGACAACTATTTTGCATGCCTTTTTACATATCTCCTGAAGGATTAACTTCTCACTGTAAGAGGGCGTATTGAGAATGGTGTGAAGCGTTACGATAAGTGGTATTTTCAGGCGGTGTATCAATGGAAGAATATACACACCATTCTTGCCGCCAAATATACCAAACTCATGCTGCAAAATGCAGATATCGGTTCCACTGTGGTTGATGAATTTTGCGGCATCAATGTAATCACGCTGGTAATCCTGACGGATAACCTGTTCCACTTCATTCGGATACGAAAGCAATTTATCTGAACTGTTTAAAGCGATAATGCTAACATGATTATCGCGGTTTGCCTTAATGATAGACTCATAAAGGTGGTGGGTAAATGTGCCGATGCCACATTCTCTTGGGGGATAGGTTCCTATTATCGCTGCTTTCATAATCTCACTCTTATTATTATCATTCATTTATCAATTAGCTACAACAACTAATTGTTACTACATGAGGTTATGGAAGTGCATTTCGAAGTATAACAAGTTAGTGAAATAATAATGGAATAGATATAGAAAGAACATCTTTTGCAGACTTTATTAAAACCGGCAAGCCGTCTTCTCTTCTTCTGTATGAAAAAACCTGTTTAGACTAATACAATGTCACAAACTAAAAATTTTTCAACCGGATATTGGCTTCACTTATGGCTGTAAGGTGCATAAAACTGCTTTATAAAGATTCGAAATATCCTTAACTTTATTAGGCTGTAATAATGCTTCAATATCTTGTTTAAAAGGAGCATGAAGTGACGGTGTGTAAAGATGAAAACTCAAGAGGTTTCTGGTGTTCTGCTGATGATTGGATGTATTTGAGAACTCCACCTGACCTATATAAAGCAAAATTCAATCTGGTATAATCAGTTAATAAACAATCTCTTACAAGAAAGAAACAACTAAGATGGCGAGTTGCATGTAGTACTTGAAGCAAATTAGAATCGTATGAAAGTTCACATCAAAAATATGGTATGTATTCGTTGCCAGATGGTGGTAAAAAGTGAGCTGGATAAACTCGGATTGGAATATACAGATGTAACAATAGGCGAAGCCAACATTATTGGTCCAGTACCTGACGAAACATTAAAAAAGCTGGATGCCGCATTAAGAAAAGCAGGGCTGCAGCTCATGAGCAATAAGAAAAGTATCCTCGTTGAAAAGATTACCAATGCAATTATTGAATTGGTGCACTATACCGAAGAACAAATAAAAGTGAACCTGTCAGACTACCTGAGTGAAAAGCTGTGCTACGACTATACCTATCTGTCCAATCTGTTTTCGGAAGTAAAAGGCACCACCATCGAAAAGTTTTACCTGAAACATAAAATTGAGAAAGTCAAAGAGCTGATTGTCTATGATGAGCTAAACCTTTCTGAAATTGCGTACAAAATGCACTACAGCAGTGTTGCACACTTGTCCAACCAATTTAAAAAGATGACCGGCCTGACGCCTTCTCACTTTAAAATGCTTAAAAATAAAAGACGCGACACACTCGAAAATGTGTGAATTTTGTAAAATTTATCAAGAAAAATGTAAGGCCATTTTTTACTGTTTCGACGAAATTTGCACCAATACCATTGTAGCAAATTGGCAAATACCCGGCCTGGTTGCAAACACTAAATCTGTCTGGGGAAAAACACATTGGGGAATGGAGATCTTAAGCCATAATGCGGGCTTAACGAATTTGAAAAAACGTAATAATGAACATATTACTCATCTATCCGCTGTATCCCGACTCCTTCTGGAGTTTTAAACATGCGCTTAAATTTATTTCCAAAAAAGCGGCGGTACCTCCCCTTGGCCTCATAACGGTATCGGCTATGCTGCCAGAGAAATGGAATAAAAAACTGGTTGATTTAAATGTTAGTGAACTGGAAGCTAAGGACATTGTGTGGGCCGACTATGTTTTTATTAGTGCCATGCATATTCAAAAGCAATCGGTCAGTAATATTATTTCGGAGTGCGTAAAACTGGGAACGAAAATAGTGGCCGGCGGTCCGCTCTTTACCCAGGAGCATCAAAACTATCCACAGATTGACCATTTTGTTTTAAATGAAGCAGAAATCACCTTGCCCCTATTTCTGGCTGATTTAGCAAATGGCCATCCCGCCAAAATTTACAAAACGGATCAGTTTGCCGATTTATCCCTTACTCCAATGCCTCATTATCACCTGTTGCAGATGAAAAAGTATGTTTTTATGAACTTACAGGTATCCCGCGGATGCCCATTTTCATGCGACTTTTGCGAAATCACCTCCCTTTTAGGGCATAAGGTAAGAATGAAAAATACCCGCCAGATTCTGCATGAACTAAAAGAATTATACCATTTAGGCTGGCGTGGACCTGTTTTAATTGTGGATGATAATTTTATTGGTAACAAACACGAAATAAAAAACCGCTTGCTTCCTTCAATGAGACAATGGATGCAACAGCACAATTACCCCTTTGTGTTCAATATTCAGAGTTCGATTAATATTGCCGATGACCATGAGCTTATGTCATTAATGGTTGAAACGGGCATAACCTCCACCTTCATCGGCATTGAAACACCCGATGAAACATCGCTTCAGACCTGCAATAAAGTTCAAAATAAGGGCAGAAACTTATTGCAATCTATTAAGGTCATTCAAAATACAGGATTAACCGTTTCGGGCGGCTTTATTGTGGGCTTTGACAGTGATACGCCCAGTGTCTTTCAGCGGCAGATTGACTTTATACAAAAAAGCGGCATTGTTTCAGCTATGGTGGGACTGCTAAATGCTCCTAAGCATACGAAACTATATAAACGCCTGGAAGCCGAACAACGCTTAACAAAGGAAACCTCAGGGAACAATACCGATTTATCAATGAACTTTATCCCAAGAATGGATTACAATCAATTAATGGAAGGCTATAAAAAGATAATCGCAGCCATTTATACTACCAAGCCATACTATAAGCGAGTACGTCAGTTATTTTTAAATTATAATCACACCTACAAACAACATCAGCGAATCAACTTGTCGCTGGTTGTTGCCTTTCTTAAATCCATGTATATCATTGGCATTATTAAAAAAGGCCGTATCGAATTTTGGAAACTGTTGTTCTGGACCTTATTTAAAAAGCCTGCCCTATTGACCGAAGCCATTACTTTTGCTGTTTATGGCTATCATTTTAGAACGGTGTATGGCCTCAGTTCGAGTGAGTAAAACCATCATTAAAAAAACGACAGGCAATGTGAGTATGTTGGCCATTGACACAGGTGAAGCACTTGCTGAAAAAATCTCACCTTTTGACACCTTTATACAGGTTATTGAAGGCCAGGCAGAGGTGGTCATTGACCATCACGCTAATTTCCTTAAAACAGGCGACGGCATCATCATACCGGCCCATACATCCCATCATGTAAAAGCCAACGAACGGTTTAAAATGATTTCTACCGTTATTAAGAGTGGTTATGAAGATTTAGCCATTTGAAAGAATCAATGACCAGAATATTAACTGCCTGACAAAGAGATAAAAGATTCAGCAAACAATCAATCAAAGTTTTTATTGGTTGGTATTACAAGCACCGGAATGGTTGAGCTAAGCATTACTTTTTGGGTAACGCTGCCAATGGTGGTGTTTTCAAACCACTTACGACTGTGAGAACCTATAACTATTAAATCGGCTTTTAATTGATTGACCGTTTTTATCAATGAATCAGCACATGTTCCATTGACTACCAGAATTTCTATATTCTTGTCTGCAAGATGTAACATCGCTTTTTTCAGAAATTCTTGCGAAATCGCATCCGGGTCTATTGCATCAGAAGGAATAGAACCCGCATCTTTTTGGTGACCTGAGAAGCCTATAACAACAACCTGACCAAGGGAACTGTAATAATCTGCATCAGCTTTTACATGTACTAAAGTAACCTTAGCTTCTAAAGCTTTTGCTATGGCATAGCCTTCCTCAGCCACCTTTTGGGCGCTGGGATCAAAGTCGAGTGCAATAATAACCCGTTTCATCAGATGGTTGTTTAACATTAAATAATCTGCAGCAATCTATAGCCAACACGAATAGTTGTACAATCAATAGGTTCGTTAAAGCCAGATAAAAGATCCCTTTAAGGAACCCTCATCACTAACTTTAATGACCATTCGCTTAGGTTTACTACCTGATTAATCTGTCAGTTGGTTATTGAAAATAATCCTAATAAAGATGACTAATCCTGCAAATACTAATAACCAGTGTACTGCTCCTGAAGAATGAAATCCAAAAAAGATAATTCCCCAAATGATTATCAAAAGTCCTGCTATAACATACAATAAATTTTTCATGACATTCTTTTTAAAAGGTTTATAAATGAACCAAAGCCCACTGGTGCTGTGATGGATTCATTCAAATAATCTGTGTAATCTGATTAACGCGTGCCTAACATCTCTAGATTCACTAACACCAATTGGTTTTGTCATATCCTTAAGTCTCACCAGCCCATATTGAAGCCATCACCGCCAGAGGAACCTTTTAATATTAGTAATCAATCATAGCTCATGAGTATTTATCTTGTATACCATGGGGCAAAACGCATTGAAATAGTCCTTAATTATTGTCTGGTTTTTCCGGCCTACAATACGCACGAGTAACAAGTTACAACACAACTGTATCGCCTGCCTTACATAACTATAGAAATATGTTACATGATTCACACATTGAAGGTATTCACCAGTGTATAATCCTTACTTTAAATCATTTAATGCTAGAATGAAGAAATCTCGAAGACAATGCCAGCGGTGCAAGGAATGTGAAGTTTTCCTTTTCAGGTTATGCAAAATTCATGCGTAGACCCGGAAATAGGAACGGGTCCATCAAGATTATTTAATTCCAATATTCCTAAAAATACCATAGGTCACAGAAAGGCATTAGGCTATTCGCATTAATTTAACCTTAAAACAATCAGATATTTAATCAGGATTCTTTAAATTTATACAAATTACGACATATCAAATATGGTAGAATCATGTTTTCTTGGGAAAAAGGATAAAAAACTTCGGGACGAAAATAGCTTACCTCAACGCCAAATGGTCTATGGTTTAGATATTGATACACCTCTTTATAGTAAAATAGAGAGAGGAGACAGACGAGCTAAAAAAGAACAGTGGATAACCTGTTGATTGGGAATAGACGGGCAATTTGGATTACTTGTAATGAAGAAATAAATAACTTACAGTTTTTTTGAGCTATATTGTATATGCTTTTGCGGAGGCTGATATTAACACTTTTCATATACAAAACTACTATTATGTCAAAATTAAAATTGGTGAAGCTTTTTTTAAATAAGTCAATGCACCAGTGTTATTGTGAATATAAAAAATAATTGACTCTACCTAACCTATAGATAAATCACTTAATGCTGCATACCAAACTAAATAAACCACAAATTTCGAATGATCTTCTTTTAAGGTCACAACTGATTAGAAAGCTGGAAGATAACAGTCATTTACCACTTATTTTAGTGTCGGCACCTGCTGGTTATGGTAAGAGCATCCTTATTAGCCAATGGCTTGAACAGCATGAAACAAAATACGGTTGGTTATCCCTAAATCAGGCAATGAGTGATTCATCTTTGTTCCTGACTTATTTCATCGAAAGCCTTGAAAGATGCAGTGCAATAGATTGGGATGACCTAAAAGATTTAGCTCAACAATACCACTTTCTTGAATGGGATACAATAATAGATTTAATTATTAATAAAATTAACACTCTTAACAAATACGCCCGACTGATTTTAGATGACTATCACTTAATCCGGAATCAGGAAATCCATCAGTTAATTGACGCTATTATTAAGGAAAATATCAATTATTTTCAGCTAGTTATCATTACCCGTCATGATCCGCCACTTCAATTCCGCCAATTGCGACTCTATCAAAGGATACTGGAGCTCAGGATGTACGACCTCAGATTTGATAAAAATGAAATTAATGAGCTCCTAAAAATGAAGCCCACTGTTTATTTCAGTCAAGAGGAAGTCAACGAACTTTTGTTCCGAGCTGAGGGCTGGATACTGGGCATAAGGATGATGCTGATGGCAAGGCCTGTTCCAAAAACAGAGGGTAAAAAGGTATCTTTCGATTATCTGACAAATGATTTGGATATTCTCATCGATCACATTGGTGATAATTTTAGCCCCGAGTTTTTCAGACAGATACAACTCTGCTCACTCTGCGAACAATTCAACAAAGAGCTTCTAGACTCAATCTTCAGCTTTTCTTTCAACGAATCAGGTGGCGCAAATAATTTCCTCGCACAATTAATCGATTCAAACCTTTTTCTCATTCCTACCGGAGATGAGTTTAGCTGGTTTCGGTTCCATCATTTATTTGGAGATGTTTTAAAAAGGCGATTGAAAATAAAAGAACCAAACTCATCAATCCACTTTACATTCATATAAGTTCGTGGTTTGCAGGCAAGGGTCTTATTGATGAAGCAATTCATTATTTGATCATGGCTCAAGATTACAATAGGGCTGCCAATCTGATTATAGAGCATACTACCTCAAAATTTGAGTCAGGCGAATGGTGGGTTGTCAAAAGATGGTTAGAAAATATTCCTGAGGAAATACGAATGAGCAATGTAGATTTGTTATTAATAGAATTATATTTCTGCCAGGAAACTTATGAAGTTAAGGAATTTTCTTTTTTATTGGATACGCTTGAGGCCGTTGGTGTTAAAAACTCTAGCATAAAGAACCAATCTCTTTACCTATATCATTTGGGCTACTATTTAACCTATATTAGGCCCAACCCTGAAAAAGCTTTAGAATGCCTGGAACAATCCAAAGCTATATATCATGACGAAACAGGTATGTTTGGCGGACGCAGAGAATTAATAACCGCAAACACAAGACAAATGTTGGGGAGGTCAACTTTGGCTTTAAAACTTCTTGATGATCATGATAAAAACTTTCAGTACGGTTCTGTTATGCATATGCGCTCATTGCATGCCAGGATATATGTTCATTTACAATCTGGAAATTTTAAAGAATCAGAGGTTGAATCTGAAAAATTCCACTTTATCGCCAGGAAGGGTGAATTGAAAATTATGAGAGCGTGGAGTTTGTATTTGCTTGGCAATAGTGCATTTCAGACAGCTAATTTGGACCTGGCGTCTCAATCACTTAGAGAGGTTATAAGCTATGACAAAGTATTCAATTATCGGGTCTATTTTGATGCTTTGGCAGGATTAGCTTTGTTGCATTCGCTAAAGGGGGATACCAAAGAAGCTGATTCAATGCAGCTTACAATGGAACAGGTATCTGAAAAATTTAAAAATCCAAAGTTTCAATCCTATGCACGCTCTGTAAAAGCAAGAATTAATCTACATAAAGGATTGGGAAAAATGGAGTTAGAATGGGCTCAAATGGATTGGACTAAGCAATCTAATGACCCGTATTTGTTCCTGATAGATGTCCCAAACTTAACTAAAATCCGTATCATGGTATGCCATGGATCAGTCTTGCAAGTCGAGGAAGCACTAAACATACTTGCTGAAGTGGGAGTCTTTCTGGATGGCATTCACAACAGATATCATGTTTTAGATATCCAGCTTCTGAAGGCAATAGCGCTATTGCGGATTGGAAGAAAAGAAGATGCTAAAGAGTCGCTTAATAAAGCTATAACACTTGCTGAACAGAACGATAATATCCGACCAATTATTGAAGCATACCGGATTATGCCATCTTTGTTCCATCTGGTCAATCAATCCCCGAATTCTCGCAGGCTCTTGTCCAGAATAGGTTTAGACACTTCACATTCTGACCTCCCCCCTATCTCACATTCTAATTTTTATGAGTTATCCTTTCGCGAGCAGCAAGTAATCCGGCTAATTGCAGCTGGTCTGCGAAATAAGGAAATTGCTGATGAGCTAAACATCTCTGCCGTTACTGTAAAAAGTCATCTTACCAACATCTATCGCAAACTCGATGTTCCCAATCGAACTTCCATGCTCAATAAAGTAAAGAGTATGGCAATATTATCGTAACAATCATACCTTTTTGCGACTTTTAGACGATGCATTGCCCCTTTGTGTTGTCGTAACTTGTGCTGCGTTAAAGTATTATTAAAGATGCCATGTCTAGCTTCTCAAAAAACTAATTAATGGCGTTGTAAACTGTCTTGTAACATGAGTGAGGAAATGTTTGCTCAAGAAAAAACCATATCTGATGATGCAGCCATTTATCAGATCAGATTAAAGGGTAAGATCACTACTACTCTGATACAAATGACTGATGACATGCAAGTTCGGCAGGAGACCGACTCTGAAACCATTAGCCTTATCGGCTGGTTGCCAGATCAATCGGCGTTAATGGGGCTATTAAATACCTTACATGATATTCGCTTTACGATCAAATCAGTTCAAATAATCAATCAATAGATATCAACTAAACTTTATACCATGAAAAGAACAATTTTCATCTTATTTATTTTAGCTCTAGTTCATATGAGCTGTCATCAAACGGCTACCCAAAAAGCTGCCGATCCGAATCAGGAGTTTGATGTGGTTATCTTAAATGGCCGGGTAATGGATCCCGAAACCAATTTTGATGGGGTTCGGAATGTAGGTATTAAAGATGGTAAAATTGCCATTATCACTGAAGGGGAAATCAAAGGTAAAGAAACCATAGATGCTACCGGACATGTTGTTGCTCCCGGATTTATCGACGAACACCAGCACTGTCTTGAGCCTTATATGTACCGCCTTATGCTTCGCGATGGTCGTACTACCATTATGGATTTGGAAGTTGGAGCCTATGGGCCCAAATTAGATGAGTGGTATAAACGCCGTGAAGGGAAGGCTCCTGTAAATTATGGTGTGGCCGTTGCACATGAGTTGGCACGTGCAGCTGTACTCGATGGTTTCAATGAGTGGGAATACTTCTATACAATGGATGCTTTAAAATCCCGTGTAAAACAAGGTTGGTCGAAAACAAGACCAAACCTGGAGCAAGGGAACGAAATTTTAGCACAAATGGATGAAGGTTTGCGTCAGGGAGGTATTGGCATTGGTTCAACGGTTGGCTATATGCGCGAGGGTGTGTCAACACGTGAAATTTATGAATTGCAAAAATTGGCGGGCTTATATGGCCGTCAAATAGGTATGCATTTTAGAGGAACTCCGGGTAACGATGTGGCCGAGGTAAATGGTATACAGGAAATGTTGGCCAATGCGGCTGCCCTGGGTGCACCAGCTATTGCCATCCATTTCAATAATCCCGGATACAATTTGGTACACGAATTATTGGTTAAAATGCGTGAACGCGGCTACAATGTATGGGGCGAAATATATCCTTATGCGGCCGGTTCTACCGCTTTAAATGCCGTTTTTCTTGAGCCCGATGTTTGGGTAAAATCTTTAGGCAACAAATACGAAGAAACCTTGCAAGATGTGGCCACAGGAGAATGGTACACAGAGAAAAGCCGTGAGGAAATGTTGAAAAAAGAACCCACAAGAGCTGTTTTAGTCTATAAAATGCCTGTGGAAGCCATTGTTGACTGGCTAAAAATGCCGGGTGTGGCCATTGGTAGCGATGGCATGCCTTTAATTCCTGATACGGGTCTGACCAGAAATACACCTTTTGAAGACATGCCGAATGTTCACCCTCGTACTTGCGGCGCATTTGCTAAAACATTGCGTTTAGGACAAGACAATAACATTCCATTAATGCAATTGGTTTCTATGACCAGTTACAATAGCGCCAAACCATTAGGCGACATGGGTTTAAAAGCCATGCAGGTGCGTGGTCGTATGCAGGAAGGTATGGTGGCTGACATCACCATCTTCAGTCCTGAGAATGTAAAAGACAATGCAACCTATGCGAAGGGAACCGCTCCATCGTCCGGGATTCCTTACGTTTTAGTGAATGGAGTTATTGTTGTAAAAGATTCTGAATGCATGCCCGATACTGTTAATCCGGGGCAAGCTATCCGTTTTGAGCCTCTGGCAGAGAGTAAACTTGTGCCTTTGAATATTGATAGTTGGCAAAAAGAATTTTATACTGTTCCTGAGGACTTTGGCGGAGCAGGCTTAAAGTGCTGTGACCTTACTGATACAGAAGGACATAAGCACTAATATCACTGCTTTATTACACAGTTATACACAGAAACAGCCATAATATCTCAAATAAAAACAAAATGATTATGAGACTAGTCTCCCCCTTAAAAATTAATAGCCAACAAATATCCCATTTAAGTATTGTGAGCCTGTTATTCATGCTGTTTTTTTTACCCGTTACAGTGCTCTCTCAAGAAGCCGATTCCCTTAGAAAAGAAAATCAACTTCTCAAAGAGCGACTAAACCGGATGGATGAACTGGAAATGCGAATTGCAGAACTGGAGGGAGACAAGCAAAAGCTGCAGAAAAAACTAGCGCCCGAACAGCCAGGCGACACTACTGCTTCACAAATGGTGGACATTCCTAAATCTGAATTAAGAGAATCACACCAGTTATTAACCGGTAGTGAACTGGTGGAAGATAATTTTCCGGCTTCGTGGCCTATGTTTGGCTCAGAATACCGCATGAAAATTGGCGGAAGGGTTAAATTGGACATGCTGTATGACATTAATGGTTCAGGCGACCGGTACAATTTTTTAATGTCGCAAATACCGGTGGAGGGATCACCTGAAGATGCCAACCGTGGTTACTTTAATATGTTCGCTCGCGAATCAAGGATTAACTTCGACATGCG
Source organism: Carboxylicivirga taeanensis (assembly GCF_051851475.1). Classification (NCBI taxonomy): domain Bacteria; kingdom Pseudomonadati; phylum Bacteroidota; class Bacteroidia; order Marinilabiliales; family Marinilabiliaceae; genus Carboxylicivirga; species Carboxylicivirga taeanensis. Next base: position 379,799 of record NZ_JBPUSJ010000005.1, on the reverse strand, counting down.
GCGTACAACTCCAGGCAAAGTCCCCTTGAATATTTTTATTGAAGGGGATTTCTGGTCAAGTGCCGGTAGCTCATACTATCGCTTAAGACATGCCTACATTGTTGCCGGTAATTTCATTTTCGGCCAAACATGGACAACAACGTCTATTATGGAGTCGATCCCCAATTTAATTGATTTTGCCGCCGGTGATGCTTTATATGGTGGAAGAGCAACTCAAATAAAGTACCAGAACCGTATTAACGATAAATGGAAGTGGGCACTGGGATTAGAGATGATGGATTATATAGGCATAGATAATGCCTTTAACCACCCAGGCAGCTCAAGCCTCGGCCTGCCTGCTTTAGCTGGTCGAGTTGACTACAGCTGGAAAACAGGAATGGTTGCACTGGGTGTTAACCTGGCACAAATGCGCTGGGATGGCGGAGATAGTCTTTACACTACAGCCACGCAGCTTGCTGCTGTAATTGGAGGACGCCAGTATATCGGTAAAGACTATTTTACCTTTAATGTGGCGCTAGGCATGGGTTCCGGAGATAATATCATGGCCCTTACCGGCAGTAATTCTAATGCGATCCTTACTCCTGACGGCGAGCTTGAAACCATGCCTGCCGCCGCAATTGTACTTGGTTATGTCCATAAATGGAACGACAGATTTATTACGAATGCATCCTTGGCTTATACTGCACTCGATCCGTCAGTATACCGCGCTCCTGAATCGATGAAAGCAGCAGCTATTGCGCACATTAATCTTATCTATCAGGCAACCGCACGTTTTTATACTGGCATCGAATATATGTGGGGCGAACGCAGAAATAAAAACAGTGATTTTGGCCGTGCAAATCGCTTACAGGCCATGGTAAAATTTGATTTCTAGTGTCGTAATTATTTAACAAGAGCTATAAAAAAAGCATTTTTTTGATTTAAATCAAACCTTATGAAAAGAAGAAAACTTATTACACTAGCTGTTTTTGTAGCTCTTGCTGCAGCAGCAGTATCTTTGCTGTCCTTCAACATTGGAAAAGGAGAACAAATGAAAAATTCCAAAAAATTAAGAGTCTCCTATGTTGGTTTTTTCCATGAAACCAACACCTACCTCACCGAAGGAATGGGCGAAACCACGCTCGACCGAATGCGCACATTCCGGGGCGATCAGATCAGGAATCAGTTGAAAGGGACAGCCATTGGCGGGGCTGTGGATGTGTGCGAAGAAAAAGGCTGGGAGCTGCTCCCGGGTGTTTTGTACTATATAGACTGGTGCTTTAGCACGGTGAATGATCAGGCCTGGAAAGATGCCAAAAAGGAGATCCTGGACACACTGAAATCACAGTTACCTATTGACATCGTCTACCTTGGTGTTCACGGTGCCGGTATGGTGAACAGCACACACGATCTTGAAGGAGACTTAGCAGAGTCGATCAGAGAAATAGTCGGAAAGGAGACCATGATCGTCTGGAGTGGCGACCTGCATGGCAAGATCACAGAGAAAATGAAGGACAATATGAATTTCTTCAGTGCCTGCAAAGAGTATCCTCATATGGATATGAATGCATGCGCACGTGATGCGATGTATCGTGGCGCTGCAATCCTGGCAGGAGAATCGCATCCTACCCCCGCCTATCGCAAAGTGCCACTGATGATGGGGATGAGTAATACCGAAGAGAAGGGCACCTTTGCAAATCGACTGAAAGAAAAGTGCATTGAAATAGAAAAGCGGCCCGGTGTTATCAACTGCTCTGCTATGCATGGTTTCCCATACCAGGACAGCGACTTTTGTGGCGTGTTCCCGATGGTCACTACCGAAAATAACTCCAAACTGGCGAACGAACTGGTGGACGAACTGGCACAGTGGATATGGGATCACCGGAAAGAGTCCATCCTACCATTGGAAACTTTGGACAAAACTATGAGTACTGTGCTGGCCACACTCGAGAAGGACGGTCACTATGTACGTAAACAGCCAACAAAAGGCGATATCATCGACCATACACCCATCGTGATAGGAGACGCTGCGGATAATCCCGGTGGCGGAGCCGGAGGTGGTAGCACCCACCTGCTGAAGGCTCTTATGGAGACCAAAGGCCTGGGAAAAGTCACTTTCATGTCTATACACGATCCGGAAACCGCAAAGGCAGCAGCCGCTGCCGGTGTCGGAGCAACCATCGATGTGAGCCTCGGTGGCAAATTTGAGAAATTGGCGGGCGAACCGATCAAGACCAAAGCCTATGTCAAGTCCATTTCGGATGGGAATGAGGTTGTTCGTGGAGGGACCGCTTTCAACGGCCCATTCCAGCTTGGCCCTACCGTTAGGTTGGTCATCGAAGCGGAGAATACGGTGGATGTCATCGTTATTTCCGGCCTATGCCAGACCTATGATGATACGCAGGGACGGCCGCATGGCATCATCATCCAGGAATATGACGTTATAGGTGTTAAAAGCGGAATGCACTTTCGTGCATTCTATAAAAACTTCACCGACAAAATACTGATCGCTGATGTTCCCGGAACCACCAGTCGCGATATTACCCTCTTCGAGCATACCCAGCTAACATATCCTATTTACCCTCTAGACGAAAACGCGACTTTTAGTATTAACAATAAGTGAAAATCTACAAAAACACTTTACTCTTGAATACTTATAAGGTTCGTTATGCTTCGAACCTTGTAAGTATTAAAAAGAGGAATGGAAATCCTGACGAAATAGATAGTCAGGCACTCGAATAAGATAAACTCAATTATTAAGGTTTAAAATTAAACAGTATGAAAAATAATTTTGCACCATTTTTAATGGCAGTTTTCTCAACATTTGTTGCAATTCAACCAACATTTGCTCAAAAACAAAATGCTGAAGCTATTTCCAAGAAGATTGAAAAAATTTCAGAGGGGCTGGTTGGCCGCATTGGTGTGGCCGCACAGGAAATTGGCTCTAAGGAGATGATCACAGTAAACGGCGATGAAGCATTTGTAATGGCAAGCACCTATAAAGTGGCCATTGCTGTCGCTTTGCTGGACCGTGTTGATAAAGGTGAACTTAAACTTACCGATTTAATTGATGTTGAACAAGAAACCATGGTTACAGGTGACGAGGCGATCGCAGTGAACTTCGTGCACCCTGGCATTAAGTTATCTGTAGCCAATTTAATTGAACCCATGATAACCTTAAGTGACAATACCGCGACGGACGCCTGTCTAAAACTAGCGGGTGGTCCGGAAGCGGTAACGAAAATGATGCAAAGTATTGGAATAAAAGGTCTACGAGTCGATCGGTATACCAGCGAAATTTTAAGGGACTTCTATGGTTTACACGATAAGGCTTATGCATCCGTACTTGCAGAGGCCTTAGCCAAAGATCCAACACTAGCGGCAAAGCAACCACTTCGAAACCTTAAGTTCGAACAAGAAGACCCACGTGATCAGTGCTCACCAAATGCCATGCTGCAATTGCTTTTGGCTATCGACAGCGGAAAGGCCTTGAGTAAGAACAGCCGCGAATTTCTGCTTGCTACCATGTCGCGCACTCGTACAGGTAATGGAAGGCTAAAAGGTCTTTTACCAAGGCGAACCCCGGTTGCCCATAAAACAGGAACGATTGGTGGTGTTGCTAATGACGTGGGGTATGTAACGCTACCCGACGGCCGACGTTTTGCCATCGTGGTATTCACCAAAAGCAGTACAACCTCGGAAGCTGATCGTGATCGGGCCATTGCTGAAGTTACCCGGACTTTATACGACTTTTACTATTTAAAATCACAAAACAAATAGGCTTAATCGGGCCTATCCATTGGTTGTAGCGGACGGCGCCTTGAGTCGCCACTGAACCAAGCTCTTAGGTATTCAAATAAACTAGACTCAATGATTAATATTTAAAAGAAGAGAAAGATGAATAGAAAGATGAAACTATTATTTACTGTAATAATCTCGGTATTATTTGCAGTTCAACCGGCATTTGCTCAGAAAAAGCAGCAGTCCAAAAAAACAATGACAAAGAAGCAGGGGCAGGCGGCCTTTGATGCGGTTGTCGCCGAAACTGCTGAACTGATCAAGGAAATGAACATCCCGGGGCTTGCTGTCGGTGTTATCTACGGAGACAACTCCTACAGCGCCGGACTCGGTGTCACCAAGGTAGGCACCGACGAGGCCGTTACCCCTGATACGAAATTTCAAATTGGCTCTGTGACAAAAACCTTCCTTTCGACGGTGGCCATGCAGCAGTCCGAACAGGGCATTCTGGATTTGAACGCGCGTGTCGTGGATATTCTGCCGTGGTGGAGGGTTTCGGATCCCGACGCGACGTCGAAAGCGCGGGTCGTTGACCTGTTTCACCATCGCGCTGGCTGGTATGGCGACCATGGTTTCCTTCGTGTTCCTCCGGGTGGGTCCATCAGCGAGAAGGTCATGCTCCAGGCGGCTTACGTCGAGCAGCTCTATCCGTTTGGTCAAACCTGGATGTACAACAACACCAGTATCACCTTCGCTACCCATGTGGTGTCGCATGTCGGCGGAAAGCCGATCGAGACCCTGATCGAAGAGAACCTGCTCGCCCCGCTCGGCATGAATGCGACATCCTTTAATTACGAAACCACCCCTCCGGCTGAAAATTATGCATGGGGTCATCCGCCGATCTACGGGGAAGGCAGCATCAGTGATCTCAAGCCGTACTACATTCCGATGATAAGAGAGTCCGCAGCCTCCGGCGGGATCCGGTCTACAGTTACCGATATGCTTAAATACGCCCGCTTTCAGCTGGACGGCAAGGACGCCTCCGGGAACCAGCTGCTGTCTAAAAAAGCACTGGACTATGCCCACGCTCCGGCAGTCGAGGCTGAGGCCGGCGACTTTACCGGGCTGACATGGTTTGTCCACGACTACGACGGGGTCACCAGCCCCAGCCACGGGGGTAATTGGCCCGGCACACGTTCTTTTCTACAGCTGATCCCGGATCACAACTTTGCAGTGGTGGTGCTGGTCCACAGCGATCGCGGAGTCGAGGCCTACAAAAAAGTTGCGAACGCAATGGTCAAAGCCTTCACGAAAATCGAGGCCAAGTCTCCGGTCGCAGCGGGCGTTGATCCGGCTGTGCTTGATCCCTTCGTCGGCGTCTTCAAGGGTAATTCCCAAAACATTGAGATTAGGAAAGAAGGCGACAAATATGTGTTTGTCCAGTTCTCCGCATTGACCAAGGGAAAGGATCCCGCGCCGGCCAATGTGGCCAACACAGCTGAGGGCTATTTCATCATCACCGAAGGCCCGAACAAGGGATCCCTTGGCGAATTGCTCAAAGATCCGTCTGGCGAACTCAATTACGTGCGATTCAACCACCGGATCTTTATTCGGGGCGAAGGGGCGGTCAACGAATTCTCGCTCTCCGGATCGGTATTCGACAAATAACCGGGTCGGCATAGGATAATGCCTAAACTTGACACTTCCACAAAATAAAAAAGCACCTAAAGTATTAACTTTAAGTGCTTTTTGTTTGAAATAACTTTTCAATCAGTGATCCCGAAGGGACTCGAACCCCTAACCTCCTGGGCCGTAACCAGGTGCTCTATCCAATTAAGCTACGGAACCTTTTTTTGTGCTTTGTTTGTGAACCATTGTTCTCAAATGCGATGCAAATATAGGGATAATGCGGGCAAACCACCAAATTATCAAGTGAATTTTTTCATATTTTTTTCTCTACTTTCCTTCAATAGCAAGGGATACAGCGCATTAAGCCTGTAAAATTTTCTGCATTTTTTTTCCTTATCCAAACACCCACTGGAGGTGTTAGCCCAAAAAAGTCTTTATCGATTTTGCTTTGCCCGGAACAAGTCAAAAGAAGCGTCTGCGGAGGCACTAATGTTTCCGTAAAGGGCATAAAAAAACGCCAGGCAGGCAAAGGTTGAACAAACTATTCCCCGTTGCATGCCTGGCGTATATCTTAGCGCCGCGTCGTAAAACTTATTCTACACAGCGGCTTTCCGGCCGTTTAGGAATGACCTATTCCACCATCTCGCGCATTGGCGTGGCCGAAAACTGCTTGGATACCAGCTCCGCCTCTACCTGATCATAATTATAGGTCAGTACTTTATTGTAGCTGTAATTGCCTTCTTTATCGATACTGCGCACAAATACATCAACAGAGTTTTTCCCTTCCTCCTTTAACTGGGAAATGTCGAAAGAAGCAATGCCCCACTGCAAGTAATTATAAGGATCTCCATTCTTGTTGTGCTTCAGTTCAAGAATAATTTCGCCGTTTTCTGTTGTTAAATCCTCGGTATCTTTCACCAGATTAATAAAGTGAATGTAGCCCGGGCCACCGCCATACTCAAACTGCACATTCAAATAATCACCTGTAAACCAGGTGTCGGCAATGGTCACCGCATCATTTCCAATCGAATCCTTCACCGCTTCGGTAGTGGTTTCGTCAAAATTAAACACCGGCTTGGTCAACAGCTCACTGATGCCATTTACCTTGACAAGGTAATCGTATTGCTTATCCGGATCTTCGCCCAGTATGGTATAGTTAATTAATACGCGCATACCATCGTCTAAACTTCCGGGCGATACATTACTTGCCGAAGGCCAAAGTTGCTCGCCTCCATCAGTCACTACATAATAGTAATCGCTTGTCTTCACCACCGTACCTGTTGTTACCCAGTAATCACCCAATGAGTAACCATCATCATCCGAACAGCTAAACGTGATTAATGCTATCAAGCCTAAAAGGAAACTAAATTTAAACTTTTTCATGCGTTATAATTTTAATTGTTTTGTTGTTTTACATTATAAATATTGTGCCACAACGGTTGCTTTTACATTGATTAACTATTTAGAGGGAAAATTAAGAGACAGGTTGCGTGCTTCCGGCTATTCATAGCGCTTTTTGATTGGTTTTGTAAAGACAGAAAGCTATTTTTGGATGGATTTTATAAATTTTCAGGAGGGGATAAACATGAGGCATTTCGCTTTAGTTATAATATGTATTGCAAGCGTCTATCAATGGTCAACAGCACAGGCGCCAGATTTAGAGCGTTTTGTAAAACCAATGAAAATAAGCCCGTGGGTGAGCGGCAGTTTTGGAGAGCTCCGTTCTAACCATTTTCACTCGGGACTTGACTTAACGACAAACCGCAAAACAGGCTACCGCATTTACGCTTCCGACCGGGGACATGTTTCCCGCATTAAAGTCTCGCCTTACGGCTATGGCCATGCCCTTTATATCGATCACAAGGGCGGTTACACCACTGTTTATGCGCACCTCGAACGCTATTCGGAAAGAATAGACTCACTGGTAAAAGCTGAGCAGTACAAACAAAAATCCTTTGCAGTCGAGCTATTCTTCAAAGCTGGTGAAGTTCCTGTGGAGCGTGGCGAAGTCATTGCTTACAGCGGCAATTCGGGCAGTTCAGGCGGTCCTCACCTCCATTACGAAGTGCGCGAGCAGGCCACTCAAAAACCCATCAACCCACTTTTTTTCAGAGATGACATTGTTGATAAGGTTCGCCCCCAGATTCAGGGCCTGAAGCTGTATTGCCTGTCGGATGATGCCAGCATCAATGGTGCACAGGAAGACACCTACATGCCCACCGTGTTTTACAACCAGGCTTTTCATCCCAAAGGCACCAAAACCTTTAGCGCTCATGGAAAAATAGGTGTTGGCGTTCAGGTGCTCGACTATTTTTCGGATAGCTGGCGCAAATGTGGCATAACCAATATCGACCTGTTTGTGAACGATACACTGGTGTATAATTTTAACATCGACAAATTCAGTTTTGCCGAAACACGCTACATCAATTCCCACATAGACTATGCCGAAAAAATCAGAAGCGGCAAAGTGATACAAAAGAGTTTTGTTGAACCCAATAACCGCCTCAGCCTCTATGGTAAAAAAAATACCTATACCACAGAACTTAAACAGGGCGATGAGCAACAACTCAAATATGTTATTGTCGATTATGCCGGTAACCGTTCGGTACTCGAATTTACCCTAAAAGGTGAGGCGGCACCAGCACCAGCACCACAAAAAAACGAGGCCTTGGTAAAAGTTCACTACGACCAGTCGTTTTCGCTCGATACGCTCGGCTTCCATTTCTCCATCCCTGCTAACTCATTGTATACCTCCACCCATGTTTTTGTTCACAAGGAAGAACAGGAGGGGTTTATTGCTCCTGTCTATTACATTGGCGACAAGCACATTCCGCTGCACCGTTCCATGTCGGTGAGCCTGCCCGTTCCTGATTCTCTGCTGACCTATGGAGACCAGCTTTGCATAGCCGGTGTCAATACGGCCAATAAAACCTATTCGCTGGGTGGCACTTTAAAGAACAAGCAACTAAGCATCTCCACCAGAGGGTTTGGCAAGTTTACATTGGCGGTGGACACCATTGCGCCTGTTATCAAACTCAGAAGCGTCCCCGAAAACAACAATTACACGGCGCGTAAGGAAATAAACATCAGGATAGATGATGACTTTAGCGGCATTAAAGACTACGAGTGCCTGATTGATGGGCAGTGGGCCCTGTTCGAGTACGATGCTAAAAACAAGCTGATAAGCGGTCAGTTCAAGCACATGCCATTTCTGACCAAAGGCCAGCATACACTGGAGGTAAGAGTAACAGATAACAGGGGCAACACGGCTACCCGGAGCTACCAATTCACAAAATAGCACTGGCGTAATTTTTGTACAGAAAGCCAACAGTAACAATTATTTTAGAGGACATTAATTAGCAATTGATGGCGGCAAAAAAGCGAAGTATTGTATATTTGTTGGCCTTGTTTCACACAAAATTAGTATGACAAAGAAATTTACGCTCTTCATATTACTCCTTAAATGCCTGCTCATTTCCAATGTCAGCGCGCAAATCAATACTGATCGCATGCTCACCATTGGGAAGAACGCGCTGTACTTTGAGGACTACGTGCTGGCTATTCAGTATTTTAATAAGGTGATTAAGGCCAAACCCTACCTCTCCGACCCCTACTTTTTCAGAGGGCTTGCCAAATACTACCTCGAAGACTACAATGGGGCCGAACTGGATTTGAATACCTGTTTGAATAAAAACCCATTTATGGTGGACGCCTATAATGTGCGCGGCATCATTATGAACAAAAAAGATAACCACCTGCTGGCTATTGAAGACTACAGCAAAGGCCTGAACATTGATCGTAACAACATCAACCTGCTCATCAACCGGGGCAACAGCTATTCGGCCATAGAAGACTACAAAAATGCCATTGAAGACTTTAACCGCATCATTGAGCAAAACTCAGGCATGCTAAGCGCCTACCTGAGCCGCGGTGCCGCTAAAGTGCACGCCGGCGATACAATTGGTGCCTTAAGCGATTTCAGTAAGGTGGTTGAACGTAACCCTTATATGTCCGACGGGTTTGCATCCAGAGGTTTTTTATACTACCAGCTGGGCCGCTACGAGGAGGCTAAAAAAGATTACGACCAGGTGATTGAGCTGAAAAATGACTATGCCAACTACTACCTGGTGCGCGCTGCCATTCTCTATCAGCTGGATGACCTGCGGGGCACCATGAGTGATTTTGATAAAGTCATTGAGCTGGATCCGAAAAGCAGTCTGGCCTACTATAACCGAGGCATACTAAGGGCACAGGTAGGCGATAAAAACCGGGCTATTGAAGATTTTTCGAGAGTTTTGGCGCTGGAGCCATCCAACCTGCTCACGCTTTTCAACCGGGCCATTCTATACAACGAACTGGGCCAAAACAAGGAAGCACTGCGAGATGTCAATATCATTATCGATAACTATCCGAAGTTTGACCAGGCCTATGCCATACGCGCCGATGTTAAAGAGCGCATGGGCGATGGCAACGGAGCACAAATAGACCGCATGACGGCCTATAAGCTTCACAGCGACCGGCAGAATAAGCAACTGGCTGAAGCCTCCGAAACCAAGGATTCGGAAAAGAAAGAAGCGGGTAAAAAAGCCACCAGAAGGAAAGGGGACAAAGATATTCGCAACTACGACAAGATTGCCGTGCTGGACGATTTTGACAACAATGAGCAGGAAGAACAGGTGGTTGAAAGCATTCGGGGTAAAGTACAGAACCGCAACATATTTATTGATTTGGAACCGGTGTTCGGTCTAACGTACTATTCGGGCGATACCTTGCTGCACCGCCCATCCTACTACGAAAAGGAGGTACTGACTTTCAACAAGAAAGAGCTGTATAAGAAGCCTTTAAAAATCACCAATCAGGAGTCGGAAGTTGAAGGATTAAGATACATCCGCTTAACCAACGACATCAATAATATCACGCAGGAACTGCAGGACGAGGAAACCGACCGGGACATACTGATTGCAAGGGGCGCATTGTACACCATGGTAATGAACTACAGTAACGCCATGGCCGACTATAACGAAATACTCAAGTCAAAACCCAACCACGTGGTGGCCCTGTTTAGCCGCGCCTATGCCCGCCACAAAATGGTTGAAGTTATTACTGCGCTGGAGGAAGAAACACAGGTCCCCGACAACATCATGCTGCAAGGGCCCATCAAGACCAAAAACAACCTTCAGCAAGGTCCACAAGAGAAAGAAGTATCGCAAATACTCGACTATGAGCTCATAATTAACGACCTTAACAAGGTGATTGAACTGGCGCCCAATTTCGAGTTTGCCTACTACAACCGGGCTATCATCCACTGCCTGAAAAAGAATTTTGAGCAGGGAGTAAAAGATTTCACCAAGGCCATTGAGCTCAATGGGGATTTCGCCGAGGCATATTTTAACAGAGGCCTAACCTTGATTTACCTGGAACAGGAGGCCAAAGGCACTGCTGACTTAAGCAAGGCCGGTGAGTTGGGCATTTACAAAGCCTACAACGTTATTAAGCGTTATGGCTCAGAAGAATTAAGTAGTAAAGAAAGAATTGCAGAAGTAGAGTAAATGAACGTCTTACCCGATAACTTTGACACGGATAATGCTGAATTTCAGGATGCCCTCAAGCTCATTCAGCATACCAGCTCATCGGTGTTTCTCACCGGACGTGCCGGAACCGGTAAGTCGACTTTTTTGCGCTACATCTGCCAGCATACACATAAAAAGTTTGTGGTTGTGGCCCCAACCGGTATTGCCGCCATCAATGCCGGGGGCGTCACCATCCATTCATTTTTCAAGGTCCCTTTTCGCCCCATTTTGCCCGACGACCCGGATTTATCAACCCATAAAGGGCGCATCTTCGACTTTTTAAAATACCGCAAATCACATACCCAGATTATAAAAGAACTGGATCTGCTTATTATTGATGAAGTATCTATGGTAAGAGGAGATGTATTGGATTTTATCGATCGGGTGTTGCGGGTTTACACCAAAAATATGAACCTGCCCTTTGGTGGCAAGCAGCTGCTGATGGTGGGCGATGTATTTCAGCTCGAACCGGTGGTTAAAAGAGATGACTGGCAGATTTTGCGACGTTTTTACCAATCGCCCTACTTCTTTTCGGCCCGTGTATTTAAACAAATACCGCTGGTGCAGATTGAGCTGAAAAAAGTGTACCGACAAAACGAAGATACCTTTGTTAACCTGCTCGATCGCATCCGCTTGAAACAAGCCGGCAACCAGGACATAGCGGCCATCAACCAACGCTTCAATCCCGCCTTTCAGAGCCCGATAGATGAATTTTTCATTACACTGGCCACGCGACGCGATACAGTGGATTACATTAATGACACTAAGTTGGAGCAGCTGGAGGGTGATGAACATGAATTTACCGGTCGCATCTCCGGCGAGTTTCCCGAATCGGGCTTGCCGACACTAAAAAACCTGGTGCTAAAAGAGAATGCACAGGTTATGTTCGTTAAAAACGACATGGAAAAGCGGTGGTACAACGGAAGTCTTGGACGAGTTGAGGAGATTGATGAGCATGGCATATACGTGCGCCTTCAAAACGAAGAGATCCATCTGGTGGAGAAAGAGGTGTGGCGTAACATACGCTATAAATACGACGAAAAAAACAACCGCATTCTGGAAGAAGAGTTAGGCTCGTTCACGCAATACCCCCTTAAATTAGCCTGGGCCATCACCGTTCATAAGAGCCAGGGCCTCACTTTCGACAAAGTAATGCTCGACTTTTCAGGAGGCGCTTTCGCAGGTGGCCAGCTGTATGTGGCCCTTTCGCGTTGTGTATCTCTGGACGGCATCGTGCTGAAAACCAAAATATCGCCGCGCGATGTAATTGTTAACCACGAAGTAGTCGCCTTTTCGAAGGCAGCTAACAACAAGGTGCTTATTGCCAATGAACTAAACAAAGCCGAAGCCTTCGATTTATTTAGAAATGCGGCCACTCTGTTCGACAAGGGAGACTTTGCAGAGGCAGTTCACGCCTTTGCCCTGGCCAACGAAAAGCAGGAAGCCCTCTCGGCCAGGCCGGTTCAGCGACTGATTGCCGGTAAACTATCAAAAATAACAAAGCTCGAGAAAGAAGTGAAAGAGCTGCACGCAGCCATCAAACGACAACAGAAAAATGTGGAAGACTTTGCCCGCGAATACTTCCTGATGGCCAATGAATGCTTATTAAAATTTAAGGATAAGCCATCGGCCATGGGCAACCTCAATAAGGCTCTTCAGCTAAAACCACAATTTTTTGATGCCTTGGTGAAAAGAGCCGGTTTACATGTTGAAATGGGTGATTTAGAGCGGGCTGAAAAAGATTATTCGAAAGCCGATAAGCTAAAAAACAAATCCTATAAGGTAAAATACAACCGTGGACGCACCCGCCTGGTCCTGAAAAAGTACGAGCAGGCCTACAACGATCTGCTGCAGGCTACACGCATTAAAAAGGATAAGGCGGAGGCCTATTATTACCTGGGTGAAGCCTGCGAGAAACTGGGAGATATGGATAAAGCCTCTGAATACAAAAACATTGCACAGCACCTGGGCTTTGATGAATAAGCCCGGTTATGCGGAGTAAGTAGCAAGTTATAACTACCTACTCCTCCTCTCCTAACGAAACATGTGGCATGGTAATGTTGTATTTGACCGCCCACAAGCGTATACTAATAATGCTAATTACGGTCACACTTTCACAAATCACTTCCGGAACATTTAAATAATGCATAATCAGAAAAATGATGGCGCCCACAATACAGGCTGTCGCATAGATTTCTTTATGAAAGATAAGCGGCACCTCATTTGTCAGGGTATCCCGAATGATGCCCCCCACCACTGCAGAGGAAAGTCCCATCATCACAGCGATAGGTGCCGAAATACCAAAAGCCAGAGCTTGCTTCAGACCAATTACTGTGAAGACCCCGATTCCAATGGTGTCGAACAGAAAAAGCGTATTTCGAAGCTTGTTTACCACCGTTTTAAATACAATTGTTATGACTATACCGGCCAGTATAATAAAAAAATAGTTGTAGGATTGAATCCAGGTCACCGGCAGGTTACCCAGCATAATATCCCGGACGGTTCCGCCGCCAATAGCTGTTACAAAACCAATAAAAATAGCTCCGAAAACGTCAAGCCGCTTTTGAGCCGCTGTTAAAGTTCCACTGATGGCAAACACCATGGTGCCGATATAGTCGAATAACAGAAGTAAGTCAAATGAATGCATCATCAGCTTCATTAGTAATAAGTTTTAACATCAACAACACTCATGCCGGCCGCGTTGGCTGCATCTATTCCCAAATGGCCATCTTCAAACACCAGGCAGTCGGCAGGCGAAACATTGATGGCTTGCGCTGCCTTTAAAAAAGTAGCAGGATGCGGCTTATACTGCTCCACATCGTCAGAAGTAATCACAGCATCGAAATAGTCAATAATGCCACTATCCTCCAGTAAGCGCATCGCTCTTTGGCGACTGGCACCAGTACCCACAGCCATCGGCAGCCGTCCTTTAAAGGCCGTCACCACCTCAAAAACCGCTGGTATCACCTCCACATTATGCAGATTTTTCTCCACCAGCTGCTCTTTTGCTGCAACAAGCTCCCCTGCCTCAACTGGCATATTAAAAGCCGCAATCAGATCTTTACTGAGCTCAATAACCGGACGACCAGTCAGGGTGATGAAATACGCATAGGTAAAATCAACACCAAAAGGCCGGCATGCCTCCAACCAGGCTTTATAATGAATAGGTGTACTGTTTAAAAGTGTTCCATCCATATCAAAAATTAAGCCTTTAATACGCTCTGGCACACTGATGCTTAAAATCTGCTTATTACTCATGATTATTGTTACATATTTAGCGGCGCGAAAATAGGTAATAAGAATGTAAAAATGAATATCAAAAAACTAACAATTCATAACTTTGTGAAAACATAAGCATCATTAGAAATGTTTTAATCTGGAATGTGTTTTTTTAACTTAACTCGTGAATAGTATGGAAGAATTAGGTATTAACAACTTTAACTGGCAACCGGTTTACGACTGGGTGATTGCCAATGGCATTAAGCTTTTAGTAGCCATACTCATAGCAGTCGTTGGCCTCTGGATAATTAATAAGATAGTTAAAGGGTTTAAAAAGCTGTTGGTAGCGCGGAGCATTGATGAAACACTCGTTCCTTTCATCATCAGTCTCACCTCAGTGACTTTAAAAATACTGCTGTTTATCAGTGTGATTAGTTATCTGGGTGTTCAGATGACCTCCTTTATTGCCATCCTGGGTGCTGCCGGTTTGGCTGTCGGCATGGCTCTTTCCGGTACCCTGCAAAATTTTGCAGGAGGCGTTATCCTTCTCATCTTAAAACCATTTAAGGTGGGCGACTACATTGAAGCACAAGGCCATGCCGGTGTTGTAAAGGAAATTCAAATATTTAACACCATCCTCACCACTCCTGATAATAAAGTGGTGATTATCCCGAACGGGGGGCTTTCTACCGGCGCCATGACGAACTACTCAAGATCAGAAACACGGCGGGTAGATTTTGTTTTTGGCATTGGTTATGACGATGATATTGACAAAGCCCGAAACATAATTATTGAGGTGGCCGGCAGGCAGGAGCTGATTCTTAAAGACCCACAACTATTTGTTGGCGTACTGGAACATGGAGATAGCTCCATTAACCTGGTAACCAGAGCCTGGGCTAAAACCAGCGACTACTGGACCGTCTACTTCTACATGATGGAGTTTGTTAAAAAAGAATTTGATAAGCAGGGCATCAGCATCCCATTCCCACAAAGAGATGTGCACCTGTTCAACGAAAAGTAATTATTAAACCAAATACAAAGCTCTGCCCATTCACTGGCAGAGCTTTTCACCTAGCAGTTATCCTATGAAGAAAATACTAGGCCTTGTCCTCACCTTTATCACCGTTCATGCATTTAGTCAGCCGGCAGACAACGACAGCATCAAGCTGTGGAAGATAGGAGGCACTTCCTCGTTTACATTTAACCAGGTATCACTAAACAACTGGTCAGCAGGAGGTAAAAACTCAGTGGCCGGAACCTTTTTGCTCAACTCCTTCTTCAATTACACAAAGAAAAAAATCAATTGGGACAACACTCTGGATTTGGGCTATGGCTTAACCAAACAGGGAAGTGATAACCTGATTAAAACAGAAGATAAACTTTACTTCTCATCTAAACTTGGGTACCAGGTTGATGGTAGTAAATGGTATTATACCGGCCTGCTCGATTTTAAAACGCAGTTTGATGCAGGATACAGCGACCCACCGGAGAACACCAGTAAGGTGTCTGAATTTATGGCACCTGCCTATATGAATTTCTCACTGGGTATGGACTATAAACCCAATGACAACTTTTCGCTTTACCTGTCGCCCTTAACCAGTAAAATGACCATTGTACTGGACGATTCTTTATCGGCAGCGGGTGCTTTTGGCGTGAAGGAGGACAAAAAACTGAGAAATGAATATGGTGCCTCAGTGAAGCTCATCGCCAAAAAAGCGAACATCATTAAGAATGTAGACGTCAACACCCGTTTAGACCTCTTCTCCAACCTGGGCAATAAGCCTCAGAACATTGACGTGGACTGGGAACTGGCCTTTAACATGAAGGTAAACAGCTTCCTGAGTGCCGTAGCATCATTCAACCTTATCTACGACGATGATATTAAGTATGTTAATGCAGACAAAGTGGAAGAAGGACCGCGGGTGCAGTTTAAGCAACTCTTTGGTTTTGGAATCAGCTATAAATTCGGACAGTAACACTGAGCTGCAAAAAAAATAAGCCTTGATAACACCAATTATCAGGGCTTTTTTAGGATGACCGTCGCCCAGGCCGACAGGTGGTTTGCTCCTTTACTGAAGGTGAAAGAGCAATTAGCGTAAGGGCTTTAATAAATACTCCAGTCCATTGAGCTTAATCTCATAAAGCGTATGTAGCAGCATGCCCAACTTTCCCTCAGGGAAGCCTTTATTATGATACCATACCAGGTAGGGTTCCGGCAAATCGCACAATACCCGCCCCTTGTATTTGCCATAGGGCATCCTCATTTTTGTTAATAATACCAGCAGTTTTGGATCCATGTTTTCCTATTATATCAGCGAAAATACACTTTTTCAACCGTTCTGCTCAAAGTTCCTTTACAACATGTATTTATTATACCCGAAGTTGTGCAGATTAATTATAAATATTAACTTCTGTGCTTTATAGTTACAGCTAAATTTAATCTACCCTAAATACAGGGACTAATTTGAAAAAATCTTTGCAAATGAAACACCTCAATTTAATTCTATCAATGCTGTTCATGCTTAGCCTCACAGCAACAGCACAAATTGATCTCACCTATCAGGAACCCTCCAAAGAAATACTCGATCTGGCAGATGTGCCGCTGCCCCCCCGCACAGCCATTAATGATGATGGATCAGTTATTGTACTGCTTTACCGCAGTCAGTACAAAAGCATTGACGAACTATCGGAGAAAGAGATCAAACTGGCTGGTATACGCACCAATCCGGTAACCAACGTATCGTCCAGAACAAGGTTCTCAAACAACATAAAACTTCTTAAAAAGAAAGAGGGCGTGATAGAAGTAAAAGGCATGCCTCAAAAAGCCCGACTTGCTAATTTCTCCTGGTCGCCCGATCAGAGTAAAATGGCCTTTACCAATACTGTTAGCAACGGCACCGAATTATGGTACGTTGATATTCAAACCAGTACCGCCCACAAACTTACGGAGGCAATACTTAACGGCAACCTGGGCAGCCCATTTAGCTGGATGAAAAACAGCAACGCTTTAATTGCAAAAACGATGCCTGCAAACCGAGGTGACCTGATTGATAAAGGCAATGCCGTCCCAGCTGGTCCTGTTGTATCGGTGAATGAAGGCCAGAAAGCTCAAAACCGCACCTACCAGGATCTGCTAAAAGATAAGCTGGATGAAGAAAATTTTATCAGACTGGCCGAATCAGAATTAAAGCTGATTACACTCGACGGACAGGCAAGCACCTGGGCGCCCAAAGCAATCTACCGCAGCATCAACTTTTCGCCCAATGGCGATTATGCAGTTGTATCTATCGTTAAACAGCCATTCTCCTACCTGGTTCCTTACCAGCGCTTCCCCACTGACTACGTATTAAAAGATAGGGAAGGCAAAACACTGCAAACAATTGAAGAGGTGCCACTTATTGAAGAACTTCCTAAAGGGTTTATGGCCGAACGAACCGGCCGACGCAGTATTTCATGGCGCGCCGACAAGCCAGCCACCTTGTTTTGGGCAGAAGTACTGGACAAAGGCGACCCGGAGGTGGAAGCGGAATACAGGGATGAAGTTTACGAATGGGTGGCTCCATTTACGGAAGCCCCCAAATCCATACTAAAAACAATTAACCGGTTTGGCGGCATCATCTGGGGCAACAACGAGGTAGCCATTGCCAGCGATTACTGGTGGAACACACGCAACACCAAAAGCTACCTTTTCAACCCTTCAGATGCTTCGCAAAAACCTGAGATACTGTTCGATCGCAATTACCAGGACCGCTATAACGATCCAGGTAGTTTCATTACAGAACGGAACGAATTTAACCGCGAAGTACTGGTTATTGATAAAGACAAGGCTTACCTCGAAGGAGATGGTTTTTCCAAGGACGGGCAAAAGCCTTTTATCGATCAATTCAACCTGAATTCAAAAGAGTCTGTGCGCTTATACCAGGCTGAAAATAAAGATCGACTGGAAACCATTTCTAAAATCGTTGATGTCCGAAAAGGAGAAATCATTACACGCATTCAATCACCAACCGAATACCCCAACTACTATTCACGCAACATTAAAACGCGCAAAGCACCACGACCGATTACTCAATTTGAAAACCCATTCAAAAGTCTGGCAGGCGTCCATAAAGAGCTGGTGGAATACAAGCGCGAAGATGGCTTACCGCTATCGGGCACCTTATATTTACCTGCCGGCTACAACATGAACAACAAAGAGCGGTTACCATTAATTATGTGGGCCTACCCTACCGAATACAAGGATAAACAAAGTGCAGGCCAGGTTACCACCTCTCCCAACGAGTTTATCTACCCCTGGTATGGTTCGCCTGTATTTTGGGTGATGAAAGGCTATGCCGTTCTCGATGATGCGTCCTTTCCCATCGTTGGAGAAGGCGACAAAGAACCAAACGACACCTTTATTCCACAGCTGGTGGCCAATGCCAAAGCAGCCATCGACTATCTGGATGAACAGGGCTATATTGACAGAGAGCGCGTAGCGGTGGGTGGCCATTCCTACGGCGCGTTTATGACAGCCAACCTGCTGACCCATTCTGATTTATTCGCAGCCGGTATTGCCCGCAGTGGGGCCTATAACCGCACTCTAACACCATTTGGTTTCCAAAGCGAAGAACGTAACTACTGGGAGGCTCCTGATATTTATAATACCATGTCGCCCTTTATGAATGCCAGTAAAATGAAGCATCCTTTACTATTGATTCATGGCGTTGAAGATAATAACTCAGGCACCTACACCATGCAAAGCGAGCGCTATTTTAATGCGCTGAAAGGTTTAGGCGCCACCGTGCGTTTGGTATTATTACCTTCTGAAAGCCATGGTTACCGCGCCCGGGAATCGGTACTTCATACACTTTGGGAACAAGACCAATGGCTCGAAAAGTATGTGAAAAACAAATAATAAACGAGGTAAAAGAGCTGCTCCCTGCGGGGTAGCTCTTGAGCTTTAAAGCCCATAACATGGAACTCGCACAACTTAACCTCCAGGATATCAAAAAACAGCACTTTGACCTGGTTATTCTGCCTTGGGGAGCTATCGAGGCACATAATCTTCACCTGCCCTATGGAACCGATAACTATCAGAACGGTGTAATTATTAAGCAAGCGGCACAAATTGCCACTGATAAGGGGGCACGAGTATTGGTTTTACCGGAGATACCTTACGGTGTCAATACGGGGCAAACCGATATTCCGTATGTGATAAACATGCTGCCCGAAACCCAAAAAACCATTCTCAGGGATATAGCTACATCGGTTTTTAAGCAGTGTGATAAACTGCTGATTTTTAACGGACACGGCGGGAACGATTTTAAAACCATGATACGGGAACTGGGCCTTCTGTTTCCAAATAAAAAGCTGATGACCTGCAACTGGTTTCAGGCTTTAGACGCCGAAAAGTACTTCAGCCAACCCGGCGACCATGCTGACGAAACAGAAACCAGCCTGATGCTCTATCTCTACCCCGAGCTGGTTCGCCCATTGAACGAAGCCGGCAATGGTCAAAACAAACAGTTTAAAGTGCATGCCCTTAATCAAAGCTGGGCGTGGGCCGAAAGAGAATGGACAAAAATTAGTAATGATACCGGTGTGGGAAATCCATCGAAGGCGACTGCCGAAAAAGGGGAACGCTATTTTAATGACCTGTGCCAGGTAATCAGCCAATTTCTGGTGGATCTGGCATCAGCTTCGCTTGATGATTTTTACGGCTATTAAAAGTTGAGCTTAAGATAACAAGCTGTTGGCAAAGTACCTGCGGCCAATGGCTTGTTACTCTTCGTATTCGAAATACAGCTTGTAAAACTTAAGGCCCCGCTGGCTGTCAAAACCTTTTTCCAGATACTGACGTTTTCCGTGGACATAAACATGGAAGTTCTTATCCAGCTTCAGTACCGATTTAAAGTGCTTCTTTTCGGATTTAACAGCATCTTTGGAAATATCAAAGCTATCCTGCAAAGGCATGTTCTTTTCCGACTCAAAAAATGTTTTATAGTCCTGAAAAGCATCCACGACCTCCGGCTGACGAATCACCTCCTTTTCAAACTCCCGCTCATCAAAGGCGGCATGCTTCCCAAAATACTCCATCGACCGGTTTAACAGATCCACCTGATCAGGGCGCTCCACCTCATTTTCTTCATTAAACACCTCATCAACAAAGCCCTTGCACATCTGCAGGTAATTATTAGTAAAGTAATAGTTGTCTTCACGCGGCTTTAAGCCCAGAAAATCATCTTTCCAGAAATGGGCTTCATTCCCTTTATTAATGTTATCGACCGAACATATTTTATACCCCAAATTCTTTTCGGTATTAAATATCAAGCAGCCCTTATCGAGTCGTTTAATATTGATTCCTTCCTGTGCGCCCAACTCAAAGTTATTATCGCGCAACATCACCTTTAAAAAAGTATCTTTATTCTCTGACTTAAAAATACCCAATGCGTCCACTATTTCACCATCTACCACACAATTATTGAACAGCACCATGTAGAACTCACCGCCCTTAATTTTCGGATGGTTGGATTGCTCGTACAAATGGTTGGCAATGGCAATTGAATTATCGTAAAATGACGCGGGACTATTAAAAATAGTATCCACCAAACCAAACATCAGGTTTTGCTCCAGGCCCTCCTCGTGATGAAAATTAAAATAGGCCTCGGTTTTAAATGGCTTAAAGAAGTACTGCTTTAACACATCTACCACCATTTCATCGTCATTCAACTGCAGCTCGCCCTTGGAAAAACGCAACTGCTCCGCCTCGGCTCTACATCCAATATGATGAATAACAATATTTTGTATGGTAGTTTGTGTAAAGTCAATCATTTTATAAAGATTTAATAATTTCGCTTGATTATTCCAGCTCACGAAAATAGTATTTTTTGCGCAGTTATATTTTATATCGAGGCATATACCGCAACAAAAAACAGCTGGGATAATCAAATACCACAGCTGTAAACACGTATGAAAAGTCAAACTTAATTTAATATGCAATGCTTTGCATACCACGAAACCGGATGACTGGCTCCAGCGATTAGTTCTTGTAATATTTTTCGATCATCCCATTTGCGCTCAAAACTGCACGATTGGTCTAATGCTTTTGAAAGTAACAGCCACTCCTCCACCATTGGCTGCTTCAATTTCCCCTCAAACTCCTTAAGTATTTTCAGACAGCACTTGTCGATCACATGAATTTTGGGCTCTTCGCGCAGTAAAGAGCTGCGGGTCGTGTACAAATGTTCATCGATACGGATGAATTCATTTTCGTCCAGCAAAATGGTGAATGTAAAGTTGACTTGTGACATGGTAAACCTCCTTTTTAATTAGGTATAAGCAAATTACAACATCCATATTATGATGTAAAGACAGGTGGAAATTATTAAAGCAATTTATCTTCATTCTAAATAGATAAAAATCTCTTTAATTAAATTTTACTCACTGGTTCTGAATTTCTTCTTACTTTTATAGGCAAAGAATCCATCATGCAAAAAATTGCCATCCTTATTATGCTGCTGTTTACTGGTATTCAGCTCCCTGCACAATATTACAGTTCAGGCGCCGATCCGGCGAATGTTAAGTGGCGACAAATAAATTCAGAAACCTTTAAGGTTGTTTACCCTCAGGAGTTTGAAAAGGAAGCGAAACGATTCATTGGCATTCTGGATTCGCTCTACACCTATGGCGGCTATTCACTCAAGCATACTCCCAAGCCCATAAAAGTGCTCATCCATTCACGTTCGGCCTACTCCAATGGCTTTGTTTCGTGGGCACCCAAGCGCATGGAAATCTACTCCACGCCTCATCAGGATATGATTGCACAGGACTGGCTGACCCAACTGGCCATACATGAGTTCAGGCATGTGGTGCAGATTGATAAACTAAATACGGGCTTCACCAAAGCCCTGACCATTCCCTTTGGCCAACAAGCTATTGGAGCAGTGCTGGGCCTGTACGCGCCTCTCTGGTTTCTGGAGGGTGATGCTACCTTAACAGAAACGACACTGTCACAATCAGGACGAGGCCGCCGCCCCGCCTTTGAGCAGGAAATACGTGCTCAGCTTCTCGAAAAAAAAGCTTACCACTACGATAAAGCCTATTTTGGTTCCTATAAAGACTATGTGCCTAACCACTACCACATGGGTTACCTGCTAACTGCCGGAGCACGCTATAAATACGGTTCAGAAGTGTGGGAAAAAGCCCTTGATGAAGCCGGTCGCAACAGCTGGTCCATTACTCCCTTCAACAGAGGCATCAAGTCGGTTACTGGTAAAAACAAGGTGCCTCTTTATAATGAGGTATTTGAAGATTGGAAAAAACGTTGGCAAAGGCAAGCAGACACGACCCGCTATACGCCATTTCAACAAATCACCCAAAGAGATAAGCGTTACAAAAACTATCGCTACCCAACACCATTGGACAATACTTACCTGCTTGCTGAAGTTGAAGGCCCTGGCGAACTAAATCATTTTGTGAAAATCAACATTCAAACCGGCAAAGAAGAAAAACTGCTGGTAACCGGCTCAAGGGAAAGGGAGCCTTTTACCTATGCGAATCGCCAACTCGTATGGACCGAACTGGAGCAGCATCCTCGCTGGGACAACCAAAATTTTACAGTTCTGAGAGCGCTTGACCTGACCACGCTTAAACAGCGTAAAATCATTACCCGTTCGCGCTACAAAGGCCCTGCCCTGTCGCCAGATGCCCAAACAATCGCTGCCGTTCATACCAGTCTTAACAATACGCACAGCCTTCACTTGCTCAATACACAAACAGGCGCCTTAATAAAGAAAATTACACCTCCTGATAATGCCTATCCGCTAACACCAGCGTGGAATGAAGACGGCAACCAACTGGTAACCGTTCTGATAACGCCACAGGGAAAGCGCCTGGCTACTTTTTCACTTGAGCACAGCAAGTGGTCAGATGTGATGCCAGCCTCATTCACCGAAATACGTTTCCCGAAGTTCAAGGATGATTACATCTATTTTACGGGTTCTTACAATGGCATCGAAAACATTTATCGGATCAATTGGAAGGGAGGCCGTCCTGAGCGCCTGACCCAATCGGAATTTGGAGCGGCTTTTGCCAACTTTGGGCCAAATAATGAGCTTTACTATCAAGACTATACCTCCGATGGCTATCTGATTGTCAGCACCGAATTGAAGCAACTTCATCCTCACCGGAAAATAGCAGAACAACTGCCTGTTGAGCCACTAATTAACCGCCTGCAGGAAGATGAAAAAGGCTTGCCTCTACTCGACTCATTAAATACCAGCCAGTATCTATCGAAGAAATACTCCAAGTGGAACCTTTTCAATTTCCACAGCTGGGCCCCAATGTACATGAATGTGAACGATGCAGAAGTATCGACAGGTGCCAGTATCCTGTCGCAAAACCTGCTGGGCACCACTTTCACTTCCTTTGGCTACAATGCCGACAAGCAGTTCTCAAGGGAGAAATTCAGCTTTAATCTCTCCTACCAGGCCTGGTGGCCGGTTTTTGATCTCGACATCAAATTAGGCAATGAAACCGTTGAGGGCATGTACTTGAATGAAACGGATTTTATCATTGACAGCTACGATGCCAAACCCAACCATGCCCTGATTGATTTTGAAATGAAATTGCCCCTCAATTTCACAAGGGGGAAATACCTGCGTCGCCTCGAACCGTCAATCGGGCTGTCCTATCAGCTCTCGTCCGACATTGATTATACCCGCTACTACCTGGCCTTGGATGATAACGGGCAACCAATCCTGGAAGATGGGAAATATGTAGTCGCCAATTACGAAACGCGTCAATACGAAGGCATTGATATCAAATCGGTGGATTACAGCCTGTTTGCCTACAACCTGTTAAGGACCACACAACGCGATGTGGCCAGCCGCTGGGGACAAGTTGTTGAACTCAACTACCAGCACACGCCCTTTGCAGGCTGGAACTATGGAAGCCTTTTGGGGATTCACACCCGCTTGTATTTACCCGGATTTGGTCGCCACCATGCCATTCGCGTTGATAACGACTGGCAAAGCAAAGAGAAAGGTGAGGCTAATGGCCAGATGTCGGAATACAACCGGTTCAGGATGTATAGTGACTACATAAAATTTCCAAGAGGTATTGAACGCTTCTACAATGATCAGCTCTATTCATTTAAGGGCGATTATATGATGCCCCTCATCAACCCCGACCTGAATATACCAGGCCTTATGTATCTTAAACGGATTACCGCCAACCTTTTCTATGACTACTCTAAGGCACAGCAAAAGCTGCAGGTTGCAGAAACAGGCGAATGGATTAAACAAAGTGCCGAGGTAAGCTCATTGGGGCTTGAGTTAAGGGGAGAATTACACCCCTTCCGCTTCGTATTTCCGATCACGGTGGGCTATCGCTATGCTTACCTGCCCGATTCGGAAAAAAATTATCATGAGTTGTTATTATCCATGGGCGTCTCAGGCTTGGTAATTGGCAAATAAATGCACCAAGCTGCAAAACGGAAGAAATACAAGGATTAGGACCTGTTAATCAACACTATAAGTCTATAAAAAACCTTAAATCTTGTTACTGAAAGATGGTTTATTCAAACCTTTCCTATATCCTTGCGTATTAAAGTACCGGAATCGGAATTTTCCATGTATTTAGAAACCAAAGAATAACAGATGAGATATAGCTTGGAGGCGTTTGTGGGGTTTATTATTTTTACTGTTCTAATTGATTTCTTATTACATCGTTTGATACACAACAACGATGAAAAGCCCATTGGACACTTTGCCTTTCCATTGGGCACATTCTGGTTTTACAGCATTCCCACAGTGTTTATCATGGCGTTTTCCGGCATTTTTGCCACCATTAAAACGGTTGATAATCCGCAGCTTTACGTCACCTTTCAATGGCTGTTGGTGGCCTATCTGTCCATCTATCTGCCAAAGCTTTTTTACTATGTAAGCTATCAGGCCACAAAAAAAATAATCAGCATCAAGGGCAAATTTACGGACACGGGAAAGCTAAAGAAAATGAACGATGGCCGCTACCCAACCATCTCCAGAAAAAAATTCCTGAGTCAGGTGGGGATTGTAATGGCATCGGCCCCATTTATATCGCTGCTTTTTGGCGTTATGAAAGGACGCTTTGCCTTTAGCAAGCGCTACACCAAGCTCTCCTTCCCCAACCTACCCAGCGCTTTTGATGGTCTGAAGATAGTGCAGATATCCGATTTACACCTGGGCAGCCTGAATGCTAATTATGAGCAAATGGAAGAGGCTGTTAGGCTGATTAATGATGAGCAGCCCGATTTGATTTTCTTCACCGGCGATTTGGTCAATAACTTTTATGAAGAAACTATTGGCTGGGAGAAAGTATTCACAAAACTGAACGCCCGCATTGGCAAATTCTCAGTGCTGGGCAATCATGATTATGGCGATTACTCGCACTGGCCTTCAGCAGCGGCTAAAGAAGATAATCTGAATAAAATTAAGGGCGCACACATGCGCTTAGGCTTTAACCTCCTCAATAACGAATCACAGATACTGGAAACCAATGGTGATAAGATCGCTATAACCGGCGTTGAAAACTGGGGACACCCGCCTTTTCCGCAGTATGGTGATTTGAAAAAAGCGGCGAGAGGCACTGAGGAGATCCCGTTTAAGCTATTGCTTTCGCACGACCCCGACCACTGGGATGCCGAAGTGAAACAAAACTACCCTTATGACCTGACATTGGCCGGGCACACCCACGGCATGCAGTTTGGCATTGAGTTTAAAAACTTCCAATGGAGTCCGGCTAAATACAAATTTCGCCGATGGGCCGGGTTATACAACGAAGGCGAAAAGTACCTTTACGTGAATCGCGGATTAGGCTACCTGGGGATGCCTGCCCGCATTGGTATGCCACCTGAAATTACCATTATTGAACTGACAAAGGGGCCGAATAGCACCGAACCCATGTAAACAGTACATTGGCAACGTTGCTTTAGTGAGTCAACCAATACTGTAAATCCTGTACTTGCTGCTTCGCTTCGTCGAATCCCTGCTGATACAAGGCATCCAGCTTTTGTGCATTGTTCTCAATCCGTGAAACAGACATTGGCTGATCTGGACGAATAAGATATGCTCTGCCGGCCTGTTCGAGCTGTTCCAACTCATCAAGCGTTTTGTTATAACGATCGGCCCGGCTCAATATGGCTTCCACCAGCTTGGGATATTGCCGGTAACAGGCCTTGATCACTCCTCTAAACCTGGCGGGGTTCTTCCGATAGTTTTTATTGCGGGTGAGGATCACCACCACGCGCTCATATCCTTTATTTAGGGCATGCATAACCGGAACTGAATCGGCCAGGCCACCATCCATATACACTTGCTCGTGCAGTTTTGCCATTTTAGATACAAAAGGCAAACTTGATGAAGCGGTAATAGCTGCCAACAGCTCGTCTCTATTCAAATTTCTGCTGGAATAATACTCGGCTTCGCCGCTCTGCACATTTGTGACTCCAATCTCAAATTCGGTGGAAGAATTAAACAGGGCGTCAAAATCAAAGGGCACCAATTTATCCGGCACCTCTCCATACACAAAATCCCAATCGAATAAATTCCCTTTACGCAGCAGGTTCCCAAGACTCATGTAGCGCGGGTCCGCTGTATACTTAAGGTTCACCTCCTTATTGCGGCCAAACTGCTCCGACACATACGAAATACCATAGGCAGCACCCGCCGAAACACCAATCACATATGGAAACCGAATGCCATTATATAAAAAGGCATCCAGCACGCCTGCCGTATACATGCCTCTAAAACCGCCACCTTCCAATACTAAAGCTGTATTGCTCGAACCTTCTTTCACTACTTAATATTTTAAACCTTTTATTGCCGGACGGTGCAAAGCACCACTCAACTCCAACACGATGGCATCACCTTTTCGGGGCAATGACTGCCCTGTCATCAACTCCAGAGTGGATAACCCATTTTGTATACCCGGCGCCAGGTTGCTTAGAATAATTGTTGCTGTTTCAATCTGCGAATCTTTTGGCGATAGCGGTTGCCACTGTACTTCCCCATGCAAGGAAAGGTTCAACAAAGATGATTGCAGTTCCGAATCGGTAAAAACCAGCTTGTTATTGATCAGTTGCGAATGAATGGCTAGCTTCCCTATTGTCACCCGGTCGAGCTTCAAACCCAGCAAGGCCGCCTGTGCCTCTAATTCCGCTTGCCGCCTCCCGGCATACTCGATGGTAAGATCCTCCAATAAAAAGCTGCTTTTCTGTCCTTTAACCTGCGGCTTACCGCTATTAAAGGTCATTAGAGCATCAGAACTAAGGGATAGTTTGCCAAGAGTGTACTTTCCGCTTGATGCTTTATCGCCCCATTGCATGCCTTTTTCTTTCAAATCTAAACTGAAAGACGACTCTGTTTGCCTCGGCTGCCAGCCGTGCCACCCATCGCCTGAGTAGTCCACCACAGCTGTGGAATTACAAGCTAGCAAAGCAGACTCCAGCTGAAAATTGAGCAGCTGTAATTGCCTGGCTTGCGGATCGAATTTAACATCAAGCTGCACCTGTTCAATATTGGTATAACGTTCAAATTGCTCCTCTGTAAACCCTAAGGTATTCCAGCCCGGCACCTGCGATAGCTTTAATCCTTTTGCTGAAACATAAAGCCGCTGAGCCTCGTCAGGGAAACGCCTGTTTATAGTTCTTATGTCATCAGACGTTAAAACGCCATCGAAATCAATGCAAACCTCATCGACCAATAGCTGACCGCCAGTTTTATCTACAGGCACCAATAGCTGTTTCGCTTTCATCCGCATGGATTGCAGCTGATCGATTTGCTCATTATTCAACAGGCGCATCACTTCCCGGTAGGGCATATCCAACACTAGCGATGCTCCTTCGGCTAACTGCTCACCAGTTAGAGAACGGATAACTATTCCTTTGCAGGTGACAGTAGAAAAAAGCGGATTGACCCGAATGTGCTCAATTTCGACCTGCACCAAGTCATTCTCCTGAGCCAGATGAGTGATTTTAGCCTCTATTTTTTTTGACAAAATGCGTCCGTAAACCCAATTACCTGCAAAAACCAGAATAAGGAGTAAACCAAAGGCGAAGAGCTTCTTCTTCATAAAAAGAATGTTAAGAATTAGAAGCACTAAAATTAGAAAAAAGCAGCTGTAAACAAAGTGGCATGGCCTTCACTTTTAGGGCTTCACCCTAAATTTAACCATGATTAACTTTTTTTGATGTCAAATAAGTAACAACACGTAAGAGCACTCAAGAAGTGCTCGTTACTTTAATTAATATAAATAGTTATTCCCAAAGCTAAAGACAAGGCCATGTGTGGTTTAACATACTTCGTTCGAATGGCCTCAAGAAGGTATGCATCAAAAGCCGACACTTCTGTATACAATCCAACACCCTCTATATGTTTACCTTTCAGAGGAACATAAAATTCGCCACCTACAAACGGCGCAAAGTGTATCATGTTCTGAAAATAGTACTCGTCAGGATAATAGTCGGGCAGCGATTTGAAGGTGTTATTGGTATTTCCCCAGTTGATAGAAAGCCCCGCGTAAGGTTTCAGGTATTTAAAAACTGGTTGTCGGGTAAAATAAAAACTGTTTTTTACCGAAATGCTTAGCACCCTGTTTTTACTTCCACCGAACTTTTCACTTAAGTAGCCAATAAATAATACCGGCTGATAGGTAGGTGATACTTCGTACCCAAACCCAACGGACATAAAACCGATACTTCCGGCATACTGCAATTTATATTGCTGAGGCAGGTACCATCTCTTTTTACAGGTCATCGAATCACGTGCAGCAACCGAATCATCATCCTCTTCCACATTGGCAGTCAATGGACTGACCTGATTTATATCATACGCCTGCGCTTCTGTATAAAAGGTGTTCATCAGAAGAAGGGCGAAAACAACAAGCCGGCCACTAATATATTGTAATAGATTCATCATTAATAATGTATGCGTTCCACAATAACCGTATCGGCCTGAATATCCAACACTATCAGCTCATTTCGAATAGGTGCTGGTACCGACAGGTAATTCACCTCCCCATAAGGTTGCGACCAGTTGTAACTATGGCCATGCCCGTGTATAGACAAAGGAATATCGTTACTTTCCATTATTTTATTATAAAGCAACTCATTACCTAAAGAGAACTGATCGTCCCACGGAGGTATATGCGCAAAGGGCAGCACATGCTTGTAGTCTCCATCATTTTTGAGGGCCGTATCGAGCCATTTAAAATCGGGATCTACAATGTTCTTTTCCCAGATAATGTCATCAAAAATAACAAACTTCACCTCCTTGTATTCGAAGAAAAAGTTGGACTGGCCAAACATTTCGGTAAAGATGCTGTACCCATTGCCCAAACAATCGTGATTCCCAATAAGCGTTATAACCGGTATATTGATGGTATTCATAATGTCACTATACCATTCAAACTCCCGACTGTTAGCACTTAATGTAATATCACCCAGGTGGATAACGAATTTATACTCGGATTGCGCATTGATAAAAGCGACCTGATCGACAAACTCATCATAATAGGTGTGAGAGTCACTAATCAGGGCAACCTTAAAGGGTTCAAACGTATCGTTTGCTGCAGGCAATAACTCGTTATAGTTACGCACATTCTGGTTCTTCCACTTGTTGGGAACAATGTTTTGATAAGGGCTATATTCTATAATCTCCTCACAAGACGTTAACACCCCTATGGCCAAAATTACTATTCCTATCCGGATCAAATATGTATTCATAGTATCCATTCTTCAACATTATCACTAATTGACTCATAAAAATGATTGCTCTGCAAAACTATTGGATTACTTACGATTAAGTATCCAAAAGAGTATGAGCTTCAATAAACAACGAACGAAACAGACCAGCTCTTGCATGAAGTTATTTCGCCAATCCTCTTTCGCTACTTCCAACTTCACTATTTGGATGAAAGTATGACTACAAATATATTAATTTATCTAGTTATTTCTATATCTATATTATTTGATGCATTTAGATTCATTATTAATCGGATGATATCCAGCCTAATAAATTTACAAAAAAAAAGGCAGACCGTACGGTCTGCCTCAATTTTTGGAGTATATTGTATTTCGGAGTTGCTTACGCTTCTTTTGGTTCAATCACCATTAACACATCTCCTTTGGCTACAGAGTCACCTGAGTCGAATTTGATTTCCTTCACAACGCCATCAACAGCTGCGTCAAGGTTGTTCATCATTTTCATAGCCTCAAGTACTACCACTGTTTCACCAGCTTTTACCTCTTCACCTACTTTCTTCTTAAACTCAACAATCATACCAGGGATTGGCGCAATCAGGCTTCCGGTTGCTTCCACTTCCTTAGCACCACCTTTTGCACGACGTGCACGTGGAGCAGCACCTGTAGCATTTGGGTCGTTGATTTCAACAGTAAATACTTCGCCATCGACCTTTACTTCCAGCTCGCGAGTTGCACCGCCATTGCCTTTTGACGTTAACTCGCCCGACAAAGCCTTACGTACCAACTCTTCTTCTTTCTCCACCTGCTCCATAGTCTTGGCCTGGAACTCAGCAGGTACTTCTTCCTGACCATATTTCCACTTCAGGAAGCGCTTACCAGTTACCGGATAAAGAGCACACAATACTTCATCATCAATATCCTTAGCAAAGTCTTTGAACTCCTCTTTTACGGCCTCCATTTCAGGCTCTAAGATAGAACCCGGACGAACAGTGATAGGCTCCTCACCACGAGCATAACCTTTCAAGGCTTTCTTCTGCACTTCAGGATTGATAGGGTCAGTCGTTTTACCATACAGTCCGTAGCAAAGGTCTTTTACCTCTTTAGTAATCTGTGCATACTCACCTTCGTATGAGTCAAACAATACGTTGTTTACTGTTTGTACACCAACAATTTGAGAAGTAGGTGTTACCAAAGGAATGTTACCTAAGTCTTTACGAACTTTTGGTAATAAACGGAATACTTCTGGTAACTTATCTAAAGCGTTCATTGCTTTCAACTGGTTCACCAGGTTAGATAACATACCACCTGGCGTTTGGTGAAGCAATACATTGATATCAGTAGTAGCGTAGTTAGGATTGTTATCCAGGTGCTTGTACTTAGGTATGTATTTCTCCATCTCTTCTGCAATAGCAGTAATTTTGTTGATGTCCATACCAGAATCGCGGTTAGTACCTAACAACGACATGATTAATGGCTCAACAGCAGCGTGTGATGTACGGTAAGCATAAGGCCCGATACAAGTATCAACAATATCCACACCAGCCTCAATGGCTTTGAAGATAGCCAAATCGCCCATACCTGAAGTAAAGTGAGTGTGCAGGTTGATAGGAGTATCAGTAATTTTTTTGATTTCGCGTACCAGGTTGTAAATATCATAAGGGGCAATCAAACCTGCCATATCTTTGATACAGATTGAATCCACACCAAACTCCAGCAATTCTTTCACCTTGTTTACGTAGTAGTCCATGTTGTAGATATCACCACCTAAACGAGGCTGGTTCAATGTATAACATACAACGCCCTGGAAGTGCTTACCATTGTCCTTAATTACCTGAGCAGCCGTTTCGAAGTTACGGTAGTCGTTCAGGGCATCAAAACAACGGAAAATATCCATGCCGTTATCAACCGCACGCTGAACAAATGCTCTTACCACATCATCGGCATAGTTACGGTAACCTACAACGTTCTGACCGCGCAATAACATTGAAAAAGGTGTTTTTGGCATGTGCTTCTTCAGAGTGCGCAGACGCTCCCATGGATCTTCGGCCAAGAAACGGTGCATGGTATCAAATGTAGCACCACCCCATGTTTCAACAGCGTTATACCCTGCGTTGTCAATCATTTCGGCTACTGGCAACATGTCTTCAGTACGTCCGCGGGTTGCGAATAGTGACTGGTGACCGTCGCGTAAACTTACATCATTAATTTTAATTGGATTTGCCGCTTTAGGACGGTCAGCTCCAAACTCTAGTGGAGCCATCTCCAAGACTCCGTGCTTATCGTAATTCATTTTCTTCGATTTTTAAAGTGCATAGTGTGCAGTGCCAAGTGTTCGTTCACTCACTTCTGCCCTCTGCCTGTTACTACTTTTCTTACCTTAAGCGCGAGAACGTAATAAACGACCACGACGCTGTACCATAGCCCGGTTATTCATTATCACCTCTTTTCCGGCCGCTTTCCATGAATTAACAGTTGTTACTTCATTATTTTTAGCTGCTTCCTGCTCAAGGTAATAAGCTACAGCGATCATTGCCGCTCTTCTCTTTTTTTCTCTTGCTGTCATAGTACAATTGTTTTACAATGGAATGTTTCCGTGCTTCTTAGGAGGTAACACCTCAGTCTTAGTCGACATCACTTCAAGTGCATCGATCAGGCGCTGCCTTGTTTCACTTGGCAGGATAACATCATCAATATAACCACGCTTAGCAGCCAGGTAAGGCACGTTAAATGCGTCTTCGTATTCTTTAATCTTCGCATCCGTCATTGCCTGACGATCTTCTGCTTCTGAAATTTGCTTGCGGTAAGTCGAAATCACTTCAACGGCACCTTTAGCACCCATTACAGCAATCTCGGCTGAAGGCCATGCAAACACCATGTCGGCTCCCAGAGGCTTCGAACACATCGCCAAGTAAGCACCACCATAATCTTTACGGGTTACAACCGTGAACTTAGGTACGGTAGCTTCGGCGTATGACCAAAGTAATTTAGCCCCGTGACGAATAATTCCATCCCACTCCTGAGCTACACCTGGCAGGTAACCTGGTACATCTACAAATGTGATCATTGGAATGTTGTAAGCATCACAGGTACGTACGAAACGCGAAATCTTATCCGAAGCATCGATATCCAAGCAACCGGCCTGAATCATTGGCTGGTTGGCGATGATACCTACTGAACGGTTATTTAAGTGACCAAAACCAACAATAGCATTTTCAGCATAGTGTTCGTGCACCTGCATGAATTCACCATTATCAAGTACCGACTCGATAACAGCTACCATGTCATAAGGTGTTTTTGGATCATCTGGTATAATTGTATCCAGCTCTTCACACTGACGGGTCGGATCATCGCCCATAGGAATTTGAGGAGCTTCTTCTAAATTATTATTTGGTAAGAACTCTAACAGTTCTTTTATAGCTTCAATTGTATCTTCATCACTGTCGCAGGCGAAATGTGCGTTACCGCTTTTTGAGTTATGCACCATAGCACCACCTAACTCCTCCAGTGTTGTCTCCTCACCGGTTACCGTTTTAATAACGTTTGGTCCGGTAATAAACATGTGGCTCTGCTTTTTCACCATAAAGATGAAATCAGTCATTGCCGGAGAATAAACAGCTCCACCAGCACAAGGCCCCATAATGGCTGAAATTTGTGGGATAACGCCTGATGCACGCGAGTTACGCATAAAAATCTCACCGTAGCCTTTTAATGCATCTACACCTTCTTCAACACGCGCACCACCAGAGTCGTTTAACCCAACAACAGGAGCGCCTGCTTTAACGGCCAAATCCATTATTTTGCAAATTTTAGCGGCATGCATTTCCCCTAAAGACCCACCACGAGAGGTAAAATCCTGAGAGTAGGCAAATACAGGACGACCGTTTACTAAACCGTGCCCCACAATTACACCATCTGAAGGCACCTCAACTTTGTCGAGACCAAAGTTTACTGAGCGATGCTCTACAAACATGTCAACCTCTCTAAAGCTACCTTCGTCAAAAAGAACGTCAAGACGCTCACGAGCCGACAGCTTGCCTTTTTCATGCTGCTTTGCTACACGTGCATCGCCGCCCATTTTTTGGACTTCTTCACGTCTCTTTTTAAGTAGCTCAATCTTTTCAGATACTTTCATAAATACAGATAGTTTACAATTACACCAAAAATTCTTTAATTGTCATTTGTGCTGTCAAAAATATATACTACAACTGATAAGTTGGCCTTTTAAATGTTAAAAAAATGAAAATTCAGGATTTATTTCTTTAATTAAAAGCATTCTACAAAACCTGCCCAAACATTTTATAAAAAATCAGATGGAGGAATTATTTGCTTATAATTTATAAGTATTATGCTGAATTTATTTGAAAACTGTTTTCAGACACTTACCAACTCCCAAAGCACCATTTCAGATGTGATTATCCAGCATGCCGCCAACAATACAGGCGCAAACCTCATAACCCTCACAACCTCAATTCCATTAGCCCATCGCCTTCCTAACTTACGGTCCAATAATCTGTAGATGTTTAAATCCGAACAACATCACTTTTCCTGCCAGGCGTATTGTCATTAACACAAACTATGTCATGCACACACCTCCTTCTGTAAATAATGTTCCAAATAAGTTAATGACCATTTTCAAGGAGATGGCGCATTGAATTTTGCACAGGTAACATCCTTATCAGAAAGACTGTAAGTATCTTTAGCCATAAACAAGAGAAGCCTGCTTGCCTTTAGCACCGTCCATTCGGCGAAATACTTTCTATCTAAAATAATATTTTACATCTTTATAATTTACAATTAACATTAACCGCATGGCACATTATAGAGTATTGTAATTTTCCTCAAAAAATAAGCACCAATGGCGGTTACAAGCAAGGAAACATCCAAACAGCAAACGAACAAAAGCCTTGGTTTTTATTCACTACCTCAAAGAAAATACTAGCACCATGAAAAATCTTCTCATTAAACAAGCCATCTATGTACCCATCCTGTATTTTGGAACAGTGATTATCGCCAGCCTGTTTGCATCAAATTACAGCCATATTGGACAACACGCAAGCGAACTGGCTGTTAATAATGAACAAACGGCGGTAAAGATTTTTACAATTGGCATTTTCACTACCGGACTAGCACTGATTTTTTATAGTCTTGGCTTACTCCTGAAATTCAAGAGGCAATTTCTGCTCACAGCCCTGCTAATTGGTATTTTCGGATTAACATTTCTATTTGGGGCTTGCTATAAAATTGGTTCCCCCTGGCACGGGCTATATGGCATTGGTCTGTCCATTATGCTTCTTCCCCTTGCTTTCCTATACGAGTTACGAGATAAAAACAGGACAAAAGCAACAGAAACGCTTTCAATCCTGGCCACAGTCGTTATTTTTCTCTATTTCTGGGCTATGATTGCCGGCTTAGATCCGATGGAAAAACGCGGCCTCACACAGCGTCTTTTCGGAATAGTTGTTTTCGGATACATTGCCTTTTCAGCCTATACGCTGGCAAAACTAAAACCCGAACACAATCCGCTTTAGTAAGCACCTGAAAACAATAAACATTTATATAACAGACAACAACACGCACATGAAAGTATTTTTAATTTTAATCGCAGGAATTTTTTGGAGTTCCACCACCTTCTCTCAATCGCTATTTGAAGCCATCGAAAACAGAG
Organism: Carboxylicivirga taeanensis; assembly: GCF_051851475.1. Classification (NCBI taxonomy): domain Bacteria; kingdom Pseudomonadati; phylum Bacteroidota; class Bacteroidia; order Marinilabiliales; family Marinilabiliaceae; genus Carboxylicivirga; species Carboxylicivirga taeanensis. Next base: position 344,278 of record NZ_JBPUSJ010000005.1, on the reverse strand, counting down.
ACCACGATGAATTAGAGCGCCTGATCAAAAAGAGAGCGAAGCTTGATAAACCCAATGCAGATGGAGTCACTGCTTTGTGGAAAGCTGCCTTAATACCCGATACCGTTTCGATGAACATTTTATTAAATAAGGGCGCCAACCCTAATGCTCCTACTAAAGGAGGAACAACACCCATTTTTATTCCCACCTTAAACGGAAAGACTGAGCTCGCCCATCTGCTTATTCAACATGGTGCGGATGTGAATTACAATAACAACCAGTACCATTTAAGTCCTTTGAGAAATGCAGCACGAAACGGGCACCTCAATGTTGTAAAGCTCTTGGTTGAAAATGGGGCCGACATTGATGCCCGGGCTAAAGATGAGGCCACGGCTTTGGCTGTAGCCTGCGGAAAAGGACATATTGACGTTGCCAAATACCTGATTGACCAGGGAGCCAACATTAATGCCGTTGACAAGGATGGCGACACCCCATTAAGCAATGCTTGCGCAAGAGGGCGCTTAGACATTGTGAAACTCTTGATAACCATTGGCGCCGACAAGCACATTGTTAACAACAAAGGATATACAGCCAAAGATGTTGCACGCAACTCTGGTTTTCCTAAGCTTGCTGAACTATTCCAATAACTAAAAAGAAGTCGCATTTCAGTTATCTGAACACAAAAGCCAATAAAACAGTCGAACGAGCATTCATATGGGGCATCGCCCTGAGATACCTGGGATTAAAATGACGGCTTCAGCGCTTTTAAGGCCCAGAGCACAAAATTGCCCTTTTCATTCTCAAAACTTAGCCTTATTTTTAACAGGAGCATGCAACTATCACTGCTTGCTCCTGCTTACGCAATGCACGTACTAAAAAATCACCATCATGAGAATTTTGCTAACCGGCGCCACCGGGTATATTGGAAAAAGACTGCTCCCTGTGTTGGTTGACAAAGGCCATACGGTTATTTGTTGCGTTCGGGATAAAAGCAAATTTCATGTAGAAAGCTCAATCAAACAGAAAATTGAAGTTATTGAAATAGACCTGACTCAAAAAGACAAGCTTAGCAGAATACCCCAAAGTATTGATGTTGCCTATTACCTGGTTCACTCCATGTCCACCTCCAAAAATTACAGCGAACTGGAAAAAGTATCGGCAATCAATTTCAGAGAAACGCTCAACACCACCAATGCAAAACAAGTCATTTATTTAAGCGGCATTGTCAACTCCCAAACCCTATCAAAACACCTTAACTCACGAAAAAATGTAGAAATTGAATTAGGCCGGGGAACATATGCACTCACCACCGTTCGGGCGGGCATCATCATCGGCTCTGGCAGTGCATCATTTGAGATCATTCGCGATTTAGTTGAGAAATTGCCGGTAATGGTTGCTCCGCGATGGTTAAAAACAAAGTGTCAACCCATCGGAATATCAGACGTGATTAAAATACTAACCGGCCTGATTGATAAAGAGCAGGTATTTAATAAAAGCTATGACATTGCCGGCAGAGATATTCTTACCTACAAAGAAATGCTTTTGGCTTTTGCCGAAGTTCGGGGCCTAAAAAGATACATTTGGACAATACCACTGATGACACCAAAACTATCATCGTATTGGCTGTACTTTGTCACCTCAACCTCCTACAAGCTAGCTGTATCATTGGTTGACAGTATGAAAGTAGAAGTAATAGCCAAAGATGACGAAATCAATAAAATACTCAAGCTCGAGCCCTTACCTTATAAAGACTGCATTAAGCAGGCATTTAAAAAGATAGAACAAAACGAAATTGTTTCCAGCTGGAAAGATTCCACCATTAGCGGAAGACTTAATTTTAAAATCTCAGATTACATTAAGGTGCCGCAGTTTGGCTGCTACAAAGACATTCGCATAAAACCGGTAGCCAATCCACCTCGCTGCCTTGAAAAAATTTGGCAAATAGGCGGTTCAACAGGGTGGTATTATGCCGATTGGCTATGGAGACTAAGGGGGCTGATTGATAAACTGTTTGGGGGTGTGGGCCTGAGAAGAGGCCGTACCAACCTGAACAGCATCAAAGCTGGCGATACACTGGATTTTTGGCGAGTACTGTATGCCAGTAAGTCGGAAATGCGCTTACTGTTATTTGCAGAAATGAAGCTGCCCGGAGATGCCTGGCTGGAGTTTCATATTCAGGAGGGCCAGCTCATTCAAACAGCCACATTCCGCCCTAAAGGACTATTGGGGCGAATGTACTGGTATTTTGTACTACCTCTGCATGGCCTAATATTTAAAGGCTTAATCCGGGAATTGACAAAACCATAAAGTCAAAATAATACTTACAAACGTGTTAGACAATACGGCTGATAATTAAACCGGTTGCATTGTAGCAACCTATGTCCTCTTTCTAACGCATTGGGCATTTTCCAGATTTTTTTAATACATTTCATATACTCGTGGACGTTGGCGGGCACAAACTTGCTGCGTAAGACATAATACATCATGCTTTATTACACCTTATAGGTTTACCATTATGCTAAACGAAAAAAAGGGCTCAATACCTGTTATCAACCTAGAAGAATTCAGAAAAGGACAACTAGCCGGAAGAGAAGAAATTATTTTTAATGAGCTAAATGGCGAAAGGCATATAGAAAAGCCACATAAACATGATTTTTTTATCATCATTCTATTTACCCATGGCCGGGGCATCCACAATATCGATTCGGTGGATTATGCAGTGGGCGACCGCGAAGTGCATGTGCTTTTTCCGGGACAAATTCATAAATGGGATATAAAAGCAGAAACCGTTGGCGATCAACTCATGGTGGCTCAACCATTTTTCGAACATTTTGCACCTTATTTCAGGTATTCATTTACCAACTACCAAAGCCATCCGGTTATTCAATTAACCGAGAAAGCGTTTAACCAGCTACTTTATGAGTTCAATGCCATTAAAGAAGAACTAAAAAGAAACAACTCACTGGCACAACTCATCAGCGCCCGTGCTGCCGTAATTGCTGCCATAGTGAGCAGGGAAGCCGAAAATGAGTTTACGGAATTTAAAGTCTATCAATCCAATCCGAGGCTGGCCAGGTTTAACATGCTGATTGATGAGTACTTTAAGGAGCAGAAAAATGTTACTTTCTACGCCGATCAACTTCATATTTCAGCCAATTACCTGAACATCCTGTCGAAAAAACACCTTAAAATACCCGCCACCCAACTGATTCAACAACGCGTATGTACCGAAGCCAAAAGGCTTTTACAAAGCACTCCCCTTTCCATCAAAGAAATAGCGTTTGAATTGGGATTTACCGACCATGCCCATTTTTCAAATTTCTTTAAAAATAAAATTGGCATGCCCCCTTCTGCGTTTCGCGAAAAGTGATAAAATTTACAACTATTGAAAGAAATCGTTCACGTGTTAATGCCACCGGGAGCTTTACCTTTGTCAGTATCAGGGGTTTTTACAATCAATCAGCATAAAGCTGCAAAAACAAGAAATGAATCAGGCATGAAACAGACAAACATAACACGCAAGGATTTCATCAGAAATTCAGCATTAAGCATTGCAGGACTAACACTCACTCCACTACTAATGAACACACAAGCAAGCAATCCCAAACTTAAAGAAAAGGACCTGTCAACTGGTCATTATGTTCTAAAGAATGTACGCCTCGAAACGGGCTTTGAATATGAAGAGGGCGAAGTGAGCGCCACAAAAACAAAGCTTTTCGCTGTTGAAATAGAAAATGGAAAAATAAAAAAAATAAGCGCCAACAAGCCAAATAACAACAAAGCCATTGATGCCAAAGGAATGCTGATGCTTCCCTCCTTTAAAGACATGCACATCCACCTGGACAAAACATTATACGGCGATAGATGGCAGGCAGTAGCAAAAAGAAAAGGTGGCATAAAAGGGATGATCGCATTGGAACAGCAGATATTACCCGACTTGCTGGAGAACTCTACTTACAAAGCCGAAAAAATGATTGAACTGCTGCAATCGAAGGGAACCGCTTTTGCACGCAGCCAGGTCAACATTGAGCCCACGTCGAAACTGCAATCGCTCAAGAATCTGCAGGCGGCCCTTGCCAATAAGCAGAATAGTTTTGGAGCTGAGCTGGTGGCCTTCCCTCAACATGGCGTCTTCTATACCGATTCAGCGGCCTACATGAAAGAAGCGGCTCAAACAGACATCGATTTCATTGGTGGCGTTGATCCATATACGATTGACGGAGCCATTGAAAAAACAATGGACTTCACCATTCAACTGGCATTGGACCACAATAAAGGCATCGATATCCACCTGCATGAAACAGGCGAATCCGGCTTAAAAACAGCTGAATACCTGATCGATAAAGTCAATGAAAATCCAGTACTAAAAGGTAAAACCTATTTGAGTCACTGTTTTGTTCTAGGCAAGCTGGATGCCGCAAAACAAGAAGAAATGGCTGTAAAACTGGCAGAAGCACAAATTGGAATCATCTCAACCATCCCATTCGGCCGATTGGTTATGCCTATCCCCACGCTGTTTAAGCACGGTGTTAAGGTAATGACGGGCAATGATAGTATTGTGGACCATTGGAACACCTTTGGCACAGGAAGTGTGTTGCATAAAACCAACCTGGCGGCCCAATTATACGGACAGGTAACTGAGTTTAATCTATCGAGAATGTTAAAACTGGCCACAGCCGGCCCTATGCCGCTTGATGACAAAGGTAATCGTCAATGGCCCAAGGAAGGAGACGAGGCCAGCCTGGTATTAGTAGATGCCAGCTGTTCGGCAGAGGTAATCGCACGTATGTCGCCCATTCAATCCTTGATTTACAAAGGAAATGTAGTTTATTAACCAGACGAATAATGAGAGTTCTGATTTTTACCCTGCTACTTGCAGCCACATCAGTATTGTGCTATTCAAAAACGACTAAGATGATATTCAACGAGACAGATATAATTGTGTTTGTACAAACCAATAACATAGAAGGCGTTGCGGATTTACTTAACAAAGGCGCCAATGTTAATACAAGCGATAATAATCAGCGCTCCCTGCTGTTAATTGCAACGCAAGAAGGCCTTACGGAGATGGCCGCCTTACTGGTGAAGCACGGTGCCGACGTTAATCAGCAGGCCGATAATTTAGACAGCCCTTTTCTGTATGCCGGAGCAAGCGGGCAAACAGAGTTGGTTCAGCTTTTTTTAGACCATGGCGCCCGGTTCGATATTTTCAACCGCTACCATGGTTCTGCACTGATACCTGCCTGTGAACGCGGCCATGTGGAAACGGTTCGTCTTTTGGCAAATACCAAAAACTTTCCCATCAACCACATTAACCGCCTTGGCTGGACAGCCCTGATGGAAGCTGTTATTTTGGGTGATGGCAGCAAAAAATACCAGCAAATTGTGCAAATACTGAAAGAAGCAGGCGCTCAGTTAGATATTGCTGACAACAATGGCATTACACCACTTCAGCATGCTGAAGTAAGAGGCTTTAAAGAAATTACAGAGCTACTCAAGCGTAAGAAATAGCTGTGATTTGTATTACTAAGTCCGATCAAACCAACTTTATACTGCCAGGCAAATATCCAAAGCAGGAAAAGAAGGTGATTCAATAAGCGTATTTTTAAAAGCTTAGAGAGGCAAATTATTCTATATCTGTCCTATTGCCTCTCTAAGCATCTTTACTTGTATCAATCAATACGCATCAAAGGTTAGAATTTTCTACTCTATCAAAAGGGATTTCATACTTAGAACCATGAAAAAAGATGGCAAGCCTGATAATAGTCACCTGTCAACTCTTAGTTAGCCTACTTATATAATCTCAATTCAATACAACACCAGTCGTGTAACCGTGTGAGAAATAAATACCAGCATGGCACAGCATTGTATGCGCTTCTATATTTAATATAATTTAACACATTTAGCTACTAGAACTCACCACCCAAAAGCGCCAACACGCCAGACGCTCCTGCTTAGCAACTGCCGCATGAATGATTCACTCCCAGGGCTTAGTGTCATTTCTTTTATTTACTAATCAACTATTTAAGCTCATCAGCAAAGCTTCAAAAAGCCATGCCTGAGTCCAATACCCATTAAAGAATATTTAAGAATTCTTTAAAATCATTACTCTACATAAATATTTACGCCCGCTTATTGTTTGTAGCTTTGTAAAAAAAAGATGTTTTGCGAGTTAGAGAAAAAAGACCTTGAAGAGCTAAGAGCTACAAATATTTTACCTCAAACTCCGTTCTGGGGACGTGTAAAAAAAGAGCAAGGTTTTATACCAAAAGGATTTGAATTAACAATTTCGAAAAAAGTATTGCTAAGCAATGGAAGCTCTCTGGAAAAAAAAGACGACGACCTACTCATCTTAATTAATTACATTGATGGTAACCGTTGTTTTGCCTACGTGCCTTATGGGCCCGAGATAGAGCCGAGTTATGAAAATCAGGGCATATTTCTGGAGCAGCTATCTGAGGCTTTGAGATCCTACCTGCCCGGCAACTGTATTTTTATTCGCTATGATCTTAACTGGGAAAACCAATGGGCAGCAGAAGATGACTACTTTGATAATTCGGGCAACTGGGTGGGCCCTCCTCCTATTCACACACAGGAATATCGAGTAAATTTCAACACCATCAACGGAAAACTCAAGAAAAGTGTTGTCGACAATTTACCCAAAAACACCTTCTTTCTGGATTTGACCCACAATGAACAGGATTTGCTTTATAACATGCGGTACAACACCAGGTACAACGTAAAGCAGGCCCTAAAAAAGGGAATTAATGTGCGTGAGTATGGAATTGAGCACATGAACGATTGGTATAAATTGTACACAGAAACAGCCAGCAGGCACAATATGCCCATGCAAAATCAGGATTATTTTTCAACCATTCTGAAGAATCAGGACAACAGTAAAAATGGTGTCAACGTTAAAATGTTAATGGCTGATTACAATGGAGAATTTTTGGCCGCCATGTTTTTGGTACTCTCCAACCAGCGGGGCACCTATCTGTTTGGGGCCTCTTCAACCTGCAAGAATAAACCAATGGCAAGCTACCTACTTCAGTGGGAATCCATCAAAATGGCTAAACAGCTGGGATGTACCGAATACGACATGTTTGGTTCGGCACCCAACCTTAATAAATCGCACCCTTTACACGGGGTTCATGTTTTTAAGAAAGGGTTTGGAGGCGATATCTACCACCGCATGGGCTGCTGGGACTACCCCTATCAGCAGAAAGAATATGATTTATATAGAATTTTTGAAATGAAGAATTAACCCGGTTTACAGCCGGTCAATAAGTGGTACAAAATGTGGACCTGAAGAAAGAAGCGAACATCTTTTTATCAGGTGAGCAGCAATCTCTCACCAGAGATGACAGAACGGATTTGTTCAATTTCCCAACACTATCCGTTCTGCTGCCATCCACCACCAACCCAACATCTACTTCTGTATCAGTTGCCGGTCAATAAATCCGGTTACAATTACCAGATAACCAATAACACTTCCCAATAAAGCCCCTGCATTGACATCAATAGGTGAATGCACCCCCAGATTGACTCTGGAGAATGCTACAAGAACCGCCCATACAAGTGGCAACACAAAGAACATCCTTCTCCTAAAGTCCGAATAGATGTAAAGAATAATGTATGCCATCAGCGTTGATAGCAGAAAAGCATTGAAAGAGTGGCCCGAGGGAAACGAATAGCCTGTTTCATCTATCCAATGCTCAAGCACAATTGGCTGCACAGGCTTGCTATTGTAGGTAATGGTTCTATTGGGTTGGTTCGCGAGAAAACCCTCAATAAACACTTGTCGTTCTTCCTTTTCCTCGAAAGCGTAAAATGTTTGGCTGTCGAACCCCATGTGCTGGTTCAGATACTTAATATTGGGCCGTTCCACCCGCAGCTGTTCTTTGATAAAAAATTCGTTAAGCCGCGCAAATAGTCCTAACACTACCGAAAAAACCAGCAGCGAAATCACAATGGTCAGCAGTTTATTTTTCAAGCCCTGGTAATGCAAACTAATGATTACGCAAAATGCAATGGTTATCAGCGGCACCCCAACCACTCCTCCTGAGTTGGAAATAAACAGCCAAAACGAAGCCTTCCATTGCTCATCGACTGCAGAGAAACTAAAGGGCAAAAAAAACGCACTGGATAGCACCAGTAAACAAATAACTGAAGGAGAAAGGAGTAAACGAATACGCTGCTTCATATTAGTACTTTTATCGGACAGCAAAAGTCCTGTTCTGTCAGGAGCTTTAAGTTAGGTATAATGAAGGAACTAACCTCGTAATTTATTGGCGTTTTAGTAACCCGGGCACAGTCATTAATGTTGCCAGAATACCTCATCGTCTCAAGAGGACAAATTAGCTCACTGCCGATGAGCCATAAACAACAAATAATAGGAGCACTTTAATATTGACACGCGGCTGTTTTTTGCGTAATTAGTAAACAGGGAAACAATTTGCTGTAAAAATAATGCCGGCACCGTATCTTTTATCGGTTGTGCTGCTTAGCATGGTGGTATTCTTTATCATTATTATGCTATTTGTGGTGATGTTGCTAGTTGCCAAAGCCAAACTAACAGCCCAGGGCATGGTAACGCTCACTATTAATGAAGATAAACAGTGGCAGATAGCCGCCGGCACCACCTTACTCAACAGCTTAAGTGCCATCGATATATTGCTGCCCTCGGCCTGCGGAGGTAAAGGCACCTGCGGCATGTGTAAATGCAGAGTTACAAAGGGTGGTGGCAGCATACTGCCCTCTGAAACCATTTTCTTTAACCGGAAAGAACGACTTAACCACTGGCGCCTCGCCTGCCAAACCAAAGTGCAGGAAAGTGTTTCAATACAGATACCCCAGGAAGTTATAGGCATCAAAAAGTGGGAGTGCCGGGTTGTTTCCAATCGCAATGTGGCGGCTTTTATTAAAGAGTGTATCATTGAGCTTCCTCAACACGAAACACTCGACTTCAGGGCTGGTGCCTATATCCAAATTTATGTGCCTAAAATAAACATCGACTACTCTGATATAGTGGTGAACGAGCCATACACCGCCGAATGGAACGACCTGGATATGTGGAAACTGAAAATGACCAATAACGAAGAGACTTACCGCGTGTACTCAATGGCCAACTACCCGGGCGAAGGCGACACAGTGACCCTTAACGTGCGCATTGCCACCCCGCCTTTAACCAAACAAAATAACTTTAAAAAGGTAAATCCGGGCATCTGTTCATCCTACATATTCTCGCGCCAGCCAGGCGATAAAGTCACCATGTCGGGGCCCTACGGCGAGTTCTACGTTAAGGCCAAAGCCCGGGAGATCATGTTTATAGGCGGCGGTGCCGGCATGGCCCCTTTACGCTCGCAAATATTTGATTTGCTGTTTAACAAACAATATCCATACCCCATCGGCTATTGGTACGGTGCCCGCTCCAGAAGAGAAATTTACTACGATGATGATTTCAGGCAACTGGAAAAAAGGTTTCCGAATTTTCGTTTTGAAATAGCCTTGTCTGCGCCCAAACCCGAAGACCAATGGACTGGTCATACAGGGTTTATTTCTGATATTATCTACAAGCAGTATTTAAGCCAACACGAAGAACCTGAAGATATTGAGTATTACATTTGCGGCCCTCCTAAAATGCATGAAGCTACCCTTAAGATGCTTTATAATCTGGGAGTACCGGACGACAACATCGCCTTTGACGAATTTAGCTGATAACTGCTAAAGTGGCTGCTCACACGCTATTCAGTCTGGTTATACTGCTGCACAATCGACAGCACATTGATAAAGCCATTGGCTTTAGTACCCAGTTGATCCAATTGCGCCTGCAAAGAACCTGTTGCTCCAAAAAATTGAACGAGTTGCTCTCTGACTGTATTCACCTGATCATTCTTCAGTTTGAAGGTGACTGGCACCACTACGCCTGCCGCATCAAGATTAGCACGTTTTAGAACGATATATTGGTCGGGCTCGCCGCCAAACCTGGTTATGTGCAGCACATAAGCGTTAACCGTTCCTTCCTCTAGCAATACGCCAAAACAGGCCGGCACGGTCTTCTCTTTCCCATTTCGACCAATCAGGTTCAGCTCAGGCAGGCTATACACATCAGCCTTGCCATTGGTAAAATGTTTAACATCGGCCGGAGTGAGCTTGTCCACACCAGCCCCTTTTTGGGCCTTAAAAAACACTACCTGGTTATCATAAATACTAAACTTAAGCAGGCCGGCATGGCGGGCGTCTGCCCAATCGGTATAAGTGCCTTGCACAAACACAAGGGGATTGAAATCCTGAGCTCTATCCTGCCCCCGAACAACCGTTGAACAAAAAGCCAGGAGCCACACTGTGCCCAAAACGACAATAAGCTCATTTCGATGCCAAATAGGTGTTGTTGCAGCCATAACAAGTAGTTACATCCTTGTGCTAAAATAGTGCTGAAGCAAAGCCATGTCAACCTCCACGACTGGGTAAAAAATAAATAATCATAGCCTTATGGACCGACCACCAAACAGTGCTGCACCAAAGGCTGCCTGCTAGCCACGCCAAACTTGCACGAACAACAAACACCAACCCAAAATCATTAGCAAGCCTCCCAAAGGTGTTACCGGCCCTAAAAATTTAAGGCTAACTCCCATCAGAGGCGATAAACTTAGCAGGTAAATACTAAATGAGAACAAAAACGTACCAGCAATAAAACTCCACCCCATCAGGTGCTGCAGGCGCGTTTCAAAAGTTAAGAAGAAGCCAATCACCAAAAGCACAATGGCATGGTACATCTGGTATTTCACACCTACCTCAAAGCTTTGCAGCTGCGCCGCGGTTAATACTTTTTTTAAGGCATGAGCGCCAAGTGCACCCAATACCACTGCCAAGGCCCCATAAATAGTAGCTGCTATCAGAACGATTTGTTTCATGTCAACCAAATATTGTTACCTGCATGTAACAGGCATCATCTGAAAAGGTTTAGCCCTTTACGTTCACCAAATCTTTAATCTCAAACTGCAGCTTTTGTGAGAAATCAATCTTTAAAGACTCAAACTCCTCGTCCATCACAAATTGATAGCCTTCAACTTTTTGACTGGGTAAAGGCTCTTTCCCTTTGTACTTCTTCCGATAAGCCTTAATTTGCTTACAATCGTCGCGCTCGATAGCCACCAGACATTCCAGACTTACGTTTTCGTAAACCTCGTAGTCACTTTTTATGTTTCGTAGTATACTCATAATTATTAGTATCAGATATAATCTTCGTTTCGTAAATAAACTATATTTTTAAGTCGCAAATTTACTTTCTTATGAGCTTACGAACTAATCTACTTCTCTTTTATTTATTGTTTTGTTGTACTGTTGCTGATTCATTTTCAAATACACCCAATTGGATTAATCCGGTTGCATTTTCCAGTACTCATTCCATCCGTGATAACGAAATACCTAATGGATACCTCTACCTACTTTATGACAACCAGGTTAATATCGACCAGGAAGAAGACTTCTTTCATTATGCTATAAAAATCATCAATTCTAATGGTCTTTCGGAAGCTTCAACCATCAACATCAACTACGATCAAAACTATCAAAATCTAGACTATCACTATGTCAAAATCATCCGCAAGAATGAAACCATTGATGTACTATCAAAACAGCAACCTGAAATACTGAGGCGTGAAACCCGACTGGAAAGTGGCATTATCGATGGAAGACTTACTTCCTTTCTTGAAATACAGGATTTAAGAGTTGGTGACGTTATAGAATATGCATATTCCATTACCGGCTTTAACCCAATCAAAGAAGGCTTATTTTACAATACCTGCAACCTCAATTATTCTATTCCAATTGGTGAAACCTACTTAATGTTTCAAACCAATAATCAATCGCAATACCAATACAAACTAATCAACAATGCTTCGCAACCATCCATAAAAACCAAAGGAGAGACCACTCAATTTGTGTGGCACATTCAAAACCCTGAAGTAATCGATTATGAAGATGATATCCCTGGCTGGTTCACCCCCTACAAACAAGTCATATTCAGTTCAAAAATCAGCTGGCATAAATTAGCTCAATACATATCTGAACTATACAAAACAGATGCACCTTTATCAAAGGAACTAAGCACCTTTATAGCTGAACAAAAGCAGAACTACCAATCCAAGGAAGCTATTGCCAGAAGTATTGTAAGGTATATACAGAATGATATTCGCTACTTAGGCAATGAAGATGGCATCTATAGCTTTAAGCCGCGAAATCCTAACGAAATCTTCAAAAGAAAATCAGGTGATTGCAAAGAGAAGTCCTGGCTTCTAACAACATTACTCAACAAAATTGGCATAGAAGCCTATCCCGCTTTGGTTAACACTTATCTAAGTGATAAAATAAGTGATCAACCGCCAGGTTTTGAAGCCTTTGACCACTGCATAGCTTGTGTAATACTCAACAATGATACCCTATTTATAGATCCTACTATTACAGGTCAGGTGGGTCAATTAGCCACGAACATAATACCGGACTATGGCTTTGCCTTGTTAATCAATGACAACACCACCGACCTCACTCGAGTGAATTCAAACCTGTTTTATGAAACCAAAATAACGGAAGAATATTCAATAAAGGATTATAGCGGGAATGCCCGACTACATGTTACTACAAGATACAAAGGTTACGATGCAGAAATAAACAGGCAACACTTTAAAAACAGCACTACTAATGATATTCAAGAGCAATATTTGCAATTTTATGCCTCTACTTATCCTCAAATAGACACTTTAAAGTTATTGACTTTTAAAGACGATAGTATTAATAACAGTTTCGAAGTGAAAGAGTCCTATCTGATCAAAAACATATGGTCCAGAGAGGATTCAACAACAAGTAAGATTACCGCTTTTTTTAGTGCCAAAGCACTAAACTACGAAATATCGCGAACCGTATACCCGGAACGAAAGAGCCCAATGTGGCAAAAGTTTCCGCTTCGTTACCGACAAGAATTAATCTTAAATCTACCTGAAGAGTGGACCATTTCCGATTCTAGGTCATCGATTCATGGCCCAGGATTTAATTTCTACAACACTATTATCAAGAATGGTAAATCGATTTTCTTGTCCTATGATTATCAAACCACCACTAAGTCGGTTAATAAAGAAGATTACCAAGAATTCATTGTAAAAAACGAAAACGTAGGTGACGAACTCTCCTATGAATTATATAACTATGGAGGACTAACTGACAACACAACTTCAGGGAGTCTAAATATCCAAATGATAATAATCGCTATTTTCACATGCATATTCGGCATTTATCTTGCATCTAAGCTGTATAATTACGACTTGCCATCGCCACTTTCAAATAACGAATCCCGACCTATTGGCGGATGGATTGTGTTAATCGCATTTGGGGTGACTCTTACTCCCTTTATCCTAAGTTACTCAATCTATTCTATTGGCTATTTTCACTTAAACAATTGGGAGCATATTTTTAATGCCTCATCCGATGAATACTCCTTGGAGCTAGGCACTTTTATTATTATTGAAATGGTATTCAACATTCTTTTTCTTATTTTCTCGTGCTTGAATGTGATTCTGTTTTATCAGAGACGCTCTATTTTCCCAAGAGTCTTTATAGCCTACATCACGCTTAACTTCATCTTTATAGTAATTGACAACATTATAGCCACGTCTTTCGACATTGCCTCTTTTGACAATGAAACAAACCTTGATTTAGTTCGTCGAGTAATTTACATGTGTATCTGGATTCCCTATCTTCTGATATCGGAACGAAGTAAAGACACCTTTGTTAGAATACTTAGAACTAATAGAATAAATACCTAGTTAATAAAGCCGATAAACTCCAGCCGTTCGCTGGCAGCCATGCCATTGGGATTACAGCCGGGCTCCCCTTCGGGAATGGCCACTCCCAGCTCCTGGTAATGGTGCTTCCAGCCCTGATGAAAGTCGCCGGTTTGCGGATCGACGAAGGTCATTGGATTTAGGGTAAACACCGAATCGGATGCAAAGGCTTCGTAAACAAACTCGGAGCAATAAAAGCCCTCGTCCTCCAGGATGTAAGAGTAATTGTAGGGCTGCCCCCATTGTTGATTGGCAAACACCAATGCCTGTGTGATGCTTTCGGCGGTAAGGCCTTTAATGCGGTAATGCCCAACAACAACCGAGTCTGTTTCCTCCAGGCAAAATTCGACAAGCAACTCTTTACAAACGCCTTTATCCGGGGCGGCATGCCACACCCACACTGTATCGTCAGCCACCTCAACCAGGCCCATGTGAGTGTAGTGATGGTTATGGTCGGTTTGCGTTACTGCATCAATGGCCTGCGATAGCGAACCATTCTGATACCCTCTGAAAAGAACATCACCCGATTGATAGATTGGATGACGCCCCGGCTGTTGACAACTCATTAACACAAGTATTTGAGCTATAAACAACCACTTTACCAAACTGTTTATTTCCATGTCAGTTGAATTTCGATAGGTTTGGTGCTGAAATCATTCATCATAAAGCGTAAGCCCTTAATATTGCTGGCTTTTATTTGAGGCACGCACTTTTCGAGTGGCTTCCCTTTCGATTGGCCGTTCTCATCTACTACTTCGAGCAGCACATCCTTACAGTTGTGTCGCGATACCTCGATGCTTACCCACCGGGCAGGAACCTCTAACTCCAGGTACGCATTTCGGTTGGCAGCCGACAGATGAACTATTGCCTGATTATTTTCCATGCTGCAAAATTAGAATAATCTGCCACTCCTCACAAAGCTTGTTAAACACTTTGATTCTCAATCAAAACCAAATCGAGCAACACTTTGTAGGCTTCCTTTCCCACAATCTTTGATTTCAGCCAGGCATAGTACACCGAAGCATGTAAATCTTCCTGCTCAATGGGTATCCAGTCAAAAGATGCTTCAACGGCCTCATTAAAAGCTGCGGTAGAAGCCACCGATGGCTCATCAACGATCTGATTAACCAACTGCAGAAACACCTTCACCCGCTCCATTTGGGGCCTCTTCTCAAACAGCTCTTTCTGGCGGAGTAACCCACGAATTTTGTTGGAGGCAATATCGAGCTTACCCAATTCAAATTGAATGTATAAATCCAGAAGTTCTTTCTTCAGAACCCACTCTATACCCGCCACTTTGGTGCACCAGGCATTGCTGTGCTCAATACTCATTAACTCATTCAGGGCCACCTTATATTCCCCATTGAAAAAATGATAGATGGCCTTATTCAGTTTCAGGTTAAGCACCTCCTCCGGCTTCAATCGCAGCTTCTGCATAAAGGCGGCATCCACCATGCGAATGGCCTCATTGATGTGTCCCGTAAAAAAGCGCAAGGCACAATACAACTGGGTGAAGCGTGGTAACAAACGTGTGTATTCACTCCGGGCCACCTGGCGCATTTGTTCCCTTAGCTGGTAAATGAATTCGAGAGACTGGCTAAACTTTTTATTACGAAACAGCGCATGGGCCACCATGTATTGCAAACGGGCTACATATACTTTGTCGTTGGCTGATGGATTGGCCACCAGCTCCATGTTCCGATAGAAGTGTAACAAAACCGGCTCAAACTGGTAGTAGGCTTTGCCCGACTTGGCAGCACTGCGCGCAATGGACATCAAACGGTACACCACCGAAGGCCTGTTGGAGATGGCTTGCGTGAGCTCAAACTCTTCCAGTGTTTGCTCAATGATGTGCTGCAAATTGCTTGTTTCGCCTTCCACTTTAGCGCGCTGCAAATGGTGCTGAATAACTTTGTAAGCCGTATCAATCTTATCGTCTTCAATGGCCAGCTGCAGGTAACGTTTCTTTCGGGATAAGATTTTATCCATTGGCTGGTTGAGCTTCTCCAGAGGCATGTCGAGCTGCAGCCGGCATATTTGATTGGCCAATGCATATAGTTCATTATTCACTGCCAGCTGCTCGGCCTTTTTAAGCTTCTTCCAGGCCAAATAAATAATATCAAACTCCTTAAGGTACCGGGCCATGGCCACCTCAGCCGAAACCAACGCTTCAGCCGTATAATCATTCCGTAGCTGTTTAAAATAGATAAAATCGGTCAGATGCTTCATCAGCTTCTTGCGCAAAGCATGATAAGCCACCTGATTGCCATCGGGATATAGTCGGCGTACTGCTTCAGCGGAGCTCAGTTCCCCTTCTTTGTGCAAGAGCCAGAAAAGTTCCAGATCTTTTCGCTTCGTTTTTTGCTTTTGCCGGTTAATGAACGAGGCAAATTCACTCACCTCCGTTTTCGAAAGGGTATTGATGATATCAACAAGCGCATCCATATACCAATATTAAAAAGTCCTTTAATAATCATCTAAATTACTCTTTTTGTTGAACTATTTGCATATTAAACTCATTTTTAGAAGTCCTTTTTTATCAATTATTGGTTTGCTTTCACCTCTAAAAGCGGCGTAAGTTTACATCGTGAACAAATTAATGTATAACCCAAATTTGAGAGTCATGATTGAATTAATAAAGAAACATTGGATAACCACCTTGGGCATTCTGTTCTTGTTTTCATCATTCACCTACTTTTTAAAGATTGTATTCGAAAACAACTGGTTTCCAGCCGAACTTAGAGTTCTTTCGGGTTTTACCATTGGCTTAACCTTGCTGTTTGCCGGGTTCAGCTATTACCGCAAGAACCAGCTAAACACCTGCCAGCTGCTGACCGGAACCGGTATGAGCGTTGTGTACGCCACCTTCTCTTATGTGGCCTTCAGCACCAGCCTTAACTGGCCCTACAACATTACGTTTATATCAGTACTCAGTCTCACCGCACTCACCACCTTTCTGAGTTACCGATACCACTTGCGTGGTCTCATATTTATCAGCATCATGGGAGGCTTGCTATCGCCACTGTTTATGAAAGCAGAGCCGCATCACGACTGGCTGCTATTTGCCTACGTACTGATTCTGAATGTTGGGGCCTTGTATGTCAGCATCTCCAAGCGCTGGATTGAATTACGCGCCATGGCATTTGCCATTACCGTACTCATCTATGCCACCTACTTTATCTATTTTGAGCCATTGACCTGGGGGCGCCCCTTCTTTTATGCGGCATCGTTTTTTGCCACTTATATGGGCGGAATTATTTACGCCTCTTATTGCGAAAAAGATCGCTTCACAGGCTGGAATCTATACATCAGCTTAATTAACGCCATGCTGTTTATCTTTTGGTCGATATATATCTTAGGCAGCTTCGAAATCACTTTTACGCTTCCTTTATTGATTGTAGGCTTAGGTTTTATGGCAACATCCGCATTCATCTATTACTTATCGGATAAAAAGCCATTTCCGGCCATTATTTATACCTGCCTGGGCTTACTGCTTTTTGCCATATCAGCATCCAACATCCAGCCAATGAGCATTTACGGCCTTGAGTATGTGGCAACGACTTTACTTTGGCTATTGGTGGTTATCAGCACCTACTCCATTGGGCGTTTCACCAAAACATTTGAATTAATTTATGTGAGTTACGCCGCCTGGCTGATGCTGATTATCTACTGGTTTACCGTCGCCTGGGATGTGAAATGGATAGAGCTGTTGGGCATTAAATATCTGCCATTTCTAAATGCCGGAGCCCTCACCTGGATGGCTTTAGCCGCCTTTGGTTTCTATGGTTCTAAAATGGAGCAGGCGAAAAGCCCCAACCTGAGCACGCTGATGGCCATAGCCGCCAATATCATTGTAGCCGGCCTGGTCACCATCCAAATCAAAAACCTGTGGACAGCCTATGACATTACGTTTATGAGTCGTGCTTTGGCGATTTCCATATCCTACATTGTGTATGCACTACTCATCTTTGCATGGGGAGCACACACCCGGGCAGCCGCTTTCAGAGCCATGGGCTCATTGGTACTGATCCTGACTACGGCAAAAGTGTTTTTCTGGGACATAGCGGGAGATGCCAGCATCAGTAAAATGCTGTTTCTGTCCATCATAGGTTTACTGACCTTAGGCATCGCCCGCATCAATAAATACTGGCTGGATAAAGAAAAGGCCGAAGCTGAGGCTATTGCTGATCAACACAGGCCTGAAACCGAGTAGCGTACTTTAATATCCAACCATTAGGTGAAGATCAAGTCTGCATCGTTTATATTTGCAGGGGTAAGTTGCTTCACTGCACTTACCCCTTAAACCATTTGCTATGAATAAAACAGTCAATACAAGCTGGCTTCCGCTTTTCATCACCAACTTTTTAGGGGTGCTGAACGATAACTACCTGAAATACCTGGTGTTTTTTATCTCCACCACCTGGATGATGAAAGATCAGGAGTCCATCGTCATTATGCTGGCATCAGCTTTGTTTGTGGTGCCTTACATTGCCTTTTCACCTATTGCCGGTAAACTGGCACGAGATCATTCCAAGGCTAAAATTATCCAGCGAGCTAAATTGTACGAAATACCTATCATGGCCATCGCATCGCTGGGATTCATCTTACAGAATGTGGCGATTACCATGTTTGCCATCTTCCTGATGGGCCTGCAAAGCTGCCTGTTCTCTCCAGCTAAATATGGCATCATCCGGGATATTGGTGGTAAAGAAGGGATTCCTTTTGGAACCGGCGCCATGGAGATGCTGACCTTTATGGGTGTACTCATAGGGACATACATAGCCGGGGTTACCTCGGACATTAGCCTGGTTGAATCCTTATCGCCTTACAGAACACTTATTGTTTGCGCGGCCCTTATCTTTTTTGCCATAATAGGCTGGCTGTTCAGCTTAAAAATTGCCCCAAAAGAATCGGTGCCTGACGATGAAGATGAGACCACGCTCAATCCAATCCTTTTTCTGATTCGTTCCTACAAGTGGAGTAAACAGATTAAGGGCCTGAATATCGTGATTATCGGCCTGGCTACTTTTTGGGCCATTGGCTCACTGCTGCAGATGAACATCACTGTACACTGCCGCAATATGCTTGACTTATCTGATACGGCCACCAGTACCATCATGGCCTTAGTGGCGATTGGCATCGGTGCCGGCTGTTATGTAACCGGCGTCATCTCCAACCGCAAGCTTAAGATGTACCTGGTACCTATGGGCGGATTAGGCATGTTACTTTGTGTCTCCACCATTTTCATTGTCAATCCATCCACTCTATTATTTACTGTACTAATTGTATTGACCGCCTTTTTTGCAGGCATCTTTAAAATACCCTTAAATTCGTTTATACAAGATCGGGTTCACGGACGCAAGCTGGGACTGATACTGGCCTACAACAACCTGATGCTATTCTCATTCATCCTGTTATCAGCCGGTATTTTTGGGGTGGTTGAATCCATGGCCGACTCACTGATGGTATTTGGTGCGGTGGCTGCTATCACACTCATCATAACGGTTGTGGCCTGGCTGCGCATACCTGGCGCCAACCAACTGAAGTCCTTATAGTTTATCAGTTAAAAGGCAGAAATTTAGTTGCCATAGCTGATAGCCAACAGAAACATTACAGTTATTATCAGAACTAATAACCATGAAACAACATCATCCAATCATAATAGGCATCGCCAAAGCACTGTTTGCACTGCTGCGTTTTATCCTTGGCGCCCGCTACAAGGTGAGCGTAAAGGGACAGGAACTACTGAATACCCCTTCAGCCAAACTGATTCTCCCCAATCATCAGGCCATAATGGATCCCATCCTTCTGTTTGCCTATTTGTACAAGTACACATCGGCCGTACCCGTTATGCTGGCATCCTACTTTGACATACCGGTTGCCAAATGGTTGTTTAAAGCCTGGGGAGCCGTGCGCGTAAGTGATTTAGAGGGTGGCAGCCGAAATACCAATGTACTGGAACAGATTGTTTCGTCGGTTGATAAAGGGCTGATGATGAACAAGAACATTGTACTATACCCCAGCGGGCAAATAGCCGGACAGGGTTACGAACGCATCATCAACAAGCAGAGTGCACAGTTAAGCGTGCAAAATATGCCCGATAATGCCGAGGTGATTGCCGTGCGCATTGGCGGACTGTGGGGCAGCCGCTGGTCCAAAGCCTGGATGGGGAAGTCACCCTCATTCTTCACGACTCTGCTCCAATCAATCGGACTTGTGCTGGCCAACCTCTTGTTTTGGATGCCGAAACGATCTGTAAGGGTTGAATTTGTAAACATTACAAATGAAGCAAGGGCTAAAAGCCATGAAGGCAAAGCAGAATTTAACCGTTACCTGGAAAAGGTTTACAATGTGCATGGAGAAGAGGCCGTATCCTTTATCCGCTACCACTTTTTAGCACCGCAATTAATCAGGGAACTGCCCGAGAACATTGCCGGTTCGGATAAAACACTTAAAAACCAAACCACGCCATCTAATCAAACGATACCAGATGCTGTTTTGAAGCAAGTACGGGCCAGCATTGCCTCCATCCTGGGGATTGATGAGCAGAGCATTCAGCAAGAGAGCTTTTTGCAATTGGATCTGGGTGCTGACTCACTTAATATTGTGGAAATTATTTCTGAGGTGGAGAATCAGTTTCCGAGTTTTTCAGCCCCACAAATCAACGAAATTAGGACCGTAGAGGATTTATGCCTGGTGGCCATGGGTGAGTTTAAAAGCGAAAATGACCTCAAACCATCCACTCTGCATCGTCCACTTAGCGAGGTGAAGCGACTGGCCGTTCCCAATCAGGATACGATTCTAAAGCAATTCATTTCCACCTTTTCGCAGCACGGAAACGATCCGTTTTGCTACGATGCCATGCTGGGCTCTACCTCCCGAAAAGGGTTCTTTTTAAAAGCCTGTGTGGTGGCCGAGCTACTCAAAAAAGACATCAAAGAGCAGCGTGTGGGCATTTTACTGCCTGCCCTGCAAAGCACCACCTTGCTGATTGCCGCCTGTTACCTAGCCGGCAAAGTGCCGGTGATGCTCAACTGGACCGTTGGTAAAAAAGTGCTTCTTCACTGCCTGGAAACCACCGGCGTCAATACCATTCTGTCAGCCGGCGCATTTGTCGATAAGATAGATGAACAGCTGCCGGAGGAGATCAAGCAAAAAATCATCCTGCTTGAAAAGAAAGTCCCACAACTATCGCTGCTCACCAAGGTGAGAGGCGCACTAAAAGCTCGGTTTCCTAAACTGCTGATCAATACCAAAAACAAACCAGATACAGCAGTCATTCTCTTTACTTCAGGAAGCGAAGCCTTACCTAAAGCCGTGCCTTTATCACATCGTAATATAATCAGCAATCTATCAGCTGCCTTTCAGTTGGTTGAAATCGATAACAACCAGGTTTTCTTGTCGTTTCTACCTCCGTTTCACAGCTTTGGTTTTACGGTACTCAACATTATGCCTTTGCTAACAGCAGTAAAAGTGGGTTATACCCCTAATCCAACCGATTCGCGGGAAGTATTGCGCATTCTGAAACACATTAAAGCGAATGTATTACTTGGTACACCTGGCTTTCTAAAGCTCTTATTGACCGAAGGAACCAGTGCTGCCTATGCTTTCAAGTCGGTGAAATTTGCCATATCGGGCGCCGAAGCCATGCCGACCTCGTTAAAAGATCATTTCGAAGCCGTTACCAACAACGGACTTATCCTCGAAGGCTATGGCATTACCGAATGCTCGCCCGTACTAACGCTCAACCCTCAAGCCAAGCAGAAACTCAACAGCGTTGGTCAGTTTCTGCCGGGCATCAACGCTAAAATTCTGGATTTAGAGACCAGACAAGCTCAACCAGCCGGACAAGCCGGGATGATCTACGTGAGTGGCCCCAATGTATTTGAAGGCTATTTGAACCAACCAGAATTGCAGCCATTTGAAACCATTGATGGTAAGCGCTATTACAAAACGGGCGATTTAGGTTACCTGGATGATGAAGGCTATCTGTTTATTACAGGTCGTCTCAAACGATTCATTAAGATTGCCGGTGAAATGATTAGCCTGCCATTCATCGAAAAAATATTGCTCGACAAATACGGTAAAGATGATGAGCAGGTGCTGGCCATTGAAGGCAGCGACAAAAGTGAGCCACCGCGCATCGCTTTGTTTTCCAAAGAAAACATTGACCTGAACGAAGCCAATGACTACCTGCTTAAAAACGGAGTAGCCCCCATTGCTAAACTGCGCGAAGTAATCAGAGTGGATGAAATACCCGTATTGGGCACTGGTAAAACCGACTACAAAGTACTTAAAGCAATGCTTGAAACCTAAAAAAGCAAAATAGTATCTTTGCGCCTCAATTATCACGGGTAAACATGAATCAACAGTTAACAGACATCCTAATACAAGCCACCGGTGCAACGGGCATTGGCAAGATAGAAACCATCCAGAACCTTTGGAGCGGCTACGGTCAAATCATCCGGGTTGAGCTGCATGGCGCGCCATACCCAAGCGCGGTAGTGAAACACGTTAAACTGCCTGATAGCACCAGGCATCCGCGCGGCTGGAACACGAACTTCTCACACCAGCGCAAACTAAAATCCTATAAAGTGGAAACGGCCTGGTACGAGTTCTGGAATAAGGCGTGCGACAACAATTGCCGCACACCACACATTCTGGCCTTAAGGCACTTGGGTGAAGAGGTGGTGATGGTAATGGAAGACTTAAATGCCTCAGGGTTCTCTAAACGGATGACCAGTGTCAGCTGGACCGAAATCCAAACCTGCTTGCGATGGTTGGCGTATTTCCATGCTACTTTTCTGCAGCAATCGCCTGATAAGCTTTGGGAAGTTGGCACCTACTGGCATCTGGATACACGGCCCGATGAGCTCAAAATAATGGATGACCAACAACTTAAGGCAGCTGCTCCGGCCATTGATCGATTACTAAATAGCTGTCAGTACCGCACCTTTGTGCACGGCGATGCCAAGCTGGCCAACTTTTGTTTTTCGGAAGATGGCAAACAGGTAGCTGCTGTTGATTTTCAGTATGTGGGCGGTGGTTGTGGCATGAAGGATGTGGCCTACTTTATTGGAAGCTGTTTATATGAAGACGACTGTGAAGCCATGGAGAAACAGATTCTGGACTTCTACTTTGATGCATTAAAAACTGCCGTAACAAATAAACAACCAAATATTGATTGTGAACAACTTGAACAGGAATGGCGAGAGCTGTACCCGCTTGCCTGGACGGATTTTCATCGCTTCCTGAAGGGATGGAGCCCAGACCACTGGAAAATTAACAGCTATAGCGAACGCCTGGCCCGCGAAGTGATTGCCCAACTCTACAATAAAGACTAAAAAAATGCAACTCACCCAGCAACATATAGAAGAATTAGCCTCCTGTGCCATCAATGCCGCTACCCAAGCCGGTGAGTTAATTCACCAACGCAGTCAGGAACAATTTGCTGTTCACCAAAAAGCAGGAGGCAACAGTTTAGCCTCGCAGGTGTTTACCGAAGTTGATTTGGCCAGCGAGCAACTCATCCTTAACACCTTACAGGCGTCCATCGAAAAATATGACTTGGCACTGCTAAGCGAGGAAACCGCTGACGACCACAGTCGCTTTGAAAAAGACTTCTTTTGGTGCATCGATCCGCTGGATGGCACGCTGCCTTTTATTGAGCAAACTGATGGTTACTCAGTCTCCATTGCTTTAGTGGACAAACAGGGCCATCCGCACATAGGCGTTATTTATAACCCGGTTGAAGCTACGCTTTATCACGCCATCAAAGGGCAAGGAGCCTTTAAAAATCAGCAGCCCTGGACGGTTCATCAGCAAAACGAAGCCTTGACTCTGGTTTGTGATCGCAGTTTGACACTGCACAAAGATTACAATGCAATTATCACCCAACTGAAAAGCTTTGCATCCGGAGAGCTTAATATTATCAGTCATGGAGGTGCAGCCATGAACGCCATGTGGGTGCTGGAGAATTCGCCGGCCATCTATTTCAAGTTCCCTAAAAAGAACGATGGCGGCGGCAGTATATGGGATTTTGCTGCATCAGCCTGCATCTTTAACGAAATAAAAGCCTCTGCTGCCAGCTTTAATAATGACGTACTGGACCTCAACCGCAGCGATTCAACCTTTATGAATCACCAAGGAATACTGTATGGCTCCCATCATTCGTTGGCAATACACTGCAAGCGCTTACTTTCATAGTGAGCCAATGGGAACAGACATTCCAAAGTAAACAAACTGCTGCCCGTTAACCTTGCCTAGTATATTACTTAACACCGTTGAAGATCCAATGAAAAAGTTGCCATAACGAGCTGCAAGCCCCATATTCCATCCTAACACATTGTTATGGCCAAGTGGCAAATAAACGCCAATCTTTCGGGTCTCATATCTCATTGTTAAATTATATTGCCAAATAGATACATTTACAAGGCTAAGCAATGTGCCGTAGTAGTTGGGTTTATAAAGTACCGTTCCATGAATAAACCACTTGGGGTGAACACAGTAATCAGCACTTAAGCCAAAAGAAACTGGTAAATTAGTTTTGAAGTTTCCTCCGACTGTTTCCGATATATCAACCGATTTGATGATTGAATCCTTAAGTGCTTCGAGTGTTGGCACGCCCATAAAGCGACTATAGGGAACATCTTGCATTGCAACGGTAATGGCTGTTCGCTGTTTGGTTTCGCGGTGACGAATGTAACCAATATCTGAAACTACAAACCCCAACTTATACTTATAGGGCAGATCCTTAACACCCGCAAGGTGATCGGGCAGGTATGAATAGCTCACACCCAAATCTAAACCTATGCCAAAATCACCAGACTGCTCAACAATATCGCCACCATCAACTGTTTTGGCCAAACTTTCGTTAAAGCCATAGGACAGATTCATATCGAAATGTGCTATCCGTTCTTTATCAAACATCACATCAATTCCATTCATTTCCAAATAACCGGCACCCGACCCTTGCAAAAGCTTAACCACCGCACCGCCCGTTAGCCAGTGGTTATCATCTCTGAAAAAGGTAGATGACCAAGCAAACCCATATTCAACCCAACTGCTCACCAGCGAACGGAAATACTCATCCTTAATATCTTTTAAGCCATCCGGATCATCAATCCCTTTGAATATTTTAAGGAAATCATCGTTGGAGGAATTATAAATTCCATCGGCACGCACACTCATGGTCAAGCCAAACGAATGACGCTCATTCAACTTATAGGTAATTGATGGAATGATCATGCGTCCCTTAAGGTAGAGCAGCGACTCTTCTGCTGCCAGAAAATACTTTAAATCGCCCATCCCTACCTTTCCCAACATATCCCAAAATCCGTGCGAAGCGAAGCTCTGACTTTGCAACAAACCAGCATTAGCCATGAGGAAATTAATGTTCCATCTGGCATTGTGCCTGGCTAGCTCAGCTGGTTGATTGCTTAAGCTCACAAAGGGCAGGTATGGACTGGTATGAACGCCAATAAACTCCTGACACATACTACCCATGGTTACAGATAGTGAAAAAATGATTATGAGTAGATGCCTCATGTCGAATGGATAAATAAAAATAAAGTAACTACAAATTACTGTAATCAAAAATCAATTTAAATACCTTTACTCAATAATTTGTCACATGCGTCCAATTAATAACAGAAACTTTATACCCGAACTGGACTTCCAATCAGCCAAAAGCAGTGGCCCCGGTGGTCAGCACGTTAATAAATCAAACACGAAAGTTATTTTACGATTTAACATCGAACACTCCCAGCTGCTTAGTTTAACTGAAAAAAAGCGACTTATTGAAAAGCTGAGCTCAAAACTCACTTCAGACAACGAATTGATTATCACCAATCAGGAGAGTCGTTCACAAATAAGAAACAAAGAAGCGGCCATCGAGCAGTTTTACATGCTCCTGTCAAAAGCTTTAGCACCGGTAAAAAAGCGCTTTAAAACCAAGCCAACACGAGCATCTGTTGAAAAGCGTTTGAGTAATAAAAAAAATCAAGCCTTAAAAAAAGCCAGCCGACGCCTTAAAGGCATCTGATAATTAGCTACTTTTGCAACAAATTATAAAGACAACACAATGAAAGAAATTTCCTTAGGACAAGGCCTTGATACTATTATATTTGGCTTATCGCGCCCTGAAGTTTTAGAACTTTTGGGAGAGCCAACAGAAGTAGAGCCGATGGATGGCGATGATGAATCGGGTGCGATGGAAGCCTGGCACTACGACAATCACCATTTATCATTGTCGTTTGAAGAAGACTGTAACTGGCGCTTAACCTCCATCACCACAGCATCTCCAGAAGTACTATTCGAGGGCATTGACCTGATTGGCCTTAGCCAGGGTGAAGTGATGGAGCAAATGGAAGTGTTTAACTTAGGTGATTTTGAACTCGAAGACCTATCGACAGAGGTGGTCCCTAACCAGAGCTTAGCCTCTAATTCGGATTTCAGCCTAAACCTGTTTTTCGACCATGATGTGCTAACAGAAATTCAGTGGGGCCCGTATTGGGATGATGAAACAGAAATGCCTCTCTGGCCCGAATAAGCACTAATTAGTGCAAGATATTATAAAGAACAAGTGTAATGGGTAAAAACTCTTGAAGTTCCTTTCGGGCAACTTTTAGGGCTTTTCCCATTTGATTTTCAACTGTTTTTTCAGCAACGCCCAGCTCCTGGGCAATTTCCTTGTAGCTTCGCCCCTCGAATCGACTGAGAACAAATACATTACGGCATTGAGGTGTCATTTTATCAATAGCAGCATGCAAGCGCTCCATTATTTCTGCCTCCAGCAAGCGCTCTGCACTTTTATCCTTCAAGGCTTCGTAGTTTAGGCTCATCACACTCACCTGTCCGACATACCGGTCGGCCACCTTCAAGTGACGCAGGTAATTCAGACAATTATTACGTACCGATTTAAATAAATATGCATTGAGAACGGTACCCTCCTTTATGCCATTACGCCTTTCCCACAGCCCCAGAAAGGCTTCCTGCACCAGATTAGCCGCCATATCAGCATCAATCACATATTCTTTGGCATAACTCACCAATGCCGGTTGCAATTCAGTAAAAATCATTTTATACCACTCTTCATCTCCCTTACGCAAACGAACGAGCATCGCCTTATCAATTGTGATTGACATATCTATTCTCCCCAATGACATTTCTTATGCAATAATAAAAAAAATAAGGTATTGAAAGGATGATAAAACTTATCAATTTACGAATCCATTCTACAAGGGGCAAAAAAAACCGCCCAATCAAGCATTTGACTGGGCGGTTTTATCTCAATTTCTTATATCAGGACCTAAACATTATAGGTTGTACTCGCTGTATCGCCTCCTCTACCAGTCCAGTTGGTGTGAAAAAACTCGCCACGAGGCTTATCAATACGTTCATAAGTGTGTGCTCCAAAATAATCGCGCTGAGCCTGCAACAGGTTGGCAGGTAATTGAGCTGAACGATACCCATCGTAGTAACTCAGTGCAGTCGCAAAAGCCGGTGTGGGAATTCCATTCATTACCGCCGTTGCCACCACCTGACGCCAGCCCTTTTGGGCCTTATCAATAGCTGCCTTAAAATAAGGATCGAGCAACAAGTTGGTTAGTCCCGGTGCCTTATCAAATGCATCCTTGATCTTACTTAGGAAGGCGGAACGAATTATACAGCCACCCCGCCACATTAACGCGATACCCCCGTAGTTTAACTTCCACCCATACTCGTCGGCCGCAGCCTGCATCAGTGCGTATCCCTGGGCATACGATACAATTTTTGAAGCATATAAAGCATCCTTAATGGCGGCAATAAACGCTGTTTTATCACCTTCGAAAACAGGTTTTGGTCCGGTTAATATGGTTGATGCCTCTACCCGCTCATCTTTAATGGCTGACAAGCAACGCGAGAACACCGCTTCGCCAATTAAAGTTAAAGGAACGCCTAAATCCAGCGCGGTAATACCGGTCCATTTGCCCGTTCCTTTCTGGCCTGCTTTATCCAGTATTTTTTCAACCAATGGCTCTCCATCTTCATCTTTAAAAGCCATGATATCGCGAGTAATCTCAATCAGGTAAGAATCCAGTTCCTGCTCATTCCACTCTTTAAATACTTCATGCATTTCATCAGCCGACAAGCCCAACAAATCCTTCATAATGTGATAGGCCTCCGTAATTAACTGCATGTCGCCATATTCAATGCCATTATGCACCATTTTTACAAAATGGCCGGCACCATCCTCTCCAACCCAATCGCAACAAGGCGAGCCATCTTCAACTTTGGCTGCTATGGACTGAAAAACAGGTTTAACAGATGCCCAGGCCGCCTTTGAGCCACCAGGCATAATCGATGGTCCCAACAGAGCCCCTTCTTCTCCACCCGAAACACCAGCGCCGATGTAATACACACCTTTGCTTTCTACGTATTGAACTCGTCGGTTGGTATCGGGATAATGGGTATTTCCTCCATCGATAATAATATCACCGGGTTCCAGCAACGGCAACAATGCATCAATCGTTGCATCAACGGCCGCTCCTGCTTTAATCATCATCATCACCTTTCTGGGGCGTTCAATGGAGTTCACCAATTCTTCCAGCGAGTAGGTACCAACAATACTTTTTCCCTTTCCTCTGCCATTTATAAAGCTATCCACCTTTTCAGTTGAACGGTTGTAAACGGCCACGTTGTAGCCTTTACTTGCCATGTTTAGCACCAGGTTTTCTCCCATCACGGCTAAGCCAATCAGGCCTATATCTGATAATGTTTTCATGTGTTTATGTTTTCAATCTATTGCCTTTACTAGTACCGCCTTGGCGGCTTAGAACTTACCGATTATAACTGCAGTTTAATGTTTTGCGACCGGCTTGCTTCATTAACTTTTTAACCCTGAAATTTATGAATTTTGCTTTACATCTCAATAACTCCAAACGCTATTCAGTAGCAAGGGCCTTATCCATAAATATCAGACTATATAACAGCAATCTAAAGCCAGATGTTTACACCAATAAACGCCATACAACTTATCAGCCTGATAAACAGTGGGCCCTTTTAAAAAAAAGCGCCCAACCAGTAAGCAAAGAGAAGTATTATCTCACTTTTTTTATACTGCGCAATCGGCGTATAAAATGTCGGCGTTTGTAGGCCAGTACTATGGATGGCACGTAGGCCACTGTAAACCCTAATGAAAGTACGAATATACTTAATTTGAGCATGCCCCAATTACGCAATAGAAAAGCGATAATAACAAATGCGATATTGACAGCCCCAATGATTAAACTAATCTGTAAATGCGTTAAACCTAAAGCCAGCATTCGGTGGTGAATGTGATTCTTATCGGCCATAAATGGCGAATTTCCCTTAGCCACCCTCAACATAAAAACGCGCATCGTATCCACGATTGGGACAATCAAAATAGCGATTGCCACTGCCGGTGCACTGTTCATGGTATGCAACAGTTTATACTGGTTATCAGGACGATTAAACTCGCTAAAATGGACTGCCACCACTGCCACCAAAAAGCCCAACACAAGAGAACCGGTATCGCCCATAAATATTTTCTGCCGTTTCGAAAAAATATTATAGTAGGCAAACGCCAGAAGCCCGCCCACTAGAGCAGCAGCCAGCGTAGGAATGTGGTATTCCTCATTAACGAAGTACCATACAGAAAAGGATATCATGGTAATAATGCCAGTGATAGCAGCTAACCCATCAATCCCATCAATCAGGTTAAAACCGTTGATGATAAACACCATTCCAACAATGGTTAAAACGGTTCCCCAGAAAGGGTCAGGATGCAATCCGAAAAAACCATGAAAATCGGTAATTTGCAGGCCTCCCAAACCAACAACAATAAGCACAGAAATAAGCTGTCCTGCCAATTTTACCATGGGTGCGGTCACTAGTATATCATCCTTAATACCAATGCCAAAGATGATGAGCAAAGCCGGAATCAGGAACGGTATCTCAATAAACTTAAACCAGTCGACAAACAGCGAATAGGTAAACAAGAAGCCGATAAATACGGCTAACCCGCCAAGTGTTGGAATACGCATGCGATGTACACTCCGCCGGTTGGGTTCATCAAATAAATTTTTAGAATGGGCCACCCTCAAAATGGTTGGTATTGACAAGAATACCATCATAAATGAGATGAAGGAAGCAAATGGAATCAGTAACTGAATTGTATAACCGTTCATAAGTAATGTTTCTCCAGAATCAGTAGGCAAAAGTAATAAAAAGGATTGGAGCAAGGTCTAAAAACATTAAATATCGAGCACTATAGCACCACCAGGAGACGATAAAAAACAAGCTTGTAATTAATTAGGTGTTTCTTATCTTCGCAGCTCAAGCGAAGCATTTATGAGTAAATTACAACTGCTAAAACAGCTACTACCGGGCTTTTTGCCAATCATTGTTTTTATTGTTGTTGATGAAATTTGGGGAACCATCTACGGGCTGATTGTAGCCATTTCAATTGGGTTGATCGAGCTCATTATTGAATACATCAGAAACCAAAAAATAGAACGCTTTATTCTATTTGATGTAGGTTTGATTATCGCGCTGGGATTAACTTCTATCGCATTAAACAACGACTTGTTTTTTATGCTCAAGCCAGGCATCATCAGCCTCATCATGACAGGATTAATTGGGTTTTCGATTTTTTCGAAGCATAACCTGATGCTACAGATGAGTCAACGCTATTTAAAACACATCAACATGAACCCCTACCAGATATGGCTTATGCAGCAAAGCATGAAACGATTATTCTGGCTCCTTTTGGTTTATTCTCTGGCTACCATCGCGTCGTCTTTTTTAGAAAACACAGCCATCTGGAAGTTTTTAGGCAGTGCCGGCTTATTCGTGGTGATGGGTATTTTTCTGGCATGGGAATGGTGGTCTAAAAAAAGACAGAATCAACAACTCAAAAACGAAGAGTGGCTCCCTCTGGTGGATGATGCAGGACGCATTATCGGCTCAGCGCCCCGCAGCCATGTGCACAACCATTCGTTCCTGCTTCACCCGGTAGTTCACCTTCATGTAGTGAATGATAAGGGCCAAATTCTGTTACAAAAACGCCCCATAAACAAGCTGATTCAGGCGGGTAAATGGGATACTGCTGTAGGCGGCCATGTGGCATCGGGCGAAAGTATTGAGCTGGCTCTCCAACGCGAAACACACGAAGAAATAGGCCTGCAGCAGTTTAATGCTCAAGCCATTAAACAATACATCTGGACAAGTGAAGTTGAGAAAGAGCTGGTTTTTGTTTTCAAAACTCAGCATAAAGGTCCATTTCAGATTGATACAAACGAAGTTGATGAAGTCCGTTTTTGGTCGGTTGACGAAATAAACAGCCAACTAAGGAAAGGCATCTTCACTCCCAACTTCGAATACGAGTTTGAGCATTTCAAAACCATGCTGATCTAACTTCGCTATCAAAAATCAGACAATAAGATAGCGGAATTAGCTATTTTGCCAACTAATTCAAAACCAATACTAGATAAAACCAATGGATACAATAAAAAAAGCACTGAACGAGTCACCTGCCATGCGCTGGGGCGTTCTTCTTCTGGTTGGCTTTGTTCTCTCAGTCAATTATTACTTTTACGATGCCTTTTCAACTTTAAAAGACCTGCTTAGAGCCGAATTTGATTTTACCAATAAAGACTACGGCTTATTCGTGTCTTTTTACTCCGTGCCCAACACCTTTCTTTTAATGGCAGTTATTGGCGGGGTTATTCTCGACAAGCTGGGAATCAGACGAACCGGCTTTTCTTTTGTATTTTTCATGGCCCTGGGCGCAGTTCTAACGGCCTATGGCGCATCCGATTATTACGGCAATGACGGCTTTGGCTACCAGTTGATGGGTGCCTTCCTCCCGAACTACTCCCCCGAATTAAAAATGATGCTGATCGGTCGCTTCTTTTTTGGCTTGGGAGCGGAAACCAGCATCGTGGTTGTCAGCAAAATTTTGGTCAAATGGTTTAAAGGTAAAGATTTAGCCCTGGCCTTTGGCCTAAAAGTTGCTTTTGGACGCCTGGGAACTTTTGCCGCCCTAAATATTTCTCCGGCTGTAGCAAAAGACGGTGCCAATCTGACCGGAGCCATCTGGCTGGCAGCTATTTTAGTTTGCACAGGCCTGCTGGTGTTTATCATCTACACCCTGCTCGATGCTAAACTGGACAATCAATTACAGGCAGAGACTAAGAAAAGCGTGCCCACCAAATCGTTCGAAATCAGTGACCTTACCAACCTGTTGGGCAACAGAGCCTATCTCTATATTGCTTTATTGTGTGTTACCTTTTACTCCGCTGTATTTCCATTTCTGGCCTACGCACCCGACTTTTTTGCCGATAAATTTGGTTTAACATCTGTCGATAGTGGCAAACTCACCTCGCTACTGCCTCTGGGAACTATGTTTTTCACCCCGCTGTTTGGATGGCTCATCGACCGCAAAGGAAAGAGTGCCACCGCCATGATTTTTGGCGCTTCCACTCTTCTGACTGTGCACCTTATTTTTGCCCTGACCTACTTTCCACCACAGGCTCCAATTATCTTTTTAGGAATCGCATTTTCATTAGTGCCTGCCGCCATGTGGCCAAGCATGGTGAGACTAGTTGATGACAGCCAAATTGGCACGGCATATGGACTTATGTATTCGATACAAAATTTGGGCCTTTGGGGATTCCCCATCATTGCCGGAAGCATTCTTGATGCCACCAATCCAGGCAACCCGGAAGTAGCAGATTATACCGCCACCATTTTAATGTTTGCAGCCGTCAGCCTGCTGGGCTTAATCTTTGCTCTTCTCCTTAAATACGAAGACAAAAAGAAAGGTTTTGGTATTGAACTACCGTTGAATAGAAAATAGCATTAAAAAAGGATGGTGCACAAGCATCATCCTTTTTTTATCTAAAGGCTTGTAATCGCTTATGATAGCATTATAATTCTTTCCAGCTTTTCTTTATTGGCAATAATCAATTCGCGACGATCAAATCGAATGATATCATCATTTTTAAACTCTGTAATTAAGCGACTAACCGACTCTTTTGATGTGCCAATCCACCGGGCCATATCTAACCTTGAGATAACAAGGGGAATGGCTTCATCGGACGACGTTTTAAATGAATCGTGAAGTTTTAGCAGTAAGTTAGCCAAACGACCACGCACCGTTCGCTGCGACAATTCAACAAGCGAATTGTATGAATTCTTCAACTCGTCGCATGTTTTCTTGATGAGTAAATCTGCTAATTCTTTGTTTTGAGTGATGGTCCGCCTAAAGGCATCTCCGGGAATCACACACACTTCACTGTCCGTCAAACTTTCGCAAGCGGTTACTTCGGGCTCATCGCCCAGTAAGGAATGAAAACCAAATAAATCACCTTCTTTCACCAGGCGCACAATCTGTTGCTCCCCCTTAGAGCCTATGCGATAAATCTTTAGCAGTCCGCTGTTTACAAAATAGGCATGTTTCATTTTTGTATCCTGCTCATAAACAACCTCTCCACTTTTATAATACGAGCACTGCTTGATGGCCTGGCTCCATAACTCTTCATCGGCCTGAAGATGTTTTATAATACTATTTAATGGCATATCGACTCTATAAATAAAAGATGAGAGCAACATACAAATTTCTTTTCAGATACGCTGCGTTCGCAATAATTTTTTCAGTTATATCATCCCAAGCCGGGCCAATCTCATCTTCTTTGCGTTGAGGCAAAGACACACCATTCATAGAAACACAAGAACACAATCTCCTTAGGCGCCCCACCCTTCAACGCCTTCTCTAATGACAAAAATCACCCCCGGTATGCAGCTATATATTAACATCGACATATACATTTGCGAAAAATACAAGAATGAGTGAACTAATCCCTTTCGGCATTTTAGCGTTTACATCCTTTTTTACCTTGATCAACCCATTGGGAGTGATGCCCATATTTATGACCATGAGTGCCGACCTCACGGCAAAAGACAGAGCCCAAACGGCCAGAAAAGCATCGCTGGTAGGCTTCATTATTATTGTATCGTTTGCTCTATCCGGCCAGTTACTGTTTAAGTTTTTTGGCATTTCGGTTAATAGCTTCCGAATTGTTGGAGGTGTTATCTTTTTTATCATGGGCATGGATATGCTGCAGGCCCGCCTGACCAAAGTAAAGATTAAAGACTCAGAAGTAAAAAAGTATGTCAACGACATATCAATCACCCCCATGGCCATTCCGATGATAGCTGGCCCGGGGGCAATAACCAACGCAATTGTTTTGATGGAAGATGCCAACGGATTGGCCGGTGCTTGCGTGTTGGTGTTTGCTTTGGCTGTAGTAACACTCCTCACCTACTTTATACTCTTGAGCTCCAGTAAAATAATAAAAGCGCTGGGCGAAACCGGTAATAACGTGCTGATGCGACTTATGGGACTAATTGTAATGGTAATTGCCGTGGAGTTCTTTTTCAGTGGCCTTAAGCCCATTCTGGTCGACATTTTACACCAATAAAAAACCCCTGCAGTAAGGTTATACTGCAGAGGTAAAAGGATGTTGAATAGTGTTGGGTGTTTTATGAAACCGTCCGTTTCGGGTTCATTGAGTGTTTAATGAATTGTGAATTCAATATGGTTTACTCAAACAAACCCCATCATGTTATTTAGTTTTGATAAACAGTAAATTAAATGTGACTAACGATAGTTTTTATTTGATTAAAATATTTTTTCTGTGGATTAAATTTATACTTAAACATTCTTCCTATATAAGCACACAGCCAACCATCATTTTTTTGCCACCACTAAAGACTGTTAATAAAATCCTGTCAAAACCAGGATGTTTGCACAAAGTCGGGTGCAAAGACACGAGAACACTAAAGTTTCTTTGCTTCTTCCCATAGTTCATCCATCTCAGCCAAACTCATCGTTTTCAAATCCCTGCCCACTTTTATTGTTTTCTCCTCAAGGTAGTTAAAGCGTTTGATAAACTTACGGTTCGTTCTCTCCAGCGCATTTTCCGGATTAACGCCATACAAACGGGCAGCATTGATGACAGAAAACAACAAATCGCCAAATTCAGCCTCCATCTTATCCGCATCATGCGCCTCAATTTCTGCCTTCAACTCCTCCAGCTCCTCTTTTACTTTATCCCAAACCTGTTCTTTGTGTTCCCAGTCAAATCCAACACCTCGTGCCTTATCCTGAATACGATTGGCTTTAACCATGGCGGGTAAGGACATTGGCACACCTTCGAGCACCGATTTGTTCCCCCCTTTCTCTTTGAGCTTTAATTGCTCCCAGTTTTCTTCGACTGTTTTGGCATCGTTGGCTTCAACATCACCAAATATATGCGGATGACGATAGATTAATTTTTCATTTAACGACTGAACAACATGCTTCAAGGTAAAATCGTTGGTTTCGGAGGCTATTTTTGAGTAAAAGACAATGTGCAACAAGAGGTCACCCAGCTCCTTTTTAATTGATGCCGGGTCATTCTTTATGATGGCATCGGCCAATTCATAGGTCTCTTCGATGGTTAGCGTACGCAACGATTCATTGGTCTGCTCCTTGTCCCAGGGACATTTCGCACGCAGCTCGTCCATTATCTCCAATAACTCCCTAAACACAATTAAAGTTGACTCGTGTTGATGTTTCCCCATAATACGCGGATAAAAAATTTAATAATTTAAGTGCAAAAGGGGCCTGTTTTTTATCAACCAGACGCAACGAATAGCGTTTTTGGCACCCCACAAATGCAAAAAATATTGTTACTTTGCAAAATACAAAATTAAGGATTTAAACCACTTTATGATAGAAAAGTTAATCTACCTCGAATCAGTTGATTTAGTGGAATTTTTAGGCGTTAAAAACGCCAAACTTGAGCTTATCAAAAATCGCTTTCCTAAATTAAACATTGTTGCGCGAGGCAACTGGCTAAAAGCGATTGGCGATGCCGAAGAGGTGGCTGATTTCGAAGAAAAAGTGAACTTACTGCTTAAACACTACAACAACTATAATGTTTTATCCGAAAAATCGCTAAACGAAATACTGCTTGGCGACCGCCTGACTGAGGCAAGCAGCGACAGCGATATTATTCTTTTCAGCACCAGTGGCAAACCCATTAAAGCTCGCACCGAAAATCAGGAAATACTGGTGAAAAGCTTTAAAAACAACGATTTACTATTTGCCGTTGGTCCTGCCGGCTCTGGAAAAACATATGTGGCGATAGCATTAGCGGTTGCTGCCCTCAAAAGCCGTCAGGTCAGGCGCATCATTTTAAGCCGTCCGGCAGTTGAAGCGGGGGAAAAATTAGGTTTTCTGCCAGGCGATATGAAAGAGAAAATCGATCCCTACCTACAACCTCTTTACGATGCACTGCAGGATATGATCCCTTCTGCCAAGTTAAAAGAGTTTATGGAGAACGGAACCATCCAGATTGCTCCTTTGGCCTTTATGCGCGGACGAACCCTTAACAATGCCTGTGTCATACTGGATGAAGCACAAAACACCACCAATAATCAAATGAAAATGTTCCTGACCCGTATGGGTGAATATGCCAAGTTCATTGTTACGGGTGATGTGACACAGATTGACCTGCCCAACAAACAGCAGTCGGGATTAGTGCAGGCCATGCGCATACTAAAAGGAATAGAAAGTGTTAAGCGAGTGAACTTTACAGTTAAAGATATTGTTCGACATAAATTAGTTCAGGATATTGTTGAAGCATACGATAAAGAGTAAAAACAGGTAATAATTAAGGAAACAACCCAACAGGTACAGAAACATAACTAAAGGAAACAAATATTGATATAAACTAATAATTATGAGTAAAGCGATTGTTAAAACGGATTACAATTTTCCGGGACAAAAAAGCGTATACAAAGGAAAAGTACGCGACGTTTATAACATCAATGACGATTACCTGGTGATGGTTGTATCAGACCGCATCTCAGCCTTTGATGTGGTGCTACCTAAAGGAATTCCGTACAAAGGACAAGTTCTGAACCAGATTGCCGCCAAATTTCTGGATGCAACAGCAGACATTGTTCCCAACTGGAAAATTGCCACACCCGATCCTAACGTGACCGTTGGTCATATGTGCGAAACCTATCCTGTTGAAATGATTGTGCGCGGTTACCTGACCGGCAGCTCATGGCGTTTATACAAAGAGGGTGGTCGCGACATTTGCGGGGTACCCATTCCGGATGGCATGAAAGAACACCAGGCTTTCCCGGAACCTATTCTAACACCAACCACCAAAGCTGAACTTGGTGCTCATGATGAAAACATTACACGCGAAGAAATCATCAAGCAAGGTTTGGTAAGCGAAGAGGAATATAAAGAACTGGAGCGCATTTCATTAGAACTATTTAAGCGAGGCAGCGAAATGGCTAAAGAAATGGGATTAATTCTGGTTGATACAAAATATGAGTTTGGCAAGAAAGATGGCCAAATCTACCTCATCGATGAGATTCACACACCTGATTCTTCACGCTATTTTTATGCTGATGGCTACCAGGAACGCTTCGATAAAGGAGAAAACCAAAAACAGCTGTCTAAAGAATTTGTGCGCGAATGGCTGATGGAAAATGATTTCCAGGGCCGTGAAGGTGATACTCTGCCAGAAATGACCGATGAGTTTGTTAATGAAGTATCGGATCGTTACATTGAGCTTTACGAAAGCATCACCGGCGATAAGTTTGAAAAAGCAGATGTTTCGCAGGTAGTTGATCGCGTTGAAAAGAACGTGACTGAATACTTAAAGTCGCTCTAAAAGCATCGATTATAAAAGTTGAGGGGAGCATTTTGCTCCCCTTTTTTATGAAGATTCCTTTTTCATTTTTACACCAACAGACTTCGCACGATGTGTGTTTTTATACACTTCCCTTGCTCAACGAGACTTTAAAAGGACAACGAAATATTAAAAACACGATAATGACCATCGGCGTGAGGCAGATAGCAGTGTCCGTCTTTGTAATAAAAGCGCCTTCCATCGACCACCCTCACATCACAGTGGCGAGGCAAATGCGAAACTGTTTGAAAATGAATATCCACCAATTGGTAGCCACAACCCGAATGGTAAGCATAAAAATGACCATCGCAGTAGTAGTAGGCTTCATCGCCAAAGTACACCCTGGTGTAATGGCGCGAAGGCAAACAGCTTAAATATCTTACTTCAGAATGCTTGTAGACAGGGTAATGACGACGGTGTTCATGATGCTGATTATGGCGGTGATAATGCTCTCGATCATACTTTCTGTGGTTTTTAGCATGATAGTGAGAAGTTTTATGCCCGTAGTCATCGTGATAATAAGTACGACTGTCGCGCTCACGAACAACTTCGTGCCGATGTTCTTTCGAAGCCTTCCACTTCTTATTTCCTTTATGCCCTTTGCTGTGGCGACTATTTCCCTGGGCACTCACTGGTTCACTCATCACTGACATCAGGAAAAAAGCTATTGCTGC
Organism: Carboxylicivirga taeanensis; assembly: GCF_051851475.1. NCBI lineage: Bacteria > Pseudomonadati > Bacteroidota > Bacteroidia > Marinilabiliales > Marinilabiliaceae > Carboxylicivirga > Carboxylicivirga taeanensis. The sequence goes on along the minus strand of NZ_JBPUSJ010000005.1, from coordinate 306,028 downwards.
TGGTATATATAATCGTTTCATGACTTTTGTATTTAAGGTTCAACAATCATTCAGGCCCGAATATCTTATATGTTACCCAAATCAAAACAAACCCTATGCCAAAAGCTTAACACTTGTTAACAGACCTACTACTTAAGCCATATAAAAGGTAGCATGCCAAGTCTTTATAAGTGCATATTTTTTTCAGTACAGCCAACCAAATGCAACAAAAAACCCGCCGATTATTAACCGACGGGTTCGCTCTTGCTAAAACTATGCTTATTGGCCGATGCCTTCCAGCATCATCATAAAGGCATACTCCAAAGCTGTTTCACGGTAGCGTTTAAAACGACCGGAAGCTCCACCATGCCCTGCCTCCATATTGGTATGCATCAACAGAATATTATCATCCGTTTTTAGTGCCCTTAGTTTGGCACACCATTTAGCCGGTTCCCAATACTGCACCTGCGAATCAAATAAACCGGTGGTGATTAGCATATGTGGATAGGCTTTTGCCTCCACATTATCATAGGGCGAGTAGCTAAGCATGTAATCATAATACGCCTTCTCCTTTGGATTACCCCACTCATCAAACTCATTGGTTGTTAAAGGGATGGTTTCATCCAACATGGTTGATACCACATCAACAAAAGGAACGGCAGCAATCATGCCATTGTACAGTTCGGGGGCCATATTAGCAACTGCCCCCATTAATAAACCACCAGCACTGCCTCCCATCGCATACAGATGGTCTGATGAAGTGTAGTGGTTGTCAATTAAAAACCTACTACAGTCGATATAATCGTTGAAAGTGTTTATTTTATTAAGCATCTTGCCATCATCGTACCATTGTCGTCCCATGGCCTGACTCCCGCGAATATGCGCCACTACAAAAATAAATCCCCTATCGAGCAAACTTAAGCGGGTAGAGCTAAACCACGGATCCATCGTCGCCCCATAAGAGCCATAAGCGTATAAAAGCAAAGGTGCTTTACCGTTCTTCTTCACACCTTTTTTATACACCACAGACATTGGCACTCTGACACCATCGCGCGCCGTTGCCCACAGGCGCTCTGTTTGGTAATTATCAGGGTTGTGTCCTCCCACCACTTCCTGCACCTTTTTCACTTCCTTCTGCCTGGTATTCATATCATAATCGATAGTTGAAGCAGGCGTGGTCATTGAGCTGTAGCCAAATCGCAACAAATCAGTATCAAATTCTGGATTTGTTGAAATATAGGCCACATACACCTCTTCGCCAAAATCGATATAATGTTCTTCTTTTGTTACCTGATTAATAATGCGCAAATGCGGTAAAGCATCTTTCCGCTCACTTACTACCAGGTGTTCTTTGAATACTTCCATCCCGTCGAGCAATACATCCTCCCGGTGAGGAATCACCTCTTTCCAATTGCTTAATTCGGTCGCATCAACGGAGGTTTCCATTAAGCGAAAATTTGTCGCCTCCCAATTGGTTAGAATGAACCACTTATCCTGAAAATGTTCAATCATATACTCGTGCTTATCTCCCCTTGGTGTAAAACTCATAAAGTTTCCTTCTGGATTATTGGCATCCAGAATGTGGTAGTCACTCACCAGTGTTGAGCCTTCCCCTATCACAATGTATTGATCCGATTTAGTTTTACTAACCCCAATATAAAATGACGGGTCCGTCTCATGGAAAACCAGCACATCATTGGATACAGGTGTTCCCAACTTATGTCGCCATATCTTTTCGCCCAACAGCGATACTTTATTCTTAGTGGTATAAAAATAGGTGCTGTTATCATTGGCCCAGGCGCCCCCCGCCTGAGCATTGGTGAGCTCATCGGGCAGCACCTCTCCGGTTTCCAGGTTTTTAAAGCGAATTGTATAAATGCGGCGGCTCACATAGTCTTCAGCAAAAGCCAGCAACTTATTGTCCTTACTCACGCTGAGACTGCCCAAGGCATAAAAAGCCTGATTTTTCGCCCTTTCGTTTTCATCAAAAAAGACTTCTTCGGGTGCTTCCATCGTGCCTTTTCGACGGCAATGGATTCGGTACTCTTTCCCATCTTCATACTTTGAATAATACCAATAGCCATTTGAATAGTAAGGAACCGACTCATCATCTTTTTTTATCCGGCCAACAATTTCATCAAATAGCTGCTCCTGCAATGGTTCTGTTTTTTTCATAACAGCATCGGTGTAGGCATTTTCAGCATTTAGGTAGTCGATAACCTCCTGCGTCTGCGCATCGGGCGTTTCGGCATTCTTTTGTTCATCGGTCAGGCGCATCCAAAAATAAGGATCGGTGCGGGTGTGTCCATGAACTGTAAGCAGCGAATCCTTTTTCATAGCCACAGGTGCATCAGGTAATTCATCGGGTATTAAAGCTGATTTTTTTGTATTTGTAGTACACGCCACCAGTAAGATGGCACTTAAAAAATAAATAAGTCTATTCATTGTTTATTGTTTTGGTTATAACAGCATTAAAGTTATTGATTAAGACTATTAAAAACATAATCAAACCTTATTTTTTTCTACAACTACACAATAACCCCATCCATTTAAGTAAGGTTTTACCTGTTTAAATGTTAAAAAGATATAAATCTTTCAGCTACTCTTTTTTTCTCCGGAAACAAGTCTGAGACAATTTTGAAAACTAAACATTTTGCTTCTTAAAAATTACAATCTTGAATCTTGTTTGTAATCTGCACATTACAAATTTTATTCGAATATTGCATGTTCATATTCTAATACAAACCCATTGTACTTCCTCTAAATTAAGACCAAAAACTCTCCTTTATCCCTAATAATGAGGATTGCACAGTTAATTAAAAGAACGTTTCTTTGTCGTCTCAATGATGAATTAACGCACAAATAATAATACGTACAGGTTAACAGGTAAATTATGAGTAAAATTAATGAAGCGTTTGTAAAAGGAGAATGGAACGAACGAGTAAACGTTAGAGATTTTGTTCAGAAAAACATCACCCCTTATGAAGGAGATGCTTCCTTCCTATGCGGCCCAACCGAGAGAACAAAAAAACTTTGGGACATTTGTTTGGAAGCCATTCAGGAAGAAAGAGCAAACAACGGCGTTCGTGGGATTGATACCGAAACCGTATCTACAATTGTTTCTCATGAGGCCGGATACATTCAAAAAGACCTTGAACTAATTGTTGGTTTACAAACCGATGAGCTTTTGAAACGTGCGATGAAACCATACGGTGGTATTGCCGTTGTAGAAAAAGCATGTTCAGAGCAAGGCCTGGAAGTATCGGACCGTGTTAAAGACATCTTCCGTAATTATGCCAAAACTCATAATGATGGCGTATTTGATGTTTACACTGATGAAATTCGTAAGTACCGCTCTTTAGGTTTCTTAACTGGTTTACCCGATAATTATGCACGTGGACGCATTATTGGTGACTACCGCCGCTTGGCCTTATATGGTATTGATCGCCTGGTAGCTGCCAAAAAAGCCGACTTAGCTGGTTTAGTAGGTCCAATGAGCGATGAAAAAATTCGCTTGCGCGAAGAAGTAGCAGAGCAAATTAAGGCTTTACAGCAAATTAAAGAACTGGGTAATAAGTACGGTTTAGACCTCTCGCGTCCGGCTGAATCGGCACAAGAAGCTGTACAGTGGGTTTACATGGCCTACCTTTCTGCGGTAAAAGAGCAAGATGGCGCTGCCATGTCACTGGGTAACGTTTCATCCTTCCTGGATATTTACATGGAGTATGACTTGGCCAATGGCAACATCACCGAAGAGTTAGCTCAGGAATTTATCGACCAGTTTGTAATGAAACTGCGTGTTGTACGTCATTTAAGGATGAACGCGTATAACGAAATTTTTGCCGGTGACCCCACTTGGGTAACTGAGGCAATTGGCGGACGCTTAATGGATGGTCGTCATAAAATTACAAAAACCTCATTCCGCTTCTTACAAACGCTCTATAACTTAGGTCCTTCGCCAGAACCAAACATGACGGTTCTATGGTCGCAAAGCCTGCCTGAAAGCTTTAAGGCTTTCTGTGCGCAAGTGTCGATCGATACATCATCAATTCAATACGAAAATGATGATTTGATGACTGAAACACGTAAGTCGGACGACTACGGTATTGCCTGCTGTGTATCTTTCCAGGAAATTGGAAAACACATTCAGTTTTTCGGAGCCCGCACCAACCTGGCTAAAACCTTGCTGTTAGCCATTAACGGTGGCCGTTGCGAGATGAGTGGAAAAACCATTGTAGAAGGCATTCCTGCATTGAAAAGCGATGTGCTTGACTTTGATGAAGTGATGGCCAACTACAAATTAGCAATGAAAGACGTAGCACGCGTGTACAACGAGTCGATGAACATCATCCACTACATGCACGATAAGTACTACTACGAAAAAGCCCAAATGGCTTTTGTAGATACCAACCCAAAAGTGAACCTGGCTTATGGTATGGCTGGTTTATCAATTGTGGCTGACTCATTATCTGCTATCAAGCATGCCAAGGTTACCGTTGTACGTAACGAAGAAGGTCTGTCAACCGATTTTAAAATTGAAGGGGAGTTCCCTTGTTATGGTAACGATGATGATCGGGTAGATAACTTAGCGGTAGACATCTCAAACCATTTCAACCATTTGCTATGCGGATTGGCTACCTATAAGAATGCAGAGCCAACCATGTCTATCTTAACCATTACTTCGAATGTTGTTTATGGGTTAAAAACAGGGGCTACACCTGACGGACGTGCACATGGCGTACCATTCGCACCAGGAGCGAACCCAATGCACGGACGTGATAAAAACGGTGCCATTGCTTCATTAAATTCGGTAGCTAAACTAGACTATAAAAATGCCTTGGATGGTATTTCAAACACATTCAGCATCATTCCAAAATCATTGGGTGCCGATGCTGAAACACGCAGAGAGAACCTGGTAACCATGATGGATGCCTACTTCTCAAAAGAAGCTCACCACCTGAACGTAAACGTTCTGAACCGTGAACTTTTAGAAGATGCCATGGAGAATCCGGGAGAATACCCACAGTTAACCATTCGCGTATCGGGTTACGCCGTGAACTTTGTTCGCCTGACCCGTGAGCAGCAGCTGGAGGTTATCTCACGCAGTTTCCACAGTAATATGTAAAAACACAAATACAGGCTGAAGTAATTGGGCAGAAGAAGGATAACTTTCTTCTGCCTTCTGCCTTCTGGCTCTTAACTTTGAAAACTATGTTACGAGTACATTCATTTGAATCATTAGGCACATATGACGGCCCGGGCATCCGCCTGGTTGTCTTTTTACAGGGGTGTAACTTTAAATGCCTGTATTGCGCCAATGCCGATACCATTGAACTGAAAGGTGGAACAGAAACATCTGTTGATGAGATTGTTGGCATGGCAAAAAATCAAAAACCTTTTTTCGGTAAAAAAGGCGGACTAACCTTCTCAGGAGGAGAACCTTTGGTACAGGCCAAGCAACTGCTGCCAGTGGTGAAAGCCTTAAAAGAGGAAGGTTTTCATGTGTGCATCGACACAAACGGAGGCATCCTGAATGAGGACGTTAAAGCCGTGTTGGAGTATGTTGACATTGTTCTGCTGGATATCAAACACATCAATGCCGCGCAGCATCAGCTCTTAACTGGCAAAAGCAATGAGAAAACATTGGCTTTTGTTGATTACCTGCGTGCAAATAACAAGCCTGTTTGGCTACGTTACGTATTGGTACCTGGCTACAGCGATAATCCGGAGCATTTGCACCAACTGGGAGAACATTTCAAGGATTTTACCAATATTGAGAAGCTCGAAATCCAACCCTACCACGAGCTGGGTGCTCACAAATATGAACACCTGGGCTGGGAGTATCAATTAAAAGGCGTTAAAGCCAATACCCCTGAACAATTGGACGCAGCCTACAACATCCTGACCAAGTACTTTAAAGAGGTAGTCATTAACTAATCCATACGTTAATATTCAACGCTTAAATCTATTCAAATGAACTATTATTCTGCGAAAGAAATTGTAGCGCAGGTAAACGAAGTGGCCAAAGGGAAAGCTAACACAAGCGTGTCAAAAACATTTGTTCTGGCTCTGCTGGCAGGTGGTTACATAGCCATGGGCGGACTATTGGCGGTTGTTATCGGGGGCGGACTTCCAGGCTTAAGTGCCTCTAACCCGGGCATACAAAAACTCCTTTTTGGGGCGGTCTTCCCACTGGGACTCATTTTATGCGCCATAGCGGGAGCCGACCTGTTTACAGGCAATACGGCCTATTTCATTCCTGGCCTTCTGTCGGGCAACACACAGGCAAAAACCATCCTGAAAAACTGGGGCATTGTATACGCTGGTAATTTTGTTGGATCCCTGATTGTTGCATTTCTTTTTGCCTATTATACCGGCCTTTTCGCCGACGACCCATGGCACTCAAGTGCAGTAGCCATTGGTGAATACAAAACTTCGGCACCCTTTCTAAAGGCACTCGTTAAAGGGATTGCCTGTAACTGGATGGTGGCGCTGGCCATGTGGCTGGCCTATGCTGCCAAGGATTTATCAGGTAAAATTTTAGGCATTTGGTTTCCTATTATGGCCTTTGTTGCCATGGGCTTTGAGCACAGCGTAGCCAACATGTTTTTTATCCCAACAGCAATTTTTTATGGTGCTGACGTTAGCTGGACCTCATTCCTGATTGACAACCTGCTGCCGGTTACAATTGGTAACATTATTGGCGGCGCCATGTTTGTGGGAGCAGCCTACTGGTTTATCTATGAGAAAAAATAATATTTGAGGCTTAACTTTCTAATGCAGAACGGGCATCTCCAAATGGGATGCCCGTTCATTTTTGTGCTTATCCGTTATATCTTTTCCCTTGCCAACTATCTCTTTCGGCGAGGCGCTTCTCTACTTTGGTGACAAACTCAAAATTTTTCAGTCCCCATTTGGGAGCAATCAGCAAATCGTGCGGCGCCTGACTAATGAACCGCTCCATTACAATACGTGGGTCCATCAGCTCCAAAAAATCAACCACTAACTCAATAAAATCTTCCGCGGTATACAGGTTGAAATAATCTGGTGACGCATCGTATAGTTTGGCAAAAGCACTGCCTTTAACAATTTGCAGCTGATGCAACTTCAGAAAGTTAATCGGCAATTGACTCACCTCACTGGCGTGCTGCAAAAGCTGCGCCCTATCCTCTCCCGGTAATCCTAAAATCAAATGCAGACCAACCGGTATGCCTACTGCAGCAATGCGCTGAGCGGCATCAACAGTTTCGGCATAGTTGTGCCCACGGTTTATTTGCTGCAAAGTTGCATCAGACGTTGATTCGGCCCCCAGCTCAATGGCAATGTAGTAGTCCTTTTGCCACTCTTTTAGGTGCAACAGTAAATCATCCGAAATACAGTCGGGTCGTGTTCCCAGCACAATACCTGTTACTTGCGGATGATTCAAGGCCTGTTGGTATTGCTCCAGCAGGTAAGCTGTTTCTCCGTATGTATTACTGTAGGCCTGAAAATAGGCCAGATAGCGTTGTGTCTTGTATTTTGGCCGAAAGAAGGACGTGCCCTTCTCAATCTGTTCAACAATGCTCAACTCAGGGCCACAGTACGATGGATTAAAGGTACTGTTATTACAAAACGCACAGCCCCCTTTACCTTTAGAGCCATCCCTGTTCGGACAGGTAAAACCGGCATTTACCGATACTTTCTGTACCCGTTCGCCAAAAGTTCGTTTTATGTATGAACTATAGTCGTTATATCGCTTGTTTTGCCCCCAGTCGTATTGCATCACCTCTTTCTTTTGGGCGACAAAGATACAGATAATAAGTCAATGAAAGATTGAAAAAACAAAGAGGAAAACCTGGTTACTATTACACCGTTCTCCCCTTTCCCAGCCCATAGACTTCGGCCTATTCAAACAGGACACAAACTGGCGTATCAGCGCTAATATCGCTCACATGAGTCAACAGGCCAGACTGCCTGTTGCGCTGAAAAGCTACCAGGTTATCGGAACGTTGATTGGCCACTACCACAAATTTATCATCGGCAGTGAGGGCGAAATTACGTGGCCAGTCGCCTCTTACGTCTTCATGGCCTGCCAGCTCTAGCTGCTCTCCCATCACCTCAAAGATGGCCAATGAGTTATGCCCTCTGTTCGAAGCATAAACAAATCGTCCATCGTTGGTCACATGGATATCTGCACAATAGCTTTCACCTGAATACCCGGCGGGTAGAGTAGAAACCGTTGAACGCACCTGCCATCCATCAACAGTTTTAGCCACCACTGTAACGGTACTGTTCAGTTCGTTTACCACATACATTAGCTCTTTTCCAGGATGCATGGCCAGATGTCGCGGACCGGCACCGTTTGCCAGCTTCAAACTATCCGATTTTTGAAGCTCGCTACCATTCAGGCGATAAAAAATCAATTGGTCGATCCCCAAATCGACGGCCACCGCCTGCTGTTCATCTATAAACCAGGTCGAGTGAGCATGTGGTCTGGTCTGGCGTTCACTCCCTCCTTTTCCGTAATGCTGAGCCAGAGATAGCAGCGGACTCAAGTTCCCCTCGGCATCTGCCTGAACGTATCCAATGTTTCCGCCTGAATAGTTGGCCATTAACACATCTCCATGGGAGTTGGCCGTTACGTGGCAAGGATGCGCCCCGCCCGACTTAGAGCTGGATACTTTTTTGAGTCCATCAGCCTCAATCCTATAACTTTCGACCGTGCCCGTTCCATCAATGCTCACCTCATTAACGGCAATCAGTAGTTGTTGCTGATTGGCAAAACACAAATAGGACGGGTTCGTAGTTTTGGCAGCCAGCTGAATCGAATCGAAAGTACCATCACTATTTAATATTCCCTTGTAAATTCCTTCACTTTCCTTTTCAGTATAAGTTCCCAAATAAAACGGGTAGGTAGGGGTGTCAGTTTTTGTTGAACACGCCACCAGCGCAAGTCCAATAGTCATCAGCAGCAATAGATTTTTTTTCATGGCAAAAATTTTACTTTTAGTTCCCACATGAAACACTCACATAAATCTTAATCAGTCAACTGGAATTAAAATTCCTGCATTCGTTTCATATTTATAATCAATAACCTTACTCTTGCTTGTTAGTGGAATGATGTGACTTAAACCGGGCTTTTGCCAATAAATAGCCCAGTGTAAATGGCAATCCAAAGATAACGGCTACCAAAATTACTACCACAATCACAATCAGCCAGGATATGTTTTGGATAAAACGAATAAGGTTATCGGTTGTTTCCTCAATCAGCACTTTCCCGGAAGATTGCAAATCATCGCGCAACAACACGCGCTGTTCATTCAGATACTTTTGCAAATGCTCGCGCTCCTTCGACAATTCAGTAATACTCCTATGCATACCGCTGTTAAAATCGTAAACAACAGGTGCCAGTTCTTCCCGCAAACGAACAGCAATCACACCCATCATTTCGGGCGACTCCTGAGCGACAATGGCTAAACGATTAAGCATAAGCGAGAGGGAATCAATACGAGCCAGGTAAGGCTCAGTCAGGCTATCATTACCCAAAGTCAATAACAACAACTCCTTTTCCCATGCCAGCTGAGATTGAATCTGTTCATTGTACACACTCATGCGCTCCGTAAAATCATTCATTACCTCTGCTCCTGTTCCAATGGTGCTGGTGTATAAAGAATCAGGAATACCAAGGTGCTCAATCAATTTCAGACGAGTATCTATTTTATTAAACTGCCAATCAGTAATTTCCGTTGGCATGGGATACTGTTCAACAAAGGTTCTTAACTGTTTAAAGTGTCCCTCATCGTTACTCCTTTCTGCTAAATACTCAATCTCATCACACAAATTAGCTGCGCAGTTCTGAGCAATCGGAGCTAACTCTCCAAATACGTTTTCCCCTTCGGCCTGCAGGTAAGCTTCCATCTGACGGGCTAAGAGCCAGGTATCCAAAAGGGCAATTTCAGCATCTGTTTGGAAAGCCGTTCGTGTACAGGCAGCTGTGGCAGCGCCCTTCCACCTGATGGCCTGAGCTTTTACATCGGGATCGTTGCTTAGGTTAGCAATAGAATCGGCCGCCTGAATAACCTCACCACTAAATGTTTTATAATACGAGCGCACCGCTAAACGCGTATTTAGTTCCTGCTTAGGCAAGGAATCAGTACCAAATTTAGGTTGAAATTTGATAAGCGAACAACTGCTAAAACTAACTATCAGCAGACTTATTAAGATAAATTTATATTTCATTACTCATCTTTTATTGTTGATTGTTGCAATATATAAAGGTAAATATTTAGTTGATTCAATGCATAAACAGCTTATCATGATGTTTGTTAGTCTATTAATAGTCAGGTTTTATTATTTTGGCATCCCGTAAACAAGTTAATCGTAAATAGGTATGAAAAAACAACTGACTGCTTTATTACTACTCTTTAACATCATAGGCATGAGTGCCCAAAGCATTTATGACCAGGTAAACGATCCTTACTTTGGAGAAACCTGCACCAGCATATTGGTCAGTAAAGGCGCCTCCACCGATGGTTCGGTGATTACCTCTCACACCTGCGACGGCCGTTACCGCACCTGGTTGACCATTGAGCCAGGCCAGCAGTTCAAAAATGATACCACAACAGTTATCTATAAAGGAAAATTAAAAACCGAAACCGCCTGGGACATGCGAAACGTTAAAGTAGCTGGTGAAATCCCTCAGGCCAAAGAAACCTTCAGCTTTTTGAATACAGCCTACCCTTGCTTAAACGAAAAGCAGCTGGCTATTGGTGAAACTACCTTTGTGGGCCCCAAAGAGCTGGTGAACGAAAACGGCATGTTCCTGATTGAAGAACTGGAGCGAATTGCTTTGGAACGCTGCTCCACAGCCCGCGATGCCATTCAATTGATTGGTGAACTGATTGAAGAATATGGCTATGGCGACTGGGGCGAATGCTTCACCATAGCGGATAAAAAAGAGGTATGGCAACTGGAGATTGTTGGCGAAGGACCAGATCAGATTGGCGGCATCTGGGCCGCTCAACGTATTCCCGAAGGCCATGTGGGTGTGTCGGCCAATATTTCACGCATAGGCGAAATCAACCTGAAAGATAAAGAGCACTTCATGGCTTCTAAAAATGTATTTTCGGCTGCTAAAAAACTGGGCCGCTGGGATGGCAAAGAGCCTTTTAAATTTTGGAAGGTGTATGGCGGGGTCGAAAAACCCTTCAAAATACGCGAGTATTTTATCCTGAATGCCTTGGCCCCATCACTTAAGCTGGATTTTGAAGCCGATGAGCTGCCCTTCTCCGTAAAACCAGATAAAAAGCTGTCGGTACAGGATGTGATGGCCCTTTATCGCGAAACCTACGAAGGCACCAAATACGATATGACCCAGCATCTGTTGGTGACCAAAAAGAAGTACAACGACCAGAAAGAAGAAATTGGCGTTGACACCCTTAAATCGCCTATAGCTAACCCTTGGATGGGACGCAATGAACGTAACCTGTACAATGCCCTCAAGCCTGAAATAGTTGAATTCCAGAGAACTGTTGCCGTGTCGTGGTGCTCGTATTCAGAAATTATTCAATTGCGCGATTGGTTACCTGATGAGATTGGTGGGGTAGCCTGGTTTAGCTTCGACAACCCGGGACAGTCGCCACGTATTCCAATATACGCCGGCGCCACTAAACTTCCCGAAAGCTTTAACTACTGCGGACAAAAGCGCTACCGTGATGATGCAGCTATCTGGCAATACCGCAAAGCCAATAAACTGGCAACGCTGGAATGGCAGAGCACCAAGGACGATTTACTAAGTGAAGTTGCCTATTTTGAGGGAAAAGGACTGACTGAAACCAAAGAGTTGGAAGCTCGTGTTAAACAACTCATCGAAGCTGGAGAAAAAGAACAAGCCCAGAAGCTATTAAACCGCTACACCAAAGATTTTACCGGTGCAACAATGCTGCGCTGGAAAGAACTGGAAGAACAATACTGGGCCAAATTTGGCTTAGGATTTTAAGAGATGACCAAAAGCATCCCTGCCATTTTTGTTGCAGGGATGCTTTTTTTTCTTCACGCGGGAGCCACCACTGCCAGTTTCCCAATCTCCTTATCAACCATATAAAGGCCCCGTCCATCAAAGCCGATCACATCCATCCGGTCAAGAATTCCCATAAATAAGGCCTCCTCTTCGTGCTGCTCGGCTACATACCACTGTAAAAAATTAAAGCTCGAAAAATCCTTTTCACCAAAGGTTAATTCCACCAGTTCATTAATCCTGGTGCTTACCAGTTTTTCATGCTCGAACGTTTTCTCAAACACCTCCCGTAAATCTTTATATTCGGTTGGAGGCGCATCTATCGCACTGATTAAAGCCATACTGCCTGTTTCGTTTATGTAATTGAAAAGTTTGTGCATGTGCATCATCTCTTCACTACTGTGGGCATACAGAAATTTCGCCGACCCATCCAATCCATTGGCCTTGCACCACGAGGCCATTGCCAGATACAAATTAGCCGAATAATGCTCAAGTTGTATCTGCTCATTGAGCTTCTTTAAAACATTGTCTTTTAGCATACTTATTGAGTTTAATAATTGAAACAACAAGTTATTAAGATTCAATTAGAAAGTACAGACGGTTAACAAATGGAGTTTTAAAGAATACCTCAGAGTTAATTTTTGTTTCAGATAGCCTTAACACCCTTTTTATGGAGCCGCCATAAATTGCGATTACACAAAAAGAAAAGATTACTAACTTAATTATTAGCATTATGAAACGCTTTGTAACCTATGGACTATTTATCCTTACCCTTGTGAGTTTTAACAAAAACATGGACGCCCAATCGCGTTTGGCAATACAAAAGGAGCTGCTGGTCAATAATTATAAAAACACGAACCAGCTCATCGATGACCTGGTGCTTGATTTGATTGAGGCAACAAACGGAGAGGTGGTTTACAAAAGCAACTCCAAGGCAACAGCTATTATAAAAGGACAACTGCCTTTGGTTTTATCGGAGTCGTGCAATGATATAGCCAAGCAATTTAACGGTCAGATCAAGTACAAATTAACCATAAGCTGCCAAAAGGATAAACTTGTATTAACATTTGTCGATTTGTACCATCATGCCGCGGCTTCGATAAATGGATTTGATTTTGATTATGGCTTTTTACAAACCAACCATGCCACTCAAAAGCGAGCTATTTATTCCAATTATTTGTATTTAAGTGAGGATTACAATCGTATTCATCGGTTTAGTGACGATCAAAAAATTTCATCCCTTATTCATTCAAAAACTCTTCGCAAAATTGACCAACTGCTGGCAAAGGCGAGTCAAAGCTAAAAGTCTTAACGCCTTTGTTCTTTTTGAATAAGGGCGTTATTTCACTCACTCTCCTGCCCTAAAAGTTTAGGGCCAAACAATTTAATCCCTATAGCTCCAACGGGTGCAGTGGTTACAATACTTAACACGGCCATAGCAAGTATCACCTGACCAGTTTCGATAGGCACATCACCCAATTTCCCTTCCTGTATCAAGGTCAATGGCACAGCTCCAATAGCCGCCTGCACTGTTGCTTTGGGCCAGTAAGCAATCACGCAAAACAGTTTTTCTTTATGATTTAGGCCCGAGCCAACGAGTGAGAGCCAAACCCCAATGCTTCGGGCTGTTAAACCCAGCAAAAGGATGCCTATACCCAGTCCCACAATCGAAGTATCCAACTGGTTTATCTGAACTTCTGTTCCGATATACACAAACAGCAATATTTCGGACAGCACCCATACTTTATTAAACTTTGCAGCCAACCGTTTGGCCAGCTTGCTATACCGCTCCAGAATAATAAAGCCAATGGCCATAATCCCAAGCAGTCCCGCCAAAGGAATAACCGACTTCACAGCCTCCAGTTCTGTCAGCTCATAAAAAACAACAGCCACAATCATAAAGATGATGACCTTTTTAGTATCGCGGATATGAAACTTTTTGAAAAACCAAACCAGTCCCCATCCCAATGCGAGCCCCAATAAAGCTCCCAAGGCAATACCAGCCGGTACGCTCCATATTAGGTGACCAATATTAATCGATGTTCCGGCAGCCAAACCAATAAACACACTGAAAATTGTAATGGCAAATACATCATCCACCGAAGCACCGGCGAGCACCAAAGTTGGTACCTCCTTCTTTTTACCAAAACCTTTCTCTTTCAGATCGAGCATGGCAGGCACCACCACGGCCGGCGAAACCGCGGCTATCACAAACCCTAAAATACCACCTTCTACCCAGCTAAAATCGAACAGGAAATGCGCAGCTGCCATCACAATGCTCCCTTCAATAACTCCCGGAATAAAACTCATATTGATAGCCGGTCGCCCTACTTTATGCAAGGTTTGCCGGTTAATACCTAATCCGGCACGGATGAGTATCACAATCAAAGCAGCTGTTTTCAGCTCCTTTAATAACCTGCCAACTTCGGGGTCCACCACATTTAAAACACCAGGCCCAACAACAACACCGGCAACAATCAAGCCGAGTATACCAGGCAGTTTAACCAGTGAAAATAAATAATACAGTACCAGTGCTAAGGTGACGATTAAAGCGATATTCAGAAGCATGCAATTGGTTTATTAACAATCAAGGGGTGACTATTTAGTTCTAAAGTAGTCACCCCCTGAGTAATTATCAAATACCTTGATTAATTTTTCTTGACATATTTGGTCAGGATAAAAATGGTTTGACCATTTACCTTACCTACGATATGCTCAGGGTCGTCAGCTGCCAAGCCGATATTTCGAACGGCGGTACCACGCTTAGCAGTAAAACCTCCACCTTTAACGTTCAGATCTTTAATCAACACCACAGAGTCGCCCGCTTTTAATTCTACACCATTGCTATCGATGTACTTCAATTCTTCATCTTCCGCCTTGGCCCATTTCAGTGTTTCATCATCGAGGTAGAGCATATCCAACAGATCCTGTGTCCAGTCTGCCTCGAGGCGGTTCAGTAGGCGGTAAGCCATCACCTGTACAGCAGGCTCGGTGCTCCACATGCTATCATTTAAGCAACGCCAGTGATTCGCATCCATTGTTTCAGGTTGCTCTATCTGCGAACGACATATTTCACAGCACATGATGCTATTGGCAACATCTTCACCCTCTACGGGAGGTACTTTATACACGCCTAAGCCATCCTCACTTCCACATAGCTCACACTTATTGCCGCTGCGCGCTAACAGCGCTTTATCAATACTCATTATTCTATTTTTTAAACAATTGATTCAATACCTTTTTCACATCATCTTTTGATGGTGTGATGTCGAACACGTGCACCGGCTTAAGGTAAACGATGTCTTTGTCACTTTTAAAGCGTTTCTCGCCACCACCTGTAATGTTTAACATGATGCAATCAGCCTTATCAACCACTCCATCCTTAACAGCCTGAATTAGGGTTGCTGTTGCAACGGCAGCTGCCGGATGAATATCGTTCCCTTCTGTTTCTTCAAAAATACGAGCGGCTTCCTGAGCGGCTTCGTTAGTGGCAGTTAGTACATCACCGCCAGCCTCTTTCATGGCATCGTACAAGCCTCCAAAAATGGCATAAGGCGGTTTGCGATTTGACAGCACCTTGGCATCAATGGCCTCCACCTGCTTGCGGGCTACATCATCATCCAGAGGCAGCATTTTACGCGAGTCAGCCTTCCAGGCATCATGGATGGGCAGAAACGGGGTGTTTTGCGATACCATCAGCTTCATCAAATTAGTACCAAATCGCCCATCTTCAATCAAGCGCTTATTAGCTTCCCAGGCAGCAATGGCCCCAGTTCCGCTACCCACAGCCTGAAAATAGTATTGAGGAATACGGCCAATGGTTGTTACTGCCGACAAAGTTGTAGTGCCCATACCATCGCGGCGAGCCACATTTTTAGCACCTCCTTCGGCAACGAAACCATCCAACTCACAAGCCAGATTCGACAAATGGATGGCGTCGAAATAGTCACTTCCCGATTTAGTCACCACCAGCTTAACGTTGTCATTTATTGGCTCATCGAACCACATGGCATCGATATTATCCTCAGGCACACAAAGCAATAAAGGAATATTATTATCGGAACAAACACGGGCAAAAGCACGGGCGGTATTACCCGCCGAGGCCACAACCAACACGGTTCCATCCTGATTATTTAATCGACCTCCTACCGAGTAGGCCTCAGTCTCCTTGAAAGAACAGGTTTTGAAATTGGCGCCTTTCTCGGGCCAATAACCACTAAAGGTGATATATAACTGTGATAACCCCAGGTATTTCGCCAGTCCTTCACTTTTGTAAGTCACCGGAGCCGATGAGCCTTCCAGCATTTTATGCACTGGCAGCCAGTCGGCAAAACGAAATACACCGTAGGATTCGTCTTTTACTTCAATCTGTTTCTTGTTGTAGATAGCCCGCACTAAGCTACATTCATGCTCATTGGGCGCATCCAGTGTCCAGCCTTCGTCCTCAAACTGTGCACCGGTTTTAACCGACTCCAGCTTGTAAGGCGTTGCTTTGAATTCTTTAACCATAGTAACGTAGTGTTCTTTGAGCCACAAAAATAGAAGTTTTTAAGCGGCTTGTTAAATAATCACCCATAAAAACATAGCGTTTTAATAGATTAAAAGCACACCCAACTAACTAACAGACTATTAGAAAAACAGATCATCGCTAACAAAACATTAGCTTTTAAACAATATTTGGCTGATTCTAACACCAGCATGCCGTGGTCTACCACATCATTTAATAGTTTTGTACTTAAATCCTATTATTTGACTTAATGAAACTACGCATATTAAAATTATTCATTGTTTGTATCCCGGTATTTATCGGCTGCCAAGAGAAAACAACCACTGTTGCACCAAATATTATTTACATTCTGGCCGATGACATGGGCTATGGCGATGTAAAAGCATTAAACGACGGTTCTAAAATTCCAACGCCACACCTTGATCAACTGGCCAAAGAGGGCATCACATTTACCGATGCGCACAGTAACTCGGCCGTATGCACACCCACCCGTTATGGCACGCTAACCGGACAAT
Organism: Carboxylicivirga taeanensis; assembly: GCF_051851475.1. NCBI lineage: Bacteria > Pseudomonadati > Bacteroidota > Bacteroidia > Marinilabiliales > Marinilabiliaceae > Carboxylicivirga > Carboxylicivirga taeanensis. The sequence continues at coordinate 289,032 of NZ_JBPUSJ010000005.1, read as the reverse complement.
ACAGCTTTCGAAGCCGTTTGAAAAGTGGCGTTTTAGTTGGGCATGAACCGGCGTTGATCGAAACGAACACCCCAACGGTTGCCAGGCTTCTAAAGGCAGCTGATTACCAAACAGCGTGTGTGGGCAAATGGCACCTGGGACTCAACTGGGCTAAGAAAGACACAAGCCAGCCCCTGTTTCACGGTGGTAACCTGTGGGACATCTTCCACACCGAGAATGTTGACTATGCGACTCGTGTAAGCGGTGGCCCATGTGATTTAGGTTTTGACTATTCGTTCATCATTCCGGCTTCATTGGATATTGCCCCTTATGTCTACCTGGAAAACGATCAGGCCACAGCAGCTGTCACGCGTCAGGTTCCTTTTTTCAAGGATGAAAGTGCTCGTGGCATCTGGTACCGTCGTGGCGATGTAGCCGAAGATTTTGATCACACCACTGTATTGCAAACAATCACCCAAAAAGCGATTGATTTTATTACGAACAGCGAACGCTCTCAACCCTTCTTTTTGTACTTTCCGCTAACGTCGCCCCACACACCATGGTTTCCTAGTGAGGAGTTCAAAGGCCGCTCGGACGCTGGCGTTTATGGCGATTTTGTAGCCATGACCGACGATGTGGTTGGCCAGATTATGACGGCTCTGGAGAAAGCAGGCATCGCCGACAACACCTTATTGGTGTTCACTTCCGATAACGGAGCTTCGTGGCAACCAGCCGATATTGAACAATTTGAGCACCGCGCCAACGGACCTTATAGTGGCATGAAATCGGATGTATGGGAAGGTGGCCATCGTGTCCCTATGATAGCCCGCTGGCCCAAAGCCATTAAAGCAGGCCAAAAAAGTGATGTCCTCATCTGCTCAACCGACTTAATGGCTACCTGTGCTGAGATAATTGCACAGCCACTTCCAGAAGCAGCCTGCGATAGCTACTCGTTTTTGGGAGCACTAACCGGCCAAACAAGTCCTCAAACGCAGCGAACCTCAATCGTACATCATTCTGTAAATGGAACTTTTGCCATCCGCAAAGGAGAATGGAAGCTGATTGATGCGAAGGGTTCTGGTGGCTGGAGTTTACCGGAAGATAAATGCCCGGAGGAGCCCCCTCAACAGCTGTACAATCTGCAGGCAGACCCGCGAGAAACCAACAATTTATATAGCGAATATCCGGAAATTGTAAAGGAGCTAAATACTCTTCTACACCCCTACAAGGCCGGCAACGAGGCCAAATAGTAACAATTATGACTAGTCCTAAAACGGCTGCTCCACCAGGAACAGCCGTTTTATATTTATTTTATTGTGATTTCAATTAGGCATTTGCCAAATCGGGCTTATAGAAACCTAAATCATCAATAGATGAATTGAAGATAAAACCAGCTTTTGCATGGTTATCCGCTTTACCTCTCGAAATAAATATTTCGGCGGAAGTACGGAATTTATCATCACGTTGCGTATCGTGCAACAGCAAATAACCAAAAATGATGTTACCAGCCATTTCCACCATTCGGCGGGCATGGTAATCGATGTATTCGTTATCCTTAACTGCCACAACTGCCTTCACAGCACGCTCATATTCATCGGTCATGCCAATAAGTGTACGTCGCAAACCATGTAATTCAGGTTTTAGCTCCATCATCTCAAACTCGCGGATACGATCCAGATAGCCACCGGTAGTTACCCCACGAATTGCTGCCACCACCTGTAACTGAGTGGTTCCCTCGTAGATAGACGTGATACGGGCATCGCGGTAAATACGCTCCACCGGATAATCTTTCATAAACCCTGAACCACCGTGAATCTGCACTGCATCGTAGGCCAACTGGTTACTGTACTCGCTGGTCATTCCTTTCAACATCGGTGTAAATATATCAGCCAGCTTTTGGTAGCGTTTCATCTCCTGTCGCTCTTCCGGCTCCAGCTTGCGCTCTTCCGAAATGTGCATGTATGTTTTGTAGATATCCACGTAACGCGATGTTTCGTATAGCATAGTGCGTCCGGCATCGAGCTTGGCTTTCATGGTGGCCAGCATTTCATATACCGCCGGAAACTGAATAATTGGCTTACCAAACTGTTCGCGCTCTTTCGCATATTCCAAAGCTTCGCGATAGGCGGCCTCACAAACACCGACTGACTGTGCTCCAATACCTAAACGTGCGCCATTCATTAAGGCCATCACGTATTTGATGAGTCCCATTTTACGCGAACCAACCAGTTCGGCCGGTGCATCTTTAAATACTAACTCACAGGTTGGCGAGCCCTTGATACCCATCTTGTTCTCCAATCGGCGAACGATAACAGATTGATGGTTGCGATCGTAGATAAACATCGACAATCCACGTCCATCCTGCGTACCGCCTTCAGAGCGGGCCAAAACAAGAGCAATGTGTCCATCGCCATTGGTGATGAAGCGCTTCACGCCATTTAACACCCACTGACCATCTTTCATCTCGGCTTTCAGCTGAACCGCCTGCAAGTCGGAACCGGCATCTGGTTCGGTCAAATCCATTGCCATGGTTTCACCGGCTGAAACACGGGTCAGGAAGCGCTCTTTCTGATCCTCATCAGCAAACTCATTAATGGTTTCAGCACAGTCCTGTAAGCCCCAGATGTTAACAAAACCGGCATCGGCACGCGATACAATATCAGCAGCCATAATGTATGGCACAATCGGGAAATTCAAGCCATCGTACTTACGCGGCAGGGTGATGCCCATTAAACCGGCCTTCACCAGTGCATCCAGGTTTTCTTTTGTGCCACGGGCATATACCACCTCGTTATTCACGATTTTTGGTCCTTCCTGATCGACACTTTCGGCATTAGGCGCCACCACATCCCCACATATCTCCCCTACAATCTCCAATGTTTTTTCGTAGCTATCCATGGCATCTTCAAAATCCATGGGTGCGTAATCGAATTTATCTTTATCAGCAAAATTGCGCTCTTTTAGTGCCACAATCTTCTTCATCAACGGATGCTCCAGGTGGAATTTTAAATCCGGGTTATCTGTGAAAAAATTTGCCATTTTTCTTTTTATTTTGAGTTCCTTGCGGAATTCTGATCCAACAATTGTTTTAATTAAGCGGTTAGCCATCAGCTGCCAGCCAATAGCTTTCCATTACTTGGTGTTCTGCTTATAGAACTTAATTAATTTTGGCACCACCTCACCCACATCACCAGTAATGGTATAGTCGGCTAACTTATTGATTGGTGCATTCGGATCATTGTTAATGGCAATGATCATTGACGATTCTTCCATTCCGGCCGTGTGCTGTATCTGACCTGAGATACCACAGGCGATATATAGTTTTGGACGTACCGTTACACCTGTTTGACCAATCTGTCGATCGTGCTCGGCATAACCGGCATCAACGGCAGCACGAGAAGCTCCTACTTCTCCTCCAAGCACATCGGCCAGCTCCTGCAGCATGGCAAAGTTTTCCTTCGAACCAACGCCATAACCACCGGCCACGATGATGGAAGAATTTTTAATGTTCACCTTTGATTTTTCCATGTGGCGCTCAATCACTTTCACCACTAAATCTTCGGGTTTCAGTATTTTATCAACCTCCAGATTATTGACCTTTCCTTTATAGGTCGCATCATAGATTTCTTTTTTCATCACCCCTTCGCGGACGGTGGCCATTTGAGGACGACAGTCGGGGTTAATGATGGTGGCCACAATGTTCCCTCCAAAAGCAGGACGAATCTGGTACAACAGATTTTCGTAGCTTTTACCTGCTTTCTTATCTTCGTGGGGGCCAATTTCCAACGAGGTACAATCGGCAGTTAACCCGCTATATAGAGCAGAAGAAACACGCGGGCCTAAATCGCGGCCAAAAGTGGAAGCTCCTAAAAGAGCCACCTGAGGCTTCTCCTTTTCAAACAGATTTACGATAATTGTTGTAAAAGGCAAGGTTGTATATGGTTCCAGGCGCTCGTCATCACCAATGTGAACGACATCAGCACCATATGGATACAGTTCTTTTTCAATTCCTTTTAAGTTGTGGCCCAGCACTAAGGCCTCCAACTTACAATTTAACTGGTTGGCAAGAGAACGCCCTTTCGTCATTAACTCTAACGACACATCGGCTACTTTTCCCTCATCTATTTCGCAAATAACAAATACGTTGTTCATTTTTTCGATTTTTTACCGGCAATACCGGTCGGTGAAACAAAAGCTATTAGCTAAAAGCTATTAGCCATTAGCTTTATTAACCAATAGTGTGATTAGCAATTAACTCTTTCATTAACTCGTCAATCTCCTTATCGGCAGGCGTCAGACGCTTCGCCTCTTTAGCCTGGAACACGACGTTCTCAATTTTCTTCACCTTAGTGGGTGAGCCTGATAAGCCTAACCAATTCACATCTGTTTCGATATCGTTGACGCTCCACTCTTCAATATTCAGGTAAGGGCGATCAGCTGTTAAATCAATGTAGTCTTCTGATTCGCTCTGACGCTCGGTGATGGTGCGTGCATGCTTAAATTTCATCAGCAGCTTGGCGTTTCGCGGTCGACAGTCGGGGGCACTGGCATTAACCGTGATAACACCCGGCAAAGGCATCTCAACAGTTTCAACTCCACGCTCTAAACGACGCTTGATGACAATCTTATTCTTATCGGCCGACAGAACTTGCTCGGCATAGGTTACTTGCGGTAAGCCCAGCTTTTCGGCTACCTGGGGACCCACCTGAGCAGTATCGCCATCAATTGCCTGACGGCCAGCAATAATCAGGTCACATCCTTTCATTTTCTTAATTGCACACGAAAGTGCATATGAAGTAGCTAGTGTATCGGAACCGGCAAAAGCTCTATCTGTTAACAAGTAACCATTATCAGCTCCACGGTATAAACCTTCGCGTATGATATCCGCTGCGCGTCCGGGTCCCATCGTTAAAATGGTTACTTCTGTACCCGGGTAGTTATCTTTTAATCGGAGGGCTTGCTCGAGGGCATTTAAATCCTCTGGATTGAAGATAGCCGGCAAGGCCGCACGATTCACTGTCCCATCAGCTTTCATGGCATCTTTGCCTACATTTCGGGTATCAGGTACTTGCTTCGCAAGAACTACAATTTTTAATCCCATTGCTTCAATTTTTGGTAAAGAATTATTATCGGTTGACAAATATATAAAATCAGCCCAATTAACAAAGCCAATCGTATATCCCTGTTGGACTGTTAATTATATACTTTCATTTAACATCAAAACTATTAACAATACCTGCTGCAACACCGCCTCACCCTATCTTACTTTTCACATTATCTGAACATTAGAGACATCACTCAAACAAATTCATGCGTAACCGGTATGAGGGAGCTTGATTGAACAAAATTGCCTGACATTTGCTTTATTTAAAATGAGTTTAAGTAACAACACTGATTGTTAGCACTTAATAAGCCAATCGACTAATTTACGGTACCCTATAACGAATAGTTTGTATGAAAAATGCTCTATTTTTTACTCTAATAGCTCTGATGATAGTCAGTAAAAGTATGATGGGACAAGACACGACAAAAATTAAGCTTAACCCCCTAACCGAAGAGGAAAAAAGGGTTATTATCAATAAGGGAACAGAATTTCCGTATACCGGAGAATATACCAACCACAAGGCTAAAGGTCAGTATGTTTGTAAGCAGTGCGATGCGCCATTGTATCATTCAAGCGATAAATTTGACGCTCATTGCGGATGGCCTAGTTTCGATGATGAAATTGACGGGGCTGTTGAACGGATGCCCGACCCCGATGGACGACGGACAGAAATCATTTGTGCCCGCTGCAAAGGCCACCTTGGTCATGTTTTTATTGGAGAAGGCTTAACCAAAAAAAATACCCGCCACTGTGTCAACTCCATTTCGTTAAAGTTTATACCAGATAAAAAATAGCCTTATCAGAGGCAGGTTTAATATTAAGATGGCGTTCCTAAAATTGATGCGTGCTTAATCAGACCTAAAAAAACGTATTCTCCGCAATGGCATTGAGCGCCTCAGGCGGATGTCAGGGCCTTCATATTCAAGCTCTTCGCTTTATGACGCAGCAAACCTCATGTGCATTAAAGAGTGAGCACATCTGAAAAAAAGGACAATGCTGTGGCAGATAATCACACATCTCAAGGTCAACCAGCTGATCTTTAACTGGAAAAACTTGCTGCTCGAGTGCAATGCGTAAATGACCATATTTAATGCGATCACTAACACAGCGTTCAAAAATAGGGTTTAAACCATAGGCTTCGAGCACTTTTGTTATTGTTTTTACCACCTCGGTAACTTCAAAATCGGATAAATAATCAATATTCGGAAAACAGAATTGCTCAATACCAATTAATTCAGACAACTTTACCCCTCCAAGTTCCTCATCCTGAACCAACTCATACTCATCACCTTCAGACACCCAGAAAAAACGCTTCAGGCGCTCCAACGCTTCAAGCTGTATGCTTTCCAAATCTTCTATCAGCTGTTCTATATACCTTTTCATTGTAGCTTATTTTTTTCACCCATGTGCCTTAAACGCAAATCGAACCCGTACAGTTACATAAAATTACAAACACCTCCTAGGGTATTGATAGTATGACCATTACAGCGTAATTATTTTTTAGACTTTTATTAAATTGCTTTTTATTAACATCTTTTATGCGGGTAAGTTTAACTTTGATGCCACAAAAATACTAATGATGGTAGTAGATTTATTCGTTCCGTGCTTTATTGATCAACTATTTCCTGATACAGCATGGAGCACAATTAAATTATTGGAAAAAGCAGGGTGTGAGGTGAATTACAACCCCAAACAAACCTGCTGCGGGCAGCCCCTTTTCAATAGTGGAGATATTAAACACTCTACGCACCTGGCTCAAAAATTCATTAAAGATTTCCCTCACAACCGGCCCATTATAACCCCTTCGGCCTCTTGTGCTGCTTATATACGCACGCATTATGCCAGTATGGTTGACAAAGAGCAAGCGGTGCGTTTGCAAAACAACACCTTTGAGCTGTGTGATTTTTTGGTAAACAGACTAGATACCACCAATTTCAATTCAGTTTTTGCTCATAAAGTGACTTACCACGATGCCTGCTCGGCACTTAGAGAATATGGCCTTAAAAATGAACCTCGCCAGTTGTTAAGTGAGGTTAAAGACCTCGACTTGGTAGAGATGCCGCAACGCACCGATTGCTGTGGCTTTGGTGGTACATTTATGGTGAAGTACGCCCCCATATCCACCGCCATGACAGAGCAAAAGGTTGAAAATGCCTTATCAACGGGAGCCTCCTATATTGTTTCGACTGAAGCATCGTGCCTGCTAAATATCCAAAGCTATATCAACGCCAAGAAACTGCCAATCAAAACTATACACATCGCCGATATTTTGGCCAGTCAGCTCTAAAAGCATGCTAAACTTTGTTTTTTAGAATACTCTCCGATAAAAGACGATAGATGTCCTGCTCCTCCCTATTGTCACTGAGGTAGTGAAGGTGCTTTTGTATAATTTGCTGATCGTTGCGCACTGCAGGGCCGGTTTGAGCATCTGATGGCGACATGCGCAACACTTTATCGGCCGTTTCTTTGATTAATGGATGCAGGAGTTCAAAAGGCAATCCACTACCTACTAATACTTTTTCGCCCAAACGGTACATGTGGTTCACAAAATTACAGGCAAAAACTGCTGATATATGCAAGGCGCCCCGCTGCTCGCTACCTGCCTTTAACACACTACTGCTTAATACCTTTCCTAGCTCAAATAGCAGCTCTGTATTCGACTCGGTATTAGCTTCCACCAAAATGGGAATCGTATCAAAACTCAGCTGCGCCCCCTTTATGAAGCTTTGAAACGGGTAAAAAACGCCATGATTAGCAAAAGTCGATACGGCATTAATGGAAACACTTCCGGCCGTATGCACAACCAAGCCATCAACAGGCGGCATTTGCCCGATTACCTCTGCAATGGCATCATCTTTAACTGAAATAATATATAAATCGGCTGTCTGCTGCATCGCATTCATTTCGGCAATTGGCTCTGCTCCCAGTTGCCGGGCCAACTCACGGGCATTATCAAGGCGACGGCTGTAAACCTGTTTAACCGTATGATTTATTTGACACAAAGCCTTTCCCAGATGCGAGGCCACATTTCCAGACCCAATTAGAACAACATCCATACTCGTCTATTTTTTTTGTAACAAAGATAGAGATGTTAAGCTGATTTATACCAGGTATCAGAATTCAATCATCAACCCAATGGTTGGTAAAATAGTACCCGAGGTATTGTTCAACTCTTTTAACAAATAGCGCTGCTCCTCAAAGGGGGCATTTGGATTTTCGATAATTGGCCTGTTATTTTCATCAAACTGCTGAATCAGTTCAGGTGGCTGAGCAGCTTTCTGGTTATAAAGGTTTTGTATATCGATATAAAATCCGAGTGTTAATTTTTTCAGGTACCAGGTTTTATCAACCCTTGCATCCAGCTGATGAAAACTACTCAGACGCTTGGTGTTAAACTGCGAATAATCAAGATATTGACGATTTTGAGCATCCCAGGCCTGCACCAACGAGGATTTGTTATAGTCATAAGGCGTGTAAGGCAGGCCACCTACAAATCGCCATTTTAGCCCTAAGCTCCAGTTTTTACCAATGTCTTTGTTCCCGGTAAATGTGAAGATGTGGCGGCTATCCCACGAAGATGGAACATACTTATCCTCCCAGTCGGTAAACTCACTGCGCACGTAAGTATAGGCCGCAATCACATTCAGTCCCTTAGTTGTGCGTGTTCGCACTAACAGCTCGGCGCCGTAGGCTTTACCTTTGGAGGTGGAGGTCACTTCCTCATCCCCAAAAACCCCGAAATCACCGCCTTTACTGGCCATGGATATGGAATCCTGCACCGAAAAAGGATAATCATCATACAGCTTATAAAAAGCCTCCAGGGTCACCCGGGTTTTCCTGTCGGGACGGTACTCCAATCCACCCACAAGATGATCGGATCGCAAATACTTTAAGCCATTGTTTTTATTAAGTAACACGCCTTCATTGTCTCTGTAGCCCATTGTTGTATATGCCGGGCTCTGATAATACCGGCCGGCATTCATATTCAGATATAAATCGGGCAGCAGCAGATAAGAGGCCGATAAACGCGGGCTTAGCTGCTTTAAAAGGTTATTCATTTGTGATGAATAGCTATTGGCATCCATGCGAAGACCAAGAGACAGGGTTAAACGATCGTTAAAAAACGGGTGCGACACCGAACCAAAAACAGACCATTTAAAAAAATCAAGCTCCGACGAATAATTGATTTCCATGGGCACATCATCCCTGAAAATTTTATTGTATGTATCATTGAAATATTGAACATACTCAGTTCCGGCGCCAATGTTTATCGTAAAATTATTAGGGCGTGCTGTATACTCTAAGCGAAACTTATTTTCCACCTCATCCGAAGAATAATCTGTCAGTAAATTTTCGGCCGTCTCTATATTATCCTGATATTTGTAGGCTTCATTATTGAGATGGTTACGACTCAAGTAAAGGGATAAATAGCTCTCGCTAAAAAAGTGCTTGTACCCCATGCCTACCGTATAATTCCATTGATTATTAACAGGTAAGTAATTCAGTATATAATTATTTTCCTCGGTTTCTTCAGCATCTAAATTCAACTTAAACTTATCGATGGCACCAACCCCTAAGAATGTGATTTCGTTTTTCGCATTTATTCGCGTTTTGGTTTTAAATTGAAAATCGGTAAACGTTGGCAGAAAAGGCAGCTCCAGAGCTGAAAACAGAAACTGCAGATACGAACGCCGCACCGAGGCAATCATTTCTGTTTTTTCACTTATGGGCGCTGTTGCTGTCAACGATAATTCTGAAGCACCAACAGTCCCTTTAAAATGGGGCTTATCATCCTGCACATCTATTTGTTTAAACTCAAAAACAGAACTCAAGGCATTGCCTTTTGACACCGGGAAAGCACTGGAGTAAAAATCCACTTCCCGAATGAAATCCACATTCAAAATCCCCACCGGGCCGCCAGACGCTCCTTGAGTGGCAAAATGGTTAAGGTTAGGAATCTCTATCCCATCTATAAAAAAACGGTTTTCAGAAGGACCTCCTCCCCTTACAAATAAATCGTTTCGAAAGGTACTGGCACTTCCTACCCCCGGAAAAGATTGTAACACCTTAGAGATATCACGATTGGCTCCCGCACTTTTTTCAATCTGGTCGATACCAATTCGACGCAAGGAAACAGGAGCTTCGGGCTTTACAGCAAAGGGCGATGCCGTTACCTGCACCTCTCCAAGAGTTTCTGAGCTTGTTTCTAAACCAATCTCAATAAAATTATTTCTAACCTGTGAAATATTTAATTCTTCTGTGATAAACGGTTTGTAACCTATGGACGAAGCCTGAACCTGAATGAAGCCAGGCTGCAAATTTTGTAACTCAAAACGACCAACAGAATCTGTTACAGTACCAGTTGTAGTTCCATAAACGACAATATTCACAAACGGAATGGGCTCATTGGTATACTTATCCTTCACTACGCCTTTGAGCGTAGCATTTTGTGCAACAAACGAATGAGTAATAAAAACAAGCACTAACAGCGTTAATATTCGATACATACTTTAAGCAATTAATAGCGGTGTAGTAATACGATGTTTAGTTTTTACATCCATCCTTTAAACAGGAATTTCCTGAAAAAGTTTTTAATATTGTAATGAACCCCTAAAAACAATTAAATCTACAATTTTCATTACCTTGCTCTAACAATCAGTTACCATGAACCGAAAATCCCTTTTCCGACAATTTTTAGTCTGGCGCTTAAGGCATGTAAGCAATCGTCAGTTTATGATGATTTTAAGCATACTGGTAGGCATAGGCGCCGGATTGGGGGCTGTTATCATAAAAAATTCGGTGCATTTTATAAGTGAGCTGGTTCACCATTATACACAAAACAGCAAAGGCTACCTCTACCTTATTACCCCTTCCATCGGCATATTACTATCGGTATTATTTATTAAATATGTTATTAAACGCCCGGTCAGACATGGGATTCCCAACGTGCTGTATGCCATTTCTAAAAGTCAGGGGCAGATGCGGCCCCACAACATGTTCTCGTCCATCATAACCAGTGCATTAACCGTAGGGTTTGGTGGCAGTGTTGGTTTAGAGGGGCCAACTGTATCCACCGGAGCGGCAATTGGCAGTAATGTGGGTCAGTTGTTTCGGCTCAACTATCGTCAGATAAAGTTGCTGCTGGGCTGCGCCTGTGCCGGCGCAATGGCGGCCATATTTAAAGCCCCGATTGCAGCCATTGTGTTTGCCCTTGAAGTCATCATGCTCGACTTAACACTGGCTTCACTGGTCCCCATATTAATGGCCTCCATTTCTGCTGTTGTGACCTCCTATTTATTTATGGGGCAAGAAGTTGTGTACCCTTTTGAAGTGACACATACCTATGAGTTAAAAGATTTGATCTACTACATTCTATTAGGCATTATTGCTGGTTTTGTGGCCACCTATTTCACACGGGTTTACATACTGATTGAGCAGTGGTTTGAAAAGTTCAAGCGGCGGCGTTACAGACTGTTGGCTGGCAGCCTGTTACTAGGGTCACTCTTGTTCTTTTTTCCTTCCCTGTACGGCGAAGGCTACGAGTTTATTAACCTGGCCCTGGCAGGTGACACCAGCCATGTATTTGATGGTTCAATATTTGCGCCACTAACCAATAATTTTGTAGCTCTGGCCAGCCTGTTGAGTATAATTATTTTACTAAAGGTTGTAGCCGCATCGCTTACTTTTGGCAGCGGTGGTGTTGGTGGTATCTTTGCCCCCACCCTGTTTATGGGCGCCAACACCGGATTGCTTTTTGCCACCATCATTAACAAGCTGGGTTTTCACCAATTGCACGCTCCTAACTTCGCTTTAATTGGCATGGCAGGCCTCATTGCAGGCGTATTGCAGGCCCCGCTGACTGGTATCTTTTTAATTGCTGACTTATCGGGTGGCTACCAAATGTTTTTGCCACTAATGATTACGGCAACCGCCTCATTTGCGACTACTAAAACATTTGTTAAACACTCGGTATATACCCATCAGCTGGCCCAAAGACGGGAGCTTATTACGCATGATAAAGACCAGGCTGTTTTAACCATGATGGAGATTAAGAACCTCATAGAAAATGACTTTGCCAAGATTCAGCCCGATGCTAACTTGGGCGATCTGGTGAAAGTAGTTTCTGAGGCACACCGCAATTTATTTCCTGTAGTTGATGAGAATGGGCAGTTGCATGGCATGATTAAGATGGACGACATCCGTAAAATCATCTTTAAACCTGAGCTTTACACCACCACTTTTGTGAAAGACCTGATGTACATGCCCGAATATTACATCAGTCCGGATGACAGTATGGAAGATTTAGTCGAAATATTTCGCAAATCGGGACGCTTTAATATCGCTGTAATCGATAAGGGTAAATACCTTGGATTTATCTCTCGGGCCAATGCATTTACCGCTTACCGTAACCAGCTGAAACAATTTTAATAAACTATAAAGCTTCCTCGTCCGCTCCAGTACCGGCATGCTTTCGCCTTTCCTGTTCGGCCAAAAAATCATTTAAAATTGCTTCGACTTCCTCAAAGCCATTAGTTTCCATTAGCTGCGCCCTTAACTGCACCGCTCCCGGAAAACTATTGGTATATATTTTAAAGAAACGTTTGAGAATCGACCAGGGCTTCACTCCTTGCCAGGTTTGGGCATAAAGTGACGCATGCAGACGCAAAGCTTCTATACGCTCTTCCATATCCGGTTCGTAAGAAGGGTTATAAAACCACGGATTATGAAATATCCCGCGGCCCACCATAACACCATCGACTCCAAACTGATCCACTTTAGTCAAAGATTCCCCAATGGACATCACATCACCATTACCAAGCAACTTGATGTTTGGGTTGATCTGATCACGTAAAGCTACGGCTTTGGCAATTTCGTTCCAATCGGCTTCCCCTTCCGACATCATTTTTTGGATGCGTCCGTGCACAATAATGGCATCGGCTTCAGAATTTAACAGGTTCGTAATCCAAGGCTCGGTCACCACCGATTTAAATCCGACCCGGGTTTTAACGCTCAAGGGTAAATCACTGGCTTCGTGCACCGCTGTTATTATTTCCCGTGCTAATTCGGGTGTATTGATTAATGCCGAACAAGCGCCTTTTTTGATGATGTTTTTCATGGGGCAGCCCATGTTAATATCAATACCATCGAAAATGGTTTCTTCAGCAATGTATTTAGCTGTCTGGTAAAACTTTTCTGGATCGGTTCCCCATATTTGGGCCACCAGTTTAACGTTATCACGTTTTGCAAGCGCTAACTCACTGGCGTTAACATGAAAGCGATGAACCACCTTTTCTTTCCCAACCGGATGACAAAATCCATCGGTCGACAAAAATTCACTAAACAGCAGGTGCAGATTACCGGGCTTTGATAAGCGCATAACCACCTCTCTGAAAACCGTATCTGTTACATCTTCCATAGGCGCCAGCGCCCAGAAAGGCCCATTGCCTTCTTTCCAGTAATTCATCTTATTAGTGATGACTTTTTCTCCCATTTCAATCTTTTTCTGAGCCTTTATTTTAAACAAACAGCCCTTCGTCTCTAATCACCATTAACACCGATGACTGCGAAACAATTACATATTTCTCATTCTTATACTCAATCTCATACCCGCCACTTTGCAGGTAAATGGCCAAATCTCCTTCTTGAGGTTGTAAAGGCACATACTTTACGGCATCGGACTTTTTCTTCCACACCTCATCCTCTTCGGCCACAGCGGGTATCGGGTAGCCAGGTCCCACCTTTACAATGTAGCCGCTATGCACCTTCTCCTTTTCCTGAACACTTGGAGGCAGATACAGGCCCGACTTCGTTTTACTCTGCGGCACGCGGGGTTTTAGTAAAATACGATCGCCAACTAAAATAAATTTTTCTAATTCCTTATCATCTATTCCTAACGACATTGTAATAGCATTTTAGGCCACAAAGATATAAAATGCCGAATATTTTGAATCAATTCTGCTCCTCCAATCAGGTGCGAAGATTCTGAAGTCTTTTAAACTTAACTTTTTTTAACAACACTATAGGTCAGCTGCATATTGGATTGACCAATCCTTTTTATAATTTTGCTAATACTTTTTAACGGTTAGTAGAAATCCCTAAAATTTCTCTCAAAAAAAGTACTATACCCCTGATGGATGCCAGAAAGAGGATATCTGTTATTTTCAACCTTTAACCTGAAAACAATGAAACCAAACATGAATGAGCGCAAGCTTCGAAAAATTGACGACGAGCAGTGGAAAGAGCTTACGTTTACCGACAAAAAGTATGAAATAAGTAACTACGGACGAATAAAAAGCTATTGCTACGACAAGGTTGATGGCCGCATTGTTAAACTTGGCAACATCAAAGGCTTCTTTAATGTGAGCCTGCGGGTACAAGGCCAAAAGAAATCGTTTTTAGTTCATAAACTCACAGCCGAGTACTTTGTTGAAAAAACAGCGGAAGATCAGGATGTTGTTATCCACCTCGACTGGAACAAGCAAAACAACTACTACACTAACCTGAAATGGGTTACCAAAGCCGAAAGCTACAAACGCATGCACAAGGTGCTTCAGGAAGCGCGCAAGAAAGCTGGCAAAGTAGTAACGAGCTCCAAACTATCGAAAGACGATGTAGCTGTAATTAAAGGCATGCTTGAAAAAGGCGTTAAACAAAACCTCATTGCCAAACTTTTTTGTGTGAGTGAGATGCAGGTAAGCCGTATTGCCCGAAAGGAAAACTGGGCAGAGATAGAGCCAAAGATGTAGCCTAAGCTAAAAAATAGAATAACCTGGAATAAAAAGGGAGCTGACAGCTCCCTTTTTTAGTTAAAAAAATTAATGCTTACCTTAACACAACAGGCTATTTCTATTAAGATTCGTTAAAAAAAATACTCCAAAAAATATTGTCGTTGTATTTGTATTACTTTTGTGCCCACTATGAACAAAATCAATCGGATAATCGGGAAAATTCTTATTTGGCGGGTGAAACACATCAGCCAAAAACACTTTATTCTGCTGCTGAGTCTGCTGGTTGGAGTATTCAGTGGCCTGGCAGCTGTAACACTAAAAAACACAGTTCATTACACCCATCATTTCCTGACAGAAAATTTCAGTCTCGAAAATGGTAATTACCTCTACCTGGCCTATCCGATGGTAGGTATCCTGATAACCATCCTGATCATAAAATATTTTGTAAAAGATAACCTGGGACATGGTGTGAGCAAAATCCTCTATGCCATCTCCAAAAAGGGCGGAAATATTAAAAGTCACAACAACTACTCGTCCATTGTTACCAGTACGTTTACCATTGGCTTTGGTGGTTCAGTTGGTGCGGAGGCCCCCATTGTATTAACCGGAGCCTCCATTGGTTCTTCACTGGGGCGCCTGTTCAGAATGAATAACAAAACCCTTATTCTGCTTATGGGCTGTGGCGCTGCAGGTGCCATAGCTGGTATCTTTAAGGCCCCTATTGCCGGGCTGGTATTTACTCTGGAAGTGCTCATGCTCGATTTGACCATGGCCTCATTGGTCCCTCTGCTTATTTCAGCCATTACCGCCTCCACTATTGCCTATTTCTTCCTGGGCAAAGGCGCCGAGTTTGCCTTTACACTGGAAGCTCCTTTTGTCCTAAATAATATTCCCTACTACCTCCTATTGGGAATTATTGCCGGGTTTATATCCCTCTATTTCACCAGAGGCATTATGAGCACCGAAAAGCAGTTTGGCAAAATGAAAAATCCGTTTTCAAAATGGATTGTAGGCGGCTTATCGCTGAGTTTACTTATTTTTCTCTTTCCCCCACTTTATGGTGAAGGATACAATACCATTATTGCCCTTTTAAACGGTAACAGCCAGGCCGTTATGGGCGAGAGTTTCTTCTATGCCTGGCACGATAACACCTGGGCCTTAATCGCCTTTTTGGTGTTGCTAATCATTTTTAAAGTATTTGCTACGGCAGCTACAACCGGTAGCGGCGGTATTGGCGGAATTTTTGCCCCTACGCTTTTTATGGGTGGTGTTACCGGATACCTGTTTGCCCGTTTGATTAATACACTGGGAATATCTAACCTGCCAGCCTCGCATTTTACCTTAGTAGGGATGGCCGGACTGATGGCGGGTGTGATGCATGCCCCCTTAACAGCTATCTTCCTGATTGCTGAAATTACCAACGGCTATGGTCTTTTCATTCCGCTGATGATTACCTCCACCATTGCCTACCTCACCATTATGTATTTTGAGCCGCACTCTTTATACACCAAGCACCTGGCCCAGAAAGGCGAGCTCATTACCCACCATAAGGATAAAGCGGTACTAACGCTCATGCGCCTGGAGAAAGTACTCGAAACGGACTTTAAATGCATCTATCCGGAGATGACGCTTGGAGAGCTGGTTAAAGTAATTTCCACCTCACGACGCAATATCTTCCCGGTTATCGATCATCAGGATAAGCTCCGCGGCATTGTGCTGCTTGATGATATTCGAGAAATCATGTTTAACAATGAACTTTACAGCGAAACCACTGTTGAAGAGCTGATGTCTATCCCGCCGGCCATGATTGAGATTGATGAAAACATGGATCGGGTGATGCGGAAATTTGAAGACACCAGTGCCTGGAATCTACCAGTTGTTAAAGGTGGAAAATACCTCGGTTTTGTATCTAAATCGAAAATATTCTCGGTGTACCGACGAGTTCTCATCCACTATTCGGATGATTAGTGTTACGCCCGGAGCACCTTGTCCGAAGTGCGTGGCAATACTGATTTTGGGTGCAAGGTGTAGATTTAAAGCCCTTGGTTAAACAAAATCAGTTGGCCAACAAAGCTGGGTTAATAGCTTTTTCACAACAATCAACAAAGTATTTCTCCCGAGGCACTTTTATGAGCTTTGCAAGCCAAAAAGATGAATGATATCAATGTTGCTGTTTGTCATTTTTGCATCTCATAAAAAGTTATAAACTGCAATGTTTTTTTTATCGACTGGTTCGCGTAAATTTGTGTTCCCTTGATAAAAACAGCGTGTTGAAGCATGACACCTAAGTGCC
This sequence comes from Carboxylicivirga taeanensis, assembly GCF_051851475.1. Lineage (NCBI taxonomy): Bacteria > Pseudomonadati > Bacteroidota > Bacteroidia > Marinilabiliales > Marinilabiliaceae > Carboxylicivirga > Carboxylicivirga taeanensis. The sequence continues at coordinate 271,928 of NZ_JBPUSJ010000005.1, read as the reverse complement.
ATATTCAATAACAGTTGACTTGCAACGGCAGGCAAAAGAGAAATAGTATAAATCAATTATCATAATCAGTCAGTATTCATCACTCAGCAACCAACAGGAGGTTGCCTGGTCTTGATACTTACATCTTGATACTAATATCTAAAAGATGAAAAGAGATACTGTAATTTTCGACCTCATTGAGAAGGAGTACGCTCGCCAAAAAGAAGGCATTGAGCTAATTGCTTCAGAAAACTTTGTTAGTGAGCAGGTAATGGAAGCCCAGGGCTCCTGCTTAACCAATAAATATGCCGAAGGCTATCCGGGCAAACGCTACTATGGTGGTTGCCAGATTGTAGACCAAACCGAGCAGCTGGCTATCGACCGCGCTTGTGAATTATTTGGTGCTGAATACGCCAACGTACAGCCTCACTCTGGTGCTCAGGCTAACGCAGCAGTATTTTTTGCCGTATTGAAGCCGGGCGACACATTCATGGGCTTAGATTTGGCACACGGTGGTCACTTAACACACGGGTCTCCGGTTAACTTCTCAGGTGTAACTTATAACCCGGTTTGCTATCACGTTAAAGAAGATACCGGATTGGTAGATTACGATGAGATGGAAGCCATTGCCCGTGAGCACAAGCCTAAAATGATTATTGCAGGTGCTTCGGCTTACTCACGCGAATGGGATTATGCCCGCATGCGCCGTTTAGCGGATGAGATTGGTGCCTTGCTACTTTGCGACATGGCTCACCCAGCTGGTTTAATTGCCAAAGGTCGCTTAAACAATCCGATTGAGCACTGCCACATTGTAACTACTACAACGCATAAAACATTGCGCGGACCACGCGGCGGTATGATTCTGATGGGTAAAGATTACGAAAACCCATTTGGCTACAAAACACCAAAAGGTGAAACCAAGATGATGAGTGCCGTACTGGATTTCGCCGTATTCCCAGGCCAGCAAGGCGGACCACTGGAGCACGTAATTGCCGCTAAGGCTGTGGCTTTTGGTGAGGCCCTTTCGGATGATTTTGCCGTGTATGTTGACCAGGTACGTTCAAATGCTCAGGCCATGGCAGATGAGTTTGTGAAGCTGGGCTATAAAATCATCTCTGGTGGAACCGACAACCACTTAATGCTGATTGACCTGCGCACTAAATTCCCTGATATCTCGGGTAAGAAAGTAGAAAACACCTTAGTGAAGGCCGATATCACCATTAACAAAAACATGGTGCCATTTGATACCCGTTCGCCATTCTCTACTTCAGGTTTCCGTGTAGGTACGTCTGCAGTTACATCACGTGGTTTGAAAGAGGAGGATATGCGCACCATCGTTGGTTTGATTGATGAAGTAATTTCGAACATCGACAACGAAGAGGCCATTGCCGAAACACGCAAAAAAGTAAATGCACTGATGGCTGACAAGCCAATGTTTGCATGGTAAGTAAAGCTTACAGCTGTTTGCTAAGAGCTAAAATAATATTAAAGAGCCGCTTTCTTTTAGAGGGCGGCTTTTGTTTTGTCTGAAAACCATACATTTACAATATGGATATTTCATTACTCAATGCCTTCTTCCTGATTCTTGCCGGCCTCTTTGCCGGTTTCATCAATACCCTGGCTGGCAGTGGTTCATTAATCACCTTGCCCCTCCTGATGTTTCTGGGCCTGTCGCCACACCAGGCGAATGCGACCAACCGTGTAGCCATCTTGTTTCAGAATGTGGTGGCAGTGCGAAATTTTAAGCAGCAAGGGCTCATCAATTACAGGAGCAGTTTATTTCTGCTTATACCTGCTGTTGTGGGGTCCATTATTGGCGCCTCCATAGCGGTAAACATCAGCGAAACGACATTAAACCTTTTTATTGGCTCCCTGCTGTTTGTGATGTTCTTTGTTATCCTGCTAAAGCCGGATAAGTGGGTAAAGACACAAGCCGGTCAGGCAAAAGAGAAACCGGCCTTCTGGCAGGTTATTATCTTCTTTTTTATTGGTGTCTATGGCGGTTTTATACAGGCCGGTGTGGGCTTCTTTTTACTGGCCGGACTGGTACTCGGCGTGGGTTACGACCTTATTAAAGCCAATGCCATTAAGGTGCTCATCGTGCTGGCCTACACCGCTATTGCGTTGGGTATTTTTATCTGGTCGGGACAGGTTAACTACCTGTATGGCATTATCCTGGCCATTGGCAATGCCAGTGGCGCATTCATCGCATCGAAATACGCCCGGCAAATTGGCGTTAAGTACATCCGCTACATCCTGCTGGCCACTGTGTTTGTAGCAGGTATTAAGGTACTGTTCTTTTGATTTCCGCGGTATATATATCACGCCCTATTCAAACAAAGCCTCTCTCCCTTCAGATTTCTCCCTGAGGGAAAGAACCTGTTTGGGCCAACTGGCATCTTGGCGTTAAAATGCGCCTTCGCTCTGCAAGAGGATGCTCAAAGGACTGGGAATCCCCCCCGCACTTTGCAGCACGGGTTCCAAATACATGGAAGAGCTCCCGCAATTTGCAGGAACTTTATACCCCTTAGTGAATAACCGTTTTGCTCCTAATCGAGCTGGAAATAATAGGTGATGGTACCTTGTGCGTAGGCACTGGCACTCTTATCTGCATTAAACTTAGCCCGGCGGGCTGCCGCTTTGGCATTCTCCACCAGTTCACGATCCTGTGTATTGGACCCCTTCAGCTGAAACTCGGCCGATGTGACGTTACCATTGCGATCAACAGTAATTCCAATCACCACAATGCCCTCCTTGTTGGAGTTGTGTTGGGGTTTAGGCAAACTCCCTATCAGCGAACGTCCCTGCAGATCAAAACCACTGCCCGAATCGCCCAGTCCCGATCCGGTCCTGTTTTTCGAATTAGGATCACCGGTTATATAGCCCTGGTTACCACTTCCACCTGTTTCGCCTTCGGAGGTGCTCTCCCCACTGCCTTTGCCACTAAAGGCCCCCAACACCCGGTTACGTGCCTCGGCTGCCTGTCGCTCCTGCTCCTCACGCTTTTTGCGCTCCGCCTCTTCGCGTGCCCGCTGTTCGGCCAGCTCTTTCTGGCGCTGGGCCTCTTTTTCGGCTTCAATCTGGCGCTGACGCTCCAATTCCTTCTGGCGTTCTATCTCATGTTCACGTTCTATCCTCTCCTGCTCTTCGCGCTCGCGCTGCTCTTTATCCAAACGCTCCTGCTCCTCTTTCTCTTTCTTTTTTTGGGCATCGGATTTTACCACTGGGGCTTCATCAAAATCCTGCGTTTGCACCTCATCTTCACTTTCCGGTTCGCTGACCTTCGGCTCTGGCACCGGCTCTGTTTTAGGTGGCGGAGGCGTTGTTTGCTGTTCAACAGGTGGAGCCTGCGACTCCTTTGGCTCAACCTCTCCCTGTCCTAAAACCGTGTCTCCAAAATTCACCAAAATGCCCTCTTCCTCTTGTGGCAGGCTTTGTAAGCCAAAATACAGTAGAAGTAACAGTATTCCTACATGGAAAATTACAGACCCAATGATGCCGTATTGTTTATCCTTTTCCTCCATATTATTTACCCTGTGTAGCCAATATCAGTTTGTACTTATTGCGGATAGCAATATCCCTAATCTTACCAACCACCGAAAAAGGAACCGACTCATCAACATGCAAAGCAATGTAGGTATCCGGACTCAGCTCAATGATTTCTTTAAGACGGCGTTCTATTTTCCAGAAGGGCACTTGCTCCCCTTCAATAAAGTAGCGCATATCCGAGGTAACAGACAGGGTTGTATTGGGTTTGGCCGATACCTGATGATCACTTTTAGGCAGCACCAGTTCCCGCACTGCCGGTGGTGTTACCAAGGTGGAAGTAATCATAAAGAAGATCAGCAGCAGGAATACAATGTCGGTCATTGATGACATACTAAACCCCGCATCCACTTTACTTTGTCTTTTTAACGCCATTACCTGATATCTAGTATTACTTTAATTCCATTCGACTCCGCGATGTCCAACACACGAGCCACATCGCCGGTAGAAGCATTTTTATCGGTTCGCAGCTTAACGATGGTGCGATCGCTTTGGTTGAATGCGCCCACCAAGCCCGTCTCCACATTGTTTGTTCCAAAGCGCTTCCCCTCTACATAATACCTGCCTGAGGCAGTTACCCGCACATTCAGATACTGCTCAACCACTACTTTTTTGGTGGCTTTTTTGGGAATAAGGAGCTTGATGGCATTGGGATGCACCATGGTTGATGTAATCATAAAGAAGATCAACAACAGGAACACAATGTCGGTCATTGATGACATGCTAAAAGCTGCACTTATTTTTGTTCTTCGCTTTAAAGCCATTATTAGTGAGCTGGTTCGTTGAGTAAATCCATAAACTCCATGGTGCGAGCTTCCATCTTAAACACCACCTTTTCTACTTTGGCTACCAGAATGTTGTAGGCAAAGTAGGCGATGATGCCCACCACCAATCCAGTTACTGTCGTAACCATAGCGGTGTAAATACCCGACGATAAGAGCTGTACATCGATATTATTGCCCGCATTGGCCATGTCGAAAAACGCCTTCACCATACCAATTACCGTTCCTAAAAAACCAATCATGGGTGCTCCACCGGCCACTGTTGCCAGGGTTGGCAAACTTTTCTCGAGCCGGCTAATTTCCAGGTTACCAACATTCTCAATGGCCGTATTCACATCATTAAGAGGGCGTCCGATGCGAGTAATGCCCTTTTCAATCATGCGCGAAACAGGAAAATCATGTGACTGGCAAAGTGCCAAAGCCGATTCAATTTTACCGTCATGAATATAGTCTTTGATTTTATTCATAAATCCTGCATCTTCCATTGCTGCCCGGCGAATAGCCAGGTAACGCTCGATAAAAATATACACCGCCACAAACGACAACAACACTAAAGGTATCATGATAAGACCTCCAGCCTTCGCCATCTCAAAAAGATTCATGCTTTTTTCAGCTCCTTCGGCCAACTCGTCGGCAGGTAATGTTTCGGCATTTGCCTGAATGAATAATAACAAATTCATATTAATTATTTTAGAACAATCACTAATCTTAATAGGGCTTAAAAGCCACTTTATCGAATATTTTATTCAAGGCTAAAATAGTAAAATAGCTACGCAATATAGAACGAAAAAGTTTATTCTTTATTCTCTTCGTCTTCATCCGGCTGGCTCTGCGTCTCTTCCTTTTTACTCTGACCAGAAATTTTCATCCAGTACTTATGCATCAGCTCCTCCAGCGAATCAAACTCCTCCCGGAAGGATATGCCGACACCTTGGGTGGTTGGGGAAATACTGTATTCCGATGAATACAATAAATCGTTATTGGTATGCGTATAGGCTTTGGCCCTTAAACTCCCCGATTTATTCAGTTTGACCTCAACATCAAAATCGCCAATCAGGTTACTGGCCTGCGTTTGATCCTGACCATACCCCACATTGCCATTCACCAGCACCCGGTTATTAAACATTTGGGTAGATAAGGCCACCTCTACCTCATCATCGGTGAGCTCACTGGCCGGCCGGTAACTTACTCCAATATCAATATCACGACTTATTTGCGACAACCAATGGCTTAGCTGGTTGGACAGCATTTCGGTTGTTGTTACCAAAGCCGCATTATTACCCGTAGAAAGGCCATTTGGATTATTGGCAGCCGCACTCTCTGTTGTATAAAACTTATTTAAAACCAGCAAAGAAAGTACTTGACGGTTGGTTTCCTCCTCGGTATTGATATAAGTATCAATAATGTTTTGATTATAATCCTGACTGGATGGTGTTTCAATCTCAAATTTAATATTCGGCTTTGTTAATCGATTACTCAATAACAGGTTACAATGAACAGGAATCCGTCGTCCAAGATCCTTTTGCGTATCCTCTGTGTAGCCCACCAAATCGAGTAAACTTGTTTTTAACTTATAGGTGGCATTGAGGTCGATATTGGCATCGTAAGGATTGCCGTCCCAATTGATAGACGAGCCCTGGTTGATGACAAACTTCTTATTAAGTACATTACGCAGGGTGAACATGTAATCGCCATTGTCGAAATCAAAATCGCCATAGAAGTTGATGCCTCCTTCCTTATCCATCTTGATCTGGAGATTCCCATAACCACTTCCCCGCAGTATATCTCCCACAGTTGAATCAAAAATAACCTGACAGCGGGCATCGGGTGTAATGTCCAAATCCATACTGACAGTCATACCAGCCAAATCCACAGCATAATCGCTACTTTCGGCACTGCTGCCGTTGTCTTTGGCCTCTTCCTCATCGGATGCGCCAATAAAACGAATAAAACTGCTTTCCTCGGCACTCTCTTCATCGGTGAGCGGGATAAAAAACAGTGAATTCTCCCGTGTCCGTCCCGCAATATCAATCACGATATCTTTGGTAGTTCCGGTTATTGACATGTTTCCATCGGCATACACTTCGCCATAATACAAGGGGTTATCCGCATACTTGGTATCAAGCACTAACATGTTGCTAGTGGTTAAGTACAAGTCATACTGCATATCACGAAACCCATTGTGGCGAATTGTTCCGTTAAAAGTACCCTGCTTCCCATTCCTGTCAGCCACCGTTATCTCTTTAAATTCCATCACACCAGGACGGAATAAAACTGAATCGGTAATAGAATAGGTTGTTTTTAATAAGCCTACATCAAAGAATGCTTTATCAACCTTTAGTTTGCCAACCAACTCCGGACCGGTTAACGGGCCTACAACAGCTATTTGACCGCTGGCTGTCCCATTGAGGTTTTGCATTATCTTGCTCAGGTACAAATTAAGAAAGCCAATTTCCAGATGATCGATGTCAAAATTAAGATCGACCTCGCGACTATTAACATCGATAAGTCCCCCTCCGTTTAAAGACTGATGACCATCTTTCATAACATCGGCCTTTAGCTGCACCTGATTTTCTTTGGGCAAGTAGTTCGCTGCAACCGAAAAGTCGCCTACCTTATCATCATTAAAAACGAAATCTCTAATATTTAAGTCGCCACTTACAAAGGGCATCTTATAGAGGTTATGAACATCCAACGCGCCACTGAGAGCACCAGTCATTTTTATTCGTTCCAGATTCTGAGCGCCAATTAAGTCCGATAAGCTGATATTTTGCAAGTGAATACGCAAACCATCTTTAACATGGCGATGGGCGAAACCATTAATACCAACCTCCTGATTACCATGAAACAACCTGAAATTCTTCATCGAAAAGCCATCGGGATGGTAATGCATTGTTGTTGGTTGCATTTCCCAGACACTGTCCCTCACCATGATGTAGGAAGGATGCAGGTTGGTTGTTGCGTAAACCCCGTTGTCCCTGGCTTTAAGACTTGTTGTACTTAATATTGAGCCGCTGTTGGTATAGTCATCCCAGTTATTCCAAAATATATTAAACTGTAAAGTATCGCTATAAGCGGTATGGTGAAAACTCAAGTTATGAAACACGGCTACATTATTAACATTGAGCTCCCTGAAACGCGTGATCACCTTCAACTTGTTATTATCAGCGGTTGAAATATGCACCTCTGGATGACTGGCATTAAGACCTTTTACATCCAAATACTGCAACTCAGCCTCCACATCTAACATGCCGGATGAAGAATTGTAGTTCCCAATTAAAAGACCATGGTCAGAGATATTTAACTCTGGCGCAAACACGGCTACTATATCCGAAATACGCTTAAAAGTGCAGGAGAAAGTAAAATCGTTTTGCGTAAAATCCTTATCCTTTATCGAGAGTTTATTAGTAAAAGCCGGCAGGTACTGCACCAAATTCTTCTTTAACAAATTCCCGATGTGTTTAAAATTATAGACCCCTACCAAATCTCCTTCGGCCACATCCGACTGAAGCACAATGCGTTTCTGTTCACCCTCTCGCACAGAAACCAATAACAATGAATCAACGGCAACATCATGCTCATCCGACACATAGGACAAATTTTTCAGGTGCATGTAGCCCACAATATCATCCAAGTCCTTCCCCGAAATATCAGTTTCTATATCTGCCGTAACGGAGCTGTTTTTATGTTTAGTTGCGAGGTTTAAGCGATCTAATCTTAAATCGGTCAGGCGGGCAGAGAAACTAAAATTGGGTATATCACCCGACAAATCTATTTTCCCGTTAAAACCAACCTGCCCATTGGGATCATCGATTAGAAAATCGCCGTCGAACTTATTATTTTCAAAAAGGCCATTTAACTGAATATTTGTATAATTATATCCATTCAGTGTTAAGGTATCGACGACTCCATTTAAAAAGGCATCAAACTTTTCGCTGGAGCGACGGCGCCCATTTATTGCTACCGACATTGAAACATTTCCAACGAACTGTTCGGCCCCCGCCAACTTCCCAATATTAAACTGCTGGGTTTTTAAATTACCGGAAAACACTAAATCATCATTGCCATCAATCTTTAAACCAATGTCTGTATTAATTTGCCCCAGAACGGTTGTAAACTTACCGTACGCTACCAAGTCGGTTAAAAAACCGGTAAAATTACCGCTGTAATTAATTTCATGAAGGCTGTTTAAGGCCTCCGGCAGTTTTAGGGCCTGCCCTTGAACGTGCGAAAAAAGCTGCTCCAGGTCGGCAGGGGTAGTGCGCAGCTGGTTCACCCCAATATATAAAAACGTTTCATCTACATTTGGGAGGCCGCTTATATCAAAATCCGAAACCACACGGGAGTGCGGACCAAAATAGAGCTTCACATTACGGCCTTTAATATTATCTACTGTTCCATAAACAACACCAGACAGCCCAATATCGGCAGCGCGTTTTAATGGGCTCAATTTCACAATATCAGCAGCACTAAAATCCGATTTGTGAATATTGGCATAAAAATGTCCGATCTGTTCAAGCCCTTTCTTGCCCCTATTCAGCTCCAAAGCCAGTGAGTCAACATGTAATGATGAGTTGCCACTCTGAATCTTAGCCTGGCTCATAAAGATAGCCGAATCACTAAAAGCCAGTCTGGCCTCCACTTTATCCACGCACGAACCTTTACTATGTTTCACATTCAAATCCCGAATATCAACGTGCCATAAACTATCTTTATATATATCATGCAACAATAAATTCGCATCGGTGAGCGAATATCCTGCACGGGTTGTATCATCGCGGTAATGAAACACGCCTTTTTTAACCTCCAGGTTAGTCAGGTCAATGTTCCATGCTACATTGGCTGAGTCGCGATTGACTAATCGTCTGGTTAGAAAGCTGAAATTATAAACCGAATCCTCTTTTAAGATATTTACGGTTGGTTCAGAGATACTTAGCTTACTTAGATAAACTTCTCTTTTTCGGAAATAGAGCGAATCAATATTGGCAGCAAGCCGCTGGATAGCTACCAGCGTATCCTTATTTTGATCGTAGATGACCATGTCATCCATTACCAATGTTTTAAACGGTCGGATATGAACTCGGCCGATCGAAAGCTCCGTATCGAGATCTTCACTTAACTGCCGGGTTACATAATTAAGCACAGTTGTTTGAACTGCAGGTAATAACAAGGCAGAATACAGCAATAGCGGAACTAAAATTAGTCCCACTACCACAGACAATCCTATTTTGATATTTTTTTTTATATTTTTATCCCGTTTTAACCCACCAAAATTAGCAAAAAGGTGGGAATAATAATTTGATTAGGGATAATTCTATCGGACAAAAGTTATGAGTGTGATAATTTTGGGAATTGAATCATCATGTGATGATACTTCAGCAGCTGTTTTTAAAGATGATGTAATTTTATCGAATGTAGTAGCAAATCAGGAAGTTCATAAAGCTTATGGAGGTGTGGTTCCTGAGTTGGCTTCACGCGCTCATCAACAAAATATCATTCCGGTTGTCGAAAAAGCCATTAAAGATGCAGGAGTGAGCAGAACAGACATCAATGCGGTTGCTTTTACACGCGGACCGGGACTGATGGGTTCCTTATTGGTTGGTACCTCGTTCGCCAAAGGCTTTGCCCTGGCTAACAACTTGCCGCTAATAGAAATTAACCACCTGCATGCACATGTATTAGCCCATTTTATTAAAGAAGATGAAAACGATACGAACCAGCCAGAATTCCCATTTTTATGCCTGCTGGTTTCGGGCGGTAACAGTCAAATCATTGTTGTTAGAGACTTCCTGGACATGGAAATCATTGGGCAAACCATTGATGATGCAGCTGGTGAGGCCTTTGATAAATGTGCTAAAATTATGGGATTACCCTACCCTGGAGGCCCATTAATTGATAAGCTGGCTAAAGAAGGAAACCCGGAAAAGTTCAGTTTCAGCAAACCAAAAATAAAAGACTACGACTATAGTTTTAGTGGCTTAAAAACATCGGTTTTATACTTTTTGCGCGATGAATTAAAAACCAATCCAAATTTTATAGAGGAAAATAAAAAAGACATCTGCGCCTCTTTGCAAAAAACCATTATCGACATACTGATGGACAAGGTGATAAAAGCAGCTGAAAAGACCGGCATAAACCAGGTTGCTCTGGCCGGAGGTGTTTCAGCCAACTCAGGCCTGCGTGAGCGTCTGACGCAACTTGCCGAAGAAAAGAACTGGAAGACTTTCATTCCTAAATTTGCTTATACAACTGATAATGCAGCAATGATTGCCATTAACGGCTACCATAAGTACCTTAACAAAGAATTTGTTCAGCAAGATGTTGCCCCTTTTGCCAGAACTGAGTTCTAATTGATTTATTTTATTTAAAATATCTGTTTAAATGGCGAAACGAGTCGTTGGTCAAATTAATTGTTTGTTTTGGCAACGCAAAAGCATTAGATTTTTGATTTTTTATAGTTTTGCCAATGCTTTAAATGTATTTCGTGGGAGAGTTATATAAGAAACAAACCGGGTTTGTAGAAAAAACAGTGGGCGACGAAATGGTCATTGTGCCGCTGGTGGGGAAAGTCGCACAAATGGAGCACGTGTTCTCGTTAAATGAAGTGGGCGCCGCCATCTATAACGCGTTAAACGAAGCAAAAACGCAGGAAGAACTTTTAGCATTAATACTCTCTGATTTTGATGTAGATAAAGAAACAGCCCAGCGCGACATGGAACTTTTTTTAGACAAAGCTGTTGACAAGGGGATAATACAAAAGCTGTAAATAGAGACCAATTAGGTATGAACATTAAAAAGACCTATAAAAAACCGGAGCTGGAAGTGCACCTGATTGACAGGATGATTAATTTAACCGGGGATAGCTGGGCTGAACCTCCTATCGAACCTACGGGGACTTTGGGTCAACCACAAGAAGGAGACCCGCTATTAAAATCAACCCCTAACTACGAGGGAATGCCTTCTCAAATAGATGCTTTTGGAAGCGAATCTCCCGAATATTAATATATGTAGCTTACATGAAAACGGTTGTTAAAACCAATCAATACACTATTGGGGGCATAGGGATACAAGTTAATTTCCTTTGCCCTCTTTTCGACTTTGACACACTGGGAGGCAGTCACCATTTCGCCAGACCAGGCACAGCTGAAGCACCCCAATGGACAATCAACTATCGTCTGACAGACAGCATTCAAACAGAAAACTTTGAAACACTATTTACTGGTTCTGAGGCATTCGATGCAGCAACCCCCTATAAATGGTCAGTAATCAAAACTGAAATGAACGAGGCTATTTACATTGAGTTTGAAGAGGATTCAATGATAAAGAGGGTTTTGGCCTGTGTCGATACCAAGCAGCAAGTGATAGCAGTTAGCCTTTGCCTACAAAAGCAAGCGCCCATTAAAATTGACCCCTTTCTGCATCCGCTTGGAGTTTTAATGCTCCAATACCTTGCGCACTATAACGGTGGATTTATCATTCATGCATCCACTATTGCCTATAAAAATAAAGGCTACCTGTTCTCGGCCGTTTCAGGAACCGGCAAGTCAACAATGGCCGAACTATGGCGACAAAAAGGTGCGACCATCATCAACGACGACCGACTAATCATTTTACCGGATGGCGATAAATTCAGAGCCTGGAACACGCCCATGCCCTACTATCAGGATAAATGTAAAAGTGTAGCACTTCATAAAGCATTTATTATTAAGCAATCGCCAAATAATTACCTAAGGAAACTTAGTGTAATTCAAGGCACATTAGGTTTGCTAGGTAATTGCATGCAATTCCAGTACGATAGTGAACAGGTGCAAAACAGATTGAACTGCCTGCAGGCTGTCGCCCAAAAATGTGAGGTATTTGAATGTGGCTTTAAACCCGATAAGGATATTGTTGAACTAATTTTGGCTGAAGTTGGCTAAACAAAAACTACAACAGACGTTAATTGAGTTGCTTAAAGAGGGACATCAGGTTGAAGTGCCTGCTAAAGGCATGAGTATGTACCCGCTGCTCCAACCGGGCGATAAACTGCTAGTGAAACCAATTAGGCCCCAAGTGGGCGACATTGGTGTTTTCTGTAAAAACAATCAACTCATCGCTCATCGCCTAATACACTTCAGCAATAACACTTATTACTTTAAAGGCGATGCACTTACCAGATATGATTCTGCGACAACCGCGCAAGAGGTTTTAGGGACGGTTATTGCCAGAAAAAGAGGCAAGAAACAAGAGACTTGCCACCAATCAATTTTCAAGCTTTTCAAAATACTTATACCCAAATTTACAATTATCACCGGGCATTTATTCTATTATTGCGGACGCCTGCACAACAAAATTAGTCACCTCCAAAAGTAACACCAACCGCCCACATCTTGTGAAAGATATTATCTTTACAACAACTAATAAACCCAATTTAGCTGAATGAAAAGCATCAACAAGCTATCTCTCAATCATCTTTTAGAATCGTTGCGGATTGTTTACAAAAGTTCGCCCAAATGGACAATCATCAATGCATTCATTACCATTATAAGAGGCTCCATCCCCTTATTGCTACTCTATGTGGTAAAGCAACTTATCGATGTGGTGAGCAACCACATCAGCAGTGCCAACACCACTTCTCAGCATCTGTATTTCACCATTGGGTTAACGGCCTTATTTTTCCTCCTCAATGCCATTAGCGGATCGGTAAGCAGCTTAGTCAGAGAGCGCCAAAGCCATTTTGTAAACGACTATGTACAAAACATTATCCATCAAAAAACGATTAACATTGAGTATAAATACTTTGAAGACGCCAACTATCAGGACACTTTTTACAGAGCCCTGAATGATGCCAATTTCAGACCGGCAAGGGTGTTCAACAGCATTCTTCAATTGGGACAAAACAGTCTTACGCTTTTGCTATTACTGATTATTTTAAGCCACATTCACTGGGCCATGATTCCCCTTTTGATTATCTCAGGGGCGCCAATTTTCTACTTCAGAATTGGTTTCACCCGAAAAATATACCAATACAGAAAGGAACATACCGAAGACGAAAGACGAGTTCATTACTTCAATCGCCTACTCACGGCAAAAGATTTTGCCAAAGAACTGCGGGTGTTCAACCTTGGCCCAACGTTTAAAAACGAATATGAGTATTTTAAACAGGATTTGCGAAACAAGCAATGGGCACTGGCAAAATCAAAAACTGCATACGAAGTGGCCGTGCAGGTGTTTTCAACCCTGATTTTACTTTTAATTATTGCTTACGTGGTGCAACAAACAACAGCAGGCCAAATCAGCAGTGGCTCAATGGCCATGTATTTTTTGGCACTGCAAAGGTCTTATGCTTTGTTGCAAGGACTTTTAAATAGCCTCAGCGCTCTTTACGAAGATAACCTGTTCCTCAAAAATTTTATTGATTTTAAAAATATTGCGATCTCAAAATCACATTCAAGCAAACAGTTCCCTTCTCCAATACAAGAAGCCATTGAGTTTAGAAATGTATCCTTCAGGTACCCCAATACCCACAATTGGATTTTGAAGGATATAAACCTAAGCATCCCTAAAGGCAAAACGGTAGCTCTGGTTGGGAGAAATGGCTGTGGAAAAACAACTCTGGTTAAGTTACTAAGCGGCCTTCACCAACCCAGCAACGGGCAAATACTGGTAGATAATACCGATTGGCAATCCATTAATCAGGAAGAGCTGTCGAAGCACATATCGGTCATCTTTCAGGACTTTACACTATACAATGTGAGTGCCGGCGATAACGTAAGATTTGGCAACACAAGGCATCTCGCCGATAAAAATGCCATTGAAGAGGCAGCCCATAAAGCAGGTATTAAAGAACTTTTTTCCAAGCTACCCAATGGTTTCAATACGCTTCTTGGTACTCTTTTTAAAGGCAGCCAGATGCTGAGCAGAGGCGAATGGCAAAGAACGGCATTGGCCCGCTCGTTTTACAATACCGATGCTCAACTAATTATTCTTGATGAGCCTACAAGTTCACTGGATGCTTTCACAGAGGCCAAGCTGATTGAGCACTTTAAAGACATCACCAAAGATAAAACAGCCATTATCGTCAGCCACCGTCTCTCCACTATTAAACTGGCGGATATTGTGGTCGTTATGCAGGATGCCGGAATAGCTGAAGTGGGCGCACCAGAAGAGCTCCTCAAGAAAAAAGGGGTTTATTATGAAATGATTGAATCCTTAAAGTAACCTATTTGACAACAAATGTAAGTCCGCCATATACACCAAACGAGTAGGGCTGAAAACTTCGATTATCATTAGAACTTACTGAGTTAAGAAAGTATTTAAAACGCGGTTCGAAACTCAGCCTTAATGCTTTAGTAACAGGTATATCAATCCCAACACCAACAGAACTACTAATTACAAAAGGTTTTATATCACTGGTTTCCCCTATTTTATCACGGCCACTCCCGTCTATCGCGTAAGCCGTATTATCCACTAAGAAATTGGAACTAAAACCACCAGCAACTGATAAATAAGGAAATTGTTTAAACAACGAGTAGCGGGCCATCACGGGCACTTCGATGTAATCCAGCGTCTGCTTGAGGGAACCCTTGGCATTATCATAATTCATCACGGCCTCTTCCATCAGATTTGCGCCACCTGCACTCACCTGCTGTTCCGAAAAATTTTCACTGGCAATAACATTCCCCAATGAATTATATACCGCTGCCCTACCGGGAGAACTCTGCGTATAGGCACTACCGGCACTCATTTTTGTCACACTTTCGACCGACTGACCAACCTGCGAGTAGAGTACACCTGATTCGAAACTCCAACGCGACCCTTTACTCACTCTTACCTGCACGCCACCACCCAATGAGCTGATTCCACTTTCATCAATGGCAACATTTGATTTGAGGTAATTCTGAGGGCCACTGCCATAACTAACCTTGGAACTAAAAGCAGGCGATACCACTCCTCCAATACTTATGGTGGCTTTCTGCTTCTCACGGGCAGATGGGGCCGATGGGTAATAAAGCGGATAGTACTCCTGCTTTTTTACTTCCTGCTTTAGTTGCTCGTTGATCTTATAATCGTGTTTAATTTGCACCTCGGTATTAGAAGCCAAGTAAGGTAAGTTTGTTTTAAAACCCTCAATAGCAAACTGCTTAACATCCGCTTGCTTTTCTTCCCGAGCACCGGCAGCAGTGCTTACAATGTTACTTTTATTCACTTCAACATCAGTCTGCCCGCTAGCCAGTGCCTGCTGCGTTTCTCCTAAAACCAGGCGCTGTTCGCTATCCACTGCTTTTTCTCCAAGGGCCGGTTCCATTACAATCATTGTTGACTCCTTGAGTGGTTCACTCACCCTGAAAAGCAAGCCAACAGAAAGACCTATCAGGCCAACAATGCAAGCAGCAGCAAGACTTATCCAAAGAAGCAACGCTCTTTTTTGTTGGCGCTGATGACCTAGTGTTTTCTCTATCGAGTCCCACACGTACCCTTCCGGAACGACTTCATAGTCGGACAACCCTCTCTTAAAAACAGCATCTATGTTCTTTTCGTTTTTTAACATACCACTTGTTTTTTCTCTGACAATTTGTGTTCGATACTCTTTTGTAACCATTGGCGCGCTCTGGCCAAGTTGGATTTTGATGTGCCAATGGAGATGCCAGATGTTTCTGATATCTCTGCATGAGAAAACCCTTCCAGAACATACAGGTTGAAAACGAGTTTATATTTGGGTGGTAACTCCTGAACCATAGCCATCAACTCTTCGTGCGAAAACAAAGAGTCATAGACCTCCTCCTCTCCTCCCTCGGTTAGTAAAGGAAATTCATCAACTAATAACTCAGGCTGTTTTTTGCGGAACATTTCAATCACAGTATTCACCATAATGCGTCGAATCCATCCTTCGAATGAACCCTTAAACCCATACTTATCAATGTTATTGAATACTTTAATGAATCCTTCCTGTAAACAATCTTCAGCTTCTGTTCGGTCTTTACAATACCGCAAACAAACAGCAAACATTTTTGGGGCAAATGTTTGATACAATAGCCGTTGTGCAGAAGCTTTTCTTTTCTGACATCCTTTTATTATGTCCTTAAGATCATTCACAGCAACCCTTAATCAGTTTGTTTGTTGAGAAAAAGTTATTACACCCTGAAACTGAATAAAAAACTGCTCTGTCACCGAATTTAAACCCATCTTTTCATCAAAATATATTTGCCTGTTAGATGGAATAAGAAAAAAGAGGTTGCGTCAAGAAGCAGTGATTTAGTATTTTTTTCGGGCACGATCCATTTCCCGACCGGCATCTTTCCTTTTAAGCGTCTCACGTTTATCGTGTTGCTTCTTTCCTTTTGCCAAAGCAATCTCAACCTTCACGTAACCTCGCTCATTAAAAAACAGCTTGACGGGCACAATGGTTAAGCCTGATTCTTTTGTTTTTCGCTCCAGCTTTTGCAGCTCCTTCTTTTTAAGCAGCAGTTTGCGTTCGCGCTCGGGTTGATGATTATTAAATGTCCCGTAGAAATATTCGGATACACGCATACCTTTGAGCCACAACTCTCCCTTAACAAAGTAACAGTAGGAATCCACCAAACTGGCCTTGCCTAAACGAATTGATTTAATTTCGGTTCCCACCAACTGAACCCCGGCCTTAAAACGTTCGATCAGTTCGTAATCAAATGTGGCTCTTTTATTTCTTATGTTGATGCGTGATGTTGGTAAACTCATACGGTCAGATTACTTATAAAAACAAACAATCGGCTTATTAATGCTGGAATTACTAGAATCAGTAAACTAATTATAATGCTCATTCCAATGCGGCTATCATCCGTTTCCGGCTTCATAACGGTAACCGCCTGCCAAACAAGGTAGATCACATACAAATTAACTAAACTTGCAATAACAATCGTTTCAGGGATTAGAGCTATCACGCTCCCGGTTATATAAGTGATGCCGGCAGCATATGCTAAAAGATGAAACAACTTTTCCTTTTCAACATCCGACTTCATTAATCCCGCAAGCTTAATAAGAATGAAATAGCCTGCATATAAGCCAAAAAAGTTTGATGAAAAAGTAAAAACAGCTTGTTTTAGTGCTGTTCCAAAATCCAATACCTGATGACTAAGCAAGTAGCCAATAAAAATTGTAATTGTATAAACGCCTAATAACGGAAAACTAAACTGAGCCAGCACTTCGTTGATTGTTTTTCGCTCAGAGAATATTAAACTCCATTCTTTCTGTGGGCTAATAACCAATCCCTTCAAGCGACCAATCAAATTTTTGTACATTAAGCCCAAACTAACTGCTTCTTTATCCATCTGTCGTTTTTTAATCCAAAATTTGTTGCCAAACAGTTTTGCTTATGAACATAGCAATGCAAAAGTAGTATTTTTCTCCAACACTTCCGGCCCTTAGCTCAATAGTTCTATCTCTTGCTACTGCGTTAGCTAAACGGCCTGTTGCATACCGGCCGTTTGGATGACTTACACCACGCTGTTAATTGTTTATAGGCTACTCTCAAAGATTAGTCACTAATTTTTTTTACTTTTGCCATTTAACGTCAAATCTGCATTGTCTCAACTTAGGGTGATTATTTAGTATGGAAGAAGCATTTGAGCACACCGTTTATTCTAAAAATGTTATTGAATTTGTTACTGTTGCCAAGGAATACTGCACGTTTCTGGAATCGACAAATGAGCTTAACCGACAACAGTTTGTAACCGTAGCAACCCGTATCATCCCTCTTCTTTATCTGAAAGCCTCTGTATTACCGAAGGTAGAAAGTGAGCTGGAAGACAGTATTGAAAAAACAGTGGATGAAATGATGTACACTCACGTTTTAGATGCGGTAACCAGCAAACTAGGACGCTTTAATGATTATCTGGAGGTATTCACCGCGGATATGCAAAGAAGCGACACACCGGTTATTTCATTTATAGCGGAAGACTTGACAGACATCTATCAGGATATTAAAGACTTCATCTCGGCCTACCGATTGGGCGTTACCGAAATAATGAATGATGCGCTCGCCGAAGTAGTCAGTAATTTTGAACTTTATTGGGGACAAAAACTGGTCAATACATTAAGAGCCTTACACGCTATTCTTTATGGTGATGAGCCGCTGGAGGAAGAAGAAGGTGAAGACACTTTTCAAAGTAATCAGCAAAGGGATAACTGGTATGACCGAATGCAACAAGACTGGCAGGATGACAACAATGAACCGTCCCCACTACTGTAAAATAGCCAACGAAAATTTAAATGGAGAAAACCATTACAAAAGAAGAATTGAACCAATTGCCTTTAAAACACTTTGATGGGCGCGTTGATGTCATTGAAGACAATGATGTGATTGAAAACCTGGTAAATGAGCTGGAGCAACACACATGCATTGGATTTGATACAGAAACCAGACCTTCGTTTCAAAAAGGAAAAATAAACCAGGTAGCACTCCTACAATTAGCCACCAACAAAAAAGCATATTTATTCCGACTGAATAAAACGGGCTTTCACCCCGCACTTATTCGCCTCTTATCTAACCCTAAAATTAAGAAAGTTGGGGTAGGCATCAGAGATGATATTAAAGGATTGAACAGACTAACACCTTTTAAGCAAGCTGGATTTATTGAAATACAAGACCACGTAAAAAAAGTGGGTATTGAAGATACTAGTTTGAAAAAACTGGCGGGCTTGGTTCTGAAGATCAGAGTGAGCAAGCGTCAGCGACTCTCCAATTGGGAGGCTCCTCATTTATCAGAAGGACAGATACTTTATGCGGCAACAGATGCCTGGGTAGCAATTGAATTATTTAATAAATTACAGGAAGCGTTTCCGGCAACACCGGCACAAACAATATAATAATAGCACTAATGGCAGAACGTCCACAATTAGTTCTCAAACAAGGAAAAGAACAAAGCTTAAGCCGTTTTCACCCATGGGTTTTTTCAGGAGCCGTTAAAGGCGTAAAAGGACCTGAATTAATCGAAGGTGATATTGTTGATATCTTAGACAGTCAGGATAATTTTCTGGCAACCGGCCATTACATTATAGGTTCAATTGCGGTAAGGGTACT
This sequence comes from Carboxylicivirga taeanensis, assembly GCF_051851475.1. Taxonomy (NCBI): domain Bacteria; kingdom Pseudomonadati; phylum Bacteroidota; class Bacteroidia; order Marinilabiliales; family Marinilabiliaceae; genus Carboxylicivirga; species Carboxylicivirga taeanensis. The sequence continues at coordinate 252,584 of NZ_JBPUSJ010000005.1, read as the reverse complement.
TACGTTTGAGCAAACACCTATTGACTATAACTTTTGGAAAGAGCGCATTCGAAAAGCCTATGAACTGCGAAAGGCAGTAGGTCTGGCAAACAACGAATCAACCAATGCATACCGTTTGATACATGGCGAAGGGGATTATCTGCCTGGCTTAATTATTGACTTCTATAATGGTACTGCCGTTATGCAGATGCATACCGTGGGCATGTACCTGGTAAAAGACACCTTGGCCAAAGCCCTTCAAGAGGTAATGGGCGATCAGCTTAAGTCAATATTTAATAAGTCAGAGGGAACCATGCCTTATAAAGCCGATATTGAACCGATTAACGGTTATATTTTTGGCAGAAGCACAGAGAAGGTTGCACTCGAAAATGGTTTAAAGTTTAAAGTTGACTGGGAAAAAGGTCAAAAAACAGGCTTTTTTGTTGACCAACGCGAAAACCGATCATTAATTGAACACTACAGCACCAACCGTGAGGTGCTTAACATGTTTTGCTACACCGGTGGTTTTTCGTTTTATGCCATGCGAGGCGGCGCCAAGCTCGTTCATTCAGTCGATAGTTCGGAGCGTGCAATTCAAATAACCAACGAAAACGTTGAACTTAACTTTCCGGGAGACAAGCGGCATGAAGCATTTGCTGTCGACGCTTTTAAGTACCTGAATAAAATTAAAGATAAGTACGATCTGATCATTCTGGACCCTCCGGCCTTCGCCAAACACATTAACGTGGTAAAAAATGCGCTTCAAGGCTATCGCCGACTCAATGCAAAAGCCTTGGAACAAATTCGTTCAGGCGGCATCCTGTTTACTTTTTCCTGCTCACAGGTCATCACCAAAGAACAATTCAGAACAATGGTGTTCTCGGCAGCCGCCAAAGCAGGACGAAAAGTAAGGGTACTGCAACAGCTCACACAACCGGCCGATCACCCGGTTGATATTTACCATCCCGAAGGAGAATACCTCAAAGGGCTGGTTGTTTATGTAGAATAATTATAGTAAAACAAATACCTTGGAATTTAAAGAATTTGGATTTTCGGAAGAGTTGCTGGACGGACTAAACGCCATGCGTTTTGAGAAAGCAACGCCAGTGCAGGAACAAACCATACCGGTTATAAAAGAAGGCAAAGACCTGATAGCCTGCGCTCAAACAGGAACCGGAAAAACGGCCGCCTATCTGTTGCCAGTTTTAGATAAGCTGGTACGAAACGGTCATAATAAAATTAATGCCCTTATTCTGGTTCCAACCCGTGAGCTGGCTATTCAAATTGACCAACAAATGGAAGGCTTTGGATACTTTCTCGACGTCTCTTCAACAGCCATCTATGGTGGGAACGATTCGGGCGAATGGAACAGGCAGAAAAATGCCCTCACAACAGGGGCCGATATTGTTATTGCAACTCCCGGCCGACTGATTCAGCATCTGACCATGGGCTATGTGAGCATGGACACGCTGCAACATTTAATTTTAGATGAGGCTGACCGCATGCTCGACATGGGCTTTTTTGACGACATTATGCAAGTAGTTAAATACTTGCCCAAAGAGAGACAAACACTAATGTTTTCGGCAACAATGCCCCCTAAAATCAGGGAGCTGGCTAAAAATATTCTGGTCGATCCTGATGAGGTAAACATCTCTATAAGCAAGCCTGCGGAAGGAATTTTACAGGCAGCCTACATGGTTTACGACACACAAAAAATTCCACTGCTCAACTCCCTGTTAAAAGATAAAGATTTACCCAGCATTATTATTTTTTCGTCCACCAAACAAAAGGTTAAAGAAATTGCCCGCTCATTAAAAGGCAATGGCTTTAATGCCGAAGCCATCAGCTCCGACCTGGAACAGGCTGAACGGGAAAATGTACTGCGCGACTTCAAAAACAGAAATATTCAGATACTGGTAGCGACCGATATTATTGCCAGAGGTATTGATATTGAAAAAATTGACCTGGTGATTAATTTTGATGTGCCGCGCGATGCCGAAGATTACGTGCACCGTGTTGGTCGTACAGCCAGGGCACAGACACAAGGAGTTGCCATCACCCTGATTAATGACAAAGAGGTATTAGAGTTCCATAAAATTGAGCGCTTAATTGAAACTAATATCTACAAAATCCCCCTTAATCCTGAGCTTGGTGAAGCACCTGTTTATAACCCCGAAGAGCTCCTAAAGGGGCGAAAGCGAAACAAAGGAAATGGAAACAAGAGAAAGCCGGCGGGAAATAATCGAAAGAATTTTAACAAGAAACCTGGAAAACCCAGCAAAAAAGATTAATCATCCGTTTTAGCCAATAACAGCTAAGACCCATCTAGTGCCATCAAACCACATGCAATTAACACAACTAATCGCGCAGGAGTTAAACCTGCCCATAAAAGGTGTTCAAAACACAATTACATTATTTGATGAAGGAGCAACCATTCCATTCATAAGCCGCTACCGAAAAGAAATGACTGGCAGCTTGGATGAGTTGCAGATTGGCGCCATTAAGGAGCGATACGAAAAGCTTCAGGAACTCGAAAAACGGAAAGAAACCATCCTGAAGTCGATTGACGAGCAAGGCGCCTTAAGCGCAGAGTTAGAGCAAAAAATAACAAACTGCTATAACACCACGGAGCTGGAGGACATCTACCTGCCTTACAAACCTAAACGAAAAACAAGAGCCGTTAAGGCCAGGGAAAAAGGGCTCGAACCGTTGGCCAAAATTCTAATGAAGCAATATGAGCGCGACATAGAGGGGCGCGCAGCTGCCTTCGTCAATGATGAGGTGGCCGATGTGAATGAGGCCCTGCAGGGAGCGCGTGATATTGTGGCAGAATGGGTAAACGAGCATCAGGTAGCCCGTGAAATTGTTCGCTCAGTATTTGATAAAGAAGCAACAATAACCTCCAAAGTTGTGAAGGGCAAAGAGGAAGAAGGAGCAAAGTACAAGGATTATTTTGAATGGAGCGAATCGCTTAAGCGCTGTCCTTCACACCGCTTTATGGCCATGCGGCGGGGCGAAAAAGAAGGGTTCCTGAAACTGTCGATAAGCCCCGATGCAGAAAGCAGCATCCACAGGCTGGAGCGCTTTTTTGTAAAAGGGAACACCAATGCATCTGAGCAAGTTGCCGATGCCGTTGCCGATGCCTATAAACGCCTGCTGGCGCCTTCTATTGAAACCGAGTTTACCAAGTTATCTGCAGAAAAATCAGACACCGAAGCCATCCGCGTTTTCGCAGAGAACCTAAGACAACTGCTGCTAGCATCCCCATTGGGTCAGAAAAAAGTTCTGGCACTGGATCCCGGCTATCGCACCGGCTGTAAGGTGGTGTGTCTGGATGCACAAGGCAACCTGCTGGATAATACAACTATTTATCCCCATGCGCCGCAGAACCAGTACCAAAAATCGGCTCAAACAATAACCTCATTAATTGATAAGCACCAGATAGAAGCCATTGCCATAGGAAATGGCACGGCATCGCGAGAGACAGAAGCTTTTGCCAAAGGCCTGCAACTAAAGCATCAAGTTCAAATTTTTGTGGTTAGCGAAGATGGCGCCTCGGTTTATTCAGCCGGGAAGGTGGCTCGCGAAGAATTTCCTAACCACGATGTGACCGTGCGCGGTGCTATTTCGATTGGCCGACGGCTGATGGATCCATTGGCGGAGCTGGTAAAAATAGATCCCAAATCCATTGGTGTTGGGCAATATCAGCACGATGTTGATCAAACACAACTTAAAAAATCACTGGACACTGTTGTTGAGTCGTGCGTTAACTCCGTTGGTGTTAACCTCAATACAGCCAGTAAGCACTTACTGACTTATGTTTCGGGGTTAGGGCCTCAACTGGCGCAAAATATCGTTGATTACCGGACTGAAAACGGACCTTTCGAATCGCGTGATAAGCTTAAAAAGGTGGCTCGTCTGGGCGCTAAAGCCTTTGAACAGGCAGCCGGTTTCTTACGCATTCAAAATGCCAAAAACCCATTAGACAATACCGCTGTACACCCCGAATCGTATAAGCTGGTTAAGCAGATGGCGGCTGATTTGGGCTGCACGGTTGACGACCTTATCAGCAGCAAACAATTGCGCGACCAGGTTAACCTGCGCAGCTATGTCACTGAAACGGTTGGACTGCCAACGCTTACCGACATTATGAAAGAACTGGACAAACCAGGCCGCGATCCGCGCAGTGAAATAAAAACTTTCGAATTTGCTGAAGGGATTTATTCAATTGACGATCTTCATGAAGGAATGGTGCTGCCGGGGCTGGTAACTAACATCACCAACTTTGGTGCCTTTGTCGATATTGGCGTGAAACAGGATGGCCTGGTGCATATCTCGCAAATGGCCGACAGGTACATTAGCGACCCCAATTTAGTGGTTAAACTACAGCAGCAAGTAAAAGTGAAAGTGCTTGAGATTGATCGAATACGTAAACGTATTCAGCTAAGTATGAAAAATATATAACAGTCAAGCATCTGACTATACCAAAGGGAATCGTTAACGATTCCCTTTTTTAGTATCAATTTTATATCCGCCTGTCACCCATTTTGAGGTTTAGAGTGTCTTAATAAGTACAAAAGGTTTGAGTTAATAGGGGTGCTATTATTTATAATCAGTGCCTCTTTTTTTAAAACTTAGAAGTCACACAACCACAAATGAAGCAAATGGAAATAACAACGGAAATCAACGGTCAGATATTCACTTCATTTGATAAATGCTCAATGTATAGAACCGGTGAAGTAATATACGATGCCAATAGCAAAGCCAAAACAGCCTATCTGGTTAAAAAAGGAATGGTAAAACTATTTAGCGTCGGCGCCAAAGGCACTAAACAGATTGTAAGAATGGTAAGAGAGGGTGAAATTGTTGGATATTATTCACAATTTACTGATGAACCAGAAGTTACAGGCTGCGAATGCATGGTTAATTCTGTTCTGTGCGAGCTGCCCGAGCGCAACCTACAGGAAGTATTTAAAACTGATAGCAACCTGGCTTTTACCATGTTACAACGAGCCTGCTCAGAAATGAAAGAGACATGTAACTCAATTATAACAATGAGCCAAAAAACGGTTAGAGCCAGAGCTGCCAGTATTTTGCTCAAACAAATGGAACTGTTTGAGGTTGAAGAAGGTCATGAGTTTCCGGTTCGCATCTCTCGTACCGACATGGCCAGCTGGATTGGCACATCGAAAGAATCGGTGAGCCGCACGCTTAACGATTTTTTGCGTGAAGGACTCATTGAAATGAATAAAGAAACCATTAAAATTACCCACCTAAAAGGACTTAAACGGGTTTGCATCATCAGCTAAAAGCACGCAAATAACACTCAAAAAAACAGGTAAAGCAAACTATTTAGTTGGAACGCTTTGCCTGTTTTTTTATGCAATTGAACCGGATTTTAAAATATCTGGACAATCTTGCTTATCTAATCAATAGTTGAATTTCGCGAGCCACCTGCTGGTTATATTCAAAAGCCAGGTTCTTATGGTTCACCAGGTCGACAATGGTACCGATAAAGCACAAACCAGCAGTAAAGAAATACAAAATTCCCATGCCAATATGGTTAATAAAAAAGCGATGAATACCAGCAAAACCGAGAAAACCAAGCAGAGCGGTTAAAAGAATAGTCTGCGGATCTTTACGGCGCCCCCGGTAAATCAACAGGAAGTTCTGCACTTGCTCCTCATTTAAATCTTTTAGCAGTGAATCCAAGAAGATGGCTTCTTCCCCTTCTACCTCGGGTAATAAGGTGTAAATTTTGTTCATAGCATCAAATGTTATTGTGTATAAATTATACCGTCCTTCAAAATTTTAAATATTCTAAATAGCAGAACTACAACCGCCATCAGTGCCAGGGGATGTGCCTGCCAGGAGTCTGCAAATTGTCCATGAAAAAGGAAGGCAATACCATGTCCTAATCCACATCCGGGGCAAAAATCAAACCCTAAATTTTTAAAAATACATAATGTGTAATGCGTTGCTTGTTCAGGAGAGGAAAGCGCTAGTAAGACAAGGGCGATTAACCAAAAATAAGCTTCTAAATGGGAGTTTTTATACCTGTAGGTTACTCGTCTCACACCTCTCTTGTTGCAATTAACCAAATGTAGGAATTTTTGTTTGTTGTTGCCAAGCTACAACCAGTCTTTTTTCAATAAATCCTGAAAACAAGCATAAAAAAACTCCGATACAAAAATGTATCGGAGTTGTCAATGGCCTTTGATAAGACCTTATTCTTTCACCCAATGGTCATAATTAAAATCACAATTAACCCAATTCTTATCAATGGTAATATAGGTTTCCTGTTGTTTTTCCCTGATCCACTTATCCAAGGTTTCCTGTCGCATGCTATTTTCCAACATCGACTGCAAAAGCTGGTAGTCTTCTTTCAGGTTCGCTTTATGCGGCTCCGACTTGCGCTTTAATTTAACCAGCCTGTAGGTTTCCTGCCCTTTGCGTTCGTCCAACATAAAGAAAGAAGGTGAGATATCTCCTTCGCTCATGCTCTGCAATTGCTTGTTAATCTCTACTGGTATTTGCGACATCTCAAACTTAGAAGTCCCGGTTTGAGGGTTCACCATTTGCCCTCCACTAATGCGAGAGTCTTTGTCCATGGAAAAACGCAGAGCCGCTTCCTCAAAAGACATTGTTTCATCAGTAATTAAATTCCGGATAGTATCTAAACGAGCCTTCGCTTGTTCACGCGCTGCTTCGTTTACTTTTGGTTTTATCAGGATGTGACGACAGTTTATCCGCTCACCTTTTCGGTCGATTAACTGAATAATGTGAAAGCCGAATTCGGATTCTACAATCTTCGACACTTTCTTTTTATCCTGCAGGTTAAAGGCCACGCTGGCAAACTCAGGTACCAGACCTGAACGAGGTGTCCACCCCAATTCTCCGCCTCTGGTTGCCGAACCTTTATCTTCGGAATACAACACGGCCAGAGTCGCAAAATCACGTCCTTCATTCACCTGCTTTTGGAAGTCACGTAGCTGGGCCTTAACCCGATCAATCTCTTTCTGATCAACCTTGGGGTGCAATACAACCTGTTGTAGCTCGAACTGAGTAGGCACCATAGGCAAACTATCTTTTGGCAGATTACGATAGTAGGCTCTGATATCGGCCGTAGTCACCTTTATATTCTTGGTTATTTCCTGCTGCATACGCTGTGTTAGCATTTGTGTGCGTACCATTTCCATTTGGTCGCGCTTTATCTGCAACAGTGATTTATTAAAGTACTCTTCAACTTTTTCCTTGTCGCCAATCTGTTGAATGAAATAGTTAATGCGCTGGTCAACCTGGTTAACCACCTCATTCTCTCCCACCTCTATACTATCCAACTTAGCCTGATTGAGCAGAAGCTTACTGATGAGTGCCTGTTCGAAAAGATGGCATTTTAAATCACCTGCATAATTAGCACCTTCCACCAATGCTTGCTCATATTGGTGCTCAATATCCGACTTTAGAATGGCATTATCTCCTACCACAGCAATTACCTCATCAATAACATTACTTTGTGCATGCAAGGTCTGAAATGAAAAGAAAACAGATAGTAGAAACGCGCTTATCTTAATGAATTTCTTCATATTAAGTAATTTGTAAATCTTTTTCGTAAACAACTTTAATTTGCAGATGCAACACCTGTATCATCTCTCCAATACATGCGCATCTAAAAAGGCAATTGCAAACCTACATAATTTTTTGTTGCTATTACTAATAGTTTATAAGTTTTTAGCCCATTGAACACCACTAATAGAAGGTGATACTTTTATTTTTCAGTGCCTCGTCGTATAGGTCTGTTTCCAGCTGCTTAATAAACTCCAAACGCTTTTTATTGAGCAGAATGGCTTTTATTTTGCTTTCGACAAACTCCACCGGCGCCACCTCGTTACTTAGTTTATACTCCTTAATTGACAAGTAATACTGATACAAGGAATCGGTGGTATGGTAATAGGTGTTGTTCTTAATAAAACGCTCAGGCCTGTCGATGGGCTCGGGCAGCCACTTATTAATATCGTCAATCACTAACCAATGGTCGAGAAACACTTCATACTTTTTGGCATTTTGAAAACAGTAGGCTTCTAACTTTATCAAGTCTTCAGAATCATCGGAGCGATATAATTCTTTTAACACATTGATATTAGGCGCTGATTGTGGCACGATAACAAACACCCCTTTGATAATGGGCCTCGATAATTTAAAATTATCAACCATTTCGGTATAGTACTCTTTGATTTCTGAACCAGTGATTAAGGGGCTGTACTTTTGCTCCAACAGTTTCTGCTGGTACTGATGGATTAACAACGAACGGCGGTACTCTTCGAGCAGCTGGTCAACATTTTTTTCCTCTGGTGTGAGGTTCAAATCAGCTTTACTAATCATGAGCTCCGAGCGAATCCACCTGTTGATGTAATCCTGCGCAAATATAACGCTATCTTCCTTGGATAGACCGTCGGGAATGGCCTGATAAACCATCCCTTTTGTTAGTATTGTTTCATTGATCCGCACTAATGGTTCATCGCTGATTGAATCACCAGAATGGGTACATGCCGTTAGCCACATGACCATAGCAACAAGGCCTGCAAAAGCATACTTTCCTATCATTTGCATTCGTTTAAACAAATTGGTATGGCTAAAGTATATCATTGTCTACTCAAAAACAAAAGTGTCGACTCTGGGTTTATACTTAGCTCTTAGCCGCTCTACCCATTTCTGCTCTAATTCTTCCTGGTAATCAGCTATTACACGCCCTTTAATATTTTCCAGGGGCTGTACCTGTTTTAATACCAGCTGCCCATCTATTAACAGAAAGGGATAAGCTGATTCGGTTTTGGCCGCTTTATCCTTCCACAACTGTTTATCGAGCATGGCCTCATCACCTCTAAAAAATGGCCCTTGCTTAATTAAGAGCTCTTTTCGAATGGATTGATCCAGCGAATCCTCATGCAGCAGTGTTTCCCTTTTTAGCCGCTTTTTTAAGTGCTTATAGGCAGCTTTGGTTTTACAGTAGAAGATGCGGCCATCGAAGTGCTCGTCCAAAATATAATTAGCCTTATTTTTCTCATAAAAATTGACCAGGCCTGTACTGTCGCTGGATGCCTTGTTCCACACCTCATTCTGGCTAATTTCAAATATCAGTAAACCATCGTGGTACTCATTCATCAGGTATTTAAAGTCGAGGTATTTACTTTCAAGGTTCGCTTTCTCCACCTCAATAAGGTGGTTATCGGCATAGGACGTCCACATCTTCTGAAAAACCGCTTCGCTGATGCCTGCCTCTGGGGTATTAAACCGGGCTGCTTCCTTAGCAAAATCGGCCGATACAATTTTTCCGCTATCGTATGAAGCAATCAACCAGTTGGTGGTCTTAAGCTTTTCAATCCACTTATTCTTATCATTTTGACTATTAGATAGGACAAACCTCTTCAATTGTTCAAAGCCCGGATGCTCTGTTTTAAACTGATACTCTGCCTTCAAACGCTTCACCGTGGCTTTTTTCCCGGCAATCGCCCGCTCATCGTTTCTAATTTTTTGCATTATCTCACTGCGGCACTCATCCAAAGGCTTTACAAGACGGCTATCCAGGCGCTTAATAATGTGGTAGCCAAAGGGTGTTTTTACAGGTTTTGACAGCTGTCCATTCTCGCTTAGGGCAAAAGCGGCCTCACTGAATTCAGGTACCATGCGCCCCACGCCAAACCAAGGCAGCTTGCCACCGTTCGACGCCGTTTGTTTATCATCGGAATACTGAGCTACCAATGAACTAAAGGACTCGCCGTTCATGAGTTTCTGATAAATAGAATCAATGGCCAACTTCGATTGATTCTGAATAAGCTCACTGGCGTTATAAGGAAAGGCCTTCATAATATGTGCCACCAATACCTCTCCCCTGTTTTTTCGCTTATCATGTATTTTTATCAGGTGATAGCCAAACGCGCTGCGGGTAATTCCTGATACTTCACCAACCGGAGTTTCATAAGCTGCTTTTTCGAATGGATACACCATCATAAATGCCGTAAAATAGCCCAAACGGCCATTGCTTTGCTGGGCTGATGGCCCTTCGGAGTATGTGCGCACCATCTCTTTAAAATCGGCTCCCTCATCCAGTAGCTGCTTTACTTTAGCAATTTTAGTATATGCCTTTAAAGTGTCGGCCGGCGATGGCGAAGGAGGCAGGGTGATAAGAATATGCGAGGCATCAACCTCCTGGCACATGTGCTCATACGCTTCTGTAACCACTTCGTCAATAGCTTTTTTATCGTTCAGATAGGGCTTAGCCAGCTCATCGCGGTAATAGTTCAACTCTTTTTGAAACGAGGGCAGTGTATCATACCCTAAGGCAATGGCCTCTTCTACTTTTAGTTTATAATTAACAAATAAGTCAATGTATTCGCTTTTGGAAACAGGCTGCTGGGTGAGCGCATTGTTCTTCTCATAGATATAATTAAACTCTTCCAGCGTGAACTGCTTGTCTCCAATGGTTAAAAACGGAGTTTTCTGGGCCGACACAAGCTGCATCATAAATCCCAGTAGGAATAAACTGCTAATTAATTGCTTCATTTTATTTTTGGATGAACTTTATAGATTAATCTTCATTGAAAACGCAAGTAAAAATAGTTTATTGTTGAAAATACGTATGAACCAAAGTTAACTCGATATTTTATAGTCTTATTTACCCTTAAATAACATGAATGCCTCGGACTAGAAACCCACTAAAATACAAATAGTGGTCGCGGCCTAAATCAAATTTTCAGGATGCGGAACTGTTAAACTCCTCAAATTAAAACAAAAATCCCTGGCCAATATTTAATTAACCAGGGACTATACAATTTCAAAGACTGCAAAAAACTATGGGAGCTTTTCCAAATCAATTATGGGCTGAACTCCTAAAGCTTCGCGCTGATGGTAGCTATCAATTTTTGTTGTTTCGTTAAAAAAACCGCAATTACGCATGAAAAATACGCCATCTTCAACACCGCCGGCATAATCCATGCGCGACTCTTTACGAGCAGTGGCATCGGCCGTAAACTTAGCTTCAGTTAGCTCGTGCCAGTTCCCCTTTGTATCGCGCACCCATTGGTTGTTATAATATGCTTTGCGACTAATGGCTCCTGTTTCGGTATGGAAATTTTCCAAAAACGAATACTGACTGGTTAGCCAGGTTTGAGTTTTCGGCCGCTTGAAACTGGCAATTAGCTTCCAATCATTCAGCTCAGGCCCGTTAAACCAGGCAGTGTACTGCGTGTAACCATCGTTCAGAGGCTGTGCTTTCAGTAAAAACTGATAGGTATTGCCTGTTATCCAGTTATACTTCCAGTAACTTTGGCCTCCCGAACCTTCATTACCAAACTCACCCGTTGTTACACCATCTCCCTTTTTATGAAGAAGAATTTTTTCATCCTCAGGAATTGAACTGGGGTCATCAGTATGGTAAGGGCTCCAAACGGAAAACAACACACGGCGTTCGGTTTCTGAATTGACCTGAATACCAAAATACCCTTCGCCAAAGCCATTGGCCATATAATATGAGCCAACCACATCTTCTCCTTCAGGCACTGTTATTTCATTATAGAAATACTCAACATCTGAAGCTGCTTCGGGCACGATATAGCTTAAGTGCACCGATGGACCACGGCGCCCCCAGTAAAACTCGTCTTTCACAAAGTACATGTTACCTTCTGTGGCTTCTCCGCCTAGCAGCACTTCTTTAACGTTAGCAAAAACACCTGCCTCTTTGGATACACCTTCCAGTTCCACAAAATAGTAGCCTGGCGCATCAATTACAAAGGTTCCTGCAAAATGCGATGACAAATCTACACTATTGATGTCCACTTCTTTAGTTACTCCATTTACAGTGCATTTTACAACCGAAGGTTTACCGCCCGATGCTGCATTGAGTCCTACATGCAAGTCGCCTGCTTTTGGCAGTTTAAAGTAGATACGGAATTTATCTGAAGCACTGCTCCACCCGCTTATTCCTTCTTCGCTAATTAGCTGCTCGCCCTTGAAAGGCTGATCAACCACCCAGGTATTGCCTCCTGCCGGTACCCGCACTCCCATGGTTGGCGTTTCCCTATCTAAAGTACTTTTGTCATCCGTACTGCAACTGGCACAGCCCATCAGTATCGCACAAACCCATGAAAAAACCAGGGATGTTAATAATCTCATTACGTGTATCTTTATAGTTGTTTTAACAGGCTATCGCCAAGATGCTTCCTTTGCCCCATGGGCTCAGTTGCACCAATCGTGCCTGTTAAAACAAGTTAATAACTAATGGCTTAAACAGACAATTGCTTTTCTGAATCTGCTCTATTCAGGTTTCGAACCCCTGTTGTGCCGCCTCCTTTTAGGGTGAGCTCAACCGGCTTATTGGTTTTCCATTTACCGCGTGTAAAGTCGGGGATATCAATTGGCTTCGACCCATTTAAAATAGACCATTCGCTTAATGGGGTGATGCAACTCCAGGCGGCAGCATCGTATACATCCATATCCATTGGTAAACCATTTCGTAAACAGTCGATTAAACGCCAGTCCATCATAAAATCCATACCTCCATGGCCACCAACCTGCTTGGCCATTTCACCAATGCGTCTTACAATTTCAGGTGTATATTTTTCCTGCAACTCTTTCATTTTAGCCTCGTCAGCCACATCGTGACCAAAAGCAATGTGCTCCAAAGGCCATTTTTGAGCAAAACATTTAGTGCCGCTCAGCATGTGAATGCGTGAATAAGGCCGCGGTGAACTGATATCGTGTTGAATCATTATGGTGCGACCTTTGACTGTACGAATCATTTGCATGTCCATATTACCGCGCATTTGCTTACCAATAAACTGTTGCAAATCGGGCCTGTCTGGTGCCAGCTCTTTGATGCGGTTAGCCAGGGTGAAATCGTCCGACATCATGGCCGTCAAATAATCCAATCGATCACCCCGATTAATATTCATGGCCTGACAAATAGGTCCTAATCCATGAGTTGGGTACACATTGGCCATGCGTTTGTTTTCGTGCAAGCGCCATAGCTTATCGTAGGCACCGTCACCGCGTGGCTTATCGTCCTTTGGCTTGTTAAAATGCCAATAGTCCAAATCATGAATATAGGCTCCTTCGCCATGAATTAAATCGCCAAAAGCCCCTTGGCGTGCCATATTTAAAGTTAATAGTTCAAAGAAATCGTAGCAGCAGTTTTCCAGAATCACGCAATGCTTTCGGGTTTGCTCCGATACCTCTACCATCTCCCAGCATTCGTCCATGGTTTTTGCCGTTGATACCTCAACCGCAGCATGACTACCGCCCCTCATGGCTGCTAAAGCCACGGGCACGTGCCATTCCCAAGGCGTCGCAATGTATACCAGGTCAACCAAACCACTATCGCAAAGTGCTTTAAAAGCAGTATCGCTGCCGGTAAACTCTTTAGCTTTTGGCAGGCCTGATTTGGCCAACGAAGCCTGCGCACCATCGATGGCTGCCTGACGGGTGTCGCACAAGGCGGTTACCTCCACACCTTCGATAAAACCCATGCGGTCGACAGCACCAATACCTCTGTCGCCAATACCAACAAAACCAACACGCACCTTATCCAATTTTGGAGCGGCATACCCGCACATGTTAAACTCCATTTTTGGCAAGCGTTCGGCATTTTTACGTATATATGCAACGGCTTCTTGCTCTTTTGACTTAGAGCTACAACCTGCTAAAGGGGCGGCTGCCGCAATACCTGCACCCAGCGCCATATTTTTTAAAAATGCTCTTCTATCTGATCCCATAATTATTTAGTTTCTGTCATTTTTTGAAGTTGCCAGGACGCACCTGTCTTATCTGATTAGTAAAGAAGACGATTTAAAAATCGTCTTCTTATGTGTTGTCTTTGCTTATGGATTTTGAATCAAATCAATTTGCGCCTGAATTTCTTTTTCAGGAAGGTATTCAACAATATCGTAGGAGGTTGGTAATATTTCATAGTATGGCTCATTACCCCGCAAGTGAGTGCCCGGGTAGTGACGATCCATTGTTCGGCCATTACGGAATACATCAAATTTACGATGCCCTTCGTAGGCTAACTCTAAACGACGCTCTTTAAGCACCAAATCTAACGCTGAAACTTCAGCTGTAACATCGCTTGCTGTATATTCTGCTTCAACACCAATTGCTCTTCTTCTGATTTCATTTACATTTAATAATGCATTTGAAATATCACCTTTTTTGGCAAAAGCTTCAGCCTTGTTGAGATACATCTCGGCTAAACGAACCACTACAGGTGACCACAAGTGACCTTTACTTTCTTGACCTGAACACTTAGTTATAAAGTACTTAGGGTACGTCTGACGTGTTGCCAGCATTTTATTGATGCGCAGCTTAACAGGGGCATCCAGTTGAGTTGTGGCACCAGTTGATGTATTCACCATATAAGGCATTACAGTGTAATGGGTAACACCAGTCTTAGGATCCACTTCAGCTTTAATAGGCGATGTTTCTGTTATGGTTTCATCTTTGCCATCACCATTGGTATCAATCGTCCATGTCTGTGTTAAAACAGTCATATCTGCATTCACTTTATCCTGGTGAAATAAATAACTGTTATACTTCTTAATGGCCTCAGAGTCATCATTTTTATAGGCATTTAATCCGTACCACACACCGTATAACTCTTTACTACTTTCATCCTTAACCATCGCTGTTACAAAAGCACCACGGGCATCATCTGGCCATTCCTCTACTATGTCACGATAGGTTACTGAGGCATATAACTCACCCCATCCTGCACCGTCTAACGATGGATTACCCTGCGCATCAACAGCTGCATACATTCCCGGGAAAGTATACCAATCGTCCCACTGTCCTGTGTTATCAGCACCATCCACATAACGTAATGCAAAAATTGTTTCGCTGTTTTCATCAGGTGTGAACTTTGGGTATTTCTTAAAGTTCTCTTTTGACAGCAATGAATAGCGTCCTGAGTTGATTACTTTATCAGCATACTCAATGGCTAAATCATTGTTTTCCATATACAGAAAAACCCTTGACAACAATGCCTGAGCCGCCTCTTTTGTAGCATAACTAGCCGTTTGGTTAAGCGTCATTAATTCCTCTGCTTTTTGCAGATCACTCACAATTTGGTCATAGCACTCTTTTACCGTTGAACGAGCTGGCTGATCATCCACATCGGTTGTTAGTTTTAACGGCACTCCCAAATTAGAAACTGCATCCTGATTATATGGACGGCCAAATACATTGGTTAAATAGAAATAAACCATACCACGCAAAAAGTAGTTCTGCCCAATCATATGGTCAATTTCTGCAGAAGCCCCCTCTTCAGCCCTTTCAATAACCGTATTACACCCTACAATTGTTTTATACGATGCGGTCCATAAAGATTGTTTACGATAACCTGTAGTCTGGCGCTTATAGTTATAGATAAACATTAATGGGTCTGTTGTACTACCACTCAAAGCTACATTATCACCAGGATATTCAGCAAAACGATAGAAGTTGTTCACCCATGAATAGCCATCAGCAATACCAGAACCTTTTAGTATTGCGTAGTTTCCAAGCGTTAATGCTTCCAAGGCATTTCCTGACGAGTACACATCGTCCTTTTCGATTGATTCAAATGGCTTTCTGTCCAATTCACAGCTAAACAGCCCCAAAATAATGGCAGGAATCAGCAACCATGTATATATTTTCTTATTCATTTGTTTCGTCTTTTTTGTTACCATTTTGATTAATGCTTATTCAGCCATTTAGAATGTTAAGCTTACTCCAAACATAAAACGCTGCGGAATGGCGTAATCATCATAAGCATCACCTGTTCCTTCTTCACCTACTTCTGGGTCGATACCTGAATAATCAGTAAATGTTACCAGGTTTTCTGCAGAAACATAAACACTCATGTTTTTAATAAACTCAACATTTTTAATGCTGTTCAATCTATAGCTAAGCATTATATTTCGTAAGCGCAGGTAGCTACCGTCTTCTATGTATCGAGATGATGTTTTATTGGATAAGCTATTACCTCCGTTATAAGGTTGCGGATGCGTTGCAATATCCCCAGGCTTTTCCCAACGACTCCAGCCATCAGCCAATGCCATGGAATTAAAAGTAGGGTAAGCGCCATCATTATCATACAACTCACGTGCATAGTGATAAATATTGATGCCCGATACATAATCCAGATTCATCAATAGTGAGAAGTTTTTATAGCTCATGGTTGAGTTGATACCACCAAAGAAATCTGGCGTTGATGTTCCAACTTTTTGCAAGGCTGCCTTGTTGTAATCACTAGTCAGGCTTACGTTACCATCCTCGTCAATGGCCTCCCACTGAGGCATTCCATCATCAGGATTAACGCCCGTCCACTTGCGCATGTACCAGGTATCAATATCTTCTCCTATACTTCTAATTTTGTTACCGGAAATTATGTCATTCCCTTCATATAACTCGGTAATTTCATTGCGATTCACTCCAACATTCGCATCAAGACGCCATTCAAAGCCATCGCCAGTAGATTTAATAATATCGGCACCAACTACCACCTCAAAACCTTTGTTCTTGACAGCTCCAATGTTCTCCCAATAACCTTCAAAACCAGAAGTTGCAGGCAGCGTTACATAGTACAACAGGTCTTTAGTATCCTTTATGTAATACTCCATACTCAAATCAAAACGATTGAAAAAGCGCGCGTCTAGGGCAAAGTTGGTACTAAACGTTTTTTCCCAGGTTAAATCTTCGTTCCCCAACTGGTCGGCTGAGATAACTGGTACTTTATTATACTGGTTGGTTATAGAGTATAATTCTTTACTTGGATGATAATTATCCGGTGTATTTCCGAGCGCACCATAACTTGCTCTGAACTTCAATACATTAATATTATCCAAGGTAAAGAAATCTTCATTATGAATGTTCCAACCGGCACTGAACGAGTAGAAGTTACCAAATTGTGAATCTTTACCAAATTTTGAAGAACCGTCGCGACGGAAAGAAAATTGTGCCATATAGCGGGAGCCATAGGTATAGTTGGCATTGAAAAGATAAGACTTAAAAGCGTACCCGGCCTTTTTTCCTTCAATGCGCTTCATCTCAGAACCTGCATTTAAAATCTCTGTACCCGATACAATACCTTTCTGCTGGGCCAAAGTGGTTAAATACTCAAAGTCGTTAAACTCATAAGCCACTAAACCCGTAAAATAATGATCCCCAATACCTTTCTGATAACGCAATAACTGATTGGTAAAACGGTTCATACTTTTGTAGTGGTAGTTAGTAACAGCCCCTACATCATTTCGTCCAGTTGTTGATTGTGGATCGATATAATCAACTCTACTATGGTGCTGATAATCGAAACTATTTGAAGAAACAAAAGTTAGACCATCTGCTAATTTTATATCAAATCCCATATAGGGAGACAAACGTAATTCGGATGTTTCAGAATAATTCCACTGTAAATTATAGATAGAGTTGCTTTTATCGCGACCAATCCATCCCGATTCAGGATCTGTTGCATCTATAATATTACCCTCATTATCACGCGGACGGTCATATGGCATATTTAGAAACATTTCACCAACGCTCTGCTGCTTATCCATAATATCACGATAAGTAAAGCCTAATTTTGGATGTAGAGTCAACCAAGGTTTGATATCATAGTCAATATTCATACGCCCCGAATAGCGGGTATAATCGTAACCTTTAACAGCCCCACTTTCATCATAGACATTTCCAGAAATATACGTTCGCATCTTTTCGTTTCCACCAGAGAATGAGATACCGTAGTCCTGTACAACACCTAATTTCGTTCCTTCGTCAAACCAGTTGGTATTGCGTGCCTGTGCTTCTTCAGTGAACCAGTCTAAATCAGCATAACCATTGGCAAATGATTTAATATAATCTGTCATCTCAGTGTTATTCATCATCTTGAAATTACCCAAAGACAACTTAGTCACACCTGTTTTAACAGCTACATTGATTTGATCACTTCCTTGCTTAGCCGAACGTGTTGTTACAAGAATAACTCCATTGGCAGCGCGTGAACCATACAAAGCTGTTGCGGAAGCATCCTTCAAGATAGACGTAGACTCAATATCTTCAGGGTTTAACTGAGGTGCTTCGGCCTGAATAACACCATCAACTACCCAAAGAGGATCAACACTACCACTTAAGGTTGATTTACCACGTATACGGATTTTAGGGGCAGAACCGGGACGACCTGAACCTTGAGAAACAAATACACCAGCAGCCTTACCCTGTAACAGGTTACCCACATTGGGCGAAGTAATACCTTTCATATCCTCCGTGTCCAGATTAGCCACCGAACCAGTCAGGTTCGACTTTTTCTGCACACCATACCCAACTACCACAACTTCATCAACCTCTTCGTAAGCCGACATTAAGGTGATATTGATGTTGCTTTGACCAGCAAAGGCCACCTCCTGGCTTTCCATTCCAATAAATGCAAACACCAATGTTTGTGCATCTGTTGGCACTCTCAACTCATAATTCCCTTCAATATCGGTAATGGTACCAACTGTATTATCCTCTTTAAGGTAAATGGCAGCTCCCGGAAGCGGATCGCCATGGGCATCAACAATTTTCCCTTTAACCACTTTGTCTTCCTGCTGAATATCGGCCACCACATTGGGAGCTGAAGGCGTGATAATAACCAAATCTCCTTCTTTCACAGTGAAAAAGATGTCGGTACCATCAAACGCTTCGCTAAGAATAGACTCCAATTCGGCATTGCGCTTGGAGATGCTCACCTTCTTATCAACATCCACCAAGTCTGTTTTATACAGAAAGCGGTAAGAGCTTTGTTGCTCTATGGCTGTAAACACTTCCTGCAACGAGGCATTTTTTAAAACAACGCTTAAGCGCTCTTGCTGCCGGGCAAAAGCGTGTGTGCCCGACAGTAGAATACTTGCCATTAGCAACACTGTAACCTTCCATCTGTTAACAGATGTTAAAGTTATTCCTAATCTGGTTTTTTTCATAAATTTGTATTTAACATTTAGTAACTATATGAGCATCTTTAATTTCCGGCCAGAGATTGGGTGCTCATTTTTTATTGATAATTCTTTTTAGATTTAACATATATTTTTCGTCCTGAAAATTCAACATCGAAAGGAGTGGCTATGGCGAAGTTGTTCATCACCTCCCGCACCGTTTCATCATCAATTTCCCCGGTATAGCGCTGAAACTTGAGCGCGTCATCCATGGTTATTTCCACGTTATACAAGCGCTCAATTTTTGCGGCCAACACATGGAAAGGCATGTCTTTAAATTTCAACTTACCCTCCTTCCAGGCTGCCTGATTATGACCTTTATCTGTCGCTTTGATTTTAAACACGCCACTCGACTTGTGGTAATAAGCGGTTTCACCAGGCTTAAGAAAGGTCCCGTTTACCTTGTTATTATTAGCTCCAACAAATCGAATTTTTCCCTCATCGAGCATAGTCGTTACCATCTCATCATCCTTATAGCACGACACATCGAAACTTGTACCAAGCACTTCAATGTTAACACTCTCTGTTTCCACTAAAAAAGGACTGTCGGAGTTATGCTTCACCTCAAAATACGCTTGTCCGTCAATCTTTAACCGTCGGTTCGTTTCAGAAAAGGTGGAGGGCACTTCCACACGGGTATCAGCATTAATATACAGGTGTGTACCATCGGGCAGAGTCAACTCCGATTTCTCACCTTTTGGCACATAGGTTTCCGTATAAAAAACAGGCGTCTCATTGCCTGCCAAATGCAGCATGGTTAACTTCGCTACACTGCCAATAAGCGCCAGAAAGAGCACAGCGGCTGCAACTTTGAACGCAGCCAATCGACCACTCAAGCGCTGAATCGTAAACGCTTCATTTTTTTTTGCATTCAGCTTGTATAAAAAATAATCGGCATCATGCTTTTGGGCGTTACCTTGCCCAAGAGAGGTGGATACAGCCCATAGATTCTTCTGCCGAATAAACTCTTTCCTGAGTTTAGTGTCCTGCTCGATGGCTGACAAGAAGCTTTCCTTCTCTTCGTCACTCATCCTGTTTGACAGGTATTGTATAATGTTTGTTTCGTCCACGTTAATTTATTCTTCCATTCACTGCTATAACACTCAAACAAGGACTACCCCCCACAGAAAAATTATAAAATTTTCATCTTTTTTTACACTTTTAAGCTATAATGCAATCCCACAGCACTTTAGATAATAATAGAGCAATCTAACACGCCTGACTATCCAAATTTTAAGCATGCTGACACGGAAGAATTGGACCAACCAACCTTTTTTAACACTATAAGGACCCTTATTCAAATAAAACTTTCTACTTTTGCGCCCTGAAAAATCGAGTTGCAACATGATTACAGTTTCTGATTTAGCCATTCAATTTGGCAAAAAACCTTTATTCTCTGATGTTAACCTAAAGTTTACACCTGGTAACTGTTATGGGTTAATCGGGGCCAATGGTGCCGGAAAATCAACATTCCTACGTATCCTTTCGGGAGAATTGGATTCGACCCGTGGTAACATTAAAATGGAACCAGGCGAACGCCTATCGGTTCTTAAGCAGGATCACTATGCTTTTGATGAATTCACGGTACTAAACACCGTGATGATGGGCCACAAGGAAATGTGGAACGTCATGCAGGAAAAAGATGCACTGTACATGAAACCCGACTTCAATGAGGAAGACGGCATGAAAGCGGCTAAACTGGAGGATGACTTTGCGGCCATGGGTGGCTGGAATGCCGAAAGCGACGCTGCCGAGCTACTTAGTGGATTAGGAATTAAGGAGCATTTGCACCATCAGCAAATGAGCAACCTTACAGGTAAAGAAAAAGTACGCGTGCTGCTGGCACAAGCCCTGTTTGGAAATCCTGATAACCTGCTGCTGGATGAGCCAACCAACGACCTTGACTTAGAAACTGTACTTTGGCTGGAAAATTACCTGGCTAATTTCGAAAATACAGTGATTGTTGTTTCTCACGACCGTCACTTCCTGGATAATGTATGTACGGATATTGTAGATATCGATTACGGCAAAATTCGCATGTTCTCGGGTAACTACACTTTCTGGTATGAATCGAGTCAATTGGCAGCCCGTCAGTTAGCTGCCCAAAACAAAAAGGCCGAAGAGAAAAAGAAAGAGCTTCAGGAATTTATTTCCCGCTTTAGCGCCAACGTGGCGAAAAGCAAGCAAACTACCAGCCGTAAAAAAATGATCGACAAGCTGAATGTTACCGAAATACAGCCGTCTACACGACGCTATCCGGGCATTATCTTTCAGCCTTCGCGACCAGCCGGCGATCAAATATTAAAGGTTGAAAACCTGAGCTACTCCATCGAGGGTGAAGTGATGTTTAAAGACGTTAACTTCAATATAGAGAAAGATGAAAAGGTGGTTTTTATTTCACGGGATAACCGGGCTGTAACAGCATTTTTTCAAATAATTAATGGTGAAAAGAAGGCGGATAGCGGAACGTACGAATGGGGACAAACCATTACCAGCGCGTATCTGCCAATGGATAATACCGAGTATTTTCAGAAAGAAATAAAACTATACGATTGGCTGGCGCAGTTTGCCAAGGACACCTCTGAAGATTATATGCGTAGCTTTTTAGGAAAGATGTTGTTTTCAAACGACGATATTGAAAAGAAAGCAACCGTTTTATCAGGAGGTGAAAAAATGCGCTGTATGATTGCACGCATGATGATGGAAGAACCCAATGTGTTGATTTTGGACCACCCAACCAACCACCTGGATTTGGAATCAATTCAAGCCTTTAACAACAACATGAAAACCTTTCCAGGTCAGATATTAATGGCTTCGCATGACCACGAATTTATTCGGACAACTTGTGGACGCGTTATTGAACTGACACCTAATGGCATAGTTGATAAACTGATGGATTTTGAAGAATACCTTTCAGATGAAGACATAAAGGCGGTTCGCGAAAGCAAATATCAAAAATAGGCACACAACAAACCGATATACTACGATAAGGGAAAGGGGTAAACTGTAGCTGTTTACCCCTCTTTCTTTATTATTACCTAATGATGATTTAAGGAAGTGTTGGTAGGATAACCCGATCAATCACATGAATTACCCCGTTGGTACCTTGTATATTAAGCAATGAACCTACCAGGCCAGCTTCCCTGCTGTTAACATCTGTAATCGAAGGCACCGTAACATCAATGGAAAAGGCCTCCCCCTGAAGGGTGGTTACAGAAAGTGGTTCAGCTGGCAAATCGCTCGAATACACCCGCCCATCTACAACATGATAAAGCAGCACTTGCGTCAACAACTCAACAGGAATATCATCGAGACTATTAAACTCAGGTCCCAGTTCATTAAGCAGGGCAACAAAAGCATCATCAGTCGGAGCGAATACAGTATATGGTCCACCGGTTGCCAAAGTTTCGGCTAAATTGGCCTTTATTACAGCCTGCACTAAAATAGAAAACGCCTCATTACCTTGAGCTATCTCCACTAAATTTTGTGTGGGTGGCAATAACACTTCATCAATAATATGAATGATTCCATTCAGCGCACGAATATCTGCATACTGCACATTCGCGTTATTAATCATGACTCCGTTATCTAAATTAACCTCCACAGCTGCACCGTTAAGAGTAGGTACAAAGCCATTAGTAAGCTGGTCTGATTTTACTTTTCCTTCAATTACATGATAAAGTAAGATTGCTCTTAGCTGTTCTACTGGCACTTCGCGAATACTTCTCACGCCAATTTGAGCAAACAACTTCTTAAATGCTTCGTCGGTTGGCGCAAATACAGTCAGCTGATTTCTAACTACAGTTGAAAACAGTCGGGTCTTAAACAAGGCATAAGTCAAATTACCAAACGATGGATAGCGCTTCCAGCGTTTCAAATCACCCTCCCCTGTTTCAGCCAGGAAATCGGGGTTTTCTGTAATCATCTTTAGAGTCGTTTCGATATCATACAGTTGCTGTTCATTTTGAGGCTCTGGCGACACATTAGCATCTTTTTCACATCCTGCAAAAACCAAGGCAAAAGCCAATAACCCCAGCGTAAGAATACGAATGGTGGTTCCTTCTCTCTTAATTGTCGATTTTTTCATACCTCTAAGTTTTAAGTGTTTACAAGAGTGAAACCACGGATGCATTTTTTTGTTTACACTTTAAAAACAACAATTAGTCGTTTATGAATTAATGCAGGCATTTTCATGCAAAAACAGGCATTCTTAAAGGCTTTAAAACACTTGTTAAATATTGTTAAAACAGACGATGGGCTTCATATCTTTAACCCACACACCTTTTCTGGAAGCAGAAAGAACAAGAAGACAACCAATTAGCCATCAAACCATTACAAAACTTGCCTGTAAGTTTATTTAAGTCAATAATGCAGCCAGCTAGTTGGGATCTGATTTTAACTTACTGTAAATCTTCAGGTCAAAATACGTATCTGCATCAAAGCGCTCACCTGCCCGCTCAATTCCTTCAAAAGTAAAGCCCAACCTTTCTGGTATCTTTTGGCTCGATAAATTTCCAACGGCACACTTTATTTGCAACCGGTGAAGCCCCAGCTTATTAAAGGCATGGTTGCACAACACACGAACACATTGGGTTATGATGCCATTTTTTTGGCAAGGTTCAGATAGCCAATAGCCAATCTCCGACTTGCTGTTTATCGAGTCTGTATCCTTGAAGCCAATTATCCCGGCAAACTCATTATGAAACCAAATTGTAAAGATTAACTCGCGCTGCTCAACGGGCTGTTGAACAACCCCCTTAATAAACTCCTCTGTATCGCGGGGCTGCTGCGTGCTTGTTACAAAAGGCAGCCACTGCCCTAGGTACTCTCGCTGCTGATCAATTGTTGTGAAAATAACTGTAGCATCAGCTTGTTTTAGTGGTCGTAAAACGATGTTTGAATTAACGATAATGTTCATTGACTTGGCTTTTTATGGGATTGCAAGATAGACATTCTTTAATAAACATAAGATAATTCGGCAAAATATAGCTGCACCCCGTAATCATATTTTAACTCTTTGATTTGATTTAATAACTGTATTTTTTTTGTTTTTTTGTTCCCGCAATTAAATAAACAGACCAATGAAAACATTTTTAGGCTACCTCTTAACTCCAATATTCCACCTTTACTTCGGTACAGTACTGGTTATCTTTCATTTGCCACAGGTTATTGCCAGGCATGTGTTTGGTGATAATGCCCGTCGCCGTGTTGTAGACAGTCTCAATTATTTTCTGGTAAAAGGACTTTATCTGATGGGCTGTCGCATTCAATTTAAGGGATGTGAACAGGTGCCAGAAGGACGTCCAATCATCATTGTTGCCAACCATCAGAGCTTATATGATATTCCGGCAGTGGTGCAAGCCTTTAAAAAATTTTATCCAAAGTTTATCTCCAAAATTGAGCTGGGCAAGAACCTACCCAGCATTTCGTATAATCTGCGCCATGGGAAATCGGCATTAATAGACCGAAAAAATGGAGCTCAATCGGTCAAAGAGATCTTTAAACTGGGACGCCTGATACAGGCCAACAATTATGCGGCCTGCATTTTTCCGGAAGGCACCAGAAGTAAAAACGGGCAGGTCAAAAAATTTATGACGGCGGGTGTCAATACCCTCTTAAGAGCTGCTCCCAACGCCATAATTGTCCCATTTGTAATTGATGGACATAGCCGCTTAATGGAAAAAGGCATGTTCCCATTAAAATTTGGTGTTAAAATCAGCTACACGGCATTGGCACCAATTGAACCTAAAGGAAAAGATGTTGAAGAGTTGGTTGCTGATATTCAGCTGCTAATACAGAAAGAATTGGGACAGTCAATTTGAACAACAGAGCCAAATATTCTAACTTACTGAAATATAAAAAGAAACGACCTCCGGGTCGTTTTTTTTGTAGCATTTATTAATGTACCTTCGGGCTGTTAATAAAACCATAATAATCAATGGACTTTTTGAACAAACACACTTTCCATATTCCGGTACTCGGACTTGGATATACTTTGGACACACCAATTAAAGTGGCTCCATACGGCATCTCTTCAGTCATTTCGCTGGTTGATGATATGCTCATGGAGCAGTTACGCGAATTTTATTGTCAGAAATTTGATTTGCCATTTAAGGCAATTTCTGAAAAAGCAGAAGATTTTAGAGCGAAGCGCATCACCTCCTACCTAAACATGGTAGATGAAATTGTGAGCTCAAAAGTGGCAGAATTAAAAAAATCAGCTCTTAACAAAGGAAGTGAGCTTGAAAAATATATGCATATGCTGCCTGACTTGAGCGCCATCAAGGAAAAATTTAATCTGGGACAGAAAAGTCGCCAACTGCGCGATGAACTATCGCACTGGATTCAGGATCACCTGCCTGTTGGAAGCATTGATGTCAACATCATGACAAAGCTGGATAAGGTAAATTACAAAAACGGCGAAGCTCTGCCTATTGAGTACAACGATGCCCATGCTGCTGTGCGTGGTTTTGCCAATAGTAAGCTCAGCTCATCATTAGTACTATCGGCTGGTATGAGCCCGCGTTTATATAGCTACCTTGAGCAGTTTGAAGATTTTTACCCGGATAACAACGGCCTGCTGAAAAAGAAAATTATTCTGAAAGTAAGTGATTTTCGCTCGGCTTTGGTACAAGGCAAAATGTTAGCCGCCAAAGGGATTTGGGTATCAGAATACCGCATCGAAAGCGGTGTTAACTGTGGTGGCCACGCGTTCCCAACCAATGGCATCCTATTTGGCCCGATACTGGAAGAGTTTCGCTGTAACCGCGACAAGCTGATTGAGACATGTAAGGCAGCCTACGAATCGGCGTTAACGAAAAAAGGCAAGCCTGTGCCGGCCAATACCCCTGACATAAAAGTAACGGCTCAGGGCGGTGTTGGCACCAATGAGGAACACAACATGCTGCTCGATCATTACCAAATGGATGGCGTAGGCTGGGGAACACCGTTTATGCTGGTGCCCGAGGCAGTGAGTATTGATACGGCAACTCTGAATCTATTAAAAGGGGCCAAAGAAAAAGACCTGTACTTTAGTGGGCTATCACCTTTAGGTGTGCCTTTTAACAGTGTTAAATGGGCCTCTATGAGTGAGCAGCGTCTGGCTAATGCCCAAAAGGGACAGCCTGGAATGCCATGTACGAAGCAATACCTTAAATTCAACACCGAGTATACAGAAAAGCCGATCTGTACGGCTTCCAAGTTCTATCAGAACAAAAAGCTGGCCGAACTCGAAGCGCAGAATCTAGCGAAGGAAGACTATGAAAAAGCCTATGCCTCAATTATTGAGAAAGAGTGCTTATGTGTAGGATTAGGTGTTTCATTACTTCAATCGAAAAGCATTGAAGTAGGTCCAACAGACAAAGTAACAGTGTGCCCTGGACCGAACTTGGCCTACTTCTCCAACGAGATGAGTTTAAGCGATATGGTGGACCATATTTACGGTCGCAAAAACTTACTGGATAATCGTGCCCGGCCACATATGTTTTTAAAAGAACTGGGTATGTACCTGGATATTTTCAAAAAACGGGTTGAGAGCTTTTTGGCTCAGCCAGAAGATGTCAAGGAAAAAAAGCAACTGGTAAGCTTTCAGCAAAATATGCTCAAAGGCATTGAGTACTACACAGAACTATTTAAAGAGAAAAAGCAAGAAGTATTTGCCGAACTCGAAGAGCTAATTAACAGCTATCCTGTTCTGAAGAAAGAGTTTTAATAAAAAGGCCGGAATCACCAATGCGATTCCGGCCTTTTATTTATAGCAGTTTAATTTCTAAAATTCGCTTGGTGCGTTTCATCACTTTAAAACGCTCATCGAGGCGTTTACCTGGCACACAAACAATTTGCTCGCTACTAACCATTAGCCAGGCTTCCTCTTTATCTTTCAACGAATATTTTTCGTCAATAAAAAAATCACTTATTTTCTTAAAGCCTTTCATCCCCAGAGGCATAAATACATCGCCCTGCTTCCAGCGGCGCACCAACAAAGGTAAATCAACCAAGTCAGCATCGAAATGCATTAATCTGGGGTTGCGCGAAAAGGTAAAGTCAGCCGGTTTATCATAGATACGTATCTCCATGGGCAAATCATGAGTTGTCATCCCCTCTTCGACCCAAAAATGCTGCACCCCTAAATCCTCAATGGGCATCACCAACAGGTTATGCCTGTCTTTGATTAAGCGGTTCGAGGCACTAAAAAACTGCTTACCCGACGAGCTATCCAAATGCTGCAGCACCTCACCTACTACAACTGGGTTAAAGCCATAGGGACGCAGCACCTCAAATAACAAGGAGGCATAATGAGGATAGCCTTTTAGTTTCGAGATGGGAATGATGATGGTACCAGCCTCATTAACAACATCTGTCTGGATAAAGCGCTCCACTTCCTGCTCCAACATGTATTCAGCATCTGTTAAATGCTGCATATTGGCTTGCATTGTTTCAAAAAACGATGGATTGATGGACTCCAGCACAGGAATGACCTCATGCCTGATTTTATTGCGAATGAAACGTGTATCATCATTGGAAGCATCGTGACACCAGCTAATGGCATGCTCGAGGCAATAATGCTCAATTTGCTTCCGCGCAAAAGCCAGTAAAGGACGAACCACATACTTATTACGATAGCTTATCCCAGTTAGGCCTTTAACACCCGTTCCACGAACCAGGTTCAGAAAAAAGGTTTCGATGGAATCATTACCATGATGCCCGGTAACCACCAAACTAAAATTATGCTCCTGCAGCAGCTCATTAAACCAGTTATAACGCAGCTCGCGCGCCGCCATTTCAATCGATATTTTATTGGCTGAAGCATGCTCGCGGGTTGCAAAAGTTGTTTTAAATAAGCGTATACCGTTAGCCGTGCAAAAATCGCTAACTAACTGCTCATCGCTATCCGAAGCCTCCCCCCGCAGCTGAAAATTGCAGTGAGCAGCAGCTAACTGATAACCGCCTTGCTGGAGAATATGAAGCAGCGCCATAGAGTCGGCACCGCCACTCACAGCCACCAGCAGTTTATCGCCCATTGAAACATGGCAGTTATGGTCGAGCACCGTTTGAACCAATTGTTGTGTGAGCTTCGGCATAAATTTTTATTGTTCGATGTTAAATACTTTCATTATGGCTGAGGCCTTTAGTAAACACTCTTCGTACTCCTTTTCTGGCTCCGATTGATTGGTGATGGCTCCGCCCACCATAAATGAGGCGCATTGTTTTTTGCGATTATACAAAACACTTCGTATCACTACATTAAAATCAAAATCCCCGTTTGGCGATACATATCCAACGGCTCCACTGTACAGTCCCCGCTTACTGCTTTCATATTTTTCAATCAGCTCCATAGCACTTACTTTTGGTGCACCAGTCATCGAACCCATAGGAAACGATGTCAGAATTGCATCCAGCCAGTTCTTATCCTCATCCAGTTCGGCCGAAATGGTTGATATCATTTGATGCACCTGCTTGAAAGAGTAGATACCACATAACTCGTCGACATTAACAGTGCCGCGCCTTGCCACACGCGATAAATCATTACGAACCAAGTCGGTGATCATGATGTTTTCGGCCTGCTCTTTTTCCGAATTGACTAAATAGCGCTTATTGGCCTGGTCGATAAAGAAATTATTCCCTCGTGGCGACGTCCCTTTAATTGGCTGAGATACAATACGGTTCCCTTCTTTTTTCAGGTAGCGCTCGGGCGAAGCGCCCATCAGAAATTTATCGTGGTATTTAATAAAAGCCGAAAATGGGGTTGGTGAAATTGCTTTTAAGCGCTCATAAACACACTGTGGCACCAGATCAATATCCTGAATAAAGAACTCCATGCAGTAGTTAAGTTCGTAGATATCTCCCCGCTGAATATGCCACAATACTTTTTCTATGGCCTCTATGTACTCGGCGTGCGACACCTGATGATTGAGCTTTAAATTCCCAACCGGCTCTTCTATTAAACAGGTATTCTCAAGCTCATCTATAAAGTCAAAAACAGACTGCTCATCATCATAATCAGATAAATAGCCAACCTGCCAGCTATTCCCATCAAACAAGAAGAGGTAACGGGGCTGGAAGAAGTAAACATCTGGCATCTCAATGCGATCCGGGTGATGGGAAGATAAATCTTCCAGCTGGTTTTTAACATCGTATGCCAAAAAACCGAGTATCCAATCTTTATGCTGATCATGAAAGGCCTTGAGCTCGTGAATATCTTTGCTATAGCTTTCTACACTTTGCAAACCTCCTATAAAATCGTAGTTTTTTTGGCTGCGCACACATGCCGGCGATTCAAATCCGTTACTGTCCAAAAGAATGGCTGCCCCTTCGTTGCGAGACGCCCGACAAATTTGCTCTTTAAAAACCCGATCATCTTTCGGATGAATATTAAGATACTTACGCATGGCACAAAAATAGCAAAAAACAATGGTGTGAGCTTTTATCTGCTATCCGATCTTATTAAAAACAAAGAAGCACCTTGCCAAACAAGGTGCTCCTCAAACTCAGTATACTTTAACTATTAATTACTGCTCAAGTAATCTGCGATACCATCTTGCGTAGCGACCAGCCCTTTATCGCCTCTGTGCCAGTCAGCCGGACAAACTTCGCCATTCTCTTCGAAAAACTGAAGCGCATCTACAATACGAATTGCTTCATCCACACTGCGGCCAAGTGGCATGTCATTCACCACCTGATGACGCACTACCCCTTCCTTATCAATAAGGAACAGGCCGCGGTAGGCCATAGGCGTTCCTTTGAATACAATCTGACCTTCGTCGTTGTAATCATATTCGCCAGCCAGCACATCGTAGTTTTCAGAAATGGTTTTGCTGTTATCTGCTACCAAAGGATATTTAACCCCTTTAATTCCCCCATCTTTTGGCTCTGTTTGCAACCATTTCCAATGCGAAAACTCTGAATCAACAGAAACACCAACCACCTCAACGTTGCGGTCTTCAAACTCCTTCATCTTATCCTGAAAAGCAATAATTTCTGTTGGACAAACGAAGGTAAAGTCAGCAGGATAGAAATACAGAATCACATATTTTTTCCCTCTAAACTGATCCAACGAGAAATTTTCTACAATTTCTCCGCCGTTTACCACAGCACTTGCACTAAATGAAGGGGCTTGTTTCCCTACTAATACAGCCATAATTTTTTATTTAATTGTTCAACTTTCTTTCATTAAGCCAACATTCAAACAAAGATGCTTAAAGGATGTTCAGGCATTTAGTCTTTTTTTGCAACGAGCTCTGCAATTTTTAAAATAACCTCCACGGCCTTTTGCATGCTCTGAACCGGTACAAACTCAAACCGGCCATGAAAATTATGACCGCCGGCAAAAATATTTGGGCAAGGCAAGCCCATATATGACAAACGTGAACCATCTGTTCCTCCGCGAATTGGCTTAACAATAGGCACTACTCCTACCTCTTCCATTGCCTGCTTGGCATAGTCGACCACGTACATTACCGGCTCAATCTTTTCGCGCATGTTGTAGTACTGATCATTGATTTCAATGGATGCAGTACCTTCACCATATTCAGCATTGATTTTATTGACCAAATGCTGCATCTCACGCTTGCGATCCTCAAACCGATCGCGTCTAAAATCACGTATGATATAGACCATTTCGGTTTTTTCCACATGCCCATTAAATGACATCAGGTGGTAAAATCCTTCATATCCCTCTGTATGCTCAGGAGTTTCACTACGGGGAAGCATGGTAATAATCTGATTGGCAATGCGAATCGAATTGCGCATTTTATGCTTGGCATAGCCCGGATGCACCATCCTTCCATTAACAATTATTTTGGCACCGGCTGCATTGAAATTCTCAAACTCCAACTCCCCAATCTGAGACCCGTCAAGAGTATAGGCAAAATCAGCTCCGAATTTCTCAACATTAAAATGATCGGCACCGGCTCCGATCTCCTCATCCGGTGTGAAGCCCAAGCGTATTTTACCGTGCTTTATTTCAGGATGATTAATCAAATATTCGGCAGCGGTTACAATCTCAGCCAAACCAGCTTTATCGTCGGCGCCCAGAAGTGTTTTTCCATCCGTCACCACTAAATCTTGTCCGATGTATTTCTCCACTTCGGGAAAGTCGGCCACTTTTAATACAATACCGTCGGCCTCATTAAGGGTGATATCACCTCCCTGATAGTTATTGATCACCCTTGGGTTAACGTGTTTACCTGAAAAATCAGGGCTCGTATCCATATGGGCCACAAAGCCCACAACAGGCACCTCTTCATCAATAGTAGCCGGCACGGTAGCCATTACATACCCATTCTCATCAACACTCACCTCATCCAAACCAATACTCTTCAGTTCTTCGGCAAGGGCCTGTGCAAATTTCATTTGCCCCGGCGTTGATGGGGTAAGCCCAGTATCGGCATCCGACTGTGTGTCTATCACTACATATTTTAAAAATCGATTTAATACTTGTTCCATAATATTATAAAGCTGAAAGCTATTAGCCGTTAGCTGCAAGCGTATGTTTAAAAATAATTTTTAATTCTGATAGTTTTAAAACTGAATTACAGCACCTCATTTATTGTTTTACATCATCCGCATTATACACAAAGCCCAAACGTTTGCCGGTCTGCATTTTTGAGCTAAGTATTTCGCTGCTCATCTGCATCATTGAAATAATCTTCACATCATCGTAGGGAGGCACTAATAAATCGAATTCCAGGGCGTACAAAATCGCCGTTTCAATTATCTGCTGCCAATTGGCTGCATTGATTAAGGAGCTTCCAAAATGATTAATTCC
This sequence comes from Carboxylicivirga taeanensis, assembly GCF_051851475.1. Lineage (NCBI taxonomy): Bacteria > Pseudomonadati > Bacteroidota > Bacteroidia > Marinilabiliales > Marinilabiliaceae > Carboxylicivirga > Carboxylicivirga taeanensis. The sequence continues at coordinate 220,844 of NZ_JBPUSJ010000005.1, read as the reverse complement.
GGTTCCTTTCTGGCGCTTTCCTTCAACAAAGTAATGACCTTCCCGATTAATAAAAACTCTCGCAATGAGGTATCCTGCATCGTGCTCCCGGTTATACCTGAATGAGTCGTGTAGGAAGTTATAAATATTAACAACACCGCAATACGAGTTGTTTTCATCAACTTGCACGTAGTCGCTTTTCCATACTTCGTGGTCGCGATCGAATTCAAACGTGTTGGTATGCATGTGGAACACCAGCACATCGCCAGCCACTTTTAGCTGAGCTACAAACTCACCTTTATCCTCAAATAGCAGATGAACCCTCCGGTCTGCATCTCCCAGTTGTTCGTTATACTCGCGCTGAACAGTTTTAAGCACCTCTTTGAGTAATTCAAAGTTCTTTTTGGTCGATTCAAACACATCTTGCTTGATGACGGCTTTAGTTTGTAAGATATCGACTATCCCTTTTTTAATGCTTGTATTATTCATAGAAAGTGCTTTTTGTTTAGACTCATTAAAGGTTGGCTAAATTTAAACTTTTTCGCACAAAAAAAGGGAAACCATCATCATAGTTTCCCTTAAGAATATTGTAATTCGAAATCTTTTAATAGGCACGTGCAAACATTACACGCTTATTAGATGGCTTACCTGAATAGATACAAACTCCTTCTTCCTCTGGCTGATCCAATGGAATACAACGGATAGTGGCTTTCGTTTCTTCTTTAATCTTCTGCTCAGTTTCGGGCGTTCCATCCCAATGAGCCATGATAAATCCACCCTCTTCCAGGCGCTCTTTGAACTCATCGTAAGTATCGACAGAAACTGTATTTTCAGCTCTGAAATCCAGCGCTTTTTTGAAGATATTCTCCTGAATCTCATCGAGCAAGTTTGTTATATGCTCATCAATTCCATCCAGGGCAACCACTTCTTTACTGAGCGTATCGCGGCGCGCCACTTCAACTGTTCCATTCTCCAGATCACGAGGTCCCATGGCCAATCGTACAGGTACCCCTTTCAGCTCATACTCCGCAAATTTCCAGCCTGGTTTTTTATTGTCATTATCGTCAAACTTCACATCAATGCCTTTAGCACGCAGCTTAGACATAATACCTCCTGCTACTTCTTTAATTTTTGCCAACTCCTCATCCTTACGGAAGATAGGCACAATCACCACCTGTATAGGTGCCAATTTTGGAGGCAATACCAGTCCATTATCATCGGAGTGCGCCATAATTAAAGCACCCATCAGGCGCGTTGAAACCCCCCATGAAGTAGCCCACACATAATCTTCTTTTCCTTCTTTACTGGCAAACTTCACATCAAAGGCTTTGGCAAAATTCTGCCCTAAAAAGTGAGACGTACCCGACTGCAGAGCTTTACCATCCTGCATTAGGGCCTCAATGGTATACGTTTCTAAAGCACCCGCAAAGCGCTCGTTAGCCGATTTAATGCCTTTTACAACCGGCACTGCCATGTACTTCTCGGCAAAGTCACCATATATATTAATCATGGTTTCTGTTTCCTCGATAGCCTCTGCTTTGGTTGCATGAGCCGTATGTCCTTCCTGCCACAAAAACTCGGCCGTGCGCAAAAATAAGCGCGTACGCATCTCCCAGCGCACCACGTTGGCCCACTGGTTACATTTAATCGGCAGGTCGCGGTAAGACTGAATCCAGTTTTTATAGGTATTCCAAATGATGGTTTCTGATGTAGGGCGAACAATCAACTCCTCTTCGAGCTTGGCCTCGGGATCAACCACAACCCCATTTCCATCCGGATCGTTCATTAAACGATAATGAGTTACAACGGCACATTCTTTGGCAAACCCTTCCACATGGGCGGCTTCTTTACTAAAAAATGACTTGGGTATAAAAATCGGAAAGTAGGCATTCTCATGTCCCGTATCTTTAAACATACGGTCTAATACACTTTGCATTTTTTCCCATATAGCATAGCCATAAGGTTTAATAACCATACATCCACGTACGGCTGAATTTTCGGCCAAATCGGCTTTTAATACAAGGTCATTGTACCACTGTGAATAACTTTCACTCCTAGGCGTTAATACTTTTGCCATTTTCTAATTCTTAATTTGTATCCGTTACTTAACAAGGGCTACAAAAATAACAAAATTTAAGCCAATCTGTTAGGCCATAACCCTTGATTTTTTAATATTGCACTGTTTGCCATTTACCTGGCAAGAGACTGTTAACGTTTACTAAAATAAAATTTACATTTTTTAATACAACGGCATGGTATTTGCTAATTTTTACTTGAGTTTTAACCATGTAAATCCGGAGGATTAGTGATGAAAACCTATACAATATTCAGCTTATTTATCCTGCTTATTTTAAGCGGATGCAGTTCTTCTCAATACCTGGACAGCAGCTATTACGATGACGACTTGTATTACAAACCCAAAAGTAATCCAGTAGTTGTTGACGATTCATATGCCCCTGTCCAACAAGATAAGGCATTGAGAAACGAAGACCGAAAGGCAGAGAATCAACTAAAAACCGATTATAAGCAATCGGAATTAGCCCTTGAAGACAACCGCAATTTTTCCCAGATTCAGTCTGACTATCTAAACCTGCTGGCCAATGATTCACTGGCACAAATGGATACACTGGTTTACTATAACGAAGAAACCGGGTATTGGGTTGACGGATTCGATGGCTCAGCTATGGATCAGGATTATGCCGAGCGACTCATCAAATTTCACGGGCCATTTAACGGCATCCCCTATTGGTCACCCCTATACAACGACATGGTTTACTTCAACAACTGGGATTGGAATGTTTACGTAGATGGTAACTATGCCTATGCTTTTCCAACCTGGAGCAATCCCTGGTACAACGACTACCGTTGGAACTATGGTTACAATAATCCATGGCGCTGGAATTTCTCGATGAGCTGGGGATGGAACTACCCTTATTATGGTTATTATGACCCTTGGTATTCACCTTGGCACAATCCATGGTATTATCCCTACTACGGACATCATCACTATCACCCACACTATGGCGGTGCCTATTACCCACCTGCCCATTATCCGGGTGGTGGCGGCATGGCTCAGCGAAAAATTAATGCCCCCAGAGGAGGTAGTTCAACTGCTATCAGTTCATCCAGAGAGCAGAGCAGTTCTTCAACCAGATCTTCGGCTACGCGCAGCAGTTTAAATTCATCCAACACCTCCGCCCCTTCAAGAGGCAACTATACCCTTGATAATAACAATACGGATAGAACCAACACACGTACCGTAACAAGCCAAAGAAGTGGCAGAACTTATACTTATACAAATAATCAAAACCCACAGAAAAAGAGCACGATAAGCAATTCTAACACTCAAAATACCAACACCGGAAGCAGGACGATACAAACGACCAGACGTAGTTACACGCCCAGCTACTCTAACACAAGAAGTAGTTCGAGCCGTTCTAGCTACAACCGCAACGCCACCTACTCTCGCCCCTCAACAACGCGCAGCACGGGCACATCAAGCAGAGTAAGCAGGCCCAGCACAACCAGGTCGCAAAACTCTTCGGGCAGTTACAGGTCCAGCAGCAGCTCGCGCTCATCCTACTCATCAGGTAGCAGAGGTAGCAGTTATTCGCCTTCCAGATCATCAGGTAGTAGTTCGAAGAGCAGCTACACACCAAGCAGATCATCGGGCAGCAGTTCGAAAAGCAGCTATACACCTAGTCGCTCATCCAGCAGCTCGAGCTACTCAGGCAGCTCCAGAAGTTCAGGCAGCAGCACCAGAAGCTCAGGTTCCAGCAGTGGAGGAAGTTCCTCGCGCAGCAGTGGCACCAGACGATAGAAACTTTTATCTCATCACCCTCAAAAAGAATGTCTCATGAAAAAAATAGCATATACCCTACTTTTTGGCTTACTGACAGCAGGAGCGGTCGTTGCACAAAACATTGATGACGCGCTTAGATTTAACAAACATGAGTTGACCGGCACATCGCGTTCGCTTGGTATGGCCAATGCGTTTGGTGCACTTGGAGGCGACCTAAGTGCCATTAGCATCAACCCGGCCGGCATTGCTGTTTACCGCACCTCAGAATTTGCTTTTACCCCTTCCATCTCAATCAATCAGGTAGAATCAGAGTTTCTGGGATTAAAGAGTAAAGATGACAAGTTTTCGTTTCCCTTTAACCAAATTGGAGGAGTTACAACGATTAGACCCTTAAGAGAAAAAGACAAAGGACTAATCAGCACCCACTTTGGTTTCACCTACAACAGAACAGCAGACTTCAACCAAAATTTAAACATGCTGCTTGGTCAGAATATTAAAGATTTTTACGATGGTAGCGGTTTTAACACCCTACTGAATAACATAACCATGCAAAGCAATGGTTATATACCCTATGAGCTGGAGGATATTGAAAATAACGACAACGGATTCAACCCTCTTCATCGCTCCTATTGGGCCTACGAAAGCTATTTAACCGATGTAGTGGAGGGTGAAGAAGATATTTACCTGAGTCAATATCAATATGTAGATTCGGATCGCCCCGGTGAAATCATTGATCGAAACATCAACGGCATTGATCAATACAACCTGATAGATCGCAGTGGTTACGCCGGCGAATATGGCCTTACTTTCGGAGCCAACATCAGCCATATCCTGCTAATGGGTGCTTCAATCAACTTCCAGACCTACCGATTCGAACAAAAGGAAAGCTTTAGAGAAGTAAATGCCTATGGTTTCAATCCCGGCTACAATGAAGACCTCGATTATTATGATATGTACTCACAACTTTCTCAGAAAGGGTTTGGGGTGAACGGAAAATTTGGGTTAATCGTTAATCTGCATCCCATTCGATTGGGTGCCGCCATTCATTCCCCCACCTTTTATGATGTAGATGAGGAGTTTTATTACGGAATGGAGTCTTACTTTAAGGACCGCTTTTCGGCGCAGAAGAAATCAAGCTATATGTTTGATTACAGTTACAACTACCGCACGCCCTACAAAGCAACTGGTAGTGCGGCCATCGTTTTAGGCAAATTTGCACTCTTATCGGTAGATTATGAAATGACCGATCACACCTCTTCTAAATTCAGTTCGAAAAACGGCTATGACACCTACTACAGGGAGCTTAACGACCAAATTGATGAACAGATGAAAATGACGCACAATTTTCGTGCGGGAATCGAACTTAAACCGGTTCCGTTTTTCGCAATTAGAGCAGGTGCTGCCTATTTTGATTCACCATTAAAAAAAGAATATACAGATAAGGAGCTGACGAAATGGATGGCAACTACAGGAATTGGGTTTCGTAACAAGAACTTTTTCTTCGATGTAGCCTATGCCATGCTATTTAATAAGGAAACATATAACATAAATGCCAATCCTGATTACTTGAGTCATCCTCACATTGATCCCTTATATTTCACGGGCATCGAGTTAAGTAACAAAAACCACCAGGCAAGCTTTACCTTTGGTTGGAAATTTTAACCTTCTCCAACCTATTCTTAACCAAAGAAAGGCCGCTACCCAAATGAGTAGCGGCCTTTTATTTTAAGTATTTATTGTTCTAAATAATCATACCAGCAGCAACGGTTTCATTAGTTGCTTCATCAACCAGAATAATACTTCCGGTAATGCGGTTACGGCTATATGAATCGAAGAAAAGCGGCTTGGTAGTACGGAGTTTGATACGTGCAATATCATTCATACCAACCTCTATATCATCTTCATTCTTCTCCAGCGTATTGATATTCATTTTGTATTGAACATCGGTTACCATACAGCGCGCATCAGAAGAGGTATGTCGTATCACATACTTACCGCGCGGAACCAGCTTACGCTCATTGAACCAACAAACCATTGCTTCGATATCCTGACTATTTTTCGGTACTGACCCGTTATTAGTCTTAATCAACATATCGCCACGGCTAATGTCAATCTCATCCTCAAGCGTAATGGAAACAGACTGCGGTGCGAAACCAACTTCCAAGGCCTCCTCCATCATGTCAATAGATTTAACCTTTGAAGAAAATCCGCTAGGTAGAACGCTTACCTCATCCCCCACATTAATGGCACCACTGGCAATACGCCCCGCATAACCACGATAATCGGGCCATTCTGCCGATTGAGGACGAATCACATACTGTACCGGGAAACGGAAGTCTTCGTGATTAATATCGCTACTGATGTGGATGTTTTCCAACAGGTACATGAGTGTAGGGCCATCATACCAATCCATGGTCGCCGAGCGCTCAACCACATTATCACCTTTAAGGGCACTAATTGGCACAAAGCGAATGTCTTTTACTGATAATTTTGACGATACAGCATCAATATCAGACTTAATTTTATCAAATGTTTCCTGGCTGTAATCAACCAAATCCATTTTATTGATACAGAAGATAACATGAGGAATTTGCAACAGCGACGCAATATAGGCATGGCGCAATGTTTGCTCCAATACTCCGTGGCGCGCATCAACCAATATTAAAGCCACATTAGCGGTGCTGGCGCCAGTAACCATATTACGGGTATACTGAATGTGCCCCGGGGTATCGGCAATGATAAACTTACGCTTAGGCGTTGCAAAATAGCGGTAAGCCACATCAATGGTAATGCCTTGCTCACGTTCAGAGCGCAACCCATCAGTCAGCAGTGCCAGATTCACCTCCTCGTGCCCCGAGCGCTCACTAACACGCTCAATGGCCTCCATCTGATCTTCAAAGATGGCTTTACTATCATATAACAATCGACCTATAAGGGTGCTTTTACCATCATCAACACTTCCAGCTGTGGTGAAGCGTAAAAGCTCCATATCTAGATATCCTGATTCTTTTCCGGACATATTTTTGAATTTTCAGATTTGACAAAGATTAGAAATAGCCTTCTCGCTTGCGGTCTTCCATGGCTGACTCCGATCGCTTATCGTCAGCGCGACCTCCGCGCTCGGTAGTGCGACTTGCTGCAACCTCATGAATAATATCTTCCAGCGTATTAGCTGTTGACAGCGTCAGCCCTGTACAGGTTACATCGCCAATGGTACGACAGCGAACATCCATCTCCACCACCTCTTCAGTATCCTTGAGTTGCATAAATGGCTCTAAAGCTAACCAGGCGCCATCGCGATTGAATACCTTTCGCTTATGCGTAAAATATAAACTTGGCAGCTCTATTTCTTCCATGTAGATATACTGCCATACATCCATTTCTGTCCAGTTACTGATAGGGAACACACGAAAATGCTCTCCCATATTTTTACGGCCGTTAAATATATTCCATAATTCAGGGCGCTGATTTTTTGGATCCCACTGCCCAAACTCATCACGGTGCGAGAAAAAACGCTCTTTTGCACGTGCTTTTTCCTCATCACGTCGACCGCCGCCCATTGCTGCATCAAACTTATTGTTTTCAATGGCATCTAAAAGCGTCACTGTCTGCAGCTTATTACGGCTTGCATTCACCCCTTTTTCTTCCACCGCACGGCCCTGGTCTATAGAATCCTGTACCATGGCAACGATGCACTTGGTGCCGGTTTCCTCCATGACGCGATCGCGATATTCAATGGTCTCAGGGAAGTTGTGCCCTGTGTCAATATGCATCAAAGGGAATGGTACTTTGGCAGGCCAAAACGCCTTGCGTGCCAGATGAAACATTACAATTGAGTCTTTTCCTCCAGAGAATAACATCACAGGATTTTCAAATTGAGCAGCAACCTCTCGAATAACGTAGATAGACTCTGCTTCCAGTTCCTTAAGGTGATTTATTCGGTATTGATCCATGATAAGTTGATTTGTCCTACAATATAACTTGGCAAATATTCTGTTCACTGCCATTTCTAACAAAAACGTCGCCAAATTTAATGATAAATAAAAGACTTTAAAAATTTTGAGTGCAGTGCTTTTCGGGAAATTAACCCTATGAAAAAAGGGTGCTTTAGGCACCCTTTCTATCATATTAGTATTTGGTATCTAAATCATCCGTGTCGAAACTCTTGTTATATTGAGTCATTGCTCTCAAACTCATTCCAACATTGGAGAACCCACCGTCGTGGAAGAGGTTCTGCATCGTCACTTTTCGTGTCAGATCAGAGAACATCGTGATACAATAGTCGGCACAATCGCCGGCATCGGCATTACCCAGCGGCGACATACGATCTGAGAAATCAATAAGGCCATCGATACCTTTTACACCGCTACCTGCTGTTGTAACAGTAGGCGATTGTGAGATGGTATTGACCCTTACCTTGCGTTCGCGGCCATAGATATAGCCAAAACTGCGAGCAATTGACTCTAACAGGGCTTTTGCGTCTGCCATATCGTTATAGCCATAAAAGGTGCGTTGCGCAGCCACGTAACTTAATCCTAAAACAGAGCCCCACTCATTAACGGCATCCGTTTTAAAAGCTACCTGTAACATTTTATGAAATGAAATAGCCGAAATATCTAAAGTCTTATTCAGATAATTATAGTCTAAGTCATGATAAACCCTCTTTTTGCGAACGTTTAACGACATTCCGATAGAGTGAAGAACGAAGTCTACTTTTCCTCCTAGTACCTCCATCGATTTTTGGAAAACATTCTCAAGGTCGGCTACATTGGTAGCGTCGGCAGGAATAATCTCTGCTTCACATTTCTTACCTAACTCCACTACCTCGCCCATACGACAAGCAACCGGGGTATTAGATAGAGTAAAACGTGCTCCTTCTTCGTAAGCTCTTTCAGCCACTTTCCATGCAATAGACATGTCATTAAGGGCACCAAAAATAATCCCTCTTTTTCCTTTTAAAAGATCAAATCCCATATTAATTTAATTTTGAGCGCACAAATATACTGCATATGTTGCACAACACAAGTTTCAATGTTAATAATCTGTACTAACCCTTTTAAACAATCAATTATAAAAAAGGTTCTTTTAAGTTATAAATTGCTGATTAGTTATTCAATAATGAGCGCGCATTTTCGATGGCTGCATCTGACAGTATGGCGCCACTTAGCATTTTAGCTACTTCTACTACGCGATCTTCGTGTGATAGTTTTCTAATATTTGAAATAGTTTTTTCGGCTTCGTCGGTTTTATAAACTTTAAAATGATGATTCCCTTTTACGGCAATCTGTGGCAAGTGAGTAATACTAATCACCTGCATGGACTGGCCCATCTGCGACATAATGCCCCCCATTTGATCAGCCACTTCTCCCGACACACCTGTGTCAATTTCATCAAAAATAATGGTAGGCAGGCCTTTGGATGCTGATAAAAGTGATTTGATAGACAGCATTACGCGCGATATTTCACCACCGGACGCTACTTTATTGATTGGTGCTGGTTGTCCGCCTTTATTGCCGGCAAAAAGAAACTCAATTTCATCCTTCCCATCAGCCGTAAAATGATTGCTCACATTGTGTTGAATCACAAAATTGGCATGTGGAATACCAAGTATTTGCAATTGCTTTTCAATGTTGGTTTTCACCACATCGAAAACCTTTGTGCGACTTTTGGTAATAGTTTTACAAGCTTTATCCAGCTGCGTTTCCATTATCTGCAACTCCTCCTTTTTAGCATTCAGCTCATCGTCAAAGAAGTTCACTTTATCAATATTCTGCTGCAGCTCATCTTTCAGACCTATCAACTCCTCCACCGTCTCCACGTGGTGCTTTTGCTGCAAGCTATATATTAAATCGAGGCGCTCCTGCACCTGTTGAATCTGCTCCGGATTATAGTCCAAATCCTCTGAGCGGGCCTCTAAATCCTCTGCTAAATCTTTCAAATCAATTCGTGCCGATTCCAAACGCTGAATCAACTCTTCACCATCGGGCAAGTAGTTGGCAATACGCCCCAGCTTATTTACCGAATCTGCCAACAAATCAATAATGGGTGCTGGTTCCTGTCCCAGATGATTCACGACCTCAACCAGATTAATTTTTATCTCTTCTGCATGAGACAATTGCTGCAATGACTGCTCCAGTTCAGCCTGCTCGCCAGCTTTTAAAGCTGCGCTATTCAACTGCTCAAACTGAAACTGCATATAATCCAAATCGGCTTTCTGCTTGTCATTTTCAGTAATCATCACATCAATGGCTTTCTGCAAAGCTTTATAGGCATCAAACTGACGTTTGTAATCGGCCAGTAATGCTTTGTTATCGGCCAAAGTATCTACCACCATCATGTGAAAACCACTGTCATCAAGCAGTAAGTTTTGATGCTGCGAATGAACATCAATGAGATGGGCACTAATATTTTTCAGAAAGGCCAAAGTAACGGGTGTGTCGTTAACAAAAGCCCTCGATTTGCCTGACGGCAATAACTCCCTCCGAATGATGGTTACCTCATCATAATCAACATCATTTTCCCGGAAGCTCTCAATTAACCCATAATTGCCAATATAAAACTCGCCTTCAACGACGCACTTCTGGTCTTTATCGAGCAGCACATTAGTGTCGCTGCGTTGACCCAAAATAAGCGACAACGCGCCCAGCAATACAGATTTACCAGCACCGGTTTCACCAGTGATTACAGATAAACCGCTGTCGAATAAGATATTCACCTTATCGATAAGGGCGTAATTGGAAATAGATAATGACTTGAGCATATTACTTTGATGATAATATCTTTTCGTACTTCTTATTATTAGCAGGATCAACCTCCTGCAACAACTCAACCACCCGTCCCTTTTCCATGGAAAAGGATTCCTCAAAGATTTTTACCAACTCATCGGACTTGGCAGTAAAAAACACCTGAGTAAAAAACGAACTAGGCCGCTGGCGATGCACCTTGCGGGTAAGCTCCAACGCTTTGGCAATCTCCGCTCTTCCATCTTCGGGTTTATCACTCATTACATCGAGTCCCTTGCGATGGTACTGATACATACACTGACGCAGTGGCCGATGGTATTCGTTGAGAATATTCTCTACGAGCCAATACCGGTTACGCTGGCTTTCGAATGATTTCCAGCCCGATTCGCGGGCTCCTTGCGCCCGATTAACAATCCGTTCAGCTTCCTGAAAAAATGGAGTTCCCCCATTATTACTAAAAGAATCATAATCGAGCCCCAAAACCACGTTGGCATAATAGGCCAGCACAGCAACTAAGTTAGATTCAAAATTATTGGGATTATACACTAAAGGCTCAAACTCAACATATTTAAAATGAAAATCCTGATCCTGGTGATTAAACAGTACGGTGTAATAATTACTTCCGTACACCGGACGTCGGGCCTGAATCTGAAAAGAGCCTTTAAACTCATCAATCGATATCATTTCGGACACATTAATCATGATATTACAATCTATGCGTTCTTCAGGCGCAAACTTATCATTGGTCCATTTCTGATTATTCATAAACTCCATAATGGCTGTTTGCAGGGTTTCAAACACCTTTTTATTGGTGCTTTGTATTTGTGGTGAAACAACCTGTACGGCACATTGAAACTCCTGCGCTTGAAGCGCCAAAGCTGAAATAATCAGAAGAACAGTGATGTAATATCTCATAATGCTGAATGCTTACGTTAACCTGTAACTATTTAAAATAAATCGCCAACTCATCGATAATATCACAGGCCACCTCTTTCTTAGACTTTAACGCAAATTCCTTCAGCTTATTATCCTTATCGATAATGGTAATCTTATTTGTGTCGGAATTAAAACCTGCCCCTTCATCGGCCAGACTATTTAAAACAATAAAGTCGAGGTTTTTCTTTATAAGCTTTTTGTTGGCATTTTGAACGGCATCGTGCGTTTCCAAGGCAAAACCAACCAACACCTGACCAGCCATTTTCTTTGTCCCCAAAGCCGCAGCAATATCAACCGTTGCTTCTAAATGGATAGACAGTTCGTTGGACGTCCGCTTCATTTTTTCATTAGCTGGGCTTACGGGAGTATAATCTGCTACCGCAGCAGACATAATGGCACCGTCAACCTGCTCAAACTCTTTCTCGCAGGCGTTCAGCATCTCCTTTGCACTCGTAACATCAATCCGCTTGATGTTCGGATGATCTGCCGATAAAGTGGTGGGACCACTCACGAGCGTAACCTCTGCCCCTCGCCTTGCCAACTCCTCGGCAATGGCATACCCCATTTTGCCCGATGAATAGTTACCGATAAAGCGCACGGGATCAATCTTTTCATGAGTCGGTCCGGCCGAAACGAGTATTTTCCTACCCTTCAATTGCGGGCGGTTGTCCTGATTAAAAAAGTGCTTTAAAGCCGCCACAATTTCTTCTGGTTCAGCCATTCGTCCTTTTCCAATTAAGCCACTCGCCAACTCACCAGCGTTTGGTTCAATCAGGTGATTTCCGTATGAACGCAGTGTGTCCATGTTGCGACGCGTTGATGGATGCTGGTACATATCCAAATCCATGGTGGGTGCCACAAAAACAGGGCATCGGGCAGACAGGTATGTTGTGATGAGCAAGTTATCAGCCACTCCATTGGCCATCTTACCCATTGTATTTGCTGTTGCCGGCGCAACAATCATGGCGTCAGCCCACAGGCCACTATCAACATGGCTGTTCCAGTCGCCATTTTCGGGATTAAAAAAGTCAACTAAAATTGGTCGCTTGGATAAAGTTGCCATCGTCAATGGCGTGATAAACTCCTTCGCCAGTTTCGTCATAATAACCTGCACCTCAGCCCCCTCTTTTACAAGCAAACGAGTAAGTGCAGCACACTTATAGGCTGCAATACCACCTGATATTCCAAGAATAAACTTTTTTCCTTTTAGCATAGTCAAAAATAAAAAAAGATAAAAGAGAAAATACCATCCTCCTTTACCTTTTATTATATTAATCTTTTTTTAACCTCTAAACAAGCCCACATCGCGCTTGTTCTACAACTCTTCGCTGCCGTCCTTTTCAGGGTTACGATGGTAAACATTCCCTTCAACAAACTCTTGCGTAGCAATACAAACAGCCTTTGGTAAGCGCTCATAGAAACGTGAAATCTCTATCTGCTCACGATTTTCAAAAACCTCTTCCAAATTATCGGTATAAGAGGCAAACTCCTGAAGCTTTTTATTCAACTCCTCTTTCATTTCAGAGCTGATCTGATTAGCACGTTTCCCCAAAACTACGATAGATTCGTAGATATTACCGGTTGGCTCTGATAAAACGTTTTTATCCCAAGTTACGGTTGATACCGGTGCGTTTGTTTTTTTGTAGTCGATTGACATATGATCACTTTTAATTTACTGCAACTTCTTTACTATAAACTTTTAACATCTCATCGGTATCCTCAAATATCCGATCAGCTTTTTTCCGGAATTTACCTTCCGGAAATTCATTGATGAACGAATAGTATTCATCCATGGTGTCACGCACTCGCGTTTCTTTCTTCTCTTCAACGCTATTTACTGCCTGAATATATTTCGATTCCAAAATCAGAAAAGATAACTCCTCCCTGTACTTTGTATCCGGAAAATCTTTCAGACTATTTTGAGCAGCGATAACAGCCGATTGATAGTTATTGCCTAAATAATCACCCAAATTATAATATAACTTAGCATTCAGGTAAGACTTAAACACCAATTTATCACGCAGTTCATCCATCAGGCGGGTAGATTCATCGACCCTGGCGCTATTCGGATACATATTAATGAATAGCTGAAATTCCTGTATAGCCTCCTCCGTTGTTGTTTGGTCCAAACGAGGCTTTGGGGAACGCATGTAATAGCAATAAGCACTCATATACTGACACTCTTCGGCATAATCTCCAGCCGGAAAGTTTTTTACATACTCCCTAAAATAGTGACCTGCAGTCAGGTAATCACTTAATCCATATAAACAGTTAGCGTACACATAATTAATCTCCTCCGATTTATCAGTACCTCTGTAGATAGTTACCAACTGCCCCAGAAGCGTTGCTGCACGCGTATAATCTTCTTGTTCATAATACTTTATCGCCTCTTCGTACCATAGCTCATAATCCTGGCTCTTAAGCAGTTTCTGATATTTACTACAGCTGGTACTCAACAGCCCAAGTACGGCAACGATCAACAATAAGTATTTCAACTTCATATATCTGAGATTATTACGATTCCAAAAAAAATGTTGTTTTGAGATGAAGGTTAACCTTTAAACTCATTTACAACGTGCAAAGATAATCTTTACCTTTTAACCACACAACCCCGAACCCGATATTATCAACAAGCACAAATATTTGCACCTACAAATATTTATATTTTCTCAACCAATGAATGCAAAAGCTTGAAAAATGACCATCACAGCGCAAATGCACACAATATCCTATCCGCCTGAACGTTAATCACAACTCTTCTTGATGATAATACGACCTGACACTGGGACTTTCCTTTTTTAATTAGGTTTCCTTCAAAAAGATAAGGAAAAACATTACATTTGCAGCGAAAATTTTAAAAGCTCAGTATAGTGGATATTTTCGATAAAATAAAAGTACATATGGGCCCCCTTGGGCAATATGGTAAGGAAGCACACGGTTATTTTATGTTTCCAAAGTTGGAAGGCGAAATAAGCCCAAAGATGAAATTCCGTGGAAAAGAAGTACTTACTTGGAGTTTAAACAACTACCTTGGGTTAGCTAACCACCCGGCAGTACGCAAAGCGGATGCTGATGCTGCAGCAGAATACGGAATGGCCTACCCAATGGGTGCACGAATGATGTCTGGTCATACCAGCAAGCACGAAGAGTTGGAATCTCAGCTAGCTGAATTTGTAGGTAAAGAAGATGCTTACCTGCTTAACTACGGCTACCAGGGAATGGTATCAATTATTGACACATTAGTAAGCCGAAATGATGTGATTGTGTATGACTCTGAGTCACATGCATGCATTATGGATGGTATTTTCCTACACAAAGCCAAAGGAGGCAAGAGCTTCGTATTTGCACACAATGAAATGGACAAATGCGAAAAAATGCTTCAGTTTGCAACTAAGCGAGCCAATGAAACCGGAGGTGGAATCCTATTGATTACCGAAGGTGTATTTGGTATGGCTGGTGACCTTGGTAACTTAACTGGTATTGTAAAACTTAAAGAGAAGTACAACTTCCGTATTTTAGTTGATGATGCACACGGCTTCGGTACAATGGGTGAAACAGGCGCTGGTGTTGCAGAACACTTTGGCGTAACTGACCAAATCGATGTTCACTTTAGTACTTTTGCCAAGTCCATGGCTGGCATTGGAGGTTTTGTTGCTGGTACTGAAGAAGTGGTTAACTACTTACGCTACAACTTACGTTCACAGATTTTTGCAAAATCATTACCTATGCCTATGGTAATGGGAGCGCTTAAGCGCCTTGAAATGCTGCGCGATGAGCCTGAGCACAAAACGAACCTTTGGAAGGTAGTTGAGCGTCTTCAATCGGGACTTAAGGAAGCTGGTTTCAACCTCGGAGATACTGAGTCGCCAGTAACACCTGTTTTCCTCGAAGGAAACGTAGCTGAAGCAACCCAACTGACAATGGATTTGCGTGAAAATTACAATATCTTCTGCTCAATTGTGGTGTATCCGGTTATACCAAAAGACCAGATTATGCTTCGTATTATTCCAACAGCAGCTCACACAATGGAAGATGTGGATTACACAATCAAGGCATTCCGCGAAGTTCAGGAAAAACTTAAGGATGGAAAATACAAAAGCGATAAAATAGCGAGTGTATTTTAATCATCAATAAGTACAAATTATAAAAGGGGTAATCACAATGTGATTACCCCTTTCTTTATCTTCTATCCAAAGTTAGAACTTTATCTTTACTGCTAAACTAATAAGTAGTAATACAAGGCTAATGTACTTCAACTCAATCCAGCGGTCAAAAACCAGATTCACATCGGCCAGCTCAACAGTTGTTTCATTTAAAATAGCTGCGTCCATCAAACTAACCTCCCAGCCTTTTGTCTGAAACCCATTAGCCAAACTAACATCCTTATAATCACTTACGGTATTAAAAACACGAACCAAAGTTTCCTCTGCGCCGTCACCTCCTGCTTCCAACTGAGCATCGTCACTCAATAGCTTAACCGCAAAAGGCAAGCGATAAAACACGCCTGCAGCATCTTCTGCCTCAAATAAGGCCCGGTCGGTGCCAATACGCATTTTCAGATCGTAATAATCATGCTGTCCGACAACTGTGGAAAATACAAACAACAGCATTGTTAGAACCAACATAATCCCTGACCATTCGTGTCGCCAGCGGCCAGCATTCGAACCGATATAAGCCCCTCCTGCAAAAAATACAAAGGCCGACAAAAACAAAACGGGGGTTTCCAAGAGGCGATTCATAACTATAGAATCATATCCTTGTGGCTGAACAAACAACAACACCCCAAATACCCCTATACACAAGCTTGCCGGAACAAGCATGGTTTTACTCACTAAAATTTTAACGGGATTGGAATCAGATATGATGCCAACAGCCAAACCAATTGCCCCAATCAATGCCATAAAGTACAAATTATGTGGCCAGGTGAGCTGCACTATTTTAAGCGTTCCCAATAGTGGGTTTAAAATATAACCAAGTAATAAAAGTCCCAAAGTTACGAGGATACCTCTCAGGTATCCTCTCATGTTCGATAAATCATCCATATATTAATGAGATTCGTGATAACCGTTTAAAATACTCTTAAAATTTGCACTTACTGTCGCGCCCATGGTGGCAAAATACAAGTGTATAATCAGAAACATACTGGCCAAAAAGCCAGCACTGGCATGCAGCAGTGCGGTCAACAATGTTCCGCCAACACCAAAGAAGTTATCAATAATAAGCTCTGGAAACATAAGAGCTAAACCAGTAGCAATTAAAATAGGATACAAAACAAAAAGAACGCCTACATAAGTTACTTGCTGCAGAGGGTTAAACTTAGCCATTTCGGTTGTTGGGTAAGGTGAACTTTCTCCCTTAAACACCCCAAAGGTATAATAGCTAATCTGCTTAAATAAGCGCTGAGACAGTCCTTTAAATACAATCTTATAGTGCCTTTTATTGGACGTAACTACAAAGGCCGCCAAAAAGAAAAGATAGGCAATAAAAATAATAATACCGGAGATATTATGACTTGACACGGCAATATCAAACGGTAACAATGGATATTCGGGATTAGAATACTGCATGCTAATTCCGGATACCAGGAGTACTAGAAAACACAAGGCATTAATAACATGCCAAACCCTGATCCATACAGGATATAAATATAATTTATCACTCATACTACTTCTTTTTTGAAATGACACGTAAGATCGCATGCACCAACAAGCCAATTACTAATGCGCCAAATAAGCCTATACTGACGAAATTTAAGGTTCTGTTTCGGTTGGCCCCGATAATATAACCCTCGTTGAGAACAACTGCATTAAAGAAGCCGGATTCAGCTCTGCTCTCCTTAGCCCTGTGCGCATACAACGACTCCATCAGTACCGAATTAGAACTATGACATTCCACACAATTTCTCAACGCCTTGTCCTTAGGCAAGATATTATGCGAAACCAACAGGTCGGTCTGCACCTTTGTGTGGCAATCGATACACCTCACCTTATTAAAATGGTGGCTTTGATTGGGTAACCAGGAATGAATGGTGGCCATATCCTTTGGCTCTTCTTCGGACAATAAACCATACTTAAATTTATTATCATGACAGCTGAGGCACATATTATTACTGAGTTCCACCACTTCTACAATTGGCTTTTCTTCTCTCAAAGCAAGTTCATATCCATGAGCATCGTGACACATCCAGCAATTAAAGCGCTCATCAGAGGACTTATAGTGCACACTTTCCATAAAAGCTTCCTCAATACCTTCGAAATTAAACTTTGCAAAAGTATCGTCTCCCCCATGGCAATCCATACATTGATACTTTTCCTCTAGCCTAAGTTCTCCGCTATGAGGAAAGGTTTCGTATTCCATGGAATGACAATCGACACACGCAAACATCCTGTGGACTGAGTTGTGCAGCTTAGTGCTGTCAATATGATGAAACGGATTGAGTGGTTTCCGATCAATCTGATCGGTCCATTCATTATGATATTCGTAAAATACCTGGCCATGGCACTTTAAACATTGGCTGTTGTCTGCTGTATCCTGAGCCATCAGGTGAAACCCGGACACCATAAAAACCAGATATATGGGAATAAGCTTTAATTTTAAAACCATTGTATCAATTACTATTGGATAAAACAAAAAACTGCCAGCATAAAAGGTAAAACATTACCTCTTGCGCGGGCAGTTTGTAATAATGGTGAATAATTTACTTCTTAAGCGTACGCAAATACGTTATAAGTGCCCAACGATCTTCTTCATCAGGAATTTTCTTTTCAAAGTTTGGCATGTCATCACGACCAACAAACGACTGATAGTAAATCACTCCATCTTTTTGTGCCTGAAATTCAGCTGAAGTAAAATCGCCTAAATCAGCATCTATACTTCGGGCTTTTGGACCGTCGCCTTTACCTATATTGCCATGACATGACTTACAGTGACGGGCATAGTTCATCTTACCAATCTTTATCATTTCGGCATCATCGGCAGCCTGTGGGTTTTCCATGCTTTGATAATTAGCAGGCACATCCCAAGGCTTCTTCTCCTGAACAAATGACATTAAAACAAAGCTTAGCATCACCAATGCACCACTTACCATTATAGACATCTTCAACTTTTTCATAATACAAATTTTACATTTATCAAATTAGAAGTTCCAGAGTCGAGTAATATTAAATCCAAATCGTATACTCTTACTATCGAACTCACTAAGGTTATACATATAAAGTTCTTGCGGCAATATTCCTAATCCATTGGTTATGAATATCTGGAAAGCATGCGTACTTGTTGAGACCTCATAACCAATTGAAAAGTGAGGTTTAGGATGGTCGGTAAAAGATGTATGCTGCGACAAACTTTCTATTTTAAGCGGCACCCCCAACTCAAAGGTTAAAGATGATTGAGGACTAAACTTCATGCGAGCACCAAAACCCAGCCCCATTTTGTCGTTGTCCAACAAACTATCAACCGAGTTGTAATGGGTAAAGTTGGCACTGGCCTGCACCGATAACCAATCATTTACTTTACGACCAACTATCACTTCAGAGAAGTAAGATAGCCTGTCTGAAAATGCATAGTCCACACCAAAAGCGGCATCTTCTCTTCCATCAATGGCCGCATTACCATAGAGTGTTAAACTTACCGGAATGGTATTTTCACGCGTTTGCTCAAACGGGGTGTATTTCGCCTGAAAATCCTGATACTTCTTTTGGCTATTCGTTCCAAAACCTACAGCTAAATTATCCAGAATGGAATAGTTAAAGCCAATACGAATATTCGCACCTGGCGCCATGATTCCAAACACATCACTGATGCCGTTTTCAACAGGACCAAAGCGGTGACTTATCACCATTTCCAGCGTGTTTTTATATTGAGTAATACTGGTTTGATGATTCACCAAAGTCCCTGATTCCCAGGGAGCCCTCACGGGTTTATCTACTTTTTTTTCTTTTTGTGCTTCTTCCTGAGCCAAAACAAAGTGACCAGAAAACAACACTAAAACAATCAGATATACTATTTTTTTCATTGTAATCGTTTTTAGTTATCCTCTGCGCCTTGCTCAATCCAGGTTTCTATTAACGCTTTTTGATTACCCACATAATTATAGTTGTTATGCGGAGCACTTCCTCCCGGCACCTTCACAATCAAACTATTAGCAGGATTCTCAAGATCCAGGAGATTAAGATTCGTTAATGATTGATATGCACTACCCTGCTCAAGACTAAATGTTACACTTCCGTTATGACAGTTGGTACAGCTTTGTGCTGTCCAAATCGGTTCAATCTCGTCTGAAAAGCTAATTGGCACCTCAGGATCAACAGGAGCTCCTGTGTCTGGCTTAACAAACTTATAATCGCACCCTACTGCTAGCACCAACGAGAGTAACACAGAAACAAATAATATTTGAAATGCTTTCATATGACTTATTTAGTTAGTTAAACAAATGATTGAATGGCCATGCGGAAACATAGCCATTCGTTACCTTCATTAATTCGTTCCTAAATAAGTTCTGGCAGCATTAATTAGGTTCTGAGTGTATTCTTCATTATGAATACCGTAGCTGTGATCGTTCTTAACCAATGCGAAGTTCCAGTAGGCAGCCAACTGCTGGTGCGTCCAAGTTCCTCCAACCAGATGTCCAGTTTCATCAGCAATACCGGCATCCATCAAATCGGCATGCAAAGCCTCTAATAAAATCTTATTAGCTGCCATTTTACCAGGTAAGTCGATGGTTGCGCCTCTTTCTGTATGGCATTCATCACACGCAGTAAATACAGGATTTCCTCCTTCACTAGCTGCCATTTTCATGGAGTGTCCCCCTACATAACCACCATAATTACCGGTTAGTGAATTAAATGACATGTGACAACTCTTACAACTATGGTGACCTTTAGTGCCAGATGGCGCTGTTGGGTCTGTTGTTCCTATATATCCACCAACACCACCAAAGATTGCACCTTGTGCGCCATAGTGTGGTCCCCAATGGCCCGCAGCACCGTCTGAGATTACAATCGTACCTTCTTTAGTAGGATCCGGTTGACTATCTCCTCTGTGTCGAGGTTGGTGACATTTAATACAAGTATTACTTAATCCATCAGGATCGCTATATTGATTTGTTGCATCAACTTCCAACTCTGCAAAAACGCCTAAGTCATTTTCATTCAGATATAAATTAACAGGATCCGTATAGTGCAAGGCATAATCCTCACGGGTATAACTGGTGTGAATTTGGTGACAAGTATAACAAGACATGGACGCCGCCTCAGGATGCACACCTCCGAAGTTGGTTCCGTCTTCAACAGCTGTTAAAAACCCATTATGTGAGTGACACATCGAACATGATCCTCCAGCATAATTGGCATAACCAACGTGCTCCTGTCCTCCAGAAAAGTGTACTGAGTGCTCAAACTGAGCAGTTTTTATAGCTAATTCACTATCATCGGTGTGACAGGTAATACATCCGGCAGTGCCGTCAACTCCATTTGTTCCATCTATTCCATTGGAACCATCAGATCCCGGAGGGCCTTGAGGGCCTTCTTTTGTACAGCTAGCGAATACAATAGCAAATGCCATTACAACGAGCCAAGTTAATTGTTTTAGTTTTTTCATAACTCTTGGACTTAATGTGATTACGCGGTTTCTTTTTAATAAAATTCTAGTAACAAGTTTAGATATTTCCAATTGAACTAGCACAATGTAAGTTATACGTTAAAAAATTGATATAAATCAACGAAATGATTACATTTAGTTGAATTTTAGATAATTAAAGACTATCTTTTGATTAAAGAAGTTTAGGTCTATTTAAATTCAATCCAACTAAACAAAAACTTATACCGTTAGATATGTGATAATTAACAAAAAACAGCGTCCATCTAGATATAACTCATAAGGGTTAGCTATTTGTATATATGCTTGAAACT
Organism: Carboxylicivirga taeanensis; assembly: GCF_051851475.1. NCBI lineage: Bacteria > Pseudomonadati > Bacteroidota > Bacteroidia > Marinilabiliales > Marinilabiliaceae > Carboxylicivirga > Carboxylicivirga taeanensis. The sequence goes on along the minus strand of NZ_JBPUSJ010000005.1, from coordinate 199,476 downwards.
TTATACTTTCATTTTTTACCAATGCAACAATTAGGTACTAATATGACAAATAATACCGTTGATATCACAGGGTGCAGCCGCTGCCACATTAAGTTCTATGGCTTTGACACCCTTAGCGACGATGAGCTGAATGCCTTCAAAAAGTCGCACTGTAAAGTTGTTTATCAAAGAGGCGAAACACTGATAAAAGAAGGTACGCGGTGCAGCAATATTATTTGCATAAAAAAAGGATTCGCCAAGCTCTACATTAAAGGTTTGGAGAATAAAAGAATCATCATTAGAGTGCTTAAAGAGGGGGATTTTATCGTGAGTCCCGGCCTGTTTACCGATAACCTGAATCATTTTTCGGTGAGTGCATTAACCGAAATGGACACCTGTCTGATTAGCACTGAAGCATTTACCAATGCCTTTCGCCAAAATACCAGGTTTGCCGAACAAATGTTAAAGCTTAACCATCAAATAACCAACGACCTTTATAACCAACTAATCAACCTGTCGCATAAAAAAATGACCGGACGAATAGCTAATACTATTTTATACTTATCGGAGAACATCTATAACTCACGAAATTTTCACACCACCCTCAGTCGTCAGGACATTGCCGACCTATCGAGCGTGTCGAAAGAGAGTTTAATCAGGGTTCTTAAAGACTTTAAGGAAAGTGGAATTATCTCCATTAATGGTAACCAAATTGAAATTAACTCTCCAAAGACACTGCACAACATTAGCAGGGTAGGGTAAATATGTCAACTGCCCCAACTTATTACGAGAATTTCAAAAAAGGGTTGGTTTATTCAAATGTTTGGGTGGCAATAGCCATGGCAGCCTTAACCCAACTAATGACCTGTCTGTCGGATTCGCCTCATTATGGGATAGCTGCAGCCAACTTCCTGCTCACGTTTGCCGGCTATAATTATTTATATTTATCGGTATTTTTTACGATGCCCAGTAAAATTGGATCAGCCAGACGAAAATGGTTAGAAGTCCATAAGCTATTACTAATAACAGCATCTGCCCTTTCGGCCATAACCGCTTACACTCTCCTGTACATATATAGCCCTGATGACAAACTCCGAATTGCTTTCATCTCTGTACTTGCCATACTATACACTATCCCATACAAGAAAAACACTGGTCTTCGCTGGATTCCTGCTGCTAAAATTTTTATTATTGCCACCGTTTGGGCTGCGTTGGCAACACTTCCATTTCAATTTGAATCAGTTAACTCCTTCACGCCTTTCATCGCCGTTTGGCTGTTTATGATCGGTCTAACCATACCGTTTGATGTTAGAGATGCTCAAAATGACCCGTCGTCACTGAAAACGATTCCTCAGTTGCTGGGCTCCGATAAAGCAGCCATAAATTTGGCAATAGTCTGTATTTTCTTAGCATTGGGCATCCTAACCATCTACTTCTTTTCGCTTAAACTCTTAATAACAAACAGTATTTTTATGGCCATCTCCACTCGGGCACTGCTTGGTATCAATAAACATACAAGCAATAGCTATATTAGCTTTCAGATAGAAGGGTTACCTCTCATCTGGCTAATGATTTACTATACCATTTTACTGATTTAAAAGGCAAACTCTAAACCTAGTTTAAATGCCCAGTTATCGATTGGCTTAGGTAAGCTATATGTTCCATATCGGTAATGAACAGACAAACCATATTGGAAAATGAAATTAGAAAAGAGATTTTTCAGGTAGAGACCCGACTCATAGTAGCCTTTTCTAAAAGTAGTGACTCCTGCCGGAGCATCTCCGAAAGCAACATTTGTACTGAGTACAATTTCGGGCTTAATCCGCTTATTGGTATTCAAAGCCAACGGAAACCCATGTGAAAAATACACGGCCGCAAATTGATTGGCTGCGAATTCATTGAGGCGCATGGTTCCGAATGAATAAGGCACTAAAACAGTAAATGACTTATAACTACCAAGGGCACTATACAATAGAGACCCCGGATAATCGCCATCCATATAACCTCCCTCCACGCGCACGGTGGTATACATCGAATTGGGATAATTAAACTGCTTATGTACCCTTGATTCAAAACGGGTAAAATTATATTCTTTGTCGGCCTCCCATTGACCCGCTAATGCATTTATCCAAATAACCGGCCAATTAGTGCCGTTGGATATTTTTCCGAGTGGTGTGTGTGAGAAAGTCTCCTTATGTGCCCATTTTAGCCTAACTCCCATTGTACTCATATTGAAAGCAGGTTCAATAGTACTGGTTTGATCAAAACGATACACCTTTTGTGGACTAACATCTCTTTGCTTATAAAAAACATCCGTTTTGAAGTACTTAGCAAAGCGGAATTCAGCACCTGCTTCCCACCCTTCGCTTAAATCCATTGTTTCTGTCATGAAACGACTAAACCGTTCACTGGACAGGTTTTTAATGCCATCGATAAACTCGTAAGTACCCGTCGCATAAACATCGTCATAATACCTGGCATACAGCTTATTTTCCTTATTGGCAAATGGAGTAAGATCAAGCTTCACACCAAATTTACCGGCTTTATCGCCAAAACCATATGTGTAGTATCCGCCGGTTGTAAAATTCTTTGACAAACGAGGACTGGTGTACAGACCGGCACCCAGCTTCAATCCTTCATAATCATTATAATCCACCAGCTTAGAGAGATCTAGCTGAAATTTACCCATTGGCACATACCCTTTCACCAATGAAATTTGTGTTTTCAGAATGGCATCCAAATGGTTCTTTCTTCCAATACTATCTAGAAAATGATAGGTCAGCGAATCGCGAGAGGTTAAAGGTTCATAACGAAAAGCGGCCACATCGGGAGCATCTTTCTCCAAAGCCAAATCCTCCAGAACCACATTATCAAATTCACTTGCGGACATCTGTGGCTGTGTGTTAATTGCAGTAACATAGCTCTTTCCCTTACCAACGATAGGGAAAGGCAGTTTTCGAAATACCCCTACACCGCCCAATTCCAAACTGCTTTCCAACTGTTTGGGAAACCAGGTGCCATTGGCCACGGGTTGATAATTTTGCCGGATAAACAGACGCATGCCATTTTCGGTTCCGGCGGTTGTGGCAGCTACAGTTTTAATAGCAGATGTTTTACCATCAATATGAAAAGTTCCGGTTAATCCTCTAAAATTACGTTCTTCGCGCGGCCTGTAGGAGATATAAAATATTGAATCGCCCGCATGGTTTGTATAGGTATCTTCCAGAATAAAGCGGTAGGCCGATAGTCCTGCTTTAGAGGCAGGGTTCAGGTAGGCGTAGCCCAGCAGGCTTATCTGCGGATCATAAAACGAGAATGGCTGAATCATAGCGGGAAAGGAAGCTAAGATTGGATCTTTAAGGCCGCTCACGCGTCCTGACAAAATCTTTTCTTTTCCAAGCCCTTTTTTCCAGTGCTTTTTTTCAGAAACCGATTCAAATAAAAAGAGGTAGCTATCGTTTCGAATACCCAATGAGTCCCTGAGCTCCTGCTTCTCCTCTTCACTTAAAGCCGCCGGCCACTCAAAATCAAGGGTCATTTTATGATAAATGATACAACTGAAAGGATCGTAATTATCCGGATTGTGCCGACGCTTATTGTCTACCACCCGCTTCATAACAACAAGTGCCGGATTTTCGCCCGGAAGCACATTAACAGCCTGCAGCTGATATTCCTGAGGCATGAGGTAAATTATATCATTATTGGAAAATGCATTAATTGGGATAACTTTGGACTCGTAGCCCAAACAGCTCACCCGTAACTCATTAACCTGAGCTTCTGTTCTTATTTCAAAGCGCCCATCAATATCAGTAACAGCGCCCGCTCCCTGGCTATACACTATGTTTACAAACGCTATTGGCTCTCTGCTCTCGGCATCGGCAACCATGCCTTTATAAACCTGAGCATTGAGTGCAAACGGGCAATAAATGAGTAGATAAACAAACAGAAGTCGCAATGAAACATTCATCAGTATCAATAGTTTACGTTGGTTAACTGTTCTAAATTATAAAACAGAAAGATAATTAAAAAATATCCCCTGCTATTCTTCAATAACAAGGGATACCTTTTGCATTATATTATTTTAGCATTCCTGCTTTTAATCGAATCACCTCTTTATCGGTCAGGTAACGCCATTTACCACGGGGAATTCCCTTTTTGGTTAAGCCGGCAAAATAAACGCGGTCCAGCTTCATTACTTTATAGCCCAGGTGCTCAAACATACGACGAACAATGCGGTTACGCCCCGAGTGTATTTCGACGCCCACCTGAGTTTTATCCTCCTTTTCCACGTAACTGATGGCATCGGCATGTATTGGACCATCCTCCAGCGTAATGCCAGCGGCCAGCTGATCAACATGACTGCCAAAAATTGGCTTATCGGTAAATACGTGATAAATCTTTTTGGCATTGTATTTAGGATGAGTCAGCATTTTTGTCAGCTCCCCATCATTGGTCAGCAACAATAAACCGGTGGTTTGCTTATCAAGTCGACCTACCGGATAAATGCGCTGCTCACAGGCATCTTCAACCAGTTCCATAACCGTATGCTTGGCATGCTTATCTTCAACAGTGGTTACAAACCCTTTTGGTTTATTTAACAGCACATACACCTTTTCTTCCGGATTAAGCCGTTTACCCTGGTAGCGTACATCATCGTTTAATCCAACAGCCAACCCCATTTGGGTTACCACCTGCCCATTAACAGTAATTTCTCCTTCTGCGATCAGTTTATCCGCATCACGACGGCTGCAAACACCTGCGTTGGCAATATATCTGTTCAGCCTTATTTTATCTGACGATTGCTTTTCTTTGCTTTCTTCAACCTTTTTAACCGGTTTACGACGCCCTAGCTTCGAAGAATCATCCTCCACCTTATTGGGCCTGAATGACTTTTGTCTTCTTTCCGGGGTAGCTGCTCCTTCATACCGTCTCCCCTTGCTATTATTTCGTTCTCTTTTCATTTATATACTTTCAGTCATCCACTTACGAACATCCGTAAGTTCAATTAAATAACACTGCAAAGGTGATAAAAAAGACGCTAAAATGTGTGGTATCTGGAATAAAAATATACGTCTGAGTGTTTGAACGTAAGATTTGCCCCTTTCGAAACCTTACGTAAGAAAACAACAATGAAACAATTAACTATAAAATGTTTCGTAAGAAATTATTGGCTTTTTAAAAAATTACAGCCAATTTTGCGTTCTTATCTTTTAAAGCAATTGATATATGACATTAATTAAATCCATTTCTGGAATCAGAGGTACGATTGGAGGTCAGGTAGGAGAAGGTCTCTCGCCGCTCGACGTAGTAAAATTTGCATCGGCATACGGACAATGGGCGAAGCAACGCCATACCGGTAAAAAAATAAAAGTTGTTGTTGGACGCGATGCCCGCATATCGGGTGAGATGGTCAAAAATCTTGTGATCGGAAGTCTTCAGGGACTAGGAATTGATGTTATAAATATAGGACTGGCCACCACACCTACCACCGAGATTGCTGTAACAGAAGAACAAGCACATGGTGGAATCATTTTAACAGCCAGCCACAACCCCAAACAATGGAATGCGCTGAAGCTACTCAATGAAAAAGGTGAATTTTTAACGGCTGCCGATGGTGCTGAGGTGCTGGACATTGCCGAAAAAGAGGCCTTCATGTTTAGTGAAGTGGATGAGTTGGGGCAGGTAACCGAATTGGATACATACACAGACTTTCACGTTCAACACGTGCTTAACTTAAGAATGGTTGATGTGGAGGCCATTAAAAAGGCCAACTTTACTGTTGCTATTGATTGTGTTAACAGTGTGGGCGGCATTGCTATCCCTAAATTATTAAAGGCATTGGGAGTTAACAATACCATCGAATTGTATTGTGAGCCCAATGGTCAGTTTCCGCACAACCCGGAACCTCTTCCTGAAAACCTGACTGAGATTTCGAAGCTTATCAAGGAGAAAAAAGCCGATGTGGGCTTTGTGGTCGACCCTGATGTGGACCGTTTAGCCATTATCAATGAGGATGGCTCGATGTTTGGCGAAGAATATACGCTGGTTGCTGTAGCCGACTACCTGCTTGCTGAAACAGCAGGAAATACCGTTTCCAACCTTTCATCATCGAGAGCCCTGGCGGATGTTACCCGCGGTTTTGGCGGCGAATACCAGCCGGCAGCTGTGGGCGAAGTAAATGTGGTTGCCAAAATGAAAGAAACAAATGCGGTAATTGGCGGTGAAGGCAATGGTGGAGTTATCTATCCCGAAAGCCACTATGGACGCGATGCCCTTGTCGGCATTGGCCTGTTTTTAACGCATTTGGCCAAATCAGGCATCAAATGTTCTGAGTTGAGGGCCAAGTATCCTGAGTATCATATCTCTAAAAATAAAATTGAGCTAACACCCGAAATTGATGTGGATGGAATCCTTAAGAAAATTGAGGAAAAATATAAAGCCGAAGACATCAACACCATCGATGGATTAAAAATTGATTTCCCTGATAAATGGGTGCAGTTGCGCAAATCAAATACAGAACCAATCGTTAGAATTTATGCAGAAGCACAAACTATGGACAGTGCTAATGAGCTTGCTCAAACGATTATTAATGATATTAAAGCACTCCTATAAGTGCCTGTTAACCTTTTTTAACAGAGGCCCGTTGAAAAACGGGCTTTTTTTTGCCTTGGTCTGTCAGTTTTTGACTAAAATCGTATTTGCAGAACCCGCATCAAGCATATTATGAAAAAGCAACTCATTATCATTGGAGGGATAGTCATTGGGATACTAATCATACTTTTTATCCCTGAAACCCAATCGACCGCTCACCTCCTATCGGTAAAAGTTAAAAAAGGCGATTTTATTGCACAGGTGTATTCAACCGGTCAGCTACAAACCGAAAACTCAGAGCTGATTGTGCTTCCCAAAGAAATGTCGAGCCGAAATATTGATCTCTATGAAATAAAAGTATCGCACCTGGTGGAGGAAGGCACTGTGGTTGATTCTGGCGGGTACGTTGCCACACTCGATCATGCGGCGGTTGAAGAACTTAGAACCAAAGCACAGGAAGAGTTAGAAACGGCCCTTAATGCTTACGAAGATGCCAAGATAGATACCAACCTCAACTTAAGCATCCTTCGGGATGAATTACTGAACGGCCTTGTGGATTTGGAAGAGAAACAACTAATTCTGGAACAATCGATTTACGAGTCGCCGGCGGTAAAGCGAAAAGCCAGGCTCGATGTTGAGCGTTCGCAGCGTGATTTGGAGCAAAAACAACGCAATTACAAGCTTAAAGAAAAGCAGGACGAATACAAGGTTTTCAGGGCCTGGGAGAAAGTAAAAAAAAGACAACAAAAGGTCAAAGACATCAACGAGCTGTTCAAAGTGCTTGAAGTTAAAGCACCCAAACCGGGCATGGTCATCTATAGTTACAGCCAGTTTGGAAAAAAAATTAAAGCCGGGTCATCCGTCAGCCGATGGCGCCCGCAAATAGCCGAGCTGCCCGACTTCAGCTCCATGCTTTCCAAAACGTTTATCAACGAAATTGATATATCAAAAGTTAAAGTTGGACAGACAGTTACAGTGGGCGTTGATGCGTTTCCGGAAAAAAGTTTTAAAGGAGAAGTAATAACCGTTGCCAATATTGGTCAGGTCATTCCCAATAGTGACACCAAAGTGTTTGAAGTGGCCATAAAGTTAGAGGGGACAGACAGCGATTTGCGACCGGCCATGACAACCAGCAACATTATTAATACGGCACATATCCGCAACACCCTGTCCGCCCCTCTTGAATGTATTTTCTCCAACGACTCGCTGAGTTACGCCTTTGTTAAAGCCGGAAAGAGTGACTACCGAAAGCAAATTATAGAGCCCGGCATTAGCAATGAAAATTACATTCAACTGCTGGCCGGTGTTGACGAACAGGATGAATTGCTGATGAACACACCCGATGGTGCCGACAAAAAGCCATTTGATGGCATAGAAATATACAAGCGCCTGATGCACAACAGGGCTGATAGCTTAACGCCTGTTGATACTACTAACTGATTGCTTTGACGATGAGAAAAACACCCCTTCAGATCTACCTGCGCTACAGCCACAACATAACCATCGCTGTTGAAGCGATTTTATCCAACAAGCTAAAATCGTTACTAACCGCATTAGGCATCATGTTTGGCGTGGCAGCAGTTATTAGCATGCTGGCAATTGGAAAAGGTGCCCAGCAAGAAGTGCTTGAGCAAATCAAGCTGGTGGGGGTCAATAACATCATTATCACGCCCGTATTTCAAGCATCAGAAGGAAAAGAGGAAAACAACAGTGAGGACAAGTCGAAGAAGCAATTCTCCAGAGGCCTTCATCAATTAGATGCCAAAGCCATTCTGGAAACAATTCCTTCCGTTAAAAAAGTAAGTCCGGTTGTTGCTCTCAACTACTATGCCATCAAAAACGGCAAAAGCTATCCGGTAACTCTGAACGGCGTTTCGCCCGATTACTTTGAGATGCTCAATATTCAGATTGATAAGGGCAAACCCTTCAGCCTGCAGCATACGGATAAAGGCACACCCGTGTGCATCATTGGCAGCACCATCCGAAACCGTTTCTTTAGTCAGAGTAATCCCATCGGCCAATACATTAAATGCGGACAGGTATGGCTGCAGGTTATTGGGACGATTGAAAAGCGCGATTTCACGACCTCGGCATCTGACGAGATGGGCATTAGCAGCAGTGACAACACAATCTTCATCCCCCTTAAAACCATGCTGATGCGCTTTAAAGACAGAGGCGCAATAACACCTGACGTAATGGACAACATGGCAGGTGGCGGTGCCGTTTTCTTTTTGGGAGGAAGCCCCGACGATGAAGAGCGCTCCCAAGGGCCTGAAAAAAACACCCATCAACTCGATAAAATAATTGTTCAGGTAAAGGAAACCGAACAACTCTCAGCAACAGCCGATGTGATCAAACGCCTCGTGCTCAGGCGTCACTCCAACAACTACGACTTTGAGGTGACAGTGCCCGAACTGCTGCTCAAACAGCAGCAAAAAACCAATGAAATATTCAACATTGTGTTGGGAGCCATTGCAGGCATCTCGCTCATCGTAGGAGGAATTGGCATTATGAACATCATGCTGGCGTCGGTGTGGGAGCGTGTGCGCGAAATCGGTACCCGTCAGGCCATTGGCGCATCGCGCAAAGACATCATTGTTCAGTTTTTGGCCGAATCAACTTTAATAAGCATTACCGGCGGACTCATTGGCATCCTTTTAGGGCTGGTGTTGGCCCACCTCATCCACCTGATGGCCGATATTAAAACCATTATTTCTTTCTATTCGGTAGTGGTCGCTTTTGGTGTTTCTGCCACCGTGGGCATCATTTTTGGCTATATACCGGCCAAAAGAGCAGCCAGTCAGGACCCTGTTGAATCGTTAAGACACTAAGATTATGCGTTATTATTTAGTAATCATCCTCATAACTTCGTTTTTATCGGGCCGGGCACAGTCGTCGCCCGATTCACTGGCACAAACCATGCGCCTCACGTTGCAGGAAGCCGTTCAGCTGGCAAAGCTACAGTCGCTATCCAGCTTCCGCTCCAAAAACATGTACCTGGCAAGCTATTGGGACTTCAGAAGCTTTAAAGCATCGCAGCTGCCTCACCTGCGACTTAACGCCACCCCCTTTACCTACAACCGCTCGGTAACGCCCCAGTACAATTTTGAAACCGGAGATTTTGTATTTGTGCCCGATGAGCGTATTTCGAGTGACATTGGCTTATCCATCAACCAAAATGTGATTTTTTCCGGTGGTGAGTTAAGCCTTTCATCCGATGCCCGGCGACTGGAGAATATGGGCTCTGAAAATGTGAGTTACACCTCCATCCCCATCAGCATCCGCTTTTCTCAACCACTCACTGCCTATAATGAATTCAAATGGCAGGCTAAGCTTAAACCACTGGAGTTTGAACAGGCCAAAAAAGAGTTTCTCTCCGAGATGGAGGCTTTATCGGAACAGACAGTCCGCATGTTTTTCAATTTGGTAGGTGCACAAATCGATTTACACATCGCTGAAACCAATCTGGCTAATGCCGACACACTTTATAATATTGGAAAAGGGCGCTTTCAAATTGGCACCGTTACACAAGATGATCTGCTGGACATGGAGCTGACCTACCTGAATGCCAAAATGGCTAAAACCAAGGCGCAGGTCAACTTGATGCAGTCACAAAATTTACTGAATTCGTTTTTGGGTTTTAATAAAAATGTGGCAATCATCCCGCTAATTCCCGATGAGATACCCAGCCTGAAAATCAATGCCGATGAAGCACTTGAAATGGCAAAAGCAAACAACCCGCAAGTGCTGGCCCTGGAGGCTCGCCTGATTAAAGCCAATGAAAACGTTGCCCGCACCCGCTCAACCAGCGGATTAAGTGCTGACTTCAGAGCAAACATAGGGATTAACAAACAAGCAGATAAGTTTAATGACTTATATACACCGCCGTATGGCGACGACCGGGGCCTGGGCATCACCCTCAATGCACCGATTATAGACTGGGGAAACAGGCGCGGGCAAATTCAGATGGCCAAATCCAACAAACAAGTAGCGGAAGCTGAGATTGAACAGGCACTAATCGACTTTGAACAGGATGTTGTTATGCGCATATTGCAATTCAATCTGCAGGAAGAGCAGGTAGCCATCTCTGCAAAGGCCGAAACGGTTGCTCAGTTGGGCTACAACGTCACCAAACAGCGCTTTATGATTGATAAGGTGGATGTTATCAAACTCAATTCGGCCCGTAACTCCCTCGACAATGCCAGACGCAGTTACATTGATGCATTATCTGAATTCTGGCGCGACTATTACACCATTCGTCAAATTACACTGTATGATTTCGAACGCAGCGAGAGCCTCATAAAATCACTGGATCATCTTTTGGAAGACTAAGCATGAAGAAAACAATAACCGGCATACTGGCAGCAATTGGCCTGCTGACACTACTGATTTGGCAGCCCTGGAAAATTGGCCAACAGACTGGCAATACAGTAACTGTTAAAAAGGGTAAGATTGAATCTACTGTGTCGGCCGCCGGTGAGTTAAAAGCAGAAAAAGCCATGGACATCCTCATACCCGAAGTCTGTTTTGATGAAGAACTAGACATTTGGTCCATAAAAATACTGAGCATTGCCGATGAAGGAAAAATTGTTACAAAAGGCGAACAGGTTGCCCAGCTCGACCCAACCGAAGTAGAAGAAGCCATGGCCATAGCGCGCGATAAGCTCAGCGAGCTGTACACCCAACTAGAAGATGCCAGAATTGATTCGAGTCTGGCGCTGGCGGCGCAAAGAGAAACCATTCAAAAACAGCGGGATTTGGTGATGGACACAGAAATAAAGGTTGAGCAGTCATCCTACGAATCGCCCGCCATTCAAAGGCAAACACAAATTGAACTGGAAAAAGCACAACGCTCTTTGTCTAAAACACAGCGCGACCTGATTACCATCGCTCAAAAACACAAAACACAAATTGCACGCAGCCACCGTAAAATCAAACGCTACGAATACAAACTGTCACTTTTGGAACAACTCAGAAGCCAACTCATTATAGCATCGCCCGGCGATGGCATGATTGTGTATGGCAACGGATACGATGGGCAGAAAATTAAAGTGGGCGCCACTGTTGGACGTTACATGCCCCTCATTGCCACCCTCCCCGATTTGAGCTCTCTGATCTCTGAAATATATGTCAAAGAAATCGACATTGCCAAGATTGAAGTGGGACAAACCGTCAATATTGCTGTCAGCGCCCTGTCTGATAAAGTGTTTCAGGGACAAATAAAGAGCATTGCCAACATTGGCCAGGTTATCCCCGGCACCTTTCAAAATGGCTTTAAGGTAATTGTGGAACTGCATAACCATGAAGCCGCACTGCTTCCGAACATGACCACCAACAACACTATAATTACCAACAGCCGGGCCAATACTTTGCTGGTGGATAAAAGAGCTGTTAAAGGCAATGATTCCATAAACTATGTGTTTAAACGAACAGGCTGGTCCACCATTAAACAGGAAGTCGAGGTGGGCATCGAAAACGAAGAATTTATTGAAATACTGCAAGGGCTTAACGAACACGAGCAGGTATACCTCAACGCTCCCAAAGGAGCTGAGTCGGCTGAGGTCTTCAGTTTGTAAGCGCCGGCTTGTCATTCTGTCACTCAACCTGACAGAGTTTTCCTGCTTTTGGGATTCATCCTGTCATTATTGCACAAAAAGAAGCGCATTTACTAATGGCACACCATTTGATTATCCCTCACCGTAATTTTGAAATAATCATTAAAAGAATAACAAGATAATTGCATAACAATGGGAAAAATTATTGGTATCGACTTAGGAACAACTAACTCTTGTGTTTCTGTAATGGAAGGAAATGAGCCGGTTGTAATTCCAAACAGCGAAGGTAAAAGAACAACACCTTCAATCGTAGCGTTTGTTGAAGGTGGAGAAAGAAAAGTAGGTGATCCGGCCAAACGCCAGGCTATTACCAACCCACATAAGACTATTTATTCGATTAAGCGTTTCATGGGTTCGATGTATGATGAGATCCCTAACGAAGTAAAGCGTGTGCCTTATGAAGTAGTTAAAGGGGACAACAACACACCACGTGTAAAAATCGATGACCGTTTATATTCAGCTCAGGAAATTTCTGCCATGACTCTTCAGAAAATGAAGAAAACAGCAGAAGATTACCTGGGACAAGAAGTGACTGAAGCAGTAATTACCGTGCCTGCCTACTTTAATGATGCACAGCGTCAGGCGACTAAAGAAGCGGGTGAAATTGCCGGTCTGAAAGTTAGCCGTATCATCAACGAGCCTACAGCCGCCTCATTGGCATATGGTTTGGATAAGATGGACCGCGACATGAAAGTTGCCGTATTCGACCTTGGTGGTGGTACGTTCGATATTTCGGTATTGGAATTAGGTGATGGCGTATTCGAAGTAAAATCAACCAATGGTGATACTCACCTGGGTGGTGATGACTTTGATGACGTAATCATTAACTGGTTGGCCGATGAGTTTATGAAAGACGAAAACATCGACCTGCGTAAAGACCCAATGGCGCTGCAGCGTTTGAAAGATGCGGCTGAAAAAGCGAAGATTGAATTATCTTCATCAACTAATACTGAGATCAACTTGCCATACATCATGCCTGTTGACGGTATTCCAAAGCACTTGGTACGCAGCTTGTCGCGCTCACAGTTTGAGCAACTGGCAGACAACCTGATTCAGCGCACCCTTGAGCCTTGTAAAGCGGCATTGAAAGATGCTGGCATGAGCCCTTCTGAAATCGATGAAGTAATTCTGGTGGGTGGTTCAACACGTATCCCAGCTATCCAAAAGGTAGTTGAAGATTTCTTTGGTAAAGCGCCGTCAAAAGGTGTAAACCCTGATGAAGTAGTTGCCATTGGTGCGGCTATCCAGGGTGGTGTATTAACCGGAGAAGTAAAAGACGTTCTGCTTCTTGACGTAACGCCTCTTTCATTGGGTATTGAAACCATGGGTGGTGTAATGACAAAATTAATTGAAGCGAACACAACGATTCCAACCAAGAAATCAGAAACCTTTACAACTGCGGTTGACAACCAGCCATCAGTAGAGATTCATGTGTTGCAGGGTGAGCGCTCAATGGCTAAAGACAACAAAACCATTGGCCGTTTCCACCTGGATGGTATTCCACCAGCACCACGTGCAACACCTCAGATTGAAGTAACATTCGATATTGATGCCAACGGTATTTTGCATGTAACAGCTAAGGATAAAGCTACCGGCAAAGAGCAGAGTATTCGTATCGAAGCTTCTTCAGGCCTTTCTGATGACGAAATCAAACGCATGAAAGAAGAAGCGGATGCAAATGCAGATGCTGATAAGCAAGCCAAAGAAAAAATCGATAAGTTGAATGGTGCTGACAGCTTGATTTTCCAAACTGAAAAGCAACTGAAAGAGTTTGGTGACAAATTGCCAGCCGACAAAAAGCAACCTATCGAAGCGGCGCTTGAGAAGCTGAAAGAAGCCCACAAAGCACAGGACATTGCGGCTATCGATGCTGCAACTACTGAGTTGAACACAGTATTCCAGGCAGCTTCGCAAGAGATGTACAACGCCAGCCAGCAGGCAGGTGCTCAGGGTGGTGCACAACCAGGACCTGATGCCGGCGCACAGCAAGGCGGTAAAGATGACGAAGTAACTGATGTAGACTTCGAAGAAGTAAAGTAAACCACTATCGTAAGCGATAGACGAGAATAAACAAATCCCGGTAAAACGCTGTTTTACCGGGATTTTTGTGTTGTATTAGTTAGTAAAGGAACGGAAAATTGCACGAATTAGTAGGAGATTGCGTGGCAGTAACCTATCAAGCCACTAAGCAGTTTGAGCAGGCTACAAACCTTGATATTTACCACTTCGCCTGCCATTACTTATACAAAATATTTGGGTTCTTTTCTCATTGAACAATTGAGAAACAGGTTATCTCTAATTGTATTGACTATTGAGTTATCCAAGGTTCTCGCTTCATCAGGACAATATTTTACACAAGCACAGCATAACGTGCACAATTCACCGTTTGTTATAACTGTTTCTTGGATGGTTATCGCATTGGTAGGGCATGAATCGACACAAACACCGCATTGATTGCAGCGATCATTATCTGTTTCTGGATGTGCAGTTGCAGGAAATTGTTTATGCGCTTTATAGGGATGGTTACCCGGTATATTCAGTTCTGAGGGCGAGTTGATATCCTTCATTTTTTCAGTTATCATCCCAGCAAAATCCCTACACTTTTCTAAATCTTGTTTATCCGGTCTGTTCTTGGCTATCGGTTTTTCATTCGTTGAATATGAATGTTCTCCGATAAATGCAGCGCCGGCAATTATCTTAAAGCCACAATTACTTGCAATTTCCTTAAGTTCTAACAGTGAATCATCATAATCTCGATTACCGTACACAACCACAATGACTGCCGGCGATTGATTCGACTGAACCTTTTTTAGTGTCTCAACAGCTGTTATTGGCAAGCGTCCTGCATATACAGGCATCCCAATTATAGTGAGGCAATTATTAGTTATTTTGGCCATTGATTCGGTCCTATTTTCGGCAATGTTATTCTCTGAGATAAGTTTAAATCCCATGTTTTGACCAATTTCCCTAACAATTTTTTGTGTCGTTTTTGTCGGTGAATAATAAATCAGACTTAAAGTTTCCATTGTTTCTAATCCTCTATTTAAAAGTAATTCATTCATCTGATAATGGACTCCTTCGCTCCCTCTATATTGCCAAAGGCTTGCCGCTTATCATCGTAGGCGAAATTAACCTCACCAACCCTCCAAATTGAGCGGAGCCAACTCACCAATTTGCCGTGGTCTGCCGAAGTCACAAAACATCCAAAATTAGTTGGCCTCCATATGCGTTATGGGCCACTGTAAGGCACAGTTTTTTTATTAATTTTTTAAACTATTCAAGAGGTCGTTCCAATCATATCTTTCTTTGTTGGCATTATTCCATTTCTCAACATCTGAAAGCATTATATCTATTTTGCTTCTGTCAATCCATTTACCATTTACGAATACACCTGAAATTTTTCGTGTATTGCTGATGTTATCTAAAGGGTTTTCATCTAACAAAATCAAATCTGCAAACTTTCCTGTTTCTATTGTTCCTAATTTATCGCCAATTTCAAGCCATTCAGCTCCTAATCGTGTTGCAGAAGCCAATGCCTCTTCATTAGTCAATCCAGATTCTACTAACAATTTAAGTTCGTCGTGAAGCGAAAATCCCCAAACAATACCAGAGATTCCAGCATCTGTTCCTGCCACCATAGGCACGCCAGCTTCCTTAAACGCTTTTACAATAAGAATATGAAAGTTGTAGAGTTTATTATAATATTCAATTAATTTATCAGATGCTCCATAGTAACCATTTGAAGTTAACCATTTACTTTGCATAAGAGGATGGACATATTTAAAGCCTTGTAAGTTTTGGATGCTCTGTAATGTTTTAGCCTGTTGGCTAATGGAAAGCATATTGGTTAGATTAGGAATTAACCAAGTGCCATTATCTTTTGCTAAACGTGCAAATTCCTGTGCTTTTTCATAGCTGTAATCGCCTGTTTGTTTCGATAACTCTTCGGCGTGTGCAATTAAACCAAAATGGGGAACAAAAAAATCTTTGGCTGGTTTCCCCTCGAAAGCAACTGGAATATGACCTACCACTTTCATATTTTGTTTTTTGGCTTCATCTATAACCGCTTTAAAGGTTTCTTCATCTAACCAAGTGTATACCTTGATAAATTCATAGCCTTCCTCTTTGGCAAAACGTACTGCATTTCTTCCATCAGATGGGGTTTTAGCTATTGGATTCGATTTTTTGCCTCCAATTACTTTGGCTAATGCCATCCGCGGACCAATTACATCGCCTCTTATAATTTCATTACGTTGCCCAAAATGTTCTGTTCTTGCTCCTAAATCAAAAACAGTTGTAACACCATTAGCTATGTAAGGTGTCATATTGTACTGTGTATTATAGCTTACTAATGGTCCTTTAGTTGGATAAATTACAAAAGGACTTCCATCGGCAAGTGTATGAACGTGCATATCAATTAATCCAGGAATTAGCCATTTATCGGTTCCGTCAATAATTGTAGCGTCTTTAGGGATTGACTTATTGATAGAGTAGATTTTGTTTTCCTTTATTAAAATTGTAGTGTTTTCAATGACTTTATTTTCTTTGGTCATTGGAATTACATTCACATTCTTTATGGCATAAGTAGTGTTCGCTTGTTGGTTGTTTTTTAAACTTGAATTGCTTTGGGCGTTTAAATTGAAGCTGATAACTGTAAACAGCATTAGATGTTTTAAGAATTTCATTTTGATTGATTTTTTACTTTATTAGACAGAAAGCCTAATCTTTTGTTACAGTTTTTGGTCAAAATTCTGCCTAACGCAAAAATAAACGTCGGTATTTCAGTGATTTATGTTTTTGTGCTAATCTCTAAATTTCACCTGTTTAATGCTCCCAATTTTACCTTCGCTTCAGAAATCAATAAACCCTTAAGAGATTGATTAGCTTGTTTTAAAATCAATCTCTAGGTTTATAGGGGGAGTGTTGCCCAACGGTTGCTGGATTTAGTCGTGGCGAATTGGTCGTGGTGTCGTGTCACCCTTTAGGATTTACAGGACGCTAGACAAAGGCGTCAGGACGAGCAAACCAAGCCATGCTTTATTCCAGCGTGTTGGCAAGCTTAATTATTAGTTTAGCACAAATTTTATTGGGATCGTAAAAGTAACTTCAACAGATTCTCCATGGAGTTTACCAGGTTTCCAACCATTTGCTAGGCTGACTACTCTAATCGCTTCTTCATTTAATAGTTCGCTAGGGGTTCTGACTACTTTAGGGTTAGTAATATTGCCATCTTTAGAAAGAACAAACTCAACATAAACTTTACCTTGAACGCCATTTGATTGAGCTTTAAGTGGATAAGTTAGGTTTCTATTGATAAAACTTCTAAGCGAATCAAGTCCTCCTGGATACTCTGGTTTTTCTATAATATCATATTGCTTTACCTCATTTCCTTCTTTATCCCAATAGGTTCCTTTTTTAAAATGATTATTTTTATATATCTCTTTACTACAAATTTTACCTGAGTCATAATACCAAATCCGTTCTCCATGTTTTAATCCATTTTGATATTCGCTAATAGCTATAAGTTTTCCTTCCGATGTATAAGTTTTCCAAACACCTTGTTTACCACCATTACCTTTCTTACCAATTTCATAGCCAAGATTATTAGCCCTATAAATAGTGTCAATTTGACCTATTACGTTAGTCGTATTGATGAGAAAAAATAGAATAATAGTAGTCAGTGTAAATTTGTTTTTCATATCGCTATTATTATGCTTGCCAACGTTACGGCTTTGAAGCTGTAGGCTTGTGTTGCGCCTGCGGCAAGCCTATGCTTTATAGCCATTGTTAAAGCATGCATTTATTCATCTTTTAGTAAGTCAAATTTAGCAGCTTCTTCTAAATCATCGTCCAAATCATAGTCATATGAAAAGCTGTAAGTTATCCACTTATCCTTGGGTTTATAGAATTCAAATGTAAAACGAAAGGGTTGGCGGTCATATTTCACTAGAAAAACGTAAAGCTCAAAACAATCACCGAGACTCTTTTTTGTTAAGAGTTGATACCCGTTATATTCTCCAACAAGTTGTTTTAAATCCCGGAATTGAGTTTTCAGTTTAATAACTACATCGGCCTCAGAATTCAACCAAGGAGAATAGGTATAGAGGTTATCAATCGCTTTATCTGGTTTATTTTTACCATAAGTGGTAAAGAAATCTTCGATAATCTTTTCTGGCGTGTCTTGGCTAAAAGTATTAACTGAGAATACTAATAAGGATAGAATCAAGAAAGTTGTTTTCATCTTTTTATCTGTGTTGAGTTAAATAATTCATTTCTGAGATTAAAATGTACTTTGCATGCATGGCATATGAAATGGGATTTTATAAAAAGGCACTATAGTGTTTGTTTCTTAATGCCAACGGTAAATTGCATGAGTAGTGGCAGATTGCGTGGCAGTTAGCTATCAACCCAGTACAAATTTTATTAAATGTGCAAAAGTTTAAATTACACACATCCCATGGCTTACGTATATTGCGTGTTAGCTGCTGACCTTTTAATCAATTTATTAAGCTTTATCGATAATCTTGTAAGAAAAGTTAAAAGCAGACGCATTCTCATCAACAGGTTCAATTTTTCCTAATTTTCTTAACTTCTGAAAAGCTTTTTTTATTTTATTCACATCATCCTCTCCACTTAAATCTCTTACCATCCGATTCGTAATCGTTGAATTACTAGAGTCTTCTGAAAGATAATTTAGAATTATGTCTTCTAACGAAGCAAGTCTCTTATGTTTTATTGTAATTTTAACGGAATTATCCAATTCTTCAATAATAGGGTCAATTAATCCTGCTTTTTTCATTTCATTTTTCACTGTATCAAGACCTTCACCTATATCATGATTCACAGGATCTGGTAAATTATGCAGCAGCCTTACTATATTAGGATTTCTTGAAAAACGTTCATTATATATATTATTTAAAGTAATATATCCAGGTAGTTTTCCTGGACTAATAACTTCAATTCTGTTATCAAATATGCGAATATGTATATCATCGTTTAAACTGTAATCACGATGAATTACAGCGTTAACTAAAATTTCATGAATTGCTTTACTTGGATAAATGAATTTTTCCAATTCTCCATTAACTGTTATAGATGTATCCTTTAATAATTCATTAACTAATTTGATGGCTTCATGTATCTGGTTTTCAATTGGACCATTTATCGTTTTGGGAGCTTCTTTTAATTGTTCCCTTTTATATGTATCATCGCTTGTCAAAAGACGATATACTTTTATAGCACATCGGGTATCTAATGTTGCCTGAGGTTCTTCTTCAAAAAGTAAAGCACAAGCAACATTAGGTTTTAATTCTTTTTCTCTGAAACTTAATAACCTTTGTTTCTTTAGAAAAATTGGAACATCTAAATTAGATTTTACTCTTACCATATAATCGAATAGAATTTCATTATATTCAAATTCATCTACATCCAAAATGTCAATTGGTTGTTTTTCATATACTAAAGCACCCTTAGCATATCCTAACTGAGTAATTCTATCTCCTTTTATCTTGTCTTTCCGTGCGTTTATTCTTAAGAAGCAATCACCATTTGAACAATAATGAACCTTAGAGCTTTTGGGGATGTTTAAATGAAGAACAAAACCTTTATCATTAAAATCGATAAATTCTACATCTACATTTTCAACAGCAGGCTCTGTTAATTCAAGTACAGTATGTAAAATATCATTTGCTTCTTCTTTTGTTTGAAATCCTTTTAATCTATCTTTTGTTTTTTTTTCATCTTCAACACCAATCCAGATTTCACCTCCGTCTGCATTAGCAAAAGCAACAAAAGTTTCTTGCAATTTAGAAGGCTTAATATCCTTGCTTTTTAAATCATTAAAGTGATCTTCCTTTAAATCTAATAATTTTTTATACTCATCTTTTCCTGGTAGTCTTGTTTCCATAATATATAGTTTCAAGTTTTGCGGTTCGTTCTTTTTGTTTGCAGCCAACGGTGGCTGCATGCATGCAGCGTACCTTGTGTTGTGCCTGCGGCAAGGTATGCTTTATGGCAGCGTGTTACAAGCTGCCATTTTTATTTAGAAGATGCTGCTTCAGTTTTTCTTCGATTTGTAAAAACCTCAAAATAGGCGATGTTAATGCCTGAGAAGTTTCTTTAGCTCTAGCTCTAAGTTTATTTATACAATCTAAATAACTTTCGTTATAGATAAGTTCAAGGTCTATACTCTGTCGTTCTAATAATGTGTTTTTTATTGTAATAATATCATTTAATTGATTATTCTTCGCATTCTCTTTTTTCGGTATTTTAATGATTGGAGTCCATAACATAAAATGACATTTATAACCGCTAAAATTCTTACGTGCATATTTTACATTTTTTGTGAATTTATCAACAAACCGATTCACATTGTCAGGTCTATTATTTTTGGTGTATTGTAGTCCCGTTTCCAAATGAGTTGCAACTTCACAAATAAAAACTTCTTTCTTTACTGAATCAATGCCGACCACGTCAATTTCCCCCTGGGTAAATTTTGTTTGGAGATTATACTCAACAAAGTCACATTTTTTTATTTCTCTTAGGTATTGTCCAACTAAATGTTCACCAGGATTCTCCATCTAATTTTTATTTGTAAACCAATCATTATTATAGCTTCGTTCTATTTTATTTTTATCAAATTTTGATAAGCCAACTTGTTCTGAAAAATAATCTAGAAATTCACGCTCTTGCTCATTAATTTGATTATCTGAATTTGTTATAGAAAAGGCATAGAAATACCATAAATCTACAAACTCATTATTATCATTTATGAAATTAAATATTTCATTGGTATTTAAAGGCTTTATAAATGTTTTCGCAATTGTATCTTCTATGATATCCCTTTGGACATCAATAGATTCTAGCATTGATTCAGGTAAAATACCTTCTTCTGAAAATATATAATCATTTATAATTTCTTTACACTTTTTATCTTCATCTTCTGATAATTCATTGTCAGAGTATGCGGCATGTGATAACAATGAAATAAACACCTTTACTCTTTCAATTTTTTCTTCTTGGGTGCTTTCGCCTGATGTTTCAATAAGTGAATCGCCATTCTTTTGACTCGATGAATCTGAAGCAACTTTATACACCATTGCAGCAAACATGGATGCTGCAGTAACAACAACAGTTGCATCATCACTTAATCCAAGCATTGGAACAACATCTGGGATTGCATCAATCGGTGTTATAACATACATTAATGCTCCAATTGGCACCGTTTTTTGAGCAATTGAAACTTCCTTATCTTTAATGCCTTCCCACAATACACCTACCTTTTCCCATACAGTCTTTAATGGCCCTTTATTCATTGAAGAAATCTTTTCACTAATTTTTGTAATATCATTAATGTTAACTTTCTCCTTAAAATCATTAAAGATTGACATAGTCAGTTCGTGTACTTTTTGTTTATCAAAGGCTTTTGATTTAATGTTTAAACTCATTATTAATTTTTCGATTTATTGATGACTTCTTTAACTTCATCAATTACATTCTCAACAACTTCTTTTACGATAGGTACGATTACTGCCGCAGCTATAGCACCTCCAATAATTTTCTTCTTATTGATATTTTTCAAACTAATTGTTTTCGAAGATGACATTTGAGATTTAGATTTCTTTTTTTTCTCATTTGCTTTTTTAGCATTTACAACATTTGTATCCACCAGAGGATTAATCTTATAGCCAAGCGAATTTTCTTTGATTTTTATACCTGGACATTCTTGTTTTACAAATTGGATTAAATTGTTCTTTGAACGAAGCTTATAGGCTAATTCTGAATCCATTTCTTTTTCTATATCAATTTTGTAATTGCCATTTAGCTCTCCGTGTCCATGAACTTTAAAAATTACTTTCTTAGCCATTATTTTTATTTAAGATTATTCCTTTTGTGCTATTTGAATTTGGTTGCTTGTAACTACTCTCCATCCCCACCCTTCTGCCCAATATATTTGCTACATCAACAGTTAAGGGTGGCAGCTATCCCGTTTAGCCAATGCTAAATTAAATATTTTGTTTAATCCACAAGGGTGGAGTTGATAAATATTATTAGTGTTAATAAAGGGAATTACGTAGTTGGTGCCTCACTGTAAATCAGGTGCTGATGCACCTTGCTTGTTTACCCGCCCGGCCTGTAGCAGGCGTATTAAGTCTCCCCTGCATTTTTAGGTCCCATCAATCATCTTGCATCTTATGTGGTGTGTCTTACACCTTCGCCAAACAGCTATTACACACCCTCAATTAATTTTATAAGAATTTTTCCACTCTATATACTTAATTATTATCACTTTACAAATACACTCAAACTAACGGTTGATTATTTTTTATGTTACTATTTTCGTTTTCTGCTATTAATAGATTAGAGGCCCTTATTTACGCCTTGCAAAAACCAAAAAACCAAACACATAACCAATATGCACACAGAAGTTTTTTCGCCCGACATACCAGTCCCCTCAAAAAGTCTCTTGCTACTTTTCTAAAAGTGTCTTGTTACTTTTCAAAAAGTGTCCTGACACTTTTCAGAAAGTCTCTTGATGATTTTTTGAATGGCCCTGCAGACTTTATAACAACCAGATAACCAAACCGATTTTTCTATCTGCAGCAACGGCTGCAACTAAATCAATAACCATAAATTTTAAAACGTATGTCAATTATTAAATTCAAAATCATTACGCGGGGCAACCCCAGACAACCAGAATTACCGAAAAAGCACTACGCCACTATTGTGCGCCCACGCAACGTCACCCTCGAAACCCTGGCCAAACGTATCTCGGAGATATCGCCCGTTAATGAGCTGGATACCCTAACAACCTTAACGGCCTTATCCAGGGTAATTCCGGAGTTTTTAACCGCAGGGGCCACGGTTGAAATGGGCGATCTTGGCCGCCTGCAGGTCAGCATCTCCAGCGAAGGTACCGACACCGAAGAGGACTTTAGCAAGGCGCTGATTAAAAACTGCAAAGTAAGCTTCCAGCCAAGTGTAAAAGTAAAAGAAACCCTCAAGGCTGCTAAGTACGAGAAAGCTTAAAAGCAATGGATGGTTCACGAGTGAATCACTGCATTGATTGCCTGCCCCTTAATTTTGCAGACTGTTACATACCAAACATAAAGCAATTGGCCTACACCTGGGCAGTACATCAATAAATTCTAAAAAAGTCGCCTCCCGAGGGGACTTTTTTTTATATTTTTGAAACTTGATGTTCAAATCTGAGTAACCATTAACGAGTATTTTCACTCAGGATTATTTCAATTATAAAAGTAATTTAACATGAGACTGAAGTTCTTTCTTCTTTCGATAGCTTTACTGGTAGCCGCTGCTACAGCCACTGGTCAAACCGATGTGTTTGGGAACAAAATACCGGCTAAGAAGAAGCAGGTTACGCCCATCCCCTACAACTATAACCAAACCGATGCCAATGGTCTGAAGCAAGGCCCCTGGGAAAAGCGCTACACCGATGGCTCCGTATTGTACAAAGCCACCTTTAAAAATGATAAACCGGTTGGGAGCTACACCCGCTACTACCCCAACGGCCAGCTAAGTGTAGAAATTATTTATGATCAAGAAGGAAAAGAGGGGAAAGCGCAACTGTTTGATGAAAATGGCGAGCTCACCTCCACGGGAAGTTACCTGGGGCGCCAAAAAGCAGGCACCTGGACGTATTATGGCCCCAAGCAATTGGTGGTGGCAACCGAGGAGTATGTCAATGGCCGGTCGCACGGCCAATACACGGTGTATTACCCCAATGGAACGGTTGCCGAAACCATCAGCTGGAAGCATGGACAAAAAGATGGTGAATGGCTTAAGTATTATGAGAATGGGACGCTGCGCCTGAAAACCCAATACATTAACGACCAGCTACACGGAAAATACCTGCATTATTTCGACAACGGACAGCTGGAGATTGATGCCAACTACCACAACGACAAGGAAGATGGCGAATGGCTGTTCTACCATGCCGACGGAACAATCAATTACCGCCTTAAATACGACGATGGCCAGCTTCTGAACCCCGAAGTAATTGAGCAGAAAAGAGCTGAAGAACAGGCGGCATACGAACAGAACAAAGCAACCTTAAAAGACCCGGAAAAACTACAAAACAATCCAGACTTGTATTTAAGATAAGCCCATGTTGAAACGCGTGCCAGCCCTAGCCCTGTTACTGTTGTGTCTTATTCAGACGCATGCACAGGATGGCTATTTCGTTTCATTTACCGATAAAAACGGCTCGCCCTACGCCATTGATAAACCCGAATCTTTTTTGTCGCCACGAGCCATTCAAAGGCGCATCAGACAAAACATCCCGCTTGTGGAGAACGATCTGCCGGTTAGCACGGTATATACCGACAGCTTAATTAAGGCCGGCATTGACGTTCGTTACACCACCAAGTGGCTCAACGGGGCCATTGTTTTTAGCCCTAATGGCGAAATGATGGATACCCTGCACCGTGTATCATTTATCAGAACGGTTGAAAAAACCAAACCATCCGCAACTGCCGGAACCAGCCATAAACTGGAACCAAGCTACCCCTCGTTAAAAAGCTTGTCGAATGCCATTTATGGCGAGGCCTGGCAACAGGTAAGCACCGTTAACGGGCACTACCTGCACCAGGCCGGTTATACGGGTAAGGGCCTGCATATTGCGGTGATTGATGCCGGTTTTTACAAAGCCAATGAGCTCCCTTTAACCCAGCACCTGTGGGACGCAGGACAAATACTGGGGACTAAAGATTTTGTGCAGCCCAACGCCGACCTCTTCACCGAAGATGCCCACGGGATGTACGTACTATCCATACTGGCCGGCCAGCAATCCCACCAGTATTACGGAACCGCACCCGATGCCGCCTTTTGGCTATTACGCACCGAAGATGCCGGCTCCGAGCACCCCATTGAACCCGACTATTGGGTTTGTGCTGCCGAATTGGCCGATAGTGCCGGCGTTGATATTATCAGCACTTCACTCGGTTATTACGAGTTTGATGCTCCCTCCACCAGCTATACCTATGCAGACATGAATGCGGGCAGCAGAGCCTCCCGCGCTTCGGATATTGCATCATCAAAAGGGATGCTTGTTATTACCAGTGGCGGCAACGAAGGAAACAGCCCCTGGCGTTACATAGGCGTACCAGCCGATGCGCAGCAATGCCTGGCGGTGGGCGCCATTGAAATGGACAGCACGCGGGCCGCCTTTTCATCCGTTGGCCCTACCCCCGACGGACGGATAAAACCAGAAGTGAGTGCCCTGGGAGTGGCCGTTGCCGTGCAAAATGAGGCAGGCGGCATCAGCCGCGGAAATGGCACCTCTTTTTCCACCCCGCTTATTAGCGGACTGGCAGCCTGCCTGTGGCAATCCTTTCCCGAAAAAAGTGCCGAGCAAATCAGGCAGCTGATAATGGACAGCGGGCATTTACACGCTCAGCCAAACAATGAGCTGGGCTATGGCATTCCGAATTTTGCCAAGGCCGGCCAGGGCCCGGATGAACTTCCAACGAAATGGCACGCTGCGCCCAACCCGTTTAACAAGCAACTGGTACTAAAAGGGCCACTGGAGGCACGTATTACCATTTCAATTGTAGATGTCCTTGGCAACCTTAAGTACCAAAATACCTTTCAGAATGCATCCGTCATTCGCATTCCTGAAGCCGCAGCACTGGCCAATGGAATATATATTGTTACCATTGCAAACAAACACACAAAGCAACACGTTAAAGTGATTAAAAGCCGCTAATACCATGCATCAGAAACACCTTAGCTTATTTGAACTCAACACCAATATTAAAGCACAGTTAAAAGAGGCCTTTCCTTCAAGCTATTGGGTGATTGCTGAAATTAGCGAAATAAGAACAGTGAGAAGCGGGCATTGCTACCTGGAGCTCATCGAAAAAGACAGCGATTCAGATCAAATTAAAGCCAAAGCAAGAGCCACCATCTGGGCCTTTACCTTCCGGATGCTGAAACCGTATTTTGAAACAACGACTAAGCAAACGCTGAACGTGGGACTAAAAATACTGGTCAAGGTTACCGTTGAGTTTCAGGAGGTTTACGGTTACAGCCTCAACATCAAAGATATTGACCCGACTTTTACCCTTGGTGACATTGCGCGCAGAAAGCTCGAAGTGATTCAGCAGCTGCGAGAAGATGGCGTGATGGAAATGAATAAAGAGCTCGAACTGGCGCAGGTACCACAAACCCTGGCAGTTATTTCATCGCCTACAGCAGCAGGTTACGAAGATTTTGTGAACCAGATTGATGCCAATAGTGATGGGTATAAAATATACCACAAACTATTCCCGGCCATTATGCAAGGGGATGGAGCCGAATATTCCATCATCGCGGCTCTTGAAAAAATATATGCCCACGAGAACCTGTTTGATGCAGTCGTTATTATTCGAGGCGGAGGCTCCAGCTCCGACCTGATGTGTTTCGACAGCTATGATTTGGCACTGAACATTGCTCAGTTTCCCCTTCCGGTACTTACCGGTATTGGCCACGAACGCGATGAATCAGTGGCTGACATGGTTGCACACACACGCCTGAAAACACCAACGGCAGTGGCCGAATTCATTATTGAGCGCGTCGGCCTGTTCGACGCCTATCTGCTGGATTTACAGGAACAGTTTGTTTCAGAAATCAGGCAGCTGGTAAACAACGAATCTCACCGCCTGGAATTGGCCGCTCAGCGTTTCCACCCGGTCGTTAGACAGGCGCTGGGCAAAAAAAAGCAGTTTCAAATCGATACGGCTCATCGCCTTGATTTTTCCGTTCGCTCGTATTTTGATAAACAAAGCTCCTTTTTTTCGCATGTCAAAGAGTCGGTTCATTACCTCACAAAAAAGCAGCTGCGCAGCAATACTCAACATCAACATTTTCTGCAAACCCGCCTTAAGCTGGAGGTAAACGCCTTTATTAAAAATCAAAAGCAAAAACTAAAACTGGCCGAACGAACTGCTCAGCTGAGCAACCCGCACGAAGTTTTAAAGCGAGGCTACTCATTAACCTATCTGGAAAACAAGCTTGTCAAAAAACTGGATGACATCCCCGTGGGATCTCAACTTCGAACTCAGCTGCATGAAGGAGAAATAATCAGCCGTGTTGAAAAAATAAGTCACAAAAAATAACATTTTTTTACATGCTTTTTATATTTTGTAGCACTTATTGCTTTTAACGCACTCCAATGATAGCCAAACTTACAACCATTCAATTTGCAACACTGACCCTTTTCTTCTTACTATGCGTGCCCGTCTCTGCTGAAGCCAATGAAACAGCCAGCCAAAACAAGGCCTACCAGCTAATCAAACAAGCACAAAATACCAAAGGAGGACAGCAGGTCATCAGCTTATGCGAACAAGCTGCAGAGGCAGTCTTTCCCGAACAAGATGCAACAGTCAAGTTTGACATCTATTTAAAAGCGGGCGTTCTTCTTTTCGATCAGAAACTGTATGATAAAGCCCAAAAGTACCTGAAAGAAGCGCTGCTATTCGAAGAACACATTGAAGACCAGACCGGTTTAGGAACTGCTGAGGAATACCTTGGGTGGATAGACAATGCCAGCAATAATTACCAGGAGGCCATTGAGCATTTTAACCGGGCAAAAGCATTTTTTACATCTACCAACGAGCTGGAAAAACTGGGAAACACGCACAACAGCCTTGGAGCAATGTACTGGTATCTGCGCAATTACGCTCAGGCACTTGAGCATTTCGACCATGTTTTAACCATTGGCGAAACTATAGACAGCTCTCCACTGCTGAGAAAAGGATTTACCAATAAAGGCGTTGTTCTAAACAACCTGGCCCAATACAACGAAGCACTTATATGCTTTGAAAAAGCCCTGGAACTCAACCAGCTGGACAGTGATGCACAAAACAGGGCCATTCTGCTCAATAACATCGGCAATATTAATAGTGTCTTGAAAAACAAGGAGACAGCCATCCGGCACTATCAGGAGGCACTTGGTATTTACACCCGTTTAGGCGATAAAAAAGGCATTAGCAGCTGCTACAATAACTTAGGTGAGGTATACCTTGACATGGGTAATGTGTTTCAGGCCATCGAAAACTATCAGACCTCTTTGCGCATACAAAAAAAAGAAGGAGACAGCTCAAAAATAGCTGTTTCGTACGTCAATATTGGCCGGGCACACCAGGCCGGTGAACAATACAGCAAGGCCATATCCTATTTCGAGAAGGCGCTTAAATTAATGCTCACCTTTGACGACCCCTCATTAAAAGCCGAAACATATCTGCACCTGGGACAAACACTATTGGTGAATAAACACTACACCCAATCGGCCGAATACCTTAATCAGGCATTAGCGCTGTCTACATCATTAAACGAAAAGGCGCTCTTAGCAAAGTGCTACGATACCTTTGCCAAATGGCACAGCCAACAGGCCAACTATAGAGAGGCGCTGGATTATAAAACTAAATATGCCGCACTAAAAGACTCCATTACTGATGAGCAGGCCATGCTTAGCAGTGCCCGTATGGATGCAGTCTATAAACTGCTTAATAAAGAAGAGCAAATATCTCTTCTCCAACAGGATAACATCACAAAAACAGCCAGCCTGCAAATGGTGCGCAACAGCCGCACAACCTACCTGATTATTACCGCTTTTTTATTGATTGTGATTATCATACTGGTATTGAGCTACAGAAGTCGCCAAAAAACAGAGCGCTTACTCAAGCTGAAAAATGAAGAGCTAAAGCGACTTAACGCCACAAAGGATAAGTTTTTCTCCATTATAGCTCACGATCTGAAG
This sequence comes from Carboxylicivirga taeanensis, assembly GCF_051851475.1. NCBI lineage: Bacteria > Pseudomonadati > Bacteroidota > Bacteroidia > Marinilabiliales > Marinilabiliaceae > Carboxylicivirga > Carboxylicivirga taeanensis. The sequence goes on along the minus strand of NZ_JBPUSJ010000005.1, from coordinate 170,532 downwards.
AGCCCTTTTAGTTCACTGATGGGCTTTGCCGAAATACTTACGCTTAATGCGGAATCGAAAAACACGAAAGAAGTAATTGAATATTCACACATCATTCACAACTCAACCAAACGCCTGCTTGGCCTGGTTGAAAACCTGCTGCAATGGTCGCGCACACAGTTGGGCACCACCGAATACCAGCCCAGCCAACTGGATATTTCCATACAAACGCATAACATCGTATCGCTATTGCGCCTGAGTGCCGAAGAAAAAGACATCGTTATCAGTCCGAAAATCCAACGTAACCTCATTGCCTGGGCCGATGAGAATCTTTACAACACGGTGCTGAGAAACCTCATTAGTAATGCCATCAAGTTTTCGCGCATCGGAAGCGTTATCTATGTTACGGCCAGCATTAAAAATAACATGATTGAGGTATCGGTGGCCGACTCGGGCGTGGGCATCCGACAAGAACACCTCGAGAAACTTTTTATGGTCGACTCAACATTTAGTACCAAAGGCACTCTCAATGAAAAAGGCACTGGCATTGGACTGGTGCTGTGCAAGGAGTTTGTTGAGATTAACAAAGGCACAATATGGGCCGAAAGTGAATTGGAGAAAGGCAGTACTTTTTATTTTACATTACCTTTGCACAATACCGCAAACAATAATTAGACATGACCAAAAAAAAGCTCACTTACAACGAAGCCGTTAGCGAAATAGAAGAGATTCTTCAACAAATTGAAAATGAAGAATTAGACGTTGATGATTTATCGGCCAAAGTTAAACGGGTTAGTGCCTTGATAAAAACCTGCAAAGACAAGCTCCATAAAACAGAAGAAGAAGTGGATAAGATTCTTAAAGAAATAGAGTCGTAGGTAAAAAGTCACTCCTGGCTCCGCACCTGCAACATATTTTCTCAATCCACCAAAGCCAAACTGCGGCTAAATACCTCTTGTCAAGTTACTAATAATCAGACTACTGCAGCCCAAATAGCAACTTAATTAAAGCGCAGGAATTAATAGGCTTGCAGGTTAGATCTGTTAGCCGAACAATACATGACTTCTATTTTAGAATAATCATGTATCTTTGTTCGTAATCAAAAAGGAATAGAAAGATGAGAGTAGAATACGACATTAAGTTGGGATTCAAAGACGTCATGTTCAGACCTAAGCGTTCAACACTAAAAAGTCGTTCGCAAGTCAACCTGAAACGCACATTTAAATTTCTGCACACCTCCATTGAATGGACAGGCGTGCCTATAATGGCGGCGAACATGGACACTGTCGGAACTTTTGAGATGGCTACCAAACTAGCCGAAAATGAACTTTTTACCGCTATTCATAAGCACTACACTATTGAAGAGTGGAATAATTACCTGGCTTCGGCACCCGAAAATATTGAGGACTATATTGCGGTAAGTACCGGAACAGGCACCAATGATTTAGATAAGGTAACCAGCATTTTCAATGCGAACCCTCATCTTAAATTTATTTGCATCGATGTGGCCAACGGCTACTCAGAGCATTTTGTTGATTTTGTAAAGCAAGCCCGGGCCTTGTTTCCCAATAAAGTTATTATGGCGGGCAATGTGGTAACAGGTGAAATGGTTGAAGAACTGCTTTTAGCCGGTGCCGACATTATTAAAGTAGGAATTGGTCCCGGGTCAGTATGTACAACCCGGGTTAAAACCGGTGTTGGCTACCCACAATTATCAGCTATTATTGAATGTGCCGATGCCGCTCATGGATTAGGCGGACAGATAATCAGCGATGGTGGCTGCTCTGTTCCCGGCGATGTAGCCAAAGCATTTGGTGCCGGTGCCGATTTTGTAATGCTAGGCGGTATGCTGGCAGGGCACGACGAAAGTGGCGGCATGCTCGTTGAAAAAGATGACAAGAAATACAAACAGTTTTATGGCATGAGCTCAGCCACTGCGATGGATAAACATGCAGGTGGTGTTGCTGAGTATCGGGCCAGCGAAGGTAAAACCGTTGAGGTAGAGTACCGCGGGCCCGTTGAAAATACGCTGCAGGATATTTTAGGCGGTGTGCGCAGTACCTGTACCTATGTTGGTGCGGCGCAACTTAAGGAACTCACCAAGCGCACTACTTTTATTCGTGTGGCCGAACAGGAAAACCGCGTTTACACAAAATAGTTCCAACAAAAAATACCTTTATTAAAGCCGCCTTGTGCGGCTTTTTTTAGTTCGGGCTGCAAGCAGCTTCTCTACATCGGCGCTTATCTCCCTGGGCACCAAAGTCAGATACACTTGCCCTGAGGCGATTCAGGACAGGACAAAAACTTTACAAAATCTTTAAAAAGCGCAGTTAGGTATTGGTTTTTTAGCGTATTTTAGTTTCGCAAATAATTTATTACAGTTATATTTTGTTACGTCTAATTTAGTTTTTAGCTAGATGCTGTTAATCATAGATAACCAAAGTGCTTTCATTAAGAAATTCAAAAGACAATTTCTTTCAGAGCAAGATTTTGATTATGTCTTTTTTGATCATAATCAACCCATTACTTTATCTGCTAAAACCAAAATAAAAGGCATTATTTTATCCGGAGGCAAAGGCAACCCTTACGAGCCCCTCAACCTTACCTCAAACTACGTAGCACTGATGAACTTTGATGTGCCGGTTATTGGTTTTTGCCTGGGCCACGAAATTATTGCTGTCAGCCAGAGAGGAAGAATAAAGAAACTCTCTGAATACCACGGCAAAAAAGAAATCATTACCATTACCAAGCCGGAAGATCCCATATTTGAAGGCCTTAATAAAACCGAGGTATCGCTGGTTAAACGACACGCTTTTCACGTGTCCGAACTACCGGCTTCGTTTGAAAGTTTGGGCACATCGGAAACTTGTTCCAACGAAATTATCAGGCACCGCTCTAAACCTATTTATGGGTTTCAGTCCCACCCTGAAGTATCGGGCGAAGATGGCATGCTGATGGTCAAGAACTTTTTGAAAATATGCAACATCATCTAAACCGCATAACAATCGCGCTTCTTATTGGCTTATAAACTTATTGATGCATCCCTTACTGTGTGCCAACCAGAAGCGGGCAAAGCACTAAGCTAATGTTGATGCACCCTTGCAAATTTGATTATCCAATGGTATATTAAACGCTTGCTGGCTAAGCCGGTGCGTTTCATTCCTGTAAATTCTCTATCATAAAAACATAATTAACATGAAAGTCGCTCTAATATATAATAAAGACATCAGCGGGGTTATTAACACCTTTGGCATGCAGAACAAAGAGTTCTACAATGAAAAAACCGTTAAAAGGGTCGCTGAGAGTCTTGAAAAAGCCGGACATAACGTGGCCATACTCGATGGCAATAAACAAATAATTGAACGCCTCGAAAACTTTATGCCCCGCGTGAACAAAGGAGAGCAAATGGGGATGATATTTAATATGGCATACGGCATTCAGGGCGAGTCGCGCTACACACACATACCTAGTTTGCTTGAAATGCTTGGTTTGCCTTATGTCGGCTCCTCCCCTTCAGGCCATGCGCTGGCACTCGACAAAGTACTCACCAAAATTATCTGGAAAAACAACGGCCTGCCAACTCCCGATTTTTGGGTCTTTAACAATCATGAGGAGGACATGTCGTCGGTGAAGTTTCCGGTAATTGTTAAACCAAAAATGGAGAGTGTTTCGTTTGGTTTAAAAGTGGTTTATAACCAGGAAGACCTTCGGGAAGCCGTTCATTTTATTGTGGCTGAATTCGGACAACAAGCACTCGTCGAACAATTTATCCGTGGTCGTGAGTTTTGTGTTGGCCTCATTGGCAATTCACCGGTTGAGCCCTTCCCGGTACTCGAAATCGACCTGGAGGGCGACCCAGATGCCATTCAAACAGTTGATGACAAGCAGCATAAACCCAAAAAGAAAGTATGCCCGGCTCATATATCAGAAGAACTGGCCGAAAAGATGCAAAAACTGAGCATTGAGGCCTTCAAATCGCTTAACCTGCGCGACTTTTCACGTGTTGACATTCGCCTCGATGAGGACGATAACATCTACCTGCTGGAAATAAACTCCATGGCCAGCCTGGGTGAAACAGGCTCCTACCCGACAGCTGCCAAGGTGGCAGGCTACAATTTCGAGTCGCTGGTAAATAAAATGCTTGATGTGGCCTCGGTGAGGTATTTTACCAATACACTTCCGCAAACGGATAACCAACCGGCCAATTCCCATCAGAATCAAACATCGCGCATGCGTACCTTTATTAAAACACGCCAGCAGCGCACTGAGAAACTTCTGAAGAAACTGGTAGACACCGATACCTATGTGAGGAATGTTGAAGGAGTGAACTACTGCTCCGGCCTGATTAGTGCTGAATTAAGCCAGTTGGGCTTTACACAGGAGATATATCCGCAGCTCGAGGTAGGTAATATCCTGTACTTTTCCAACTCGTTTAATCAGGAGGTGGACTACCTCATTATACAGCCATTAGATAACCGGATTAAACTGGCCCGACACGAAAATTTCCATGAGCAGGAACAGTACCTTGAAGGTACCGGCATTTGGGAAAACAAAGGTGGTTTGGCTATTTTAATATCGGCCTTACAAGCTTTAAAATTCTCCCGAAACCTCCGAAAACTAAACATCGGTATCCTGCTCATCACCGATTCATCCATCGATGGCCAATACTCCAAGTCCATTATTCAGCAAAAGGCCGAACTGGCTAAATCGGTTATTTCATTAAGCGGGGCCTCTAAAAACGGCGGGCTGATCTTATCACGTTCGGGCTCGGCCATGTATCGTTTAGAAACAAAAATGACCCAAAAAGACAACCCCGAAAACGTGTCTTTAACTGCCATGAACTTTAACAAAACACTGGCAGCCATTAGCGATATTTCGCAAAACGACAGCAATAACATTATTGCACCCTTTGATATTCAATACAAAAGCAACATTTTTAAAAAGTATGCCTATGGTTCAGCAGGTATCAGCGTGCGCTATAATACGCCCGAAGTGCTGGACGAAATTGAGAAAAAGATAAAAAAGATACTGTCCGTACAAAAACGCAGTAAAATATATCAGGTGAAAATTGAAGGCGGCCTAAAACGACCAGCCATGGCGGTATCTGACCAAACTAAACAACTTTACAGCAAGGTGTGCCAGTTGGCTAAACAAATAGATGTTCGCATTAGCGAAGAGCACCGCTGGAGCTCTGCTGATATTTGCCACATTAAAAAAGCGCTGCCTATTATGGATGGCCTGGGGCCCGTTGGCGAGTATTTGCCGTCGGACAATGAACGAATTATCAGACACAGCTTAATAGAGCGCGCCTTATTGGTAGCCCTGCTGTTAAAAGAAACAAAGTGATGACTACAAAGTGTTGAAGCTACCAGAATAAAGCGAAAAATTCTATTCGAGCTTTAAAGCACGGTGGCGAGCTAAATATTTGAGCTAAAAAGCGAATTTAAGTAGAGGCTGTTTTTCACAACAGCCTCTTTTAGTTTGCACTTTGGGGCTGCTGACAGGTGCTTCATTGTCACTTCAAAAATAATTACAAACACAAACCTTAAAACAGGCAGCGGCGGATAAAAGGCTAGCAGGCTACCATCTTTTATCCAACAATGACAACGTATAGAGTAAATCATTAACTTTGCGTCATGCCAAAAGATATTAGCATCGTTAAATATTTGAGTGAATACAACCACGTTCCGTTAGTTGATGTTCGCTCCCCGGGTGAATTTGAAAAAGGACACATCCCCCATGCCATTAATATACCACTGTTTAGTAATGACGAAAGAGCACATGTTGGAACTGTTTATAAGCAGCAGTCGCAAGAGGCAGCTATTGAACTGGGCTACCAGTACGTTACCCCGAAACTACAATGGTTTATAAACGAATCGGAAAAAGTAGCACCTAACAAGAATATTGTGATTCACTGCTGGCGCGGTGGCATGCGTAGCCATGCATTTGCTCAGCACCTAAAAGATAATGGCTTTGCCAATGTATATGTAATCGAAAAAGGTTACAAAGCCTACCGCCACGAAGCACAAAACAATTTTGATAAAGGACAACTCCTTATTTTAGGCGGTTACACAGGCAGCGGAAAAACTCATATCCTCCACAAAATAAGCGAACTGGGACATCAGGTGCTCGATTTGGAAGGCCTTGCCTCGCATAAAGGGTCGGCTTTTGGGAATATTGGCATGAACCAACAACCCACAACAGAACAGTTTGAAAACAATTTGTATTGGCAATGGCGTCAGTTTGACTTTAACCGTCCCATCTGGGTCGAAGATGAAAGTCCAAATATTGGCGATGTAAATATTCCTATGCATCTGTTTCAAAAAATGCGTCAATCCCCCTTATATTTCATCGAGATTAGCACCGAAGAGCGGGCCAGACTGCTGGTTAAAGAATATGCGTTAGGAGATAAAACCCTATTAGAGAGAGGCATTTATCGCATCTCAAAGCGACTGGGGAATGATATAACCCAAATGGCCCTTCAGCATCTGGATAACAATAACTATTATGAAGTAGCCGTGCTAACACTGGGCTACTACGATAAGTATTATAAACGAGGTATCGAAAAAAGAACCACCACGAATATTCATTTCATCCCAATGCGCACTACTGATGCCGTTACAAATGCAGAAACCTTAATATCAATAGTCAATGAGCAACTTGTCAGAAATTAAACTCACACAATATAGTCATGGTGCCGGATGTGGTTGTAAAATTGCACCATCGGTATTAACCGACATCTTAAAAAGCAACATCACACCTGTTATTGACAATAAGTTATTGGTTGGCAACAGTAGCCGCGATGACGCAGCCGTGTACGACATGGGTAATGGAACGGCGATAATCAGCACCACCGACTTTTTTATGCCCATAGTTGATGATGCTTTTACCTTTGGGAAAATTGCTGCCGCTAACGCCATCAGCGATATTTATGCAATGGGAGGACAACCACTGCTCGCCATCGCCATATTAGGCTGGCCAATTAATAAGCTATCGCCGCAGGTTGCCTCACAGGTGATGGATGGTGGACGACAAGCCTGCAAGGAAGCCGGAATTGTGCTCGCCGGAGGACACAGCATCGACAGCCCCGAACCTATTTTTGGACTGGCCGTTACCGGACAAGTAGAGATTGCTAAACTTAAGCGGAACGATACCGCTACCCAAGGATGCAAACTATACCTGACCAAACCCCTCGGTGTTGGCATCTTATCCACAGCTCAAAAGAAAGGCTTATTAAAGGATGAACACGCCTCCATAGCACCCCAATTAATGAGTCAGCTAAATAAAATAGGTCAGCAGTTAGCTGATATAAATGGCATCAAAGCCATGACGGATGTGACTGGTTTTAGCCTTATCGGCCATTTAAGCGAAATGTGTGAAGGCAGTCAGCTATCGGCCAGACTATCGTACGACCTGGTACCCAAACTACCCATGCTCCAGGGCTACATTGAACAAAACTGCATGCCCGGTGGCACCAGCCGCAACTGGTTAAGCTATGGCCACCAGGTACAATTAAAGGACGACAGCTATCGACACATCCTTTGTGACCCGCAAACCAGTGGCGGTTTATTGTTAGCCGTTGAAGAACAGGCATGCGAAGAAGTTGAACAGCTGCTGGAACAGAATGGTTTTAGCCCCGTTTGTTTTGGGGAGCTCCTAAAACAGCAAGACAAGTTAATCTATGTTGAATAAATGGTTGTGAACATCTCTCCCATTTTATGAACCCAGGCTAATCGTTGGTCCGTTGGCTTAAAAGTATCTTTGTTTTATTTACAATTCGAAAACAAAATGATACGACAAGTCTTACTATTACTGGTGTTTATCACCGGCCTTTCAATGAGCTATGCGACGGGCAAAGATAAGCGCCCCAACGTTATTCTGATCCTGACAGATGATCAGGGGTCCATCGACATGAACTGTTATGGCGCCACTGATTTATACACGCCGAACATGGATGCACTGGCTCAATCGGGAGTTCAGTTCAACCAATTTTACGTAGCCGCTCCCGTTTGTTCGCCCTCGCGTGCTTCCATGCTCACCGGACAAAACCCGCACAAAGCAGGTCTGCCCGGCAATGCTTCATCGCAGGAAGGACACGAAGGAATGCCCGGCCAGAAAACAACCATTGCAGAAATCATGAAAGCCAATGGCTACCAAACAGCACACATTGGTAAGTGGCATATTGGCTACACACCCGAAACCATGCCTTTGGGTCAGGGTTTTGACTATTCCTTTGGCCATATGGGCGGTTGCATCGATAACTACTCCCACTTCTTCTACTGGAACGGCCCCAACCGTCATGACCTGTGGGAAAACGGTGAAGAAGTATGGCACGATGGCCAGTACTTTGGTGATCTGATGGCCGATAAAGCCAGGCAGTATATTGAAGAACATAAAAACAAGCCCTTTTTTATGTACTACGCCATCAATATGCCACACTACCCGCTTCAGCCAAAAGGAAAATGGCGGCAACACTATGAGCATTTAGAAATGCCCCGATGCGATTATGCGGCCTTTGTATCAACCATTGATGAATACATTGGTAACCTGATGGCCACACTTGAAGAGCAGGGAATCAGAGACAATACAATCGTTATTCTTCAATCGGACCATGGCCACAGCAATGAAACACGCACTTTTGGCGGCGGTGGCAGCGCCGGCCCCTACCGCGGTTCGAAATTCTCTTTGTTCGAAGGTGGCATTCGCGTACCCGCTATCATTAGCTATCCCAAAAAAATTAAGCAGCAGCAACAGCGCAATCAAATGGCGCTCAACATCGACTGGCTACCAACCATTGCCGACTACTGCGACATCCAATCGCTTCCGAAAGATGTGGAAGGGAAAAGTCTGCGAACCGTGATCGACAAAAACAGCAAGTCCCAACATCAGCAATTTATTTGGAAAAGCGGCGGCAGCTGGGCCATCAGGCAAGGAGACTGGAAATTACTGGGCTACCCGCAGGATAACAGCGGGAAAGGACAACTAGACCCAGATAAGGACCTCTTGTTTTTGGTGAACCTCAAAACAGACAGCACCGAAATGAAGAATCTTCTGCCCCTCTTCCCCGATAAAGCAGAAGCCTTAAAAGCCGAATATTTGAAATGGGAATACGCCAGCATAGATGACATCCCTGTTAAGCGCCAAACATTTAAACACAAGGCAATTGGTAAAGATATTCAACTAACAAAAGCACCACACCCTAAATATAAAGGTAAAGGAGCATCTGCACTTATCGATGGAGAAGCAGGGACACGCTTCCATAATGACGGCTACTGGCTAGGGTTTGAAGGCAATGATGCAGAACTGGTTATTGATTTTGAAACCACCATTACGGCGAACGAAATTACGGTTGGTGCGATGCATCATCCCGAGGCTTGGATCTTCTATCCTGAATACATAGAAGTTAGCTGGTCGGCCGATGGAGAAAGCTACTCACCAGCCCTTAAGCAGGTTATTGATGAGCCACAGCAGCGCCAGGTATATGCTCGCGGGCGATTCAGTATCCAACAAGAGGATATACATGCCCGTTATCTGAAAATTAAGATTAAAAATACAGGGACCTGCCCCAACTGGCATAATGGTAAAGGAAATACATGCTGGATGTTTATTGACGAAGTGACAGTTAATTAACATCTTATACATTATCAGCTAAAAGACTGCACGCGCACATTTTTAATGATCCAAAAAAAGGTTGTATATTCAAAATGTCGAATTAGCATGCAGTCTTTTACTGATGAAACAAGCCCTTATACCACTTACAGCCATTTTTATCCTATTTTTTAGTCAAATAACACTGGCTAACCAGCAAACAGATACAGTAGTTCTGCAGCTCAAATGGCAACACCAGTTTCAGTTTGCCGGTTTCTATGCAGCCATCGAAAAAGGTTTTTATAAAAATGAGGGTCTGGTGGTTATTGTTAAGGAAGGTAATACTTCCATTGATTTTGTGGATGAAGTTATTTCAGGCAGGGCCGATTTTGGAGTAGAGACTGCCAAACTGATAATCGCCAGAAATAAAAACCTGCCGGTGGTAGCTGTGGCAGCTATCTTTCAGCACTCTCCAGAAGTCATCTTAACCCGAAAAGATGCCGATGACATTCGGTATATTGAAGATTTAAGAACTAAGCGCATCTCGTCCGGCCTTAATGGTCTGCCATCAAACAAAGCCCTGCTGGATAAATTTAATATTCCAGAGGAAAATTACATCACCAAAAGCAATGTGGGCTATGTTAATGAACTGATACAAGGCAATACAGACGCCATCTCCACTTACATCACGGTTGCCCCCTACCAGCTGGAACAGGCAAATGTTGAAGTTAACATATTTAAACCGCGCTCCTATGGCATTGATTTGTATGGTGATATCTTATTCACTTCACAATCGATGGTGGAAGAAAATAAAACCATCGCGGATAAATTCATCAAGGCATCGTTGGAGGGCTGGGTATACGCCATGGATAATAAGGACGAGCTGATAAACATTATTATTAAGAAGTATAACCCATCATTATCCCGCGATTTATTACGTTACGAATCACTAACCATGGAAGATTTAGTGATGCCCAAACTGATTGAACCCGGCCATATGAACCCTGACCGATGGGAATATATAGCTGACACCTTTGTGAAGATTGGACTCCTGCAGCCCGATTACTCATTAGATGGCTTTTTATATGAAGACTATCAGCTTTTTAACAACCAACAGATTAAAAAAGCACTGTACTTTCTATTGGCCACAGTGGCCTTATCACTGCTGGCTCTCCTTGTTTTCTTCTTATTCAACAGGCACCTGAAAAAAGCAGTATTACAGCGCACCATCGATCTGTCAGAAGCCAACAAAAACCTGAAGAATGAAATTCAGAGGCGGCAGCTGATGCACAGCAACCTCACGCTAAGTGAGGAACGCTTTAAACTACTGTTTGAAGATTCTCCCATATCGCTTTGGGAAGAGGATTTTAGCGCCACCAGGCAACTGCTTGATCAACTAACCGAAGACGGCATTGAAGACATCGAAAAATACCTCAGAGAACACCGGGAGTTCGTTAAGCAATGCTCACTCAGTGTGAGGATAATAAATGTAAACAAGGCGACCGTTCAATACATGGAGGCTGACGATAAAGCGTTCATCATCAATAATATTGACAAAGTTTTTAACGACGAAGCACTGGATGATTTCACAGAGGAACTGATTGCTTTTTACAAAGGCAACAGCCAGTATGACAGTGAGTCGGAACACCTCACATTTAAAGGAAATAAAATACACGTGTCCGTCACAGTAAAAATACCCGTTGGCTACGAAAAGTGCTGGAGTAAAGTTATTGTATCCTTGATTGATATAACCGATCTGAAAACGACCACCGAGGAGCTGAGAAACAAAGAGGTATTGCTACGTCAGCAAAATGAGGTACTAAAAGGTATTAATGACGAACTTAAAAAAGCAAAGTGTAAGGCGGAGGAAAGTGACCGGCTAAAAACAGCCTTTCTCTCAAACATGAGCCATGAAATAAGAACACCGATGAACGGCATTGTGGGCTTTACAGACCTTCTTAAAGACCAGTGCATCAGCCGGGAAGAAAGAGAGCACTACCTGAATATTGTTGAGGAAAATTCTCAACAACTCCTGCGCATTATTTCTGACATTATCGACATCTCAAAAATAGAGGCTTCACAACTAAAAATTGTGAAAAATAACGTTGCTATTAAGCACCTCTTTGACCACTTGCTGGAGATATTTCAGCTACGCATTAACCGACTTTCCAAAAAAGAGTTAAGCTGCAATTACACCATCGATCCGGCCCTAAGCAATGGTGATTTCACCATTAACACTGATATGACGCGACTGCGACAAGTTCTTACCAACCTGCTGGAAAATGCGGTTAAGTTCACCGAAAAAGGCCACGTTGAATTTGGCGTTGAACTGACGGCCAATAAAAACATGCTTGTTTTTTATGTGAAAGACAGCGGTGTGGGAATTAAACAGGAACGGGTAAAGCAAATTTTCGATCGCTTTTTCAGAGAGGAAGAGCGCTTTGGCGCCAACCTGGGAGGCACGGGCCTGGGCCTTTCAATTGCTAAAAATTTGGTGGAACTATTGGGTGGCAAAATTCATGTTGACAGCACGCCTGGAGTTGGCTCTAAGTTTTATTTTACACACCCGTTTAACCCCAATTAATCCCTCTCTTTCGGAGTGTTTTGGAACGATCGATTGAAAATGGCACTTATTGATGTACGCCAGAAAAAATTAAAATAGCGAAGCTATATCAATTTGTCCAGATAGCACCAGCCAACCAAAACCTGCAAAAAACGCGCCCAGTATCGCATAAAAAATACGTGCCCCATTGCGCCCCATTAACTTAATCATGCTCTGAGCTCTGCGCTGTTTAAAAAACCATTCCCAATTTGTTAGCGAGGCAATAAAAATGAGCACACCAACACCAATCATCAGGTAAAAAAGAATATCCTTATTCATAACTTGGCAGATATGTGATTAACTAAACATTTTTTCAATTTTGGCGAAGCTGGATGGCATGGCAAACAGTACCACTTTATCGTGAGCTTCTATCTCTGTATCGCCACTGGCTATAATGGCTGATTCGCCTCTGATAACACCTCCGATATTGACATCCTTGGGCAGGTTTAATTTTCGTAAGGAGCCTTTGGTAATTTTAGAACCTGGTTGTGCAATGAGCTCCAACACCTCGGCATCGGTAGCTGTAAGGCACTTAACATGCGACACATGCGCACGAAGCGTGTAGCGATAGATGTGACTGGCAGCAATCAGCTTTTTATTGATCAATGTTCCAATACCTATGTTCTCGGCCAAATCGATGTAGTCAATATTCTCTACTTCAGCAACTGTTTTTTTCACCCCCATTTTTTTAGCTAACTGGCAGGCCAGAATATTCACCTCCGAATTACCGGTTACGGCAACAAAAGCATCCATTTTTTTGATTCCCTCATCCTTGAGCAGCTCCAGATTTCGCCCATCACCATTAATAACCAAGGTGTCGGCCAAAGCGTCGGCCAAACGCGCCGCCTTATCCTTATCTATTTCAATCAGCTTAATACTGTATCGACCTTCCAGTTTTTCAGCCACTTTTTTACCTATGCGACTGCCGCCCAGAATCATTACATTTTTAATTTCAAACTGCTTTTTACCGGCGTCTTCCATCACCTGCTTTACTGCCGATTTGGTAGTAATGATATAGACGAGGTCATTGTGCTGAAGCGTCTCTTTTCCTCTCGGAATGATTGTTTCACCATCGCGATTAATGGCCACAATATTGTATTCCTGCTTTTCGTACATAGCCGAAATTTCGGCCAGTGTTTTATTGATAATCGGGGCATTATCACGCACTTTGAGGGCAAACATTACCAATTTACTGCCAGTAAATTCATACATCTGCCGGGTACCTACCTGCTTTAACGAGGCAAATACTTCTTGTGCCCCCAACTGTTCGGGATAAATTAACTCATCAATACCTAGCTTACCGAAGAACTCTTTATTCTCCTCCATCAAATATTCGTGGTTATTCACCCGGGCAATCGTGGTTTTAGCCCCCAGCTGTTTTGCCAGTATACAAGATAGGATACTCATGTCCTGATAGGGAGGCACGGCAATAAAAAGATCACACGACTTGACATTCGCTTCCCGCAAATCCTCAATGGACGAGATGCTTCCCACAATGGTCATCAAATCAAAATGCGCATCAATCTGCTTAAGCTTTTCTTCCTGTTCATCCATTAGAATGACATCATGATTGGCAGCGCATAACATTTTGGCCAAATGTGTTCCTACTTCACCTGCCCCTGCAATAAAAATTCTCATAAGTACCCGTTCTTTTAAAATGTTTTTGCTCGACAAAAACACCGCAAATTAATAGATAATACTACCAATCCTCCAAATAAAAATGGACATAAATATTTAATTGCGACTTAAAGCCATCAGATATGCACCATCTTTGGACACAACATGCACGTTATCAACAGAATCCCTTTCTTCACCTAACCATTTCTTTTGATACCATTTCCACCCGCTGGGTAGAATAATGTGCTTAGCTGGCATTGTTTGTTTTAAATTTTTGAACGACATTGCTGGCTGCCCCATAAGTACAAGGTAATTCACAGGAGTAGCTCTCAGGGTATCTGGCCAATGGGCCCCTTTGGGCAAAATTACCAGCGACTCACCTCCCACTAAATAAACAACTGGTAAGCTGTTAAGTTTATCATTCGTTTTGCTCGCAATGTGGGCTGATTTCGCATTGCAATAGGCCCATAATCCACTAAATGCAAAACTCACCTCTTTCTCTGTCAGGTCAGCATCGCTATAAACAACATTCGCATCGGGCCCAATATAATTCACAACACTTTTATTACTGACCTTAGCTACATACACCACTTCATCGGGTATAAAAAGCTTTCGAACATGAAAGCTGCTCCCCACAATAATAAAAGCCCACAGGGCATATTTCAGGTGATTAAGAAAACGGTAGTTGATATAGACAAGCAAAAGCACAATGGCCCCATAGCACATTGGCAGCTGCCACCAGGCCACATATAAATTATTGATGATGGAAAACGGGAGGGATTCAATCCATAAAGTAACCTCCTCCATTAAACCCAAAAGACTACTGAGGGCCGGAAGAATCAATTGCAAACAAAAGCTGGAAAAGGATAGTAGCGCGCCAAGAAGAGCTAACAGCAGTATGGGGGTTACCAGTGGAATCAACAACACATTTGCCAGCATAAAGTATACCGGAAACTGATGAAAGGCATAGATGCTTATTGGGAGCGTGCCGATTTGTGCAGCCAAAGATACGGCAATGATCGACCACATCCATCGGAAAGGCGGAAATTGAAAATGCACCCAATTATTTATTTTTGGGTAAAACATCACAATAGATGCTACTGCCACGTGACTTAACCAAAAACCAATATTGAAAACAGACAACGGTTCAATAAGAATGATGATAAACATGGACGCTCCAAGCAAATTAAAAATACCAGTTTGCTTGTTCGAAATGCGCCCAAACTCAAGAATTGTAAACATGAGGCTTGCCCTCAACACGGATGGAGAAAAGCCTGTTACACCCGCATAAAACCAAAGACAGGCAATGACGAAAACAGCCATTAAAACCTTTTTTCGTTTAAGCCTTACAAGCGATGCCACACCAAGCAGCAGCATATAAATGATTCCTACATGCAACCCGCTTACAGCTAATAGATGCATGGCCCCGGCCTTTGAAAAGGCACTTTTTTGCTCATAGCTTAAAAGGCTTTTATCACCTAAGAAAAGGGCATTTAAAATGGCTAACTGAGCATCACTGAGTCCACCATTCAAGTAGCTGTTTCGCAAATAGTTTTTAAGCTTTACACTTAACAGAGTTGGATGCAGGTAAGCAGGCTCAACATCTACTACATCCAGGCCTTGCACCAAGTATCGAAAAACTATTCTCTGATTACGCAAATACGTGCTGTAGTCAAAATCAAATCGGGTATCAGGTTTCAAAAATGGAATAAAATGGCCGGACAGATAAAGTTCGTCACCCGTATTATGCTTAGTACTAGGTTCCTCTTTGGGAATATAAATAATGCCTTTACCATCAACGTAACTCAACAATGAATCACAAGCCACTCCTTTCAAAAACACTTCATATTTGTGGTTCTTATCTGTTTCACCTATGAACTGTATCACCTGGACTTGTATGCCTGTTGAACTGTCTGAATCGATACTTGAGGGTTTTCGAAGCTGAAAATAAAGCACAGCAAAAGCAAAAAGCATGATGAAACCGATAAACCCTGAAAAGAACCGGTATCTGTACGTGCCCACTTTATGTTGCCAGAAGACAATAGCACTAAAAGAAACAAATAACGTTATGCAAACAATAGCACTTGCATATACCGATGATGGCAACTTATAAGCGCTGTAAATACCAATGATGATAGGAATAACAATCCTTACAAAAGGAGCCTTCCTGAGAAAAAGGTTTAGCATTGATAACATAAAAATAAATTTATGCTATCTTTTACTCATTATCAATAGTAATTATGAACTCTTTATTTTGCCCGTTAAAATGTTATATACGGCCATTATAAAGTATTTAACATCAGTTAGAAAAGGGGCCTTTTCTTTGGCTGCCATGTAAATCCGCTCGGCTTCTATATTCTGCTCACTATCAGGCATATTTAACGCAACATACGGTGGAATACACCCGGGTTTAAAACGAATGCGTTTTTGCCTTACATCCTCGGGTAATTCATTAAAACGGGTTTGACTCAAGGGACGCACGCCAACTATCGCCAACTCCCCTTTCAGTACATTGATAAATTGAGGAATTTCATCCAGCCAGTATTTTCGGTAAAGACGGCCCCAGTCGGCCAACCTAAAATCATTGGCTGGTTTACCCACTTCATTGTAACCATTAAGTTTCACCACAAAGTCCTGCAAAAATTCAGAATAGGGGTGCATGGTTCGCAATTTATAGACTTTGATGAGCTTACCGTTTTTTCCAATTCTATTCATGGCAAACAAAGGTCCGAATGAAGGTTTTTGGTTGTTGGTTGGCTCGTGGGTTTTCATCACAACAAAATACAGCTTACCTTCAATTTCTTTGTATTCGATAATCTCAAAGCCACAGCTAACAAGGCGTCCGAGCATTTCAGCCATTGTTAACCAACGGAACTTCCCTTTGGTAATGCCAAAGTAGACTTTTTGTACATATCGGATTTTGGGCATCACTCGATGAAAAATAAAACAAAAAAACCAGTAGAGAGATTTAAAAATATTACGCCCGTTGGCAAACAGCTTCCTTTTTCTGATTTGAACGGTTTCAATACATCCAATAAACAACCCTGCATCAGGCAGATTGGCATTGACCCGTTTCAGGAATTTATTGATGTACTTTACATCGTTAATTTGATGAATATTAATTAGACTTCGGGCTCTTTCCGTGGCTCTATTATCCAGTTGATCAATTTTATAGATATCCATCACCCTCACACTTTCCCTCTCTGGTATAACATGTTGGGCAATGTAATCATACACCTTTATGTCCATCTGCTTTAAAAGCGCCTCTTTAGCCTGGCCTGCTTTTGTTTCTTGTTTGGGGCCTGCAGATGAAATAATTGCCAGCTCACTCTGAGTAGTATTTTCGATCTCCTGACTGACTCCTATAGCACTAATTGATTCGATACTTCTCATCCCAGTTGATATCAGTTTATTATAAAACAATGTACGAGTATATTAAGCATTTGTACAGTTCTATTAGACTTTAATCTTCTCAATAGCAACCCTCTAATCACCACCAATCACCACTCGCCATACATATTTCTAACTTCCTGTACGAAAATCCTTCACTAATCAAAAAACATAAAATCGCGATTGATTTTTATGAATTGTAATAAAAAGTAGATTAATGCAACGCATCTGATAGTTGCAACCAGCTACTCATCCTTTTACCTTTTTACCGGTAGCACTCACCTTAATGTCGCTCAAAAACTCAATAACTTTTGGCACCTTATAAATTGACAAACTATCGGCACACACTTTTTTTATATACAACGCAGTCACCTCCGCATGATTCTTATTCAATACAACAGTGGCTTTTACAGCCTCTCCCTGCAAGTCATCCGCTATAGCCTCAACAGTGCAATCAATCACACCATTAATTCCTACAATCACCTCCTCAATCTCTTTAGGGCTCACCCGCCTTCCTCCTACCTTCATAATATCTTTACGACGCGCGGAATGAAAGATAAACCCTTCATCATCCACTGTGGCCAGATCACCTGTGTACAGCCAACCTTTTTTTAGGGTTTCTGCCGTTTCTTCAGGGTCCTCAAAGTAGCCCATCATCACATTATCTCCTTTCGCAATAATTTCGCCTACTTCACCTGCCTTAACCGTTTTTCCTTCCTTATTAACAACCCTTAGTTCAACTCCGGGAATGCCTTTCCCCAATGAACCCAGCTTATCTTTCAACCGGTTTGGAGGCAGGTATGATAAACGGGCGGTGGCTTCTGTTTGCCCATACATAACAATGAAATCAATTGTTGGATGGCAGGCACAAAACTCTTTAATGAAGGCATTATGCAGCTTACCGCCCGCTTGGGTCACATACTTCAGGTTTGGGAACTTCTGCGTTTTGAAGCTCTCTGACTTTCGCAATAAAATTTGAAAATGGCTGGGCACCCCTGCAAAACCAGTGCACTTATACTTTTGCAAATCGTCTAAAACCGAGTTCAAAAAAATAAAAGTGTTATTGAGTACAACACTTCCGCCAACCTTCAAATGCGTATGCAATAAGGACAGTCCGTAGCAATAGTAAAAAGGCAAAACTATTTCGATGATGTCGGTATCTGTAAGGTTCAAATAGGCAACAATTGAATCGGTATTGGCAATAATGTTGCGGTGCGAAAGCATGACCCCTTTAGGTTTTGCCGTTGAACCAGACGTGAAAATGATTTGTGCCAGTTCGCCTGCTTCGCTTGTTGCATAGCTCCATAATGGCGTTTGTGGATGCTGCATTATATCTTCCAGCTCTGCTTCACAAAGTATTATCTCTATGGACGGACTCAACCGCCTTGCCACCTGCTGACTGGCTACCATGCATTGAGCAGCGGAGCAAGCAGCAATTTCCTTGAAATTACCCTCTTCCATAGCTGGATTTAAAGGCACAACAACATTGCCTGACTTCATAATCGCCAAATAAGCGACAACTGAAAGAGCACTATTGGGAAGCATCAATATCACATTATTTCCCTGACCAATGTTTTGTTGGAACCAGCCCGATAGCTTCAATACCCGCTCAATAAGCTGTGGGTATGATAAAGTTGTGTTTCTCCCCAGAATAAAATCGCCCTCACGAGCCAGATGCTCCTGTAACAAATAATCAACACAGTTCATTTAAGCGGCTTTTAATAGTTGTGAATAGGTGACCTCCGTAAATAATCTGTGGTTTTCATTTTACGCTCAAAATTCTTGAATATGCTACTTACTTCGGAGGCATCCTTACCGACCACAGGCCCTACTTCAGCTGGTGCATATTCGCTTTCCCAGGCATGCCACAATAAATCCATTGTTTCAAAAGGCATCTGATAGAAAAACTCTTCCTGCGTTTGCTCTGCCGTATAGGTATCGGTAGTTGGTACCCGGTTAATGATGTCGTGAGGAACACCAAGTACACTGGCCAACTCATAAACTTGTGTTTTATATAAGTTGCCTATGGGCATAACATCTGCACCGCCATCTCCATACTTTACAAAAAAGCCTTGCTTAACTTCATGCTTATTGGGTGTACCGATAACAGCATAATGCCTGGCTTCTGCATGGTAATAAAGCATGGACATGCGGCTTCGTTGCTTAAAGTTTGAAGCCGCCACAATCTGGAGGTATTCATTCAGGGGTAGACGTTCACTTTTTTCAGTGTTATCAGCAAATATAACTGTTACATAAAAAACCGGAGGAAGCTTAGAGTTTAAAAACTCATCGGGAATTCCGATCTTCATCTTATCAGTTTGTGGATTAAACTCCGGTATAACGCGCTTCACCGCCTCATCTCTTCGACTGTAGCAGCCAAACCCCTCAAGTGCTCCACTTATATTTTCTTCTACAACGTCTACACCAAACTTCTGTGCCAGCTGTAACGCTAAAGCCTTACTTTCGTCACTCGAGTCTTTTTCGGGCAACATCACCCCTAACACATTCTTTGCTCCAAATGCCTTCACTGCCAGTGCCAGCGTTACCGACGAGTCTATCCCGCCACTAATTCCAACCACTCCTCCGCGCCGTCGCAGCACTCGATATACATCATCTTTCAACTTTGTTACAATCCGATCAATGGTGGCATCTACATTAGCTAACTTAATTATCTCCTTAGTAAATTTAGGTTTAGTCATTGTTTTGCGTTGTCAAATAATTACTTGTTTATTTTTCACTTCCCCATTCAGGAGGGTCTCCTCGTGCATGGTCCGGTAATCAGATATAAATTGCTTATACAATATTTGTGATGTTAAAACCCCTATTAGAGCCATACTATCTTGCTCTGTAACCGATGGACTTGCCTGTATTTTTTTAAGTAGTGCAGCCACTTTTGCAGGATTAAACAAGCCCGATTGCTTTAAGAAATCAGAATTCAGGTACTCATCCAATAATTGCGGGTCGTGCACAAGCGACTGAGCAACAGGTGCTCTATAAGCCTGTTTTGGTCTGTTGATAACCGAAGGTGGCAATTGGTTTTGCATCATTGTTTTAAGGAGTACCTTTTCGTTTAAGCCCTTAATTTTATAATCATCGGGCAACGTTGCACAAAACTCAACCACACGATGATCGA
The DNA here is from genome assembly GCF_051851475.1 of Carboxylicivirga taeanensis. NCBI lineage: Bacteria > Pseudomonadati > Bacteroidota > Bacteroidia > Marinilabiliales > Marinilabiliaceae > Carboxylicivirga > Carboxylicivirga taeanensis. The sequence goes on along the minus strand of NZ_JBPUSJ010000005.1, from coordinate 150,223 downwards.
GAAACGGATAACGACCTTCAACTGAATTGGCCATTGCCATTCTGTCTCCTTGCGAGGAGAGCAGGTAACCCGACATAAACAGTCGGCTCTCGATTAGTTGTGCTTTTTCGAGTACGCTATACCCCTTGACTTCCTCAAACAACCTTTCGGATAAATTCTGTATAGGGTGGTAATTCTCTATGCTTTTGGCAACATCAACTGCCAGAAGATTAGTGAGCTGCTGTCCATTTCGCCACCGCACTAAATGAGAGTAAACCGGCGAATCGGTGTGTTCCAGCTGATAGCCAAAAAACATTTTTAAGTGTAAAGCTGAAGCCCCTTCCAACTGAGGAATATATGGATACAACCTTTTTAGCAAAAGAGGCCTGATTTTGGAATGTGGCTGCCTCGACCAAAACTGTCGAATGATTGCTTCTTTAAAGATATTATAGCCGCCCAATATTTCATCAGCTCCTTCTCCGGTTAAAACGACTTTAATATTGTTTTGTCGCACGAGTGATGATAACAGCATCATTGGAATTGGAGAAGTGCGCAAGAGTGGCGTCTCGGCATGATAAACAGCCAATGGTAACCATTTGGCAATGTCTTCATTGGAGCAGGAAATACTTTTATGGTTGGTGTTGAAAAAACCTGCCACCTCATTCTGATAAGCTGACTCATCAAAAGAGCGCTCATCAAATCCTATTGAAAAAGTATTTAAAATATCGGGCTTTATCTCTTTGACCAAAGCAGTGGTAACACTTGAATCTAAGCCTCCGCTTAAGTAGGCGGCCACCGGCACATCAGCGCGCAAGCGCAACTTCACACTATCCTTCAGCAACATGCGCAACTCTTCAGCTGCCTCGTCTCGCGATCCTTGAAAGTAATTATCAGTAAACTGATGTTTCCAATAGTGTTCAATGCTAAAACCACTGCTATCTGCTTCCAGGTAACAACCAGCAGGGAGCTCTTTAACGCCGTCGAAAAAGGTGCCGGGCGACAGTGGTGCCCAAAAGGTTAATGATTCTTTAAGGCCATAATGGTCAACAGCTCTCTCGACCTGAGGGTGTTCAAACAAGCATTTTATTTCCGATGCATAGATTAATTGATGATTGACCTGAGTATAAAACAATGGTCGAATTCCAAAGCGATCCCGGGCCAAAAAGAGGCGTTTTCGCTTTTCATCCCAAATAGAAAAAGCAAATTGCCCGTTGAGTTGACTCAGACAAGCAGCACCATACTCCTCATACATATGCAGTACCACTTCTGTGTCACTCGATGTTCTGAACTGATGTCCTTTTTTCTTGAGTTTGGCACGCAACTCTATGTGGTTGTAAACTTCACCATTATAGGCAATCCACATAGTACCATCCTGATTAGTCAAGGGTTGCTGCCCCGAACTAAGGTCCACAATACTTAATCGCACACTGCCCATCGCGCACTTTGGGTGAAGATATAGTCCTGTTTCATCGGGTCCCCTATATGCAATGCGTGTCAGCATCTTATTAAGAATAACCTGTTGATGGTCTGCTATAAAGTTATGGTTCAGAAATCCAACAATTCCACACATCTATTCTAGCTTTGTGAGACTAACTTTCTTTCAAGAAACGCCACAATCGCATTTACGCTCTGGAAATTCTCTTCTGACAAATCAGTATCATCTATTTTTACGCCCCACTCCTCATCCAAAAAAGTAATCAAACTTAACAATCCCATTGAGTCGAATACCCCTTCTTCAAAAAGCATTAATTCATCGCCTAGTGATGAAGTATCCATGAACGTAATCTCTCCAATGAATTCCTTAATTTTCTCTTTCATATCTCCCTATTAATTTAAGTACCAATATACTTAACTAGAGGTTATGTAGAGCCATTTTTTGTCAGACACACAAAATAATTCCACTAAACAATGGTTTCGTGGTATTAACAAAATCAGCTACTTATAAGTCATTTTGAGTTTTTGGCGCCATCCCTGATTTATGACCATGCAATCTTCTGCCTCACCTCACCTGGCCATAAAAAGCACCAACCATTAGCGGCGTATCAGTCGTTTGACAAACGACTATCCATGATCAACAAACCACCTCCTGTAATCTTAAAAAATACCACAGATGCCATAGTGCATCCGAATCACCAGATGTGACGAACCACATCCTCCAACAGCCCCGTACTTTCTTTTAAATTTACGCAATGATACCATCTGTCATCTACTCCGCCACCCTCACCCTATCCACTTCATCACCCCACTAATTGTGAAATAGTTATACTGACACTTAGAAATAGAATGACAAATGTCACTTTTCTGGCTAAAACAAATGTTAAGCCGAAAATCACCTTCATTCTTTGCAAGCCCTTACGCTCTCTGGGATTGGTCACAATAACATATCCCACTGAATGTTAAAACATTAAAAAAACCGGAATTTTTAACAACATTTTTGATGAACATTCGTATTTGATACATAAATTGCGCCAGATTATTGACATAGACCTTATGCATAACTGATACATTTTTTTGCGATAGAGGGTACCTAAATAAAGCATAAAAAAAAGAAGTATAGTGGGGTGAATGTTTAGAAGCACTGCTTTTAAACGTAATGGATTAATTATGTAAAAAATTTAATTATGAGTAGGACGGTTTTCTTTTTATTATTAGTTATAACATCCATCTTTTATGTTGGATGTGAACAAGATGCAATTATCGATGAATCAGGCCCAACAGTTCCTGAAGAAAAACCAGATGAAATATTACCCCCAAGCATGGGAAAGTTTCCAACTCCTGGTTTACTGGAAACCCCAATCAGCAGTAGCGAGATCAAATCAACCGACGGAACACAGTATTACGTAGCCAACGTTAGTACTAACGGAGACGGTACTAAAGCCAACCCATTTAACGACATTAACAACGCACTGGCAATAGCTGAACCAGGCGATCAGATTTACGTAAAATCAGGAACTTACCTGATCAACAGCAGAATAGCCACAATGAATGATGCCACACAGGAAAAACCAATTCTTATTGAGGCTGAAGATTTGTATGATAGACCAATTCTAAAAAGAGCCCCCGGCTACGGCGGCGAAATCTTCCTGATACGCAATCAGTACTACATTGTGAGTGGTTTTGTTATGGACGGCAGCTGGGCACATGAAGACTTTAATATGAAGTACTGGAACGAAGAGCTTCAATTGAATGAAAGAGCCTTTAGAGAACTGGTAGTTTTTGCTCACTACGGCATGCCAAGAGAGGTTGATGGCCAGAGTATTAGCTTTGACAACTACCTTGGATACAATGGCGATAACTCAACTCTTCGCAATTGCGAGGTTAAAAATGCAAAAGTAGGTGGCGTAACCGTTGCTGCAGACAATATCACAATTGAAAACTGCGAAATTCACCATATTTTGAGAGGCTCTGAAAATGGCCCGGTTGATGCGCACGCCATAACAGGTACACACTGTAACAACTTAAAAATTATACATTGCGATATACACCACGCATCGGGAGACTGTTTACAGGTAGATCCGGACAGGTATAATAAATGTGCTGAGAAGCTTTGGGATAACCTGACTGTGGAACACACCAGATTATGGACAGGACCATTAGCCCAAAATTCGGGTGACTGGAGTGCAGGCGCTTCACCTGGTGAAAACGGGATTGATACCAAAACTTACGAAAACGAACCATTAACACATCGCCCTAAGGTAACAATTACAAATATCTTAGTGCATGATTTTGCCAAGGTTCCATTCTTTAGTAACCGCTCGGTATTCAACGTAAAGTACCAAACAGATTGGACATTCAATGCTGTTACAGCTTATAACAACCAGTTTGTTTTCAGAATGAGAGGTGAAGTTAATAATGAGGAACAAGGAGGTGCACATGCTACCATCCACAATGTTCTTGCCTTCAACAACGAGTACGTTTTCAGGTTTGAACGGATGATAAAGAATATGACCATTACACATGCTACCTGTGGCCCAAATGACAACTTCTTCTTCCATGACCAGGGAGAGCGAAACGATGATGGAGAGACCTGGGCTGCTGATTTAGATACCTATGTAATGAAGAATTGCTTATTCTATTCAGATACGAAGCCTTACGAAGCCTTTGATGCTTCAAACATGATTGCCGATGAAGATGACTTTGTCGATATGTCGGCCAATAACTTTAGGCTAGCCGGAGGGGCGGCTGCAATTAATGGTGGTGATGTCATCTCAGGACTTGGTAATGACATTACCGGCAATACAAGAGTTCAAAGTGAGCGCCCTGATGTTGGAGCCTACGAAGCACAATAATACGCATAGACGGTTGATCTGAGTTCTAAAATTTATGTCGAACTGAGGTTATTATTAATAAATACAAAAAGCAGAGCCAGGCATATTGCCGACTCTGCTTTTGTTTTTTTTGATTTGACCAAATACACCTGGAGCTTCAGCCTGAAAAAGCCCATCTGATAAATCCGTTCATGCCGAAAACCATTACGCGTTATTTCTTGAACACAGCCAAGTGCCGGATGAAACCCGGTAGCCCTCTTTTAACTTTTAAGCCCAATGTAATTAGCACAACAGAAGTTAAAAAAACAATTACCGGCAACAGTAGCTTGGGTAAGCTAAAAAAAGTGCGATAAAACACCAAAAGCCAGACATGTATTAAATAGATGTTCGTTGAATAGACCGCCAACATCTTCCCATCAACATTCATCTTTAGATTAAATTTTGAAGTGAGAATAAATAATGACGGCGCCAACACTAAAGCTGAGAGTTTTATATCTATTTCCCTGTGCAGGTTAAGTTGATTGTAAAAAAAATAGCTCTCCAGATTTATCAAAACAAGCCCCACACAAACGAGTAATATCGATTGTGCCCGATTTAGCTTTGCTGCTACATTTTGTTGCCGGATGTAATAGCCAACATAAAAATAAGGAAAGCCAATAAAAATAAAGCTTCTATAAATGTAACGCGAGTGTTTACTTAAGTAGGGGAAGTCAGTGAAAAAATCTGTAATAAATCCCAGCTGAATTATATATCCGGTAACAAGTAGAAAAAAAGCTAAACCAATAAGTAGTGATGCCTTCACATCCTTAAGCGCATAAACACATATACCGGCATAAACAATTGCAATCAAGTACCATAGATGATGCCACCCCATAAACAGCTTCATCATGAAATTCGCAAAATCCATCACAAACCACATTGGAATGTATACGGCCATCCATATCAGATAGATGAGTAAAATCTTTTTAAACCATCTGATGACTTTATGACCATTAACGGCATTACTAAAGTAGTACCCACTAATTATTAAGAAAATAGGTACAACAATCCTAAAAAGTCCATTATTCAGGTAATAGCTTAAACTTTCACTTGTATCTGTTAAAAACTTTGCATGGCCGGTTATCACAAGAAAGGCCAATAACAATTTAAGCAGATCAAGCAGCTTATTTCTTTGCATGTGAAATACTTAAGCGACCAGCTACTTTTCTATACTGCGGGAGCCCAATTTAATTATACTGCACTCCAGCCAGTTGCTTCCAGTCAATTAAAAAGATATCGTTTTGAGAGATGATATTTTTTAAATCAGGATTACTAAAAAAATCATAATCCTTCTGCCTCCATAAAGCCCCATAACTAACATCTTCACCCATAAATGATCGGAGAACACTATCTGCCAGGGCCGGATGGATTAAAATTTGATTAATTCCCGGCTCCAATGAAGTAATAAACTCCAAATAACCATCACCATGGCTTTCATTGTCTGCAACAGTGCCTCTCAAATAAGTATTGTCGATGATAATAATGTTGTGGTCAAATTCAGCCAACACTTTTGACAGCTCTCTGGTAATGGCCCTCTCCGGAATAAAGACAGGTAAATTGTATTCGGTTCCAACTTTAATGTAAACCCTCAGAAAATCGGCACTGCCATAAAGCACCCCCATATGGCTATCGAGGTGTGTTATAGGAATTCCGCTGGCAATAGCCTTGTCTATTTGCGCCTTAAGCTCCTTATAAACCTCATCAGGGTTGGCGTGCTTATAAACATCTTTCTTATGGGAATAAAAGTATCCTTCACTGGTAAGTAAAGACGGTATTTCATTAGGCTCTGCTATTGCCCCCCACTTATACTTATCCCATTCGGAAGTCAGAGTTAAGTGCACACCCCAATCAAACTCTGGCCTGACCTTAGCATACTCTGCAATTTCGTCAAACGCCCTGCAGTTAACCATAATACTGGCCGAGTTAATCAAGCCATTTTCTTTCGCATCAATAAAAGCTTTATTGGTAGAAGAAGTAAGTCCCAAATCATCAGCATGAACAATTAAAAATTTATCCCCTGCACCAAACCCCAGTTGTGTAGCAGAGTTATTGAAATAAGGCTCAAGCCAATAAAAGCTGGAGACAAGACCAACAACCAGTATGCTCACAACAAATAATTTTCGTCTCATATTTTAGGAATAATGTTGGTTTTTGAAGCCAGCTTAATCGTATGTTCTTACTCATTTGTCCACCTTAAGAACAATTAAGTCAAGTGACCTTTTTATATAACCAAATTAACTATCAATAAGTTCACTATAAATGTGATGCATTTCATCTATCATTCTTTTGTAGGCAAACTTTTCATTAACAGTTTTCTGTGCTTCATCACCCATTGCAGCTAACAGTTCGCTATTATCTAACAAGCGGCTTAATAACTTATATGCCTCAGTAATATTATTGTCTTCAATTTTAAACCCATTAACGCCATCCTCTATTATCTCATCATTTCCCATGGCCTTGGTGGCAATAACCGGTTTTCCGGCAGCCATATACTCTAATATAGAATTTGATATTCCTTCGGAGTGGCCGTTGGCAGTGAATAATATGCCAAGGTCAAAGTACTTCAAAAGGCTTTCTACGGCATTGATATGCCCCATAAACTTTAAATTGGGCGTCATCAGTTCATAGTCTTTACAGGTAGCTGTTTGCTGTTCATTGCCACTGCCTATGCCAATAAAATCAACATCTCCTCTCTCCTTCTCCACATACGCAGCTAAATTGGCAAAAGCAGCCCAGTCTTTTCTGGCCGACAAAGCACCTATCATCACTACCTTGTATTTTCGTTTAAGCTGGGCAGTTACCCTGTTTTTTTCTTCTTCTATCTCTCTGTGATGCCTTGCAAAATCATAGCCATTATGCACAAAACGGCTCTTCCCAAGAGGAGCCGAATAAGTGGCCAGCCCGGCTTTTGTATTAGACATAATTATATCTGACAAAGGAAAGGTGAGTATTTTTTCGAGCCAAAGAACGGAAAATACTTTCGGCTTTTTCGTGTTCGTAATCATTGAGTTAACCGTAGGTACGCCCATAAAGCGGGCAACAGGCAGGGCATAAAACGCACTCATCCCTCCCCAGGCTTGAATCACATCTGGCTGATGTGCTTTCAGGTATTTATAAAGCCTCCCATAGACCGTAATATCTTTTTTTACTTTTCGCTTTATTACCTTCACTTCAACATTTATATCTTTAATATAATCATACTGAATACAATCACGTAAAATAATTATTGTGACCTGATAGTTATAAAACTGTATCAACCCCCGGGCAATCTCCAGCATGCGCCTTTCTTTCCCTCCGATACCCAAATTCTCGGTGACCATCACTAGTTTAAGTTTCCTATTTTCCATCCTTTTTTTTCAAATATTGCTGATACGCTGTGTCTCCACAACTTTTATTGCAAGCCCCAAAAACATAAAAATAATCGTTCTAAACGTCAGCTCGTAAAAACCTCCAATGCTGGAAACAGCCAAAGAAGTCAATAAAATAGCCCAGAACATGCCATGCAATTCAACAACAATGGGTGTCTTTTTTGCATTCCGGTAGGCAATAATAAACTTCAGAATAATTTGTATATAAATTAAGAGATACAAGAGAGTACCTATCAAGCCTAACCCGTGAATCAGCTTATTGTAATCGAGGTGAATAGGCCGATGACCCAACAAACCATGATAATAGTTTCCCTTGGAGTTTAGGGCTTCTTTTCCGAACAGAAAAGTCCAATACGACACGTCGTTGCCAAGCCTTTCGGTGGTCACTGCCACGCTCTCAATATATCTGCCCTCTTCTTCAATAGAGTTGGCATGCTCGCCAAATACGTGCTCCCGGTTGGCCATACTATCCATCAGTATATCTCCATACAAAGGATAAGCTAAAAAGGCCAGCGTTACGCCAACTACCAGCGTCAATATAAATTTTGCTTTGCGCTGTGTAAAAACAAACATAACACATAAACCAATTAGCGGAAGGGCAATCGCTGTGCGACGCAGCATAAGTACCAGTTCTATGAAAATAATACCGGTTACCACAAAAAGCGGAATGACAAACCGGTTATACCTCCTAAAAAATAGTATTAGAGGAAATAGAATAATGAAATAGGAACCAGAATATAGTTTGTTGATAACGATTGAGCCCATTACGAAACTTCCTCCGTATGGATTGGTCCCTATCTTAAAAGTAGCACATATAATACCATTAAGCATGAATACAATGCCCATGAGCACAATGCCATCAAAAAAGTACTTTAAATCCCGACCGTCCTTGCACGCCTCATAAGCCAAAGGCAACATTATTAATGAATCAAAAACACGAATATAGTTCTGAAATGCTTCTGAATAACGCGTTGATCTTAGAACAGATATAAACACATAAAACAAAAACAGCCACACGGCGCTATAAGAACCTATTTTTTCGGGTTTTCTAACATAATAAGTAATTGCACATGCCGCTACAATCAGTGCCCGCAAAGTTCCTATACCTGGTATGGATACATAACCCTGCATGACCTCCAATACCAGCAGAAACAATGGCAAATAGAAAATAAACTTTTCAAGCCCCCATCGGTCATTCTGCTTAAGTGATAGACTGTCGGTATTCAGTGAAAGCATTATTTATAATATTTGCCGTAATAGCCCGAGTTAACTTTAATATCATTAATGATTAAGTTAACGTTTTGACGTGGCACATGCGCCTCCAAGTTCTTAAGCGATTGCTCAATTTGCACAATATCTGAGACTCCCAACCTCACCACAAAGGCGATAATATCCAGATTATCGATTACATGCAGATAATCGGAAACGATGCCAACTGGCGGAAAATCGAGTATTATATAATCATAGGCCGTTTTCAGTTGCTCCAGAATATGGCTTATCCGCTTTTGCCCATCTTCACCCAATATTGACAGGGAAAAGCCTCTGCCTGGCTCAATGTAATGATACGGCTGATCGACTTTTATAACATCCTTGAGTTCTGCCTTCCCGCCCAATACATCGTATATTCCTCTGCCTGATTTTTCTTTCAGAGCTTTACTCTTCCGATAGTCCATATTAATACAAATAACATGCTGCTTACTATCTGCCAGCACCTGCGCTAAATTGAATGAGATAAAGGATTTCCCTTCACTACTCATAGAAGACGTCATCCCCAGTACTTTTGTTGCCTTATTCTTTGAATATACATCGATGTAGTAATTCATATAGCGTAACGACTCCTCAAAAGGCGTATTCTTAATAGATGCTTTTTTTGAATTATCCAGGTGCTTTATTCTTCCAATCACAGGCAGCTTAAAGCCATCTTCGATTTCTTCAAGCGTAAATATTTTTTTATTATACAGGAAAGTACGCAACACAAACAACGAAGGGATAAACACGCCCAAAAAGACTGAAATAAAGTAATTTACCTTCTTACGGGGCAAAACCGGATCATCGCTAACCAGCCGAGCCGGATTAACGATTTCCTTATTGGGCAGGTTTGACTCTTTCGACATTTCCGCCTCTGCCCGTTTTCTAAGCAGAAATGAGTACAACTCATCCTCAAGGTTAAAACGCCGCTCAAACTTGGCCAGCCTAATTTCCTTATCGGGCGCCCTTCTGGCCTCATTAGCCAACTCATTGATACGCGCATTTAAGTCTTTTCTCCCCAATTCGAGACGACTGAGTTTACTTTTCAAATGGTTTTGAATATTATCCATTTCGGCATTTATGCGACTATCCAACTCTTCAACAAAAATATTTTTTGAATTGTCCCCATTGTTGGCTACCCCTCTTCGTTGAGCGAACAATTCTAAAAGGCCGGTTACTAATTGAGAAAGTACCATGTCCTCTACACTCCCTTGCGATGGTAAGACAAAATTCTGAAAATCATTCTCAATCAACTGATCATTAAGCACTTTATAGTATTGATAGGAAAAATCCAGTTCGGCCTTTTCGCGCTGCAATTCTGCAATCAATTGAAGGCGCTGCTGGTTTTGTGCACTTATATCGGTCAGGTTCTGAGATGATTTGTATGTTTTCAATAACGATTCAGCACTTGACAGTGAATCCTCAACCATGGCAATTTGATAATCGATGTAATTGATTGTTGCCTGAGCCAGTTGGTTTTTCTTTTCCAGATCCTCCGACAGGTACTCATCGAGTAAGTAGGTCATAAACAACTCTCCCCGCTTGGGAATTGTGGTAAGAAGATTTACTTCAGCCGCAGTTACCTGAGTGCCTAATATATTTACCCGAATTGTATTGCGGTAATGATCAACCTGTTTGTAGAAGTTGTTAATTTTAAAGGAATAGCTGTAATTAGGATGAAATTCGACCTCCATATTATCTTCCAGCACAAACGAGAAACATGCCGTGGTAATGGTATCATTAAGGGTCACATATTCATCATATTCATATTTGGGCAGTTCTCCAATCTTTTGCCAGGTTAGGGTGTTAAATAAAGAAACTTCTTCGCCATTTGCTTTTAGGCGAAGCCTCCCATCTTCTTCCCGTTCTATCTCAAACTCCATCTCAACCCCCTGCACGTGGCTTCTATTCAGTTGCACCTTAAACGGATAGCCAGACCACACTTCTTGCTTTCTCTTGAAAAACCCTTGCCTAACAAAGTAGCTCACATTAATATCCAGGCGCTTTAGAACCGCCTCAATGTTCTTATAAGATGTCAGGTACAGAATTTCATTCCGAAAACCTTCTGCCGTCCTGCTACTCGAAAAGCCCTGTTGAATCTCAACCGGAGCCAGCGAACGATCATACTGCTGGCTGGTTCGAACAAGAACAGTTGCCTGAACCTGGTATTTCTTTTCGGCCAGTTTGGTTAAAATATAACCACTAACACTACATATTATAACTGACAGGATGTAATAGTATCGGTACTTCCAAATGATTTTAAACAACCTGTCCTGATCTAATTTTAAAGGCATTGTAAAACAGTTTAATTACTCATTTAAATTGGTAATAAAATAGTACACTGTAATTGAAGTAGTTAGCAATGCAAGAATAGTCGTCCAGTTTAGGGAACTCAACTGGCGGTTCTTTTGCTTAACGGCATTGATAACAATAATGTCATTTGGATACACGAAATACTCCTCCCCATTAAAATAATCCGGTTCAGTCAGATCCACCGTTAACGTTTTCAATTCATTACCCGTTCGCCGAAGAATATGGACCTCATCCTTCTTACCAAAATCAGATACTCCGCCAGCTAAAGCAATTGCCCGCAAGAGCTCAATTTTATCCTCTGAAAATTCATACATGCCAGGGGTTCTTAATTCGCCCACCAGGGAAACCAGATTACTTTGAATACGGACCTTAACCACCAGCTGATTTAGGTATTCCATCAATTCTGACTCGATTTTTTTACCGGCCTCTTCCTGTGATAAACCATAAACCTCTATGCTCCCAATGAACGGAAAATTCACTTTGCCATAATCGTCTACTATGTAGGTGGTGTAGTTGACGTCCTGGCTGCTTGTTCCACGAAAAATACTATTCACCCGCTCATTCACACTCAACACTTCTATTATCAGACGATCGCCATATTGAATGAGACGCTTTTGGGCTTCAGGAATTTCGAGATTGAAGCTGGTGTGATCCTCAAGCTCCTTAAAGTAACTAACTTTTTTATGTGGAATACAAGAAGTAAGGTTTAGAAGTATTCCCAGACAAAATAGTTTGATTATCGAATAAACGACTTGTTTGTTTGCCATTTGACTCATCGATTAATTTGTTAGGTTTGATTCAATTTTTCACCGTAAAGGTGCTTGTACGCCGTCACTGCTTTTTATCAAAAATCAGCCACTAACATACCAGCAGCATTTTAACCGCCACTTTGAGGCCTAAAGCCAATCGGCTAGCTAGTAACCATAACACTTGGCCATGATTTTATTAATTAACTCTCCGTTCAGACCATTTTTACCTAAATAGCAGTACATGTTTAGAACAAACTTCTTTTTACCAATGTTCCAATTCTGCCACACTTCTTTCATTTCAATTAACTCCCGAAACTTGCCATCCCTAATGCCCACTCTGAAACAGCGATCATATTCCTGTTTCATAAACTCTTCAATACCATCTAATCGGCTCTGCTCCGTTTCCTTTCTCATTTCTTCCAGCGCCTTAACTCTTCGCTCGAAACGCCTTTCAGCCACCGAACTTAATGAATTAGGCATAATGTTATAATTATTTACATCGCTAATATTATAGCCAATATGTGGATATTGGAGAGCTATACGTAGCCACAGCTCCCGATCTTCGCCGGTTGTTAAATGCTCTTTAAACCCTTTCAGATCTCTTAATATGTCTGTTTTTATCACTACACTGGTAGTTGACACCAGAAACCCATCATTTATAAAGGCATCATAAAAGAAGTTTCTCACGTTCCCATTAAGTCCGGCTTCTTTACTTTTAGGGGAATAGTTCATTTTACTGCTACTGCCCTTACTCTTCCTAATAACACCGGTATACCAGTGTATGTTAGGATTTTCTGACAATGTTTCAGTAGCATAACGAAGGTGGTGCGGGTGCCAGGTATCATCGGCATCTAAAAAGGCGATAAAGTCTCCTGTTGCCAGCCTGATGCCTTCATTGCGGGCCGATGAGGCTCCTCCATTCGCTTTGTGAAGCACTTTTAACTGCGCTTGATACTTCGACAGAATTTGAGCCGTACTATCTGTTGAACCATCGTTTACTACAATCACCTCAAATGGTTGATAGCTCTGCTTAAATACACTTTGAAGCGCATTTTCGACGGTATCGGCACTATTATAGGTCGGAATAATTACAGATATTTTTGACATAGCAATGGCGAAAGGTTAATTAATACTCTTATATTCTTAGTAGGCGAAAAGTTCTTAATTTAGCGGGTAACATATTTACCAGCTCTTCTCTGTCTCTTTTATGTAACAAAATGAGCCAAAACACGATAAATCCAAGCAGTGCAAAAACCGCCCCCAGCACAATGACTGAAAAAAGAGACTCCAGAGCAAGATATTCGTAGGTCAGCTTAATTAGAAAAAACATAGAAAACAGGTAACAGGTACCAATTATCAAGTCTTTGAAAAAATAAAGTTTGTTTTGTCCCAATACATGGGCCGCGTAGTAGGGTGCAAATACAGCTCCCTGCAGCAAAACAACAATTCCATTGGCTACAGCAACACCAACAATGCCCCAGGCCAAAATTTTAACAAACGCGAGCGCCAGAATTACATCCAGCACGCCCAGAATAATCGTTACGAGTGCCGGCACCTTTATTTTATTATACGCTCTGAACACGGCAAAAAGGCTACCTATTGCAAAGGTAAAAGACAAGGGAAGTATTTTAATTATTAAAACGGAACTAAGGTGCTGAAACTCCTCTCCAAGCCAATGAATCAATAACGGAACAGACAGGCCACAAAGAATAGCGATGATGGTCCCCAATGTGAGGTTTAAAACCTTAACACCCAGCCTGCAAACTTTTAAGATTTTATCCTTTTGTTCGTGAGCAAAATAAATTAAAATAACAGGACCAAACAGGCCTGAAAAAGTCACTGATACTGCTTTTAACAGGTTGCCCCAAGTGAGAATGGTACCATATTCACCAGCGGCCAGACTGCCAATAAGGAGGTTAACAATTAATACATCGACGTTAAAAATTAGTAAATCCCCTCCCTGGTGCACAAAAGTCCACCCTCCAAAGCTCAACAGCTTTTTTGTCCATTTTTTAGAAAAGGCATCTGGACGAAAAACCAATTCACTATATTCTTTATTCCCCAGGTAGTAAGAGCACATTAACACTATTATGGAGGCTACCAATGAAGCAATACCAACAAACTGCAGTTTAGGACCAAAAACAATAAATAATAAAATAATGACTAACAAGCGAGTGGCAATTCGTATGATGTCGATAATTTTAATACGGTCGAGCCTGTTATTGGCATACAGAGGTATTTTGTAGACGCTGCCAAACAGGTTAATTAAAAATGCCAGAAACGAATAAAAGAACAAAGCAATACAGTCCTTAATTAACTCCGAAGGAATATTAATTAAGGCATCAATCTTGTAAGCGACGTAGGTAAAAGCCGGAAATAAAACAATAACAATGCCCCCTAGCAGCATCAGGGCAGTACTATATATCTTTATAGCATTATCTATCTCACTCTTCTGTATCTGAATGGACAAAAACCTGGATACAGAAACAACTATGGCATTGGTAAAAAAACTAACATATTGCGTAAAAACTGCCGTCAGCGGAATAAATCCGTAGGCTGCTGCTCCCAAATGTTTTACCAGGTAGGGCACCAGCCAAATACCAACAAAAAAATTGATTAAAAACCCTGCTACACTTAAAACAAAGTTCTTTGGTACTTGCTTCTTTATTTGTCCCACTATTTACTTATAAATTTGCCACTTTCTTACTGTACACTTTTCCCTTTTCGGTGGTTGCCTTAATTATATACAGCCCTTTAGAATAAGCTGTCAGATCGATTGTCCACTCCTTTACCCAGGTTTTCTCCATAATTCTGGTGCCCAAAATATTGTATATCTCAACATTCCGACAAGGTTGCTGGCTTTGCACCTGAAAAAGACTAGTCCCAAGTTGCGCTACCACAAAACGCTTGTCTTCTTGCTCCTCTGCCACCGTTGTCTCACCATTTCCATCCCATCCTACTAAACGTGCGAACATCCACCAGGCTGCTGTTCCTTTTAGCACACAATGCAGGCGACTTTTATCAGGTGTATAGGCATTCTCCGGTTCCCCGTCAGAGTGGGCACAATCAATACAATGAGGAGCAAGCAATGTATAAATAGACTGCGGATTAGCTGCCATCCATTCGTTGCCGGCATTACCCAGTGCCTGATCGTCACTGTTCCAATACGAGTTATCGGTATTGAGATAAAATTGAGGTGTATAGACCTGATCGCCATCGCCAAAATACTGTCCGTCGGGCATATAGGCTTCGAGGGCATAGAAGTCAAAGAGAATCTTTCCGTTATCGCGGCAATACTGTCTTATTTGGGCGTTGTTTTCGATGGACTCTCGGCACTCTCTATTATCTTTATCCACATCCACAGGCCGATCAGCGCTGGCATTACCGGTCATAAAAATAAAGGTTACCGGCACAGGTCGGTTTTCAGTTCCTCCTTCACCATACTTACCTATCAGGTACTCCATGTCTTCGAGGTATTGAGGCACGTTAATTGTGTAGGTATGATAGTCGTAAATCCGGCACCAATTCCACATCACCACATTACACTCCGGATGGCTGTTCAGGTACTCCTCGGTTGATGGCACAAAGCTGGAATAATCTTGCGTCAGATTCTCTGTTCGCTCTTCAATAAACAGGCTGTTCTCTGTTTCGCTATTATTAGAATACCTGAACTTCTCCTCGTATTCGCTGCTGTAATTCATTAAGGCAGACATGCCACCTTCCGTTATCTGGTAGCCGTGCGACGAATGCGAATAAAATATATGCAGTTCGTCTTTCGCTTTTTGAATAAAATTATCCGGTATCTTCGTAAAATCAATACAGTGATGGTCGATAATTATTGCCTCTTGAGCAAATAAACTAATTGGAACACACATAAGCAGCACCAGTAAACCTTTTTTCATAATCATCCAATTTAATTTATATCAAAACCAGTTGAATCTCCAACCAGCAAGTCAAATATTGCGATACCCCTTATCAGATTCAGCAAACGTCAAATGGAAGGGGTAAGCAAGTAATTCATTCACAATATTTTTACCTCCTTTCAGTGTTATTGGTCTTTTATATCTTTCAAATAAATACCCGGCGTTTTTAATATCATTAATTAAGGCCGGGTGTGTACTCATTATAGAAACCGAAATAACTTTCAGCTTACTCAACTCTTTATCAATACTGTGCAACAGCCGCTGTCGGTCGCTTGCAGTGTTCAAAAATGGCAGATGTACAATTTCAGCTCTGTGCTTATTGTTGATGTATACCAACACATATCTTTTGTGGCCATTAACCTTAAATTCAAAGGCATGTAAGCGGGCAAAAGGACAAGAAGCTAACCACTGAACATGCGCTTTGCTAATCCTATTTTGCACTACAGCTTCGTTCATTGGTGATGAAAAATCCACTTCATCCAGCTTGACTTCTTTTAATTCGAACAGCTCGCCCGGCTTGTTAAACAGTCTTAGGCCGCTTGTGTAAATCAAAAATGTCTTCACTATCAGGCGTGGCGACCATTTACCAGCACTTACTATATATTTGAAAGGCCGGATGATGCGCTTCCCAAAAGCCGCCTCTGATGCGGGTTTGAATCCTAAGGTCTTAAAAATACCTTTCATATCGTCAGAGCCGCCAATGCCCATGTAAAAATCTGCTTCGTTGAGTATCTTGAAAAGCAGGTTAATGCCTGTTAACCCCTTGTATTTTTCACTCACTCTCCAAGAAACAGGAATCAGTCCTTTATAGACCTTATCATTGATGACATAGCTTGATTTGACATATCCAATAACCCCAACCACCTTTCCTTCTTTAACTGCTACATAGGCACTGCCATCTTCATCACATGGATGGAAAAACAACCAAGCCAACTCCTCTGTTGATTTGCGATCATTAAAAAGACGGACAACCTGCTCCAAGTCGTCCTTTACTATTTTCCTTATCTCCATGCCTCTTTGCTACCGAAGCGTTGTTACAAAATTCACAAAGTGAGCAGCCAGCATCCGTTTACCTGTTTCATTCAGGTGTCCTCCATCGTAGGTGTATGCGGGGTTCAATGAGCGAACGCTTTCGCCTTTAAATCGCACCAGTGTTTCCTCATTACTGGGTTTAACCGTTTCTAAATAGGCAATATCAAACAACCTGGCATTGCCATATTTCTCTCTTAATAAGGTATTATATTGCTCCCTTACCTGATTGGCTTTGAACTGTGTGTTCCGGTTAAGAAACTCCTTGGCCCAAAGCTTAACTCCGGTATCAACCTGGCGAAGCGGCACCGTAAAGTGTACGATTCTGATATGCGGCTGCTTTGTTTCGATTTCCCGTACAGCCTCCACATAACTGTTAAACACGGTTTGTACATCTGTTGACTCATTAAAGTCGATGTAACAAAATTTGAAGCCTGCATATTTAAAAGGCTTCCCATTATCTACCAGGTAGGATTTAAAGGCATCTATTTTGGAATGGGGATCCCTGTTTTCGCCAATATAATCGTGATAAAAGCCCAATGAGTCAATTTGGTTGCTGTCCTTTAAACCAGCTATCTTCTGAAGGCCATTAATCATCTCAAGTCCATCAACTAAATCCTGACCAACAGACTGGTGACCAAAAAAGAAGGCTTCCGTTTCAACGTTTGTTTTGACTGTCATCTGCTCAATTTTCATTTTTTGTGTTACTTCCTCATTATCCGAACAGGATAGAAATGCAACTCCAATAATAAAACATAGATACCTGAACACTAAATAATTACTTCTTATTTCACGCACAATCATACTTTTGATGTTTTTTACAAATTGTCACTTTTTTTTTCAATTGTCAATTGAGTGCCATGATAGAAAATACGAACTAATCACACCCGACACTCTCATATTCAATTTATTATCTCTACTTAAATATCCCGCAAAAATCAAGAATCACTTTATTATCATCGTATTTAAGCGTTTTGAATTCATCGTGTGCAACCAGAAAAGCTACTATATCGGCCTGCTCATAGGCCGTTTTATATTCGGTTAATTTAAACACCTGATGGCTTTCAATATTGGGCTCTACAAAAAAGACTACCTCATCATTTAAATTCTGAATCACGCGCTGTGCAATGTATTTTGCAGGCGACTCCCGCAGATCATCAATATTCGGTTTGAAGGCCAGTCCCATAATAGCCAATTGCGGACTCCGACCACGAGTTAGCTGAAAAGACTTAATAGTATTTTGGATTTTTTCGGCCACCCAAAAGGCTTTGTAATTATTCGTTTCTCTTGCTTTGCCAATGATTTGCGACTCGCGGGGGTAGTCTGAAACAATAAAATAGGGATCGACAGCTATGCAATGACCTCCAACACCACACCCCGGCTGCAAAATATTTACACGCGGATGTTTATTGGCCAGTTCAATAAGCTCCCACACATTAATTTCAGCTTTGTCACATATCAGTGAAAGCTCATTAGCGAAAGCTATTTGCACATCACGACTGGCATTTTCTGTGAGTTTACACATCTCGGCTGTCCGCGAGTTGGTAGGATGCAGCTTACCTTTCACAAACAAACTATAGAACTCCATGGCTTTCTCCGTCGATCGGCTATCAATACCTCCTATTACCCGGTCGTTTTCTACCAATTCATACATTACATTTCCTGGCAACACCCGCTCGGGACAATAGGCCATAAATAGTTTGTCCTTTAGCTCTGGTCGTTCATGATAAATAATACTCCGCATTTTCTCAGTAGTACCCACCGGTGAGGTCGACTCAATAATATATAAATCGTTGGGTTTGAGATGTGGAATAATATTTCGGGTAGCGGCCTCCACATAGGAAATATCTGGCTCATGATTGTTTTTGAATGGAGTGGGTACAACCACTAAATACACATCGGCTGACTGGACCTCCATAAAGGCTTTCAAATTACCAGCCTCCACGGCCTTTGTAACGTATAGGTTCAGATCTGGCTCTACAATGTGTATTTTGCCTGAATTAATGGTGTCCACCACCGATTCATTCACATCTACTCCACACACCTTAACCCCTTTAGATGCTACTAATGCACTCGTTGGAAGACCAATGTAACCAAGACCGAGGGTGCAAACTGTTATGTTTTTATTCATGTAGTAAGATTTAGTTAAAAGTGGTCACGCATCATCCCGGTAAAAGCGAGATGGTGCAAAAAAGGTTTTGGCAGGTATGAAAGCATGCTGCTGAAATCCAGCAATAACCAATGCAAACAGTTCAGCACCTATACACTAATTCATCTAAACTCGTTTTAAAAAATCGGCAATACGCTCAGCTGCCTGTCCATCTCCATAAGGATTATCCAAGCCACTCATTGCCTCATACCTCGTTTTATTTGTGATTAAGTCACAGGCTTCCTTAACAATCTTTTCCTGATCGGTTCCGACCAACACAACGGTTCCGGCGGTCACTGCTTCTGGCCGCTCGGTTGTTTCCCGCATAACGAGCACAGGCTTACCCAGGCTGGGTGCCTCCTCCTGAACCCCGCCACTATC
The DNA here is from genome assembly GCF_051851475.1 of Carboxylicivirga taeanensis. Classification (NCBI taxonomy): domain Bacteria; kingdom Pseudomonadati; phylum Bacteroidota; class Bacteroidia; order Marinilabiliales; family Marinilabiliaceae; genus Carboxylicivirga; species Carboxylicivirga taeanensis. The sequence goes on along the minus strand of NZ_JBPUSJ010000005.1, from coordinate 130,777 downwards.
AGTAATAATAAGTGTAGATCTGTTCATCAGCCAAACAAAGCATTCGTAGGGTTGTGGTTCGATAAGTAAGATATTGGGTACATCACTTAGCAACTCCTTCACCGGCTTCTGCACATTAGGGTTCAGATGCACCGGATACACAATTGTCCCGTCAAAATCACTGGCAATCCTCCTAAGTGCATGACAGATATTCTCAAAACCTCTGCCAAAATTTTCGCGTCGGTGACCGGTCACCAATATCATATCTGTATTATCCGGTATAAGCTGTTTTATACGGGCCAATCCCTCATGATTATCCAAATGCTCAATGGTTTTTAAGCTTTCATATAAAGCATCTATCACGGTGTTACCTGTTACTTCAATCTGATGCTCATGAACACCTTCCTGCAGCAGGTTGGCTTTGGCTATCTCTGTAGGTGCAAAATGATAATCGGTGATACGTCCTGTAATCTGCCTGTTCATTTCTTCCGGAAATGGCGCCCATTTATTGTAGGTTCTTAAACCGGCCTCAACATGGCACACCTTTGAACCATTATAAAAAGCAGCCAGAGCGGCAGCCATTGAGGTGGTGGTATCGCCATGTACCAACACAAAATCGGGCTGGAAGGCTTCCAATACCTCTTTCATTCCCGTAACAATATCGGCCGTTAAAGAATAGAGGTTTTGCCCGGGTTTCATCAGGTTCAAATCGTAATCAGGCTGTATTTGGAAAAGATTCAAAACCTGATCAAGCATCTCTCTGTGCTGAGCTGTAACGCACACCTTCACATCAAATGCGTCTCTATCTTTTTGTAGTGCTTTGAGCACAGGCGCCATCTTAATGGCCTCGGGCCGGGTGCCAAAAGTGACCAATACTTTTCTCATCTATTCAGGTTTTTTTGTTGGGTAAGTGTTCTATATGCTAACAGCTTGTTGACAGCTTTGTTTTCAACAGCACTTTGTGCAACGCTAAACTATGTATACATAGCTCCGCCTGCTCAATCACAAGGTCGCAAAGCGGTTTGAGTCAGTCATTTCACAATCTAAAATACAATTGATATTCTAAGGTTGAGCCTAAAAATGATTAACCACCAGTATTACTTGTTAAAAGGCTAAAAAACAAAGACAAAACTCTTACACCTTAAACCTATTTGTGATATCGATAAACCCGTCGCTTTTTCAACGCCCTGATAGCCAAAATAGTCTGCTTTTAGCATTTTAAAATTTGCACATTGATAACAGAATTAATGCCACTCATCAAATATTACGCGTTTGAGAACTGAAAATATAAGATATTGTAGTCTTAAAATAGAGTTTTTGACCAGCAAATAGATGGATAATTAACCATGAAAATCTTATTCGAATTAAACCACCCGGCACACTTCTACCTTTTTATAAACAGTGCTTTAGCTTTGAAGAAAGAATCACACCAAGTGGCTTTCGTTATCAAAAAGAAGGACATTTTGCAGGATCTGGTGATGCCATATTCTGACGATTTTATTATTTACAACCGCAGGAATAAGGAAAAATACAAAGGGTTGATTAGTAATATCTTATGGATGTTTGAAAGTAACTATAAGATGTGGCAGTTTTGCCGAAAATTTAAGCCTGATGTACTTTTAGGCTCCAATTTTTCGTTCGTCCACATAGGCAGTCTGCTTGGTAAACCAACCTTTGTGTGTCAGGAAGATGATGCTGAAGTCATTCAATCGCTTGTCAAAATCTCTTACCCTTTTGCCTGCAAACTGATCCTACCTGATGTATGTAGTGCCGGTAAGTATGCGCACAAAAAAGTGGCTGTTAAAAGCTATCATGAACTGGCCTATTTGCACCCGGAAATGTTTACGCCCGATGCTTCATTAATAGCTGATGTGATTGATGTGAATAAGCCCTATTTCATCATTCGTTTCTCGGGCTTAAATGCCTACCACGATAAAGGGAAAAAAGGAATTAGTGATGCGCTGGCCACCAAACTGATTGAAGTCCTTAAGCAGCACGGTAATATCTACATTACATCGGAAAGACCCTTAAGTGAAGAGTTTGAGCCATACCGCATCAATTTGCCTCCACAGCTGATTCACCACGCTCTTTACTATGCACAGATTTTTATTGGTGACAGCCAAACAATGGCTGCTGAAGCGGGTGTATTAGGTACCCCATTTATCCGCTTCAATGATTTTATCGGTCAATTAGGTTACCTGAAAGAATTAGAAGAAACCTATCACTTAGGTTTTGGCATTCCATCATCCAATGAGGATGAGCTGATATCCACCTTACAACAACTGGTTCACACCCCGAATCTGAAAGAAGCCTATGCAGCTAAACGACAAAGAATGCTCAAAGAAAAAATTAACTACACCACCTTTTTAGTGGATTTTATTAAAAAGTACCTGCCCACTGACTAAATCACCTGTATTCGCATGGCGAAAGAGCCAACAGCTGTATAATTGGAATCTATCCTTTTTACCGAAAGACGGACTGGTTGCCAATCAATTAAAACAATTGCCTATGATGACTTCTAAAATTGCCATTAGCTTATTCATCACTCTTACTTTGGTATCCCTTACTGGCGTGGCCCAAACAACCGCGTATCCAACTCCCGGATTTAAGGGCGTTCACGCATTCAGCTATCAACAAGCGGGTAAAGCCATCTATGTCGCTCCCGGCGGATCAGGCAATGGCTCAATGAAGAACCCCTTAGGCAGCATACAGGATGCAGTAGCAGCTGCCCGCCCTGGTGACATTGTATATGTTTTCCCTGGGTCCTATGCCATCAACAGTCGCATTGCCACCCACACGCATGGCACCAAAGCCAAACCAATCGTAATTAAAGCCTATGACATTAATCGGCGTCCTGTGTTGTACCGTGCGCCGAATTTTGGAGGGGAGATTTTTCTGGTAAAGCACCGTTACCATATCATTGATGGTTTTATTATTGATGGCAAGTGGGCTAAGGAAGGGTTTAGTAAAAACTACTATAACACCCGGCTTAAAATTAATGAGAAGTCGTACCGATCGCTGGTTGTTTTTGCCCACCATGCCCTGGCCAGAAATATTGACAATAACTGGATTAGCTACGAAGAATATCTCGGACACGATGGTGACTACAGTCGACTAAGAAACTGTGAATTGCGCAACAGCCGCTACGATGCTTGTTTGGTGCATGCCAACCACATTACCATTGAGCACTGCGAAATTCATCATTGCCTGCGTGGAACACCAAATAATCCGAAAGATTGCCACGGCATCAGCTGTTCCCACATGAGCAACCTACTCGTAACCAACACATCCATCCACCATGTATCTGGAGATTGCATTCAGGCCGACCCCGACATTCATAACAAATCGAACACCAAGCTATGGGATAACCTGGATATCCGCCATTGTAAGTTTTACACCTCCCCATTAGACCAAGCATATGCCGATTGGCCGGCTGGTGTATCGCCCGGTGAAAATGGGGTTGACACCAAAACCTTTGAGTCAGAAACGGCATTGTCGCATCGCCCCAAAGTAAATATTTTAAACACCGAAGTACATGGCTTTAGTGCAACACCATATTTCAATAACCGCTCAGCCTTTAATATAAAATTCCGGACCGACTGGACATTAAACGCCATCCATGCCTACGATAATGAGATCGTTTTTCGTATCAGAGGCCAACATAACAACCTCATGCAGGGCTCAGCTACTGCAGTGATAGCTAATGCTTTATGCTACTCCAACCACCTGGTGTTTTTATTTGAACGTAACGTTGATAAGGTAGAAATAGCCTTCTCCACTTTTGTGAAGAACGATACATTCAGCGATCATGCCAATGGTGAAAGAGATGAGATTGGTAATGAATGGGCCGTAAAAAAGGACCACTTCAAACTGCTTAATTCGGTTTTCTTTTCGCTGTTTAAACCATTTGAAGCGACCGACCGCAGCAACCTGGTTGCCCGAAAAACTGATTTCGTTGATTTTGACAACAACGATTTTCGACTGCTCGATAAAACAAATGCCAGAGGTGTTAAGTACCCCCTGATACAGCGGGATATTAAGGGCCAACAACGCACGCGGCCAACGATTGGGGCTTATGAGTAAAATTGTCTGTCAAAATATAAAGCATCTGAACTGTACCACCAATCAATAGTGGATGGCCCACAGAACAAGTTTTTCATCAATTACCTTCAACTATGAACCAGATATACTATTCTTATTTTGCGTGTAATAACAGCATATTTTTCTGTGCACAATGCCCCATTCCTTTGACTATTCATCCACAAACAAACTAAACCACCTTTCAATATTGATCCATTTCCATATCTCCTTCGAGTAGTTGCTCTTTCTCTTTAGGTGCTCATCCAGTTTTTTTTCGCAAACAGCTACATCAAATAGCTGCCTGTTCCTGAATGAGGCGGAGTGGATCATATCATTCACATAGCCTGCAAGGATGGGCTCGCGCAACCACTCGTCTGATGGCGTTGTAAAGCCCTTTTTATCTTGCCGGTTTATTATTTTGGAAGGTACCAGCTGATGAGCTGCCTGGCGAAGTATTTGCTTGGTGGTTCCGTTTTGTATTTTGTAATGGGGCTTTAAAGCCAGTGTTTTCTCCACCAGATGATGATCCATAAATGGCACCCTTGATTCGACTGAAAAAGCCATCGAATTTAGATCGTCCCAACGCAGCAGATGCTCTATTTTATAATTAAAGTGGTCGAGCAGTGATTGGTTAAGAGTTTTTGGAGAGTATAACTGTTGGGCAATTTTAGACTTATCCTTATAGGAATTAAAGAAATCACTATTAATGACTTTATTGCGTGCAGTCAACTTATTTTTAAGCGATACTGGAGCCGCGTAAAATAGTAAATATGACAAAGGTGTATACCGCTTGTGCTTTTTATAATAGGCCTGCAATTCGCTGGTAAAAAGGCCCACCTTTAATTGCCGGAGCAATTCGAGGTAATAGCTTCCGAAAAAGTTATGATAGCCGCCCAGCTGCTCATCGGCTCCTTGCCCATCAAGGGTTACAGTTACATCTTTACTGGCCAGTTCCATCACCTTAAACTGTCCGTAGGGTCCTAAATCTGAAACCGGCTCATTATGTGCATTCACAAACTTATCAATGTCGTTCAGCAAAATCCCACTATTGGGCACGGTAAACTTCATGTGCTCAATTTCATTGCGGTAGGCATCAATATACTCCGATTCATCGGCCCATATCCCCTTTCCGTAGGTTGCTGAGAAGGTGCGTAAATCATGAACTCCTAGCACCCGCTTAACCACCGAGGTAATGGCCGACGAATCAAGTCCCCCACTTAAACTAATGCCCAGTGGCACATCGCTGCGCAACCTTAAACGTACTGATTTTACCAGCTCATCCAGGTATTCATCAGGAGCAATATCGCTATCGTGTTTATTCACTTCCTCTTCAAGATGGTACCATCTGCTAATAACCAATTCCCCTTTGCTCCAGGTAAAGTAGTGGCCATGAGGGATCTTTTTAATCTGAGAAAAAAACGTAGTGGCATCGTAATCGGTCCGGCTATAGACCATGTAATTAAAAATAGCCTCGTAATTCACATCTAGTCCGCCATTACTTTTAAGCACTGGTAACAAAGCTTTTATTTCCGAAGCAAAACAAAAGGTATCGGCATTATTAAAATAATATAAAGGCTTGATGCCGTAGCGATCTCTGGCCCCAAATATTTCTCTGGTTTCCAGATTGTAAATAACAAAACTAAAATCCCCATTAAGCTTATGCAGAAAGCCTTTTCCCCACTGCAGGTAGGCCGCCAGAATGACTTCAGTGTCTGTTTTGGATGAGAAGGTATATTTTCCCTCCAACTCTTTCTTTATCTCAATGTAATTGTAGATCTCCCCATTAAAAATAATGCAATACTTCCGATCGCGACTATAAAGCGGCTGATGCCCGTCTTTGGATAAATCGATGATACTTAAGCGAACGTGTCCAAGTCCTATGTTTCTATCCACTAAAGTACCCTGGTCGTCAGGTCCCCGATGCTGCAGTATCGCCAGCATTTCATGCAGCTGATTATGGTTTACATCGTGCTCTGCCTGTTTATTTAAGATTCCTGCAATGCCACACATAGTTTATTCGTCTTAGTTAAATTGGTTAATGCATAAAACAATTGAGCCTGCGGCCAGCGATGGTAAGGAATGGTATTTCGACTGCCCAACTGGCTGATGCGCGTAACAAAATGGCCATCGCTCAACTGCATGTTATCAATCAAAAATTCGGCTATTTTACCGGCAATGGCAACTCCTTCCTTCAAAAATGGTTCGGCCATGATGAAGAGCGATATTGCCTCCGCAAAATCATACGCCTCATATTTACTCATCTTTTGCTTTTTACCACTGGCATATGGAACAGGTGTGTAATCGCTTCTTAGCAACCTGTTTTGATAATAGGTAAGTCCTTTTCTTATTACATTTGGTGCCTCCGGATGTTGAAACACGCGATTAAAGGCAATCAGTCCTTTAATCGTAAAACAGGTGTGAAAATTATCAATGAATCTATCGCCAGGATGAACCGCATCATAGAACCAACTGCCATCCTCATTCTGATAACTGGCAATAAAATTAAACACTTCCATTGCTTCCTTTTTTACCAAATCATCAGGACGTAACTCATAAGCACTGGCTAATACTCCCAATAAATAGGCATTGGCATTTACAACCGCACGCCGGTCGACGGGACTGTAGCTATAGCATCTGGTTCCATTAGGTAACTGCACTTTATTGAGATCATTTAAAGCAAACTGCATTACCGAAAGGGCTGTGGCCTTGCTGGTTTCATCGTTGGTTAAACGGTAATGCTGCAAAAAGGCCTGGAAAGGATACGGTGTAACTGTAATGAAAGGTGTTCCCGGCCCACAAAAGCCGCCACTGTTTTGCCAGCCAAAAGTGTATCCCCAGCAATGGCCCGAATAGTTCACTTTTAAGCTGCTTTTGTAAAGCTCATCCAGATAATGTTCAGCTTTTCTCAGGTCGCTCTTTTGACAGAATACTTCATAGAGATTCATGTACGCCATGGCATAATGAGCATCGGCAATGCTCTCTCTCCTTTTTTTAACGAAAGGATGGACCGCTGATGGGAAAAAATTTTCTATAAAAATAGCCAAAGCCGCAAAGGGCAGGCCTGCTAATCTATTTTTATAAAAGAGCTTCTTGCCATTAATGCCAAGCCATGTCGAAAAAAAGTCCTTTACATCGTAGGAGTATTCACCGTAACTATCCAGCCAGGCAGTAAATCTTTGTATTGATTTTTCGAGTTTTTTATCCTCCATATTATTTATTACCAACTATAAATTTACTTACTCAGGCCTATTGATTCAAATGCTTGACTCCAAACAGACAGCAAATAAGGTAAAGAGAAATCTTTTGCTTTGTCTGCCTTAATTTTCTCCGCATTCAAACTAAACTGCTCCAGTTTTTCCCGATCACTCAGGAGCACGTTAACACGCTGTGCAAAAGCATCCACATCGTGCAAGGGCACCAGGTAGCCATTTACGCCATCAATCACGAGATCGCTTATGTCGGCATCATCAAAAATGACAGCTGGAATTCGACAGCTCATCGCTTCAATTAGCACATTCGGTAGGCCTTCCCCCTGACTGGTCATGGCAAAAATCTTAGACTGGTTAAATACTTGCTGAATATAGGCTCGATCACCAGGCGGTAAAAACGTAATATTATCCTTTAAGCCGAGCGCATAAACCTTTTCTTTCAGTTGAGGAATTAAGTGACCGTTACCTACCAATGCCACGCGCAAACTTTTCTGTTGATACTTGCTAACCAACTGCTCACAGGCTTCAATTAATAGGTCAATGCGCTTATAGAAGCTCATGTATCCCACATAAACCAAATCATATATTTTTTCGTGCTGCTGATAGCTAAAGTTTTCAAAATCGAACAAATGGTGGGGAATAAACACCTGCTGTTCCGGTTTACCATGCTTGATAATATAAGCCCTGGAGTTAGTTCCTTTGGTTCCCACGGCGCTGGCTTTGGTGGCCAGCCAGGTTAATAGTTTCTGCATGCGCCTTTTATCGGGGTAGGTTAAATACAAGTCATTTTTCCCCATTAACAGCAAAATTGATTTTCGGAAAGTCAACTTTGCTAACAAAACAGCAGACATTCCATGCGGTATCATCCCAATTCCAATAATTACTTTAGGCCGATGCATTATAATGATCCTCAAAGCCTGCCATAATCTGAAAAACTCAAAAAAGAGGCTTTTTCGCAGCCATGCTTGCCTGGGATAAATGCAGGTCACTTTTTTATTCCGATAATCGCCTGGCCGAATTATAAATACCCTGTCCACCTGATCCATTTCTAAAACAGGTGCTATTTTATAAGTCAGGGTGTGCTCTCTTCCTCTAAGGCCCGCAAATACGAGTAAATTCATGCATTAAGTTGGTTAATCATTTATATCACAAGCCGTTTAGCTATTGTAACAATAATATAAAAAATAAAGACTTAACAGTCTATTATTTGACAGAACCAGCATTTTTAGGGCTAAATGACAAATGCCAGCCATTAAATATTTTTGGAAAGAAATAGCTAAAAACTTCTTCATTTACAGCCTCTAAAGCGCAAATCCAAGTTTTTGGGGATTTGGTCACAAGTAAAGGCTCTTTGCTGTAATAATAATTGACATTGAGGGCAAATACTTAAAACTTTGCTACCAAAACAACTTAAATTTAATGCTTATGAATAGATGGGTAAAGGGTCTGTTAATGATTGGAATCATTGCAGGTTTAGCAAACTGTACGGAAGACAAATATCTGGATGAAAATGTGAATGAGGCTGGACTCAAAACAACCGAAACAGAATTTACTGAAAGATATGTTGTTGATTGTGAAGAAAGTGCCAATTTCGACTTTGGTACGTCAGCCAATGTCACCTTAACAAACGATGGTGAATACCTCAATTTTACCATTACAGGCATTGAAGATTGGATGGTTCGGTTTTTAGCAATTTATGTTGGTCCTTTTGAAGATATACCATACAAAGATGATGGCCGGATTGATCATAACAGCTTTAATGACGTGATGTATTACAGCCCGATGCTGTCGCAGGTAACCTACCAAATTCCTATTAGCGAAGAGTGGGATGGTTGCATTACCATTGTGATTAAGATCATTATGATTAAAGAACTTAGCGATGGAAGCAAACTGACAGAGTACGATTACGTTCTTTTAAACGGATTGCCTTATTTTGACTACTGCTTTGACTGCTGCGAAGTGACCGGTTACCGCACTCAAACGCCTGGTGGATGGGGTGCCCCTGCCAAAGGCAACAACCCTGGAAGCTACCGTGATGCCTACTTTGATATGGCATTCCCTGAAGGATTAATGGTTGGATTGGATGGTGAAGGCTTCAGCTTGACATTGAGCAGTGCTTATGCAGTTGAACACTTCCTGCCTTCGGGAGGCAAGCCATTACCTTTAACAATGGATTATGTGGATCCTACTAGTGATGATTTAGGAAATACACTCGCCGGACATGTTGTAGCTTTGAGTCTCAGTGTAGGTTTCGACTACTATGACGAAGACTTTGGCGCATCGGACTTTAACCTTGGCGACTTAGTTTTATCTGATGAAACTGGATTTGGAGGCATGACCGTTAATGAAGTTCTGGACCACGCGAACACTGTTTTGGGTGGTGGAAGTTCCATGTATTCTGCTTCTCAGCTTCAGGAAATTCTGGATATGATCAATAACAGCTTTGTTGATGGTCAGTACGATTCGGCATACGATATTTTCGAATGTGAGGAATAGTTATTTCGCTATTTACTCCTTTAATTATTTAATTGACATGCGTAGGGATTGCCTTTAGGGGCAATCCTTTTTTTGGACCTTATTCATAGCACTCTCATTAACTGAATCCTTCTATGATATGCCCTTACTTTACAAAGGATAATCTGTTTGATACATGGAGTGATAATCGCAGAAAGACTAAACCATCAACAATCTCCCCCTCAGGGCAATATGGTTATAGATTGTAGTGAATAATAACCAACTTATCCAACATCTGCCTCTAAATTGCTGCCAGTGCAACAATCAAAGCATTTGCCTGTTTTGAAAGCCGTATAAAACAAAAAGCCTGCTTCAACCCTGATTCAAGAGCCAACGCACTTTTGTTGTGCTCCTGAGTTTAGGTGGAAACAGACTTTTTACTTTTCGGTGCGATAGCTTACTGGCTGCTATCAGCAATCAGGCTAACACCTCGCAACATTAATTTATAACTACCTTTTGTTCGTGTCTCTTGTCTTTACTTTGCACTTTCACAATATATACTCCGTGCTGTAAACTAAGCTCCTGATTAAAGATAGAACCATTAAATTCTTTATTAAATACCAGGCGACCATCAACTGTATAAACCATCACGCGCTTCTCGTCTTGCCAATCACACTCAACCACGAGAGTTGATGCATGACGCATATAAACTTGCACATTCCCCTTATCAGGTGTCTCTAAATCACCAAGACCACTCGTAAAGTCCTTATCCTTAAAGTGGAGTACAAACCGATTATTGACTTCTCCCTCTTCGGCCACAAAACTATAAGCAGTACTCTCCACCATTTCCGTCCATGTGCCCGCTTCAGTATCCTCCAGCATCATTTTATATTCTTCACTCAGAGAAGCCAATCCATCAATTTGAATCGTATGCTCACCCGCAATAGTTTGAATACCGAGTGGAACTGCTTTATCTATCATTGCAAAAGGTACGACATTAATTACGGCCCTGATGTTATCAATCATTGAATAGATATAGGAAATATCATTGGGTGCAACTAACTTTTGCTCAGAATCCAGGCGCGTATACCCTTCACTGCCATCGGCTCTCAATGCAATCACTGCCTCATCTTCATGCATTGTATTGCTCAGCTTCACCCTTAAAACATCCACCTCTGGTTCGGCCGCTTTCAGCGACGATTTATTGGCATCATGCATCAAATTATTTTTGCGCATATAAACCGGCTGACCTGCCTGCCCCACCTCTGTTTTTATGAAAAAAGCCTGTGAAGGCGCTATCACTCCATCCGCAAAAGTTACCGGAGAAGCTAAGCCTGAAACCGTATTAAAGGTCTCTACTGTAGCGTCGCTGTTGCCTGACGAAACCATGCGGTAAATGGAACCGGTAGTGTGCTCAAAATCGGTACCAATACCGTTTTCGGTTGGTAGTTGATAATACGAAGCATACGGGTTGGCCACAATTTGCCACTCATCCTGAAGATTCCGCTGATAAAATGGGTCATTGTTCAAATGACCGCTATGCGTCACAAGGGCTTCATTATTTGACAGAGTCAGTAAAAAACCTTTCAGCTCATTCTGTATCGCCAAATCATAAGCTTCTGGCGCATCCGAAATACGTTCAAGCACTCCATCATTCTTATAGTCGAATAGCGCATAATCATTGGCGGGAAGCAGCGATTGGTAAGAAGCCATACTCGGTTCAGATACAGCATGGCCAATATACCACTCCCGCGAGTTGTTAAAACTCCACCGAACGATTGCTTCACCATTAATGGTTCCTTTTACCATTAAGGAGGCTGGCTGTTCATGCGTTGATTCGAGGTATAGCAGTTTACTGGTCATCAGATTACCCAACACACTCAATTGCGAACCGGCTGCTAAGGTTAAGCCCTGCCTATGGTAGATGGCCAGATTATTGACTTGAGCCGGCGCTTCATTAACGGGAATAAATGGTGCATGACCTGTATTGCCAATCGTGATATCTGTTGAAGCATCTGGTACAGAGCCGCTATACCAGTTGAGAGGATCGAACCAGTTACCATCTGCTCCTGCTCCTAACCAGGAATACTGCTGTGATGCAACTGACCCCAGAGTAAAGTAGCTTCCGGTATTATCAAACGCTTCAAAAGGAATGCTCTCTTCTGTTTGAACTTTGCCAGCTCCATCGTTTATAACAGGAGCCGCAACAGCCAATTCATTCCAGAGCATATTACTTCTCCATTCAGCTATTCTCAAGTTATTATCCGGTACAACACCGCTCTGGTTATCCCAGCGGATAGCCAGCTCTGCCTGGCTTCCTTCCGGAGCCTTAATGCGCCAATATTCATTCTCATTTACAAATTGCAAGTCTCCTGTCATGCTATTGGTTGACTTTCCGTCACTGTCTGCAGACTGATTATTGTACTCCACTGTCCATAGCTCGGCTCCCGTGCTGAGCGTATTACTAAGAATTACACTGCCTGCTCTGCCATCATCACCCACAGGAAAGCAAAACTCGCCACCACTGGCAATTTGTTTTGTCAAAGGTCCCTGCACAAAAGCCTCTGCTCCACCCCCAATAACTTCTGTTTCAATATCGGTAAGGGTTAAGCTATTGCCTGCATCATTATAAATAACGCCGCGCAGAAGCTCCAAACAACTTCTAACCTCAACATTGGTCAATAATTCAACTCCCCCTTGATTATTAATCACCAGGTGTTCGATTCCATTGTTGCCAATTAGGTCAGAAGAACCCTCGATGGTTTGGCGCATATCTCCATTTAAAGTTAGTTGAGCGGTATTACTCCCAGACTCAAAACCTCCTCCATTAAAGGTCAACTGCCCTTTTAACACTAATTTCTGATTGTAAGCATTACTCACCAATGGCCCGTTTACAGCTAAATTTCCGTTAATGACCAGCTTATGAGCGGGCAGCCACCTTTGGCCGCTTCCGGTAAATGAAAGACTATTTACCTGCCCTAAGTTCTCCAGTACATCATACGAAGTGGTTCCGGCAAACTCCAGCACACCACCACCTGAAGCTGTAAAGATTAGATAATCGGCGATAGGCAGTGCTCCTGTTTCGGTAGATAGCGTTCCTGTTCCTGTGACATATCCAAGTCGATGCCCGGTTGTAGAGCCTTGCACTAAGGTGCCATTAATTGTTGTCTGGTAGGCATTGATGCCATTTACCGGCATGGATACAGTCGTTCCTGCATCGATTATTACAACAGCTCCCTGGGGGCCGTTTGCCGGAACCGCTCCTCCAGTCTCCGGATAGGTATCCCAAGTTGCTGGCTGATTCCAGTCACCATCGGTCACTGAAATAAAGCCCGAAACCTCGTCGGGAATAACAGTGTCAAGCCCGGCAGTATAATCACCATCCAGACCAGCTGCCAAAGCAGGCAAATCAAATACCAATTCCTGACTTGATGCATCTATCACGCCCTGATTCTTACTCCAGCTATTGGCACCATTAGCGGGCAAATGAGCAGTTATCCAATCATCAATTGATTGACCTTCATCCAAAAGAATATCCTCTGCCTCGTATTGCAATCGCAACTCTCCACTTAAGCCCGTCATGTTCTCCGACGTAATCCTCCAGTAGTAACCCAAAATATTTGTTTCCGCCACCGCCACAGGATGTAATTCGGCTACAGGCTTCACCTCCACATAGCCATCCGTTGACTCATTGGCAGACAGATCCAGTGTAACAGGGGTGTACTTTCGTCCGGCCCCTGCAGGATAAATAAACGTAACAGGTGTTGCATTGAAATACTTGCGAATGCCTCCGTCAGTAAAAGACAGGTTCGTTTGTATCATGTTATTGATTGAAAAAGGACTGATCGCCTCAATCGTACATCCACTGTTCAGTACCAGAAGGTTGCTATTAATGTTCAACACACCATTTTGCAACCGCAACTGTTTATTGACCGTCAGCTGGTTGCCGGTTGGAATAGTTACTCCGGAGGGATTACTGATTGTGAGCACATCCATTACTCCTTCACCGGATAAACTTTGAACAGATGTTCCTCCCATGATTATACCGGCTCCATCAAAACTATGGTGTGTTCCGTTAAATACCATGTCCCCCCTTACGGTTAGACTATTTCCATTGTCCAATAGTTTACCACCTTCTATGGTCAACTGATTATCCACTAAAACAGGTGTAACTTGGGGATTTAGCTTGAGGGCAGCTGAACCTCTCTTTACAAGATTATAAAATTGTGTACTGCCCGTTATCAGATGGTCGGCCTGCCCGGTAAACACACAAGTACCTCCATTTGCAATAAAGGCTCCCTGATTATTTAAGTGAGCACCTATGTGCAAATCCAGTCCCGATTGATCGAGAGAACTACCTTCATCAATGACCAGATCACCATCCAAAACCAGAGGCTTTTCCAACAGTTTTACCTGCGGGTTGTTTCCACTGGAATTATCCACGTGCAGGTTCATAAGAGCAACAGAAGCGTTAACGCCAAAAACCTGATTGGTGAGTGTGGCGGCTCCGCCGATAGAGACACCAACCTCTTTACTCACCTCACTTTTTAACGGTTGAAGGTTGATGGTGGCTACTGATGAAGAGAGTGCGGCACTTTCAATGCTTAACATGCCACTGGCATGTATAAACTCACTGCCACTGCCCATCACCTCAAAAACACCTCTTGTGGCAACTGTTGAAGGTTTTATCCCCACTCGTACCATTGAAGCGCCCGACTGCCAGTACTTAAGACTTCCATCCTCAACATCTGTGCTTCGACGGATTTGTCCGCCAACCATTAAGGCTCCTGCCGACACCTGCAGCTTTGACTGTCCCGAGTTGCGATAAACAATCGAATTCTCAGCTCCTCCCATATTAAGCGTTCCTCCACTCACAATGAGTGTGCCATCAAGCCGAATACCCGATTGGCCACTTACTACGGCTGTTCCTTCAGCTATTTCCAACAAAGCATTATTGGGGATAATAAAGTAATCATCACCGCTACTCAGATCGATGCTTATTGATGGCTGGTCAACAATCAGACTTCCACTTATTAATTCTAGGGCCTTGGGCACACCTGAACCTGCTGTGGGGCCATGCAAATTAACAGGACTGTTGATGCGGGCTGCTACAGACTGATCGCTTCCTTTGTTGACCACCAGTCGGTAAAGGTTTGAAGAGTTCTCGTCATTCAAGTCGAAAACCATATTGCTGTTTCCTAACAGCTTAAGTGTTACCAGAGCGGCACTTTCTTCAGAAAACAATTGCAGGCCCTCTCCGTCCAAATTTTGTGAAATATTGCCATAAACATTCAGCTGGTGGTCGATAGCAACATCCCCGCCACTCTGCCCGTAAATACTTGCTCCTGTGTTCGAAAAAGTAAGATTCCCGTGCACGGCAACAAGCCTTGCACTTCCGCTACTGGCAAACACCAGCTCTGCTCCACCTCCAGTGGCTACATCACTGTTGCGCTCCATAAAAAGCAAATCGCCTCCCACGGTCACATCCCCTGATTGCCCATCAGACAACAGGAGGTTAGCATTGCCCATTATTTCGAGGTTTCCCTGCGTTGTGATGTCCTTTGAAAAGCTTATGGTTTGATCACTCTGACCATCATTAGCACTAATTACCAGTATGTTTGGGCTGATGGACGGAACATTAGAGAGTACCGTTCCATTGAGGGCTGTATCAAACTCATAAATAAGATAGGTGCTGTCATTCCTCACCCACTCCTCAAGATCGACCTTGGTAAAATCCGGATCGCTGTAGCGATTGAGTATATTTCCTTCACCTCGAATAGCCTGCACATCGATCTGTCCGCCTTCTTTTAAACACAAAGTAGGCCGGAAAATAACATTTGAGCGGTAGCGGGCCGCTGTCGCTGCCCCACTATTATCTTTCATTGGTGAAAAGAAAATCTCCGAACAGCTTTCCATAGTATTATCAATAACTACGCAATGGGGTTCCCCTTCATTACCTGAGCTATTGGTATTGCCCCAAGGCACCCAGCCAATCACTGCAATATCGCCCAGATCAGGATAATCGGGAGCGGGAGGCTGGTTACTGTCGTGCGGATCCAAGTCCGGATTGAGGAGATCGCTGCGCGTCCACACGCCGCTTTCCCTCCAGCCGGGCTGCATGCTTTTATCAATCGAATAGTATACCAGTACGTCCCCTTGAAAACGGGTAGCTTCGCCAATGGTATAATTGGCTTCATTTAAAGGGTATCGCCCACTACTTCCATCATCCCATCGGGCAACATTGTTTTGCTCATCAACACTTGTTGCTGCAGGCATGTACCAGCGGGCATATGGAGAATAACTATCGACTCTTCCTGCAACATATTGCGCTTCATTGGCACCTGCATCACTCTGGGCATAAACAGCTTTGGCGTTAATCATCGGCAAAGAACTAAACCCTGCATGCTGAATACGCCAATAATAACTCAGCGCTTCTCCTTCTGCCAGATTGGTTAAACTAAGCTCCCCGGCCACCGGACAAACATTAATGTAACCGCCACCAGCAGGCACCGATGCAACATTAACTGTAAACGGTGTGTACTTATTTAAGCCTCCTACCGGGAAAACAACATCTATCCCATCAACAGTTCCATCGGGGACCCATAGTGACAGGCCGCCATCAGTGGCATTACCATTGGAAACAAACATTTTACTCGATTCGGAATACTCTTCGCCCTGCTCACTATCAAGGTAATCGATTTTCAGATGATGCTCCTGCAAATTAATCCTTCCACTCCTGTAATCTAACCTTTTGATATACAAATCACTGCTTAAGGAAACATCAGACCCGCCAGCTGCAAAATGGATATTTCCAAGAACAGCTCCCGGCTCCGTTGTTATGGTCCCGCCATTCTCATCGAGGTAAACCAGTGCATCGGAATGTGTTTGTCCACCAATGTACTCTCCCAGCTGTGCTTCGCTATCAACAATAACTTGACCAGATTGAGAAAGCGCATACTCCCCTTGGTTCAGCAGCCCTCTTTTTAAATGCACCTCGCCAGTCACATGTATCAATTGAGCAGCTTCAGCTACTGCTACGGCACTTGCCTGTTTATTAGCCGATGAGCTTAGCAGCAATTGACTACCTGCCACTTTATCAATTGTCAGATTATTGAAAAATTGTTTCCATTCAATAGCTTCTGTATCTGCATGACCAATGTGCAGCACTCCATCCTTATCGCCGTTAAAAATGAGCGTATTAGTAACAGCTGGATCATACAGATATCCTTTAGCATAATCAATGGCGGTGGCACCCCAGGCATAAGTGGCCGCCTGTTGATCAATGGTCATATTCCGACCAATGCTTACAGAGTGACCACTATGGTCTAGAAGCACTCCTTCATTAATCGTTAAATCATTACTTATGGTTAATGAGTTCAGCAAGCTTAATGTTCGAACCCCATTACTACTCTTTAGGATCAAATTATAAATTGGAACTGTTGAATTAATATTAAGGTCACCAATCATTTCGAACACGATACTACCACCACTCACCTCATAATTTTCATGTTTGGAGCCCAGCAACAAACTGCCAGAGCTAATCACAATCTCACCACCTGACATGATGAAATTATTTTCGGGGTGACTCAAATCAAAACTTCCTTCCGTCACGCTTACCCGGCCACCTGTTTGTTGGAACGAGGTGCCATTAGTGCCTCCTGCCTGAACCAACTTGTGAATGACGACCTCTCCACCATCTATTTGAAACTTTGGATTATCTGTTGCCCAGCAAACTAATCCGGCACTATTACGGGTATCGATGTATCCCTTATTAACAATCAGTTCACCAAACAGAGAAAAAGCTGAATCGCCTCCTTCTGGATTTATTCCGCTTACTGAGGTTTCAAAACCTGGTATCTGGTTGCTTTCGATTGCTGTTGTATAGATGATGACGTTGTCGCCATCAAGAACCATCCGGGCAGAGCTGCCGATTGTAAAATCTCCATTCTCACCATAAACACGCCCTTCAGTCAGTGTTGGCAGATGAATATTTCCAGTCAATCGCAGCGTTCCATGATAAACCCACAGCGCCTTTCTTACTTCGGGATCGAGGATGGAGAATGGAGGATCCGAATTTCGCCCCACATTATTAGGCCCAAACAACCTGAAGTAATAAGGCTGCTCAACAAACAGGGTTACTTCGTTTTGAGTATCAGTGCCTTTATCAATCACCAGATTGTACAAATCGGTTATCCCATAAAGACTTAGTTGACTTTTGGCGGCGCCTTGCAGACGCAGGGTTGCCGCGCCTAGCGCTGTAAATTCGTTATACCTAGGTGCCGCTTCATTGGTTAGCCTGACGCTGCCATTATTAATAAAATCCCCTCTTACAATGAACTGGTGGAAAATATTGTGATATTCTCCCGAAAGAGGCAGTATACCGCTGCCGATGGAGTAGACACCATTCACCACATTGCCCTGTCCAACACTTATTGAACCATTATTGTGCACAAAAACATGACCACCAACAGTAACAGTCAAGCGGTCAGTAGATGTATTGTCGTTGATTCTTAAGCCACCTTGTTTTATGGTAAGACTCCCATTAACAGTCAGATTATGCAGCAGGGTAACCCGTTCCGCAGCTGCATCCATCTCTATTTCCACATTAAAGAATTCTCTTGGCGTGTTGAGAGAATAAGCCGCACCTGAAAAAATTACTGTTCCCTGGCCTGCTGCTGCAAAATGGCTGGCATCGCCCATTGGGAAATTATCCCCTTTGGTAAAAACTTTTCCACTTCCTTCTATTCGGCTAAAGCTGTGCCCCGAGGTTGTTCCCAACCGCAAAACGCCCTCTATTTTGAGATAATCACATTGGACGTTATCTATATTCATGGTCACATCGCAGGACTTTTTAATAACGACCCTGTCATTTGCTGCCTGCGGGAAGCCCGAGGCCGGATTTATATGCAGCTGTGCGGAGGCATCGAGTGTCCATGTGGCAGGGTCGTTCCAATTGCCTGATTGGTAGGCATACCAGGTTACATCTGTTTCACGTGCGCTCCAGTAGCCATCCAAAACCGTTGACCCACTGGCAGTCATAGGATTAGCTCCAACCTCCCCGGGAACATTGGCATCGAACCATTCTCCGGCGCCTGTATCATAGCGTTTAATCAAATAAGTGCTTTCATTGCCTTGCACATCGCCGGGTACATACTTAAAACTGAGATCGCATGTTAGGCTTGATAAGTTTAAAGTATTCATCTGCCAGTGCCTCGATAAATCTACGGCCTGTGTTTCCGGCCCAGCTTCATCCAACACCTTTACTTCAATCTGCCCGTTACCATCAATACTCCCCGCTGCATTGGTAATCACAACCGGCGTGTAATCGCTTCCTGTGCCAATTGGAAATGTAAAGTTAAAGTCAGTAGCCGCAGTCCCCTGCTTAATCAAGCGACCGGAGCCTTCTGTTTTTATCATCCTCGTTGGTGCAAAAGAGCCCACAATACCTGCTTCTGCACCAATTATCAGGTTATAATTATTCAGTGCAAGCCATCCATCATCTAAATACAAGTTATTGGAAACAGTTAGTCCTTTCTGAAGAGTAAGGCCAGTCGAATTATCAACTCTTAGCTGACCAACAGAGGAAGGTACAGCATTACCCGATGACTGAACCATATTGCCATTATAGATGTAATTAGCTGCATTAGAATAGTTCCCTGAAGCTATTCTAATATTTCCGGTAGCACCCTCTAAATCAATACCATCTGCATGCCCAATACCCAGTGTTGCATTAGGTAGAAGGGAGAAACTGGCCGCCAAATCATTGGTAATTAAATACGTAGCACAATACAAATTGGACTCAACCACACAGTTTTCATTAACAGCTATATTGGCAGCAAGCTGTTTAATTGCTGCATTAGTAAATTTCACATTATTAAAGGTGTAGCTACTGTTTATGAGCTGCAATTCGTCAGTTCCGTTGAACTCAATGGTTCCATCGCGTGGTGAGCGGCCATCATCATCACTTGTGATTCCTCCGCCACTAATGGAGCCTGCAATGGTTAACAGACCATCATCTCTGAACCTGATATAGGTTTGCAATAGCGAGTTATTCATATTGACATCACCAAGCACGTTGACTGTTCCTGTAAAAATGACCAAATAGGCATCCATGTCATCAGAGTTTCCAGTGCTTAAGGTAAGAGTTCCTGCATTTAAAACTCCAGTATTAACCTCAATATACTTAGCTACACCGTGGGTATCAGAACTGATACTTACTGTTCCTGATACAGTTAGTTCATGACCATTGTCGATGGTAATGCCCGACAACGCGTCACCTTGAGCGATAGTTAATTCCGGAATAGCATAATCAGGTGAGATGTCCAGCGTAATATTATGCGAGTTGGCAATCTCAACATTACCAGGTGTTACTGAGGATCCAGGATATTCTGTGGCATCTGTCCAGCCATTATTGTAATACTCCCAGTTACCTGGGTTGGACCATGCTCCATCAGCTTTAGACCGAAAGTCACCATTGGATTGCGCAATAAGCGATAGCGGCAATGCCAACAATATAGCTGATAAATAACTAAAAATCTGATTTCTTTTCATACTCACAACTTTGGATTAGGGAACAACATCGGCAATCGAACAAGGAAAGTACTTGGCTTTATATGCAGTTCCTTTCCAGATCAACATCGAAGTAAAACTCTTATAGTCAGTTCTAGTAAATTTACCAGTTTTAAAAATGAGTTGCTTAATAAATTGTAAATCAAAGTGAAAAAAATGATGAATACCTATAAATGCAGGATGAAACACCTGATTATAATAAGATGTTTCATAATAAAACATTCTGTTATAAACATCTCCAATCCTGCAAAGGCGCGATTGGCCTCTCACCAATAAAAGTTTTAATTGTTGATTACGGATACCTGGCTTCAATCATCTACAAGGCGCTAACTATCAATGACTTTATTGGTTAATGAGATGACAGATACTCACTTGTGTTGGATTCCCCCTGAGAAATAATTTGGAACAAGGCTGCCTTTGATACTTTCCTCTTAAATAGTTGACGGTATCACCTTTAAGGTAACATATGGGCAATCCATTTTTTTGCTACGCCACCTCCTTTGGGAGTTAGACTTAGGCGCGGCAAATCCATGAATGAGGTGTGTGGCGTGACAAAACTGTCCTCCGTAGTAAAACTTAGCTGATAGCCCATTTCCTTGACCATCGTTTTACTTTGTACCGTATAATCCTGTTTCCTACCATTGGGATAGGCATGAGTCAGCAGATTTCCATCCAAATAATCAAGTGGTTTAAGGAGTTCCTGCCTGATTATCTCTTCTGACTGATACTGATGCAATATAACATGATAGTAGCCATGGGCACCAAGTGTAACCAATGGATGCTGCCCCAACTGCTTCAATTCATCAACAGTTAATAAGCGATCATTATCATAAAGTTGGTTGTAATGCACCCACTCTTCATGTGTCAGAAGTTGCTGAATGAAAGAGAGTAACTCGACACCTTCAGCAAAAGTCATTTGCTTATAGGTATCAATTAATCGCTGAGCATACCTCAGTCGTTTGCCATAACTCTCATTCCCGTTGAGTTGAAGCAAGTGGTGATTGAATTGTTTGCGTGTATGAATAATGGCTGTTCGAATAAGGTAGGTAGGCATGCGCCTGTTTTGTTCGATTAAGCCTGTTGAGGCAAAAACGGTAAACGGAATATTATACCTTTCCATTATGGGCAATAAAGTACTCAGGTTATTATGATACCCATCATCAAAAGTAAAATGAATCCAGGGCCGGCTGCTCGCAAAGTTTTGCCGGCTTTTTACCAACAACTGCTCCATGCTGATAAAATCAACACCCATCCGTTTCCAGAACTCAATCACATTGATCAGGTCGTCGGCAGGCAGATGCAACAACTCTATATTTTTATCTTTGAACGAATTACATACACCATGTCCAAAGTACACCAAGCCTCTCCTTGAAAATCTCAGAATATTCTTAATAACCAACTCTTTGAGTAAGCGCTTCCCCATCTACACTAAAATATTTTGATAAATATCACTATACTCATCAGCAATATCCTTCCACTGATGACTCTGAATCAGTTTCTTATAGGCTTCATCAGCCTTTGCTTCAAACTGAACGGGATTGGCCAAAAAATGCATGATTTTTGTTGCCAGATCATTACTGTCACCGACCTTGAAAAACTCTACTTCGCGATGACTCAAAATGGCTTTATTGGCCGGTATATCACTACAAATAAGTGGTGTTTTCATCGAAATTACTTCTAAGAGCATCAGCGACATTGCCTCTGAGTACGACGGAAACACAAAAAGGGAAGCATTCTTGACATAAGCCATCAAAACGGCTTTATCCTTAATCATTCCCACGAAATCGATATCTAAATCGTTAGCATATGCCAACAGCTGTTGCCCATGTTCCGGTATTTGGTTGTAATCACCAGCAACCACCACTTTACCCTCATAATTGATCTTCTTCAGGGCTTCAAGAAACACCAAGCACCCTTTGAGAGGTATAATTCGGCCAGCAGCAAACATTACATAATCCTCCAGGTTAGGTTTCTCTCCTATTGCATGGTAGGGGTCAACACCATTCTTTATGGTCAGGTAATTGCCCCCATAGGTTTTCTCAGCATGCTCCCGCTCCAAATCAGAAACAAAAGTCACCTGGTTAGCATATTTCATCATTAAACCTTCTGTTTTTCGAAAAAAAGCCCGCATGATTCGCCCCCACTTATCCATATTATACGTGCGTCCATGGTGGGTAGAAACCACCCTGTATTTCAAACGCAAAAGAGGCACTACATAGGCCGTATCAATCTGATGCGTATGCACCAAATCATAGTTAGCAAACAAGAGTGCATGCAAAGCTGCCATTAAATTGTAATAGAAGATATTCAATCTATGAGGAAACAGTTTTTTAAAAATAAACTGATAAACATTGGGGTAAGGTTGCTTAGCGGATGCATGCGATGCGGTGGCATAAACCGTGAAGCGGTAACGATCATTTAATTCCTTTACCAGATTTTCACCTACTGTCGCCGTTCCGCCAATTGCCGGAATGCCTTTTAAACCAAGCACTCCAATGTGAGGTATGTAGTTTTTCATATCCGGATTTATTTTAATAACTGCTATATCAGCTTCTGTTAATCACAAAATCAATTTAATGCCAAAATTCATCAGCTTATCCACTCCTGATCCGTGTGCCATTTATCAGTAATTGCACTTTATCCCAGATACGCGCAACTTTCTTATTCGACCTAAAAGTTTTGATAAACAGCTCAATTTCTTTGATATTCAGCGGGTGAAAGCGATAAACGAACCATCCGTAATACATCACCAATAAAATACTTTCTGTTACCCAAAAGAAAACACCACTGGTTGCCCACTCAAGCGGGTAAAACAATGCAACAGAGCTCAGAATTAATAAGCCATAATTTCTGAATGTTCGCCATTCGTAAGAAATGGTGCAATGCCGCCTGAACATCCAAAACATGATTAAATTTTTAACGAGTTCGCCAATAACAGTGGCCATGGCTACCCCCACAATACCTATCGCTTTCATTAAATAGATGCCTAAAAATAAGCTCAACACCACCACAATGCGGGATAGCAAAACAATTTCGAGGCGCTCTTTTAACTGAATCAACATGATTAGCGGATAGAAAACGCCATTGGTCAATAACCCCAATAGCACTAAGGTGGTAACCCAATAGGCATCAGCATATTTATCACCGAAAATATTGATAATAAAGTCGTTGCCAAACAGCAAAAAGTATAAAAACGGGAAGATAAACAAAGGCAAAAGCACTTTAACGCTGTAATTATATACCCTATTCAACTCTATATCACTGGTATTCTGGTCAAACTTTTTAAAAAAAACAGGCTTGACCACCGACTCAAACTCTCTTATGGGCAGTAACTTATAGCATATTTCGTAAATCTTAATTGAAAAGCCATAAATACCAACACTGTAAGGATTTGATATAGCCGCTACAATATAGGTGTCGCTGGTGCGGCCAATAATACCGGCTCCAAACTCAGTAAGGATCGAATACAACCAGAAACGCTTTATTCGATGCCGTAAACCAGTATCAAGGGGCTCGCCCAAGGGCATCTTCAAGTCTGTTAGACTTTTAGTAATAAAACTGACTACAATGATGGCATACATCAGCGATAATAGTGCTTCAATGGCCAACAGAAAATTGACATCCAGACGGTTGAGAAACACGATATAGGCCGTACTTCGGAATAAGGTAATCAACACATTTAAAATGGCCATTTTTTTATGTAACAATAAGGCCATCAGTAATATCTCAGCCAAATGCCGCATGGCATAAAAAAACACAAACAGGATGAAAAAGGTAAAATATTTATCAAACTGCTCGATATTGAAAAAATCAGCCAACTGTTGACGAAAAACATAAGTGCCCAATAGCATCAATGCAACCATCGACAAAGCAATGGTAAGCGCTGCTTTGAGTAGTCTTTTTATCTCCCGCCGGTCGGATTTTTCTTTTAACCCAGGGATGAAACGCAGCAGCACGTGCTTCAAGGGACTGGTAACCAACAACTGAAATAAAGCAAACATACCAAATAAGAGCACATAGGTACCATATACATTTACCTCCAGTTTGCGCAATACCAAAATGGAAGCCAGAAGCCCCAAGACCTGCACAACCAGTTTAGCCATGTATAGCCACATGGTATTTTCCAGAAGTATCTGTTTGTTATTAGCCATAGCTATGCCTCTCGCTGGTGAACAGCCTTTTTAAATAGTTTTTGAATAATCAACTTTAAATACTCGGCCTTCAAGGCCGCTTTGGCACTACAGGCCGTATCTTCCAAAGCGATACGGTGGATGTGATTCGGAATAACATCCTGCTTCAGGCCCTGCACCCCAAAAGACAAATCGCAGGCAGCTGCTGTTTGGTCAAACAAAGCTACCCTTAAGTGACTGTCGTTCGACGGATAAGCCATTAAACGATATGGTCCACCAAAATGCTCCTGCACGTAACGAAGGCTATCGAGTGTTTGCTGCACCTGCCCTTCCACATGCAGCTCGCTGTATGGCGGATGGTCCATACTGTGTGCCCCAATCAACCAGCCTTCGTTTTGCAGGGCCTGCAACTCTTCCTGATTTAAATAGACCGGCTGCGCAGCTAAATAGGCGGAAAAACTTATAGCTGCTTTCTCAGCCAGCTGATCAAGTAGAATCCGATCGTTGTATGTAATTGCATCGAGCTTGTCTTTATAGTTGACTGTTTGATTCAAATAGCATGGAAACTTCTCTTCCAGACTGGATTTTGTAACATCACTACGGCACTTCGCCAACAGTAGATCTCTCTTTCGTTTATAATGCAAGTCCTCATTATTTACAAAAGCCGGGTTGATAAAAAGGGCCGGTGTCACGCCATACTTTTTTAAAACAGGCCACATTAGATCATGCACCACTTTTAAACCATCATCAATGGTGATAAACACACTATTTTCGGGTAAAGGACGCCCTTGCTTTTTCCATTGGACGAGCCGATCCATACTCACCAACTGAAAATTATTTTTTAGAAAAGCAATATCCGCTTCAAATGCCTCGAGCGTACGATAGGGCTGTTTCTGAAGCAGGGCATCTCCCTCCCACCCTTTGATACTGTGATAGTTGACACATACCAGCTCCGCAGCGGCCCAACGTCTTAGCAACTTAAATGGCAGCAAACCGGCCATAATGGTCAATAATCTGCGGATGATAGACTTATAGCTCTTCATAGACATAGCTTACTTTATTTGAGGGAAAAAACAAGCACAGCCCGCACATCATTTGAACATCTCGCAGAATTTGCACCACACAACGCTCAAAAAACTGCAGCGTCATTTGTTTGCGCATGGCATAAGCTACAGCAGCAATGGTGGCGAGCAAATACAGTCCCAGCGGCCAAACCGACTGCATCACAAGAGCAGCCACTATTGAGAAAATCAACAGAAGTAAAGTGGGGTCGCTGGTCAATAGGCGCTTCAGTACATAGGAGTTATTCCAATGACTCCGGTACAAAACAGAACGCGCATACATGCCGGCTCCACTGATAAGATCTTTCCACAAACGGGCAGAAAACTTGTAATCAACGGTATGATGAATGGCCATGGTTTCTTTTTTGCGAAGCAATAAAATACCCCGTTGAGCCAATCGATAGCCTAAATCCAGGTCTTGCCCCCTTTTAAACTTGGGGCGCATGCCACCCAGCTCATCCCACAGTTGTTTGGTGATGGCAAACAGCCCGCCAGTTGTGGGCTGATAGGTGTCGGTGGCACAATATACTTTTCGGTAATAGTCTTTTGACAAAAAATTACCATCCGTATCATAATAATAATTGATAAAGTTACCCGACACAAAAGGGTACTTTAAGCCCCCTTCAGCTGTTAAAATGTGTGGCATAAAATCGGGCATTAACTCCATATCACCATCTAAAAACACGAGGATCTGCCCTTTGGCTTCCCGGCCCCCAATGTTGCGGGCAATAGCGGCATTACAAGGCCCATTGATGAGGAAGACCCGGCAAAACCTTTTAGCAATATTTCGGCTGTCATCCGTTGATTGGGAATCAACATACAACAGCTCAGCCTCCAGCCGGTTAACTTTAATGGTATCTATCACACTCTGAAGGCAGCGTTGAATCGTTGACTCCTCGTTTTTTCCGATAACAATAAACGATACCTTCATGTTGCTTCCTCCAAAATATTACGTTTCCGATAAAAAGCGAGCACTGTTCGCATAAACTGTAAGGGCAATCCGCTTAACATCTCCACCCCGGCATGGCGCTTATAATAATACCAAAGCATTCGGGCACTGGTGGAGGCATGCGGATTAGTAAAAGAGCGCAAAAAATCGCGCCACGGCTGACAGATAAAACTTCGCCCACTGCCTGTTTCTTCAATAACAGACTGAATACGAATATCCCAGCTGATTAAACTCTCGAAGCCGCACTTGGCAGCCCTCAAAATAAAATCATAATCAGAGGCATACTGAGGAAAATGTTCGGCATCGAAGCCTTGTGTTTGCCGCAGAGCTTCAGCAGGAATTAAAGTCCCCCGCCCGTTGAGGCAAACGGTTGGGTGGACGCCACTCAATGAATAATTGGGTGCCGAAAAGGCCTTGTAGTACTTATACTCCTTAGCTTTCCACCAACTAACTTTCTTAATACCTGCAAAAAAGATACGTCCATCCATGGTAGTGTTTAAACAGCCCACTATTTTTTGGGGATGCTGCTGATGCAAGTCCAAAAGATCGGATAAGAGTGTTTCGTTGAAAATAACATCGTTATTCAGGGTGATAACGACATCAGCTCCATTTTCAAGTGCACATTCAAAACCTTTATTCATCGATTTGGCCCACCACCAGTTACCGGTCCCTTTAACCTGTATCACCTGAGGGTACAGCTTACTTATCTGTTCGGCAGTCCCATCCGTTGAACCATCATCAACAACAATAGTACTAAAATCTTTATGATCCTGCTTATCCAGCAAACGCAAACATTCCAAAGTATGTTCTATCCGGTTAAATACCGCTATTACTACAAATACTTTCATAGTCAGACATGGCTTTTATCAATTGTTTCATCACGACCGGCAAACAAGATGACCATCATGCTTAAGGCCATAAAAAATACTTTGCTAAAATATTCTTCGGAAAACCCAATCATCAGGATAATAAGCAAAGCCCATACTGCAAAACGGCGATCGAAACCGTAATAATTGCATAGGCTCTGAAAAGAGCTGTACATCAATATAAAATAGAGTGAAAACCCTACTAAACCAAAGGTGGCCAGAAAGTTGGTGACACCATTGTTTCGGTGGATGGTTCGTTCATCAGTTTCGCCTGCGAAACGGGTTTCCTTTGCTTGCCCCAGCCCAACAAAAGGGCTTTTGGTAAGATCCTTCAAATCAGTTAGTCCACTTTTAAAACGGGTATTGTATGTTTGAGAGGTAAAGGCAATTTTACTTTGAATTTTTGCGCCAATAAAATCAACTCTATTGTACAGGGTAATAAAGACGATTAGGAGCACGGGCAGTAACAATAGCCGCTTGAGCAGGTTTGAACGAAAATACACATAAACTGTAATCAGCAAGCCAAGCACCACGAGCCCCGAAGTAGAAAAGGTGGTAATTAAGCCAGCCATGAGTAAAACACCGTTGCGATTTAGCAACTGCTTACTCATAATCACATTGAACAGCAATGCCACAATGATAAAACCGGCAAAAGCACCCGGCTCCCAAAATGGGCCTGAGTTGCGTTTTAACCAACCAATGGCCTCCCCTTTGGTATTGGCGGTGTAAACAATCAGGTTATCGGGCACCTTGTAATTACTCGCTTTATAAAATGGATGCTCAAAAAGTGGCGTAATCCGATCGGTCAGCAAAGATTCGAAAGATGAAATATACGAAGGGAAATAAAACAACCAGCTAATGACCACAGATACGACCAGTAGTGTGATAAAGTAAGCCGGGAATTTGGTGCCCACGGTGCGAATAATCAGATAGGCAAATAAGAGGCGAATGTGTAAACCTAAAAAACTGGTCATGGGCAGATAATAGAACTTAAGCATCTGTCCGGCCTGAATCACCATCGCTACAACAACATAAGCAATAAATAGCTTATCAATGCGTTTTCGTCGATAGATAAAAACCGCTAAAGGAAACAGCATGCATACGAGTAAAACTTCAACCCGTGCCCGGTAAAAGAAAGGAATACCTGAAAATGCAACCAGCAAGTAAACCAGCAGGTAATCTGTTATTTTGGTGGTATTAATTTTCATTTGGTGCAGTTAGTTCCTGATATAATTTAAGGTATTGATTACTAATTAATTCCTCATTGAATTTTTTGATGACACTGCCGCGCGCTTGGGTGGATAAAGTCATTTGGCGCTCATCATTCTCTAAACACCAATTAACCCCGTTTGCCAAATCGGCTGCTGAAAAAGCTTCGGCCAGATAGCCGTTAACCTGGTGCTCAATCATGTCACCATTTCCGCCAGTTGCATAGGCCACTACAGGTGTTGAACACGACAGGGCTTCCATAATCATATTGGACAGATTCTCCATCAATGAAGGCACCACCACCACATCGGCCGCTGACAGGTACTTAATTAACAAATCGTCGTCTGTTACAAAACCTGTGTTATGAATTTTAAAGGTTGTATCTGCAAATGCTTTCTTTCCCTTGTCGCCCAAAATAAGTAGTTCATAGCGCTCAGCCGATAAGAAGGACAGGGCCTTTTCGAGTAGGGCAAATCCCTTATTTGCATCCGACAAGGCATCAACAGCCGCAAAAAGAATAAGCTTTTTATCCGATTGAAAGCCCAGTTGCTGTTTCGGGTTTTCTGTCGGCGCATACTTACTGGTATCGATGCAGTTAGGCAGGTTGACTACCCGCTGATGTCGTAACAAGGCACTATTATTGGCACATTGTGTCATCCAACGGCTTAAACCCACAAAAACCAGTTGATTTGTTTTTTGATAAACGGTTGATTTAATGGCCTGCCATTGACTGACTTGTTGCGCGGTAAAACGGTTCGCTGCACGAATACATCCCTCACAGCTACTTTGGTATTTAAAACAATTGGTGGCATAGTGGCAGCCTCCGGTGTAATACCACATATCGTGCATGGAAATAAGAACCGGGGCTTTAATTTTACTCAAACAACGAACATCAAAAAAGCCTCTATTTATCCAATGAATATGCACAATATCGGGCT
Organism: Carboxylicivirga taeanensis; assembly: GCF_051851475.1. Lineage (NCBI taxonomy): Bacteria > Pseudomonadati > Bacteroidota > Bacteroidia > Marinilabiliales > Marinilabiliaceae > Carboxylicivirga > Carboxylicivirga taeanensis. The sequence continues at coordinate 101,333 of NZ_JBPUSJ010000005.1, read as the reverse complement.
TTAGTTGATTAATACGCTTCGTTTGTCGCAACGCATAAATACCACTGGAGAACAGAGTGCCGGGAGTGAGTTTTAACAGGGCTTTTTCGATTTTAATCATCAGCTTGCGCCGCCATTTAGCCCAGGCCGACTGCTGTATATTTATCACTTCAGGATCGGTTGATTCTTTCTCACCAACCACCATGAGCGAGTCCACATCATTTTTTAACAGTGCCTTGTGAAGCCGGTAGGCAGCACGTCCTGCCCCATAAAAATCTTTTCCTGTTAAGTGGATAACCCGCATATCTATTTATTTATTAGTTCAATAAGTTGATCAACATTTCTACGCACATCGAACGTTTCAAGGGCATAAGAGCTTGCCCGTTCGAGTATATCAGACCTGCTTTTTTCCTGGAGGTAGTCATCCAAACTAGCCGCCATTTGTTGGAGGTCGCCATGAAAGCAGAGGCCCATATGCTGTGCATCAAACACGCCATTGGGATTAACATTTAAGCTCAGCACCAGCACATGGTTGAGCCACGATTGAATGAATGTATTAGGCATCCCCTCAGATTCACTGGTGTTAACGAAAATTTTTGCCCGCTCAAACCACCGGTTTGTTTCGTCATAGGAGCATTCGCCCAGTATATCGATTTTCGGATGGCTTAAGGATTTATAATCTTCACTCACCCGACCAATCATCACAAAACGCCATCCAGCTGTATGAGCTAAATAATCAACCAGTTTCAAAAATAATTCAGGCTGCTTAATCTTACTCATATTGCCCACCCACAGCACGATGTTCTCCTTCTTCTGCTGCCCATTTGTGGTGTTAACCGGGAACGAACTTGGAATAAGATAACTGTCACGAGTAAAGTTACTACGAATGAACTCCTGCTGCTGCCGACTTTGACAAATAATGGCTGCGGCATTTTGTTTGGCATATTCCACCAACTTATCAATGCAGTAAAAATCAAAATGGCGAATGCTTCTTTTAATTTTAGACTGGTATTTGAACGCTTTCAATGCCGTTTGGTATTTGCTACGGAATGCATCTTTGTCCTGTGCCAATGCGTACATCATTTTCCTTCCTCTTATTTTACAATACCAGGCACAAGCACCACTTAAAGCAAAATCGGTACGTTGGTAAAAAACATGGGCTTTACATTTGAACAGCAAGCGGAGCACATCAAAAAACTCCAAACTCCGAATGGTTCTGAGCCGATAGTTCAAAAACCTTATCCGTCCGTCGTAATAAGGACTCTGCCGAACGGTCTCTTCAAAGCCCCTGCCTCCAGTTAGGACTTCAACATTCCAACCCCGATTTAAAAATTCATTAATCAGGTAGTAAACCTGTATTTCAGCTCCGCCAGTACCAAACGTCACATAGTAGGGTATTACAAAACAAATTGTATTTAACTTGTTATTTTGCATTTAACTAGCTATTATCCAACGCTCCCAACCGATAACTATCATAGTATTCGTATTTGTATTTCTTTCCTTCCATACGACTGGCATTTAGCACAATTCCAATCTTATCGATGCCCTTTTCTTTGAGCTCATCAATAACGGTTTTAACCACTGCTCTTTGACTATAGTTTTCCCGCACCACAAACAGTTTCAAATCGGCATATTTCATCAGTAACAAACCATCACTTACCACGCCTACCGGTGAAGTATCAACAACAATGTAGTCATAGTTCTTTTTCAAACTAGCAAAAACAGAGTCGGTAACCGAACTGTTTATCAACTCCATTGGGTTTGGAGGCACCAGACCTGAGGAGATAACATCAATATTGTATTGCTCCGACTTTTGGATAACCTCATCCAATGTTGCCCGGTGAACATATAAAGAGGTGAGTCCAAGACTGGCATCCTTAACCTGCTCTCTGAACTGATTGTTTTTACGCAGATCAAAGCCAAGTAAAAGCACCTTTTTATTAAGTTGCGAAAGACTTAAAGCCAGGTTTAAGGCAACAAAGCTCTTACCCTCACCAGAAATACTGGAGGTCACCAATATGGTTTTATGCGCTTCTCCCTGCAGCGAAAAGGAGAGGTTCGTGCGAAGCGTACGAAAAGTTTCTGCAATCGCTTCTGAGGGCAGTTTCATCACCACATCGCTATGTTCAGACGGATGATGCAAAATAGACCCCATAAAAGGGATGTCTTTATAATCGGCTAAATCATCTTCACTTTTCACCCGACCATCAAAATAACTCATAACAATGATGAGCAGAGAGGGCAACAGCAGGCCCATGAAAATAGCCAAGCCATAGTTGATCATGTTATTGGGATACACTCTAGTCATCACTTGCGCCGGCTCAACAATTTCATGCTCGGGCAAATTAGAGGCTTTTGCTATTTGAGCTTCGGCTCTTCGTTGCAGCAAAAATGTATAAATGGCATCGTTGAGCTTAAACTTACGCTCAAAACCCACCAGCTGTCGCTCTGTTTCGGGTAAAGCTTTGAGGTTAGTTTTCAGTTCATAAATTTTAGCATCTAAGTTAGCCAGTGCACTTTCTAAAGTACCGATGGAGAATTGAATGTTCTCGGAGATGGGGTTTTTGAGACTTTCAATTTGCACCTCCAAATTTTTTAGGTACGGGCTTTTCTGCTGCTTTTTACCGATCAGCTCATTGCGCTGGTTAACCAGAATAATGAGGTTACGAATCAGTTCGTTGAGTGTTTGATCGCTAATTCCCATGGACGAAGGAACAACCAAATCGGCCAGGTTATCATCGTCTTCAAAAAACTCATTCAGATAGTTATAGTACTGAAGCTGCCGATCGATGGTTGAGCGTTCCAGCTCTATTTGGTGAAGCTGTTCAAATATTCTTCCGGCTTTGCTTGAAATATCAATCACCTGGTTACCAGCACGAAAACTCTCGAGCTGTTTTTCCGCTACATTAAGTGAGTCGGATATTTCATCCAGCTGCTGGTTGATGTAGGCAATTGTATTTAGGGCAAAGTGGTTTTTACGCTCCAGGTTTTTCTGCAGATACAAATCGGTGAGTGCCGTTATAAAATCCAGCCCCTTCTCCCGGTAAGTGGTTTCAAGGCTCAGCCTAATAATACTTACTTCCGGATTTTCGGGTGATACGCTCAGGTTCTTCTGAATTTCACGCACCAATTTTTCTTTATTCCGAAAAACAAAATGGAATTCACGCCCTTGTATTTGGGGCAATTTATTGGGTTCTTTGAGATATACCTGAAATTTATATGCATCATCCTCCAGCATATCCGACTGAAAACAGGTGGTTTGAAGTTCGACAGTCTGCTTAGCTTTTTTAACTTTTCCGGTTGAATAATTAATAACACTATATTCGCTGGCACTGGCACTGACCGTTAATTTCCCGTCTTCATGGAAAACAATTGAAACAGGCACATCCACCATTTGCGGGTGAATGGAATCATAAAGCACAACAAACGGCGACTCTTTGTATAGTTCTCTATCAATCCAGGTTCCATCAGCGTAATACTCAATCTCGAAATTAAGCTGGTCGATAGTTTCACGCACTAAAGGACTCGATTTGAGTACCAGCATTTCATTCTGAAAATGACGGGACTGATCAAACAACTGAAAGCTTTGAAGAAACTCCACCGTTTTCTGCCCCTTCATGCTGCTGTTTTCTTTGATGTAAATACTGGAAGCCACCTGATAGATTGGAGCAATCATTTTACCTGCTAAAAATGCGATGACCACACACAATAGCAGGGCGATAGCATAATAATGGGCTTTTTTTCTTAAAACACCAATCAGCTTTTTTATATCGATATATTGATCAGAATGCTCTTTCATTTATCGTATTTTAGACTTTAAGATTTTCGTTCTGTTTTTACGCTGCCAGCCAGAAAGACACCTCTTCTGGGCTGCCAGGCGGAAATACAAGCGTTACTTATTGATATAGTTGGCCACCAAAACAAACGTGGTAATTCCGGATAGAATAAGTGCCCATGGGAAGGTTTGCATCCCCCAGTGTCGACGTTTAAGCGGCTCTACATAAACAACGTCATTATGAGACAGGTAAAACTCTTCATCTCCCAAGAGAGCGATATCCGTCAGGTCAATGCGCTTTTTAAATACTTCACCGTTTTTTTCCCTTACCAGCACCACATACCGGCGATTTCCGTATTCGGTTACATCGCCAGCCATTCCAAGTGCCTGAAAAATATTTAACTGTTCGCTGGCATAGAAATACCGGCCCGGATGAAGAACATTACCCAATATGGTCACATTTTTATTGACCAAAGAGACCTTAACGCTTGGTGTATTCAAGTATTGTTCCAGCTCAAGCTTAATCTTTTCGGCCGCCTCTTCCACACTAAGGCCAACCACTTTAAAGGCTCCAATAATGGGCATGTTTATATGCCCATCTTCACTTACTGTAAAGGCCACCATGGCTAAGTCGGCCTCAGAGCGGCCACCACCATAGCGGTTCGCATCATTACTCATAAAGTTGATACGCCCATCATCAAAACTGTTTACCTGAATATAAAGCTGGTCAAATGCTTTAATCAAATTCTTGCTGCGAGGATTGTGGTAACTGTGTAATTCACTCACCTCATCGGTATCCTGAATATACACCACATCCTTTTGCGGCACGCAAGACCCAAAAACAATAAGGAGGCTAAAAAAAACAAATGCTTTAAGAAAATAATTTCGGAGGCTGGTCATAACAATTTTTTTATCTCGGGTAAATTTAATAATTGATAATTAACAGACTAACTTAATTTTATCAACGTCCATTTTTATAATACCAAAGCCTAAAATATTATGATATGTCCCAAAATAGCCAACCGCTTTTTGAAGAAATAGCCGATAGCAATTTAGCAAGGGCATCTATAAACGAATAACTTAAGGCCATGCTGAATCGTTGTGAAAATCAAATTCAACACCCAATAATCGTTCACTCATCAATATGAAATACATAATTATCAAAACGAATGACCGTTGCTCCCTCCATAAATGGCAAAAAAACTATTTTAGTTCTCCAAACCAATGAAAAATAACCATTTCACACAATAGAGTGTAGACAACTATTTGCTTTTATTATGATAAGCCTATTTAACCTAAAAAGAGTCAGCCCGCTATCGATTTTTCTTTTCTGCCACCTCATCAGCAGCCTATTTATATTGTTTGTAATATTCAGCGGCATCTACAAACTCAATGTCAGTACCGAATTTGAAGAGTATGGACTAGGTACCGACTACTCGGTATTATTATTGCTGATTGTTGCGCTAATAACCAGTGCTATTTATTTTATCCAACACAATTACGCGTCATCCTCTTCACTTCTTTGGCTTCTTATCAGTATTGGATTTGTGTTTTTAGCCATGGATGAGCAGTTTATGATTCATGAAAAAATGGACCATTTTATCCACCATGTGTTGCAAATTCAGGAAACCAGCTTATCAGACCGAATTGATGATGTCATCATTCTTCTTTATGGAGTCATTGGCCTGGTAACTCTGGCTAAGTTTCGCCATCAACTCCTAAACTGCAAACCCGGTTTACTGGTGTTAATTTTGGGAGGCGCACTTTTAGCGGCCTCTGTTGTACTGGACATCGTTACAAACGACGACACCCTTGCCCAATTAGTAAGCACGAATCAAGATAAGTTGCATGCCATTCATCATTTGGGTACCATAACAGAAGAGGTGTGCAAAATTTTTTCCGAAACCTGCTTTATCGCGGCCTTTTTGATTTACCTGAGGCACTACTACATTATAGCTCAACCACAGGTTAGCAAGCAACAATCACCGGCCCCGCAGCACCTTTAGCACTCGGTCGACTAATTTCCCGATAAAGCCTTGATAATCGATAAACAGGCGGCCTTCTAAATGGTCATATTCGTGTTGAATAACCCGTGAAGCAAAGCCCTCGTAGGTCTCGTGGACCTCTTCAAAAGCTTCATTCTGGTAAGAAATATGAATTTTAGCCGGGCGTTTTACTTTTTTAAAAACTCCCGGCAAGCTCAAACAGCCTTCAGACAGACGCACCTTTTGGGCACCAACAATCTCCAGCTGCGGATTAATGAATACTTTTTTAAACCCCTTCAACTCGGGGTGTTCATCTTTATAAACGTCTAAATCAATCACAAACAAGCGAACAGAGTGCCCAACTTGCGGAGCAGCCAAACCAATTCCATCGCAGCGATACATGGTGGACCACATATCTTTAATTAATTGCGATAAATTGGGATAAGATGGCGTAATAGCCTTAGCGACCTGCCTTAAAACCGGATGGCCATCTTGAAGCACTGTGAGAATCATAAGCGTGTTTGCTCAAGGTAAGTTTGTAATATAATAGTGGCACTCACTTTATCAATCATGGCTTTGTTTTGCCGCGCTTTTTTCTTTAAGCCGCCATCAATCATAGCCTGAAAAGCAATTTTTGATGTAAAACGCTCATCAACCCATTCAATAGGTAAATCGGGGTAGTTTTTTTTGAGGCGATTTACAAAAGGCTCAATGTACTTCATCGACTCCGATTCCTCGCCACTTGTCTGTGTTGGGTAGCCCATCACAATCTTATCAACCGGTTCTTCCTGCATGTACTTCACCAGAAAATCAAACAGTTCATGTGAAGAAACGGTAGTTAAACCATTCGCAATAATCTGCAATGGATCGGTCACAGCCACACCACTTTTTTTACGCCCGTAATCAATTGCTAATATTCGTCCCACTTTTTTTCTGCAAAGATAGGATTTACATTAATACTGATGTCATTCCGGATATTTTATGGATGCGTGAGATTTTTTTTCTAAAATTCAGACCGTTTTTTTGTAACTATCCCGCCCTTTGGGGTACTAATTAGACAGAACAAACTCTTAACACATTGAAGAAAGAAGAACTATTTAATGCGATCGTAGCAGATAACCAACAACGAATTAGGCGAATCTGCTCTTATTACAACACAAATACTGACGATCGGAAAGACATGTATCAGGAAATACTGTTAAATATCTGGAAGAGCCTGAGCAACTTTCGAAACGATTCATCCATCAATACATGGGTTTATCGGGTGGCTGTGAACACTGCACTGAGCTACAACAGCAAATCATATAAGCACCTGAAACTTATTGTGAATGCCGGCACAGAAAACCTATGCGCCATCATTGATGATTATGAAAGAGATCAAAAACTATTGGAAGAACAACGTTTAGAACGGATCCAAAACGAACTGAACACGCTTTCTGTTATTGACAAAGCACTTGTTTCCTTAATGCTTGAAGGCCTTAGCATGAAAGAAATTAGTGACATCATTGGCATTTCAGAAGCAAATGTTAAAGTAAAAATTCACCGCATCAAAAACCACCTCAAAAACAAACTAAACAACAAAAGTGATGAAAAATAGCAATATACAAGACCCCCAATTGACCAGTTTAATCAAACAGCTTAAAACAAAAGATGCCCATTACGCTGGAATCAGCAAAGGATTACAAATCTTATATTGGGTTTTATGTCCCTTCTACCTACTTATCATTGCGATACACATCGTAGAGGGAAGCTCTTACAAAGAGATTATCAGCACCTTGTGCTTTTTAACTGCCATGATATCATTTGCCTTCCTGTTTAGGAAATACCAAAAAGAATATAGTGAAGTGGATTATTCTCAGCCTACTCTGCTCATGCTCAAAAACGCTGTTAACCGCTACCAACTTTTTTGGCTCCGAACTTTAGGGATTATTCCCGGAATTCTTTTGGTGGATATCGGCTTAACATTAAATGCAGCGAATTGTACCAATGCTCTGCTGACCCAACTAATATTCCTGGGGGCGATTGGAATTGCTTTAACCACCGGTGCAATATGGGCGTACAAGCAATATAAACCATTGAGAGATCAGGCACAGGCCCTTATTGATGAAATAGAATCTGTGTGATAGAATAAAAAAAGGTCGCCCACTACTGAGCGACCTTTTATAGGTTTATTACTTTAGAATTTCTTAACGAAGGTTAGCTTGTGCTGCTGCCAAACGGGCAATTGGCACACGGAAAGGCGAACATGACACATAATCTAAACCGGTACGGTGGCAGAACTCTACCGATGATGGCTCACCACCATGCTCACCACAAATACCTAATTTCAGATCCGGACGTGCCGAACGACCTTTGTCGCAGCCCATTTCAACTAACTGACCAACACCTGTTTGATCCAGAGCCTGGAATGGATCTTGCTTCAGAATTCCTTTCTCGATGTAAACCGGTAAGAATTTACCAGCATCATCGCGCGAATAACCAAAAGTCATCTGGGTTAAGTCGTTAGTACCGAAAGAGAAAAATTCAGCTACTTCAGCAACTTCATCCGCTGTTAGTGCTGCACGAGGAATCTCAATCATGGTACCTACCAAATAGTCAACCTCCATACCTTTTTCTTCAAACACTTTTGCAGCTGTTGTACGGATGATTTCTTCCTGCATCTTCAGCTCCTTAACCGTTCCAATCAACGGCACCATAATTTCTGGTTTCGGATCAAACCCTTCCTTCTTCAGTTCACAAGCAGCCTCAATAATTGCACGTGCCTGCATCTCTGTAATTTCGGGATAGGTGTTTCCTAATCGACAGCCACGGTGCCCCAGCATCGGGTTAAATTCGTGTAGGCTTTCAACTTTATCTTTAACAACCTCAACAGCAACGCCTAACTTTTCAGCCATTTCCTTTTGTGAAGCGGCATCATTTGGCGTAAACTCATGCAACGGCGGATCTAACAGGCGAATAGTGACGCCGAATCCATCCATCGCCTTAAGGATACCATAGAAATCTTCGCGCTGAATTGGCAGTAGTTTAGCCAGTGCAGCCTTGCGTCCTTCTTCGTTCTCAGCCAGAATCATCTCCCGCATTTTCCAAATACGATCACCTTCGAAGAACATGTGCTCGGTGCGGCAAAGCCCAATTCCTTTAGCCCCAAACTCGCGAGCCGTTTGTGCATCAGCGGGCGTATCGGCATTGGTACGAACGTACATACGCGAATGCCTCTCGGCTAAATCCATAATTTTAGCAAAGTCACCATCCAAAGACGGCGTAATAGTTGCCACCTCGCCTTCGTAAACTTCACCCGTGGTTCCGTTCAATGAGATGAAATCACCTTCTTTAAATTCAACTCCTTTAATTTTTAAAGCAGTGTGCGACACTGAAATACCGGCGGCTGAAGACACACAGCACTTACCCATCCCACGGGCCACTACAGCTGCATGAGAAGTCATACCACCACGCTCGGTTAAGATACCTTCGGCCGCATACATACCTGCTAAATCTTCAGGCGAAGTTTCCCGACGAACCAAGATTACTTTTTCTCCACGAGCCGCCCACTGTTCAGCGGCATCGGCCGTAAAAACGATTTTACCTGTAGCCGCTCCTGGTGAGGCTGGCAAGCCCTTACTTAGCACGTTGGCTTTAGCAATCGCTTCTTTATCAAATACCGGGTGTAATAACTCATCCAGTTTATTGGGCTCCTGGCGCAAAACAGCTGTCTTCTCATCAATACGCCCTTCTTCCAGCATATCAATGGCCATTTTTACCATGGCAGCACCAGTTCGCTTTCCATTGCGCGTTTGAAGCATCCACAGCTTACCGTCCTGCACGGTAAACTCCATATCCTGCATGTCGCTGTAGTGATCTTCCAACTTCTGCTGGACAGCATTTAACTCAGCATATAATTGGGGCATGGCCTCTTCCAGAGATGGGAATTTAGCTAAACGATCAGCTTCTGAGGTGCCATTGCGCTCGGCCCAACGCTGAGAACCAATCTTTGTGATTTCAAGAGGGGTGCGCACACCTGCTACCACATCTTCGCCCTGGGCATTCACCAAATATTCGCCATTGAACTGGTCTTCTCCGGTGGCCGCATCACGCGAGAAACACACACCAGTGGCTGATGTTTCACCCATGTTTCCATAGACCATTGCCTGCACGTTAACAGCTGTTCCCCATTCTTCAGGAATCTGCTCCTTTTGACGATACAATATGGCACGCGGTGTATTCCACGAATCAAAAACAGCACAGATAGCTCCCCATAACTGCTCCCACGGATCAGTTGGAAAATCTTTCCCTGCGCGCTCTTTTACCACCGCTTTATATTCTTCAACAATACCTTTTAAGTCTTCTGCTGTAAAATCAGCATCTGAGTCGTAGCCTTTGGCTTCTTTTATGCGATCCAGCACCATTTCAAACGGATCGTGCTCACCTTCTTCGCCATCTACTCCCATTACCACATCACCATACATGTGAATAAAGCGACGGTATGAATCGTAGGCGAATTTTTCGTTTCCTGATTTTTCGGCGACTATTTTAACAGCGTCGTCATTCATCCCCAGGTTCAATACGGTATTCATCATCCCCGGCATAGACACACGAGCGCCTGAACGAACGGACAGTAAAAGGGGAAATGCCTCGCCTTTAGAACCAAACTTAGCATTCATAACTTTTTCAGTTGCAGCAATTCCTGCTTCAACCTCTGCCTTCATGAGTTCAACCACAGCCTCACGACCTTTTTGATTATACTCGGTACATACCTCAGTTGTAATTGTAAAACCTGCCGGCACCGGCACCCCGATCAGATTCATTTCAGCAAGGTTTGCTCCCTTGCCTCCTAGCAGATTTTTCATATCAGCTCTACCTTCAGCTTTTCCGTCACCGAAGGTGTAAACGCGTTTATTACTCATACTTAGATTTTTAATTTTAGATTTTAAAAAAGTTAGTTGAACGGATTTTTTTTCTTGCGCCTTTGAAGGAAAACTCCAAAGCCCTTACAAATAAACAAAAAAAATCGAGAAACCCGCTTTCAGTATTTGTATTATATATTAAATTGTCATTAACGAAAGGTTCGGCATTTATCCATTTATTTATCGATCGACAAACATTTGTCATACATAAGCAATATAACCATTATCTGCTACTTAGCCCACAGCAACTGGGATAGCTGAGAAAATAACCTTTCAAATTAGCACAAAAAAATGAGCAGCTCACACAAGAGACTGCTCATTAGTATAATTATTATAGTTAAACTATCTAGGTAATGGGGTACTTTTTAGTGTACTCCTTTGCATTCATCAGGTAATCGACATATTGTGCCCGTCTGTAGGCATTCGGGTCGGCCACATTTTTCTTGCACAATTTACCTTTAAAATCATCAATCTGTTCGTAACCTTTATCCTTCATCCATGCCGACAATTCGTCCAGCATGCGCGTTATCTGGATAACGCCGTTTTTATACACTGTACTCACCACCTGCACAGCGTTGGCACCAGCCAGTAACATGGTGATAACATCTTCTCCATCATGAATACCCGTATTACTGCAAATACCAGAGTTCAGATTACAGGCTAATAGCCCGGCAAAACGAAGAGCTAAACGGTTATCTCCCTTATGACTCAGATTATATGGCACACGTAACTTTTCTTCTTTAATATCGATATCAGGCTGAAACAGTCGGTTAAACAGCACGAATCCATCAGCACCGTTATGATCCATCCGGTAGACCACATTCATCATATTGGTATAAAACGGACTTAGCTTTACACCTACTGGTATGCTTACAGCAGCTTTGACCTTTTTCAAAATATCAATAAGCCCGTTCTCAATTTCTTCTGGTGATTTTTCAACATCTGAAATGGTTGAGTAAAAATTAAGTTCAAGCCCATCAACACCCGTTTCTTCGAGGTATTTAGCATACTCAACCCAACTTACATCGTAGGTACAGTTCAAACTGGCAATCACGGGGATTGACACAGTTTCCTTTAAGCGCTTTAAAGCCAAAAGGTGGGCTTTAGGACCTGAGTGCTCGATATTAGGGAATAAGGTGGTCATTTCTGCATGAATATCATCGAATTCGTGCAGTTCTTCCTCCAGCTCTGCGGCTTCCAAATGTAATTGCTCTTCGAATAACGACTTATAGACGATAGCGGCTGCTCCAGCTGCTTCCAGTTTCTTGGCCATTTCAAGATCCAAAACCAGATTGCTCGCTCCAATAATTATGGGGTTCTTCAATTCAATCCCCATATAGGTTGTCTTTAAATTCATAATAATGGTGATATTAAAGGGTTATTTAATTGCTTACTAATAAACAACAAGCAGTTAAAATCAATTGTTTTATATTAAATATGAATTAGTCTGAACAGCGTACACAATTGTTAATGTACGCCCATTAATTGGCAAAAGCAATTGGCCAATAAAGTTTATTGAGCCCAGGTTCAGATTATTAAGCCCCTTCGATGACTCTGCCTCTCAGGACTGTAATAACTAAGCCAGAGTAAGCTAGTAACCAAAGGCAATACCATACTTTCTAAAAAAGACAGAAGAATATACATACCAAACGAATTATAAACGATACCATCTTAATTATCATTCATTTACAAAACTTTAGACATTATTGATTATAAAATAACGAGTACAACAACCTCCAGTTAAGTGCATAAAAAAAGCCGCCCCATAACGGGGCGGCTGATCCTATAAACTAGTTTCCTGATTACTTCTCTTCAGAGTAGTTAAGCTCAGACAAACGCTTGTAGCCACTGTAACGCCACTTAGCATTTTTCTCGGCTTGCTGGAACAACTCTTTCGCTTCCTCAGGGAATGATTTTGCCAGCGCTGTATAACGCACTTCATTATTAAGGAAACTTTGGAATTTATCCCATTGAGGCTCTTTCGAATCCAATGTAAATGGGTTCTTTCCTTCCTCTTCAAGCTGAGGATTGAAACGGTACAAGTGCCAGTATCCACATTCAACGGCATTTTTACCTTCCGCCTGAGTTTTACCCATTCCGGTCTTCAATCCGTGAGCAATACATGGTGAGTAAGCAATGATTAATGATGGTCCAGGATAAGCCTCGGCCTCTTTTAGCGCTTTGAAGTACTGCGCCTGATTAGCACCAATCGCCACCTGAGCCACGTAAACATAGCCATAAGTTGTAGCCATCAGACCAAGGTCTTTCTTACGAATGCGCTTACCAGAAGCCGCAAACTTAGCTACCGCACCTACTGGCGTTGATTTAGATGACTGACCACCTGTGTTAGAATACACCTCAGTATCCATCACCAGGATGTTCACATCTTCGCCAGAAGCAATTACATGGTCTAAACCACCGTAACCGATGTCATAAGCCCATCCGTCACCACCGAAGATCCAAACTGATTTCTTCGATAAGTAGTCTTTAAGCGCCAGGATTTCTTTAGCAACGGCATGCGACTCGTTACCCAGAGCAGCCACAACAGCTTTAGAAGCCGCCACGTTTTCGTTACCATTGTCCTTTGTTTCCAACCACTTTTCGAAAGCAGCTTTCGTCTCGGCATTCACTTCAGCCATTGACTCATTCATCTTACGCTCGATACGCTCACGCAGCTTCTTCACTCCAGTAGCCATACCTAAACCGTATTCGGCGTTATCTTCGAATAATGAGTTAGCCCAAGCCGGACCTTTACCTTCTTTATTAGTACAGTAAGGTGTAGCTGGCGCTGAACCACCATAGATGGATGAACAACCAGTGGCGTTAGCAATCATCATACGATCGCCAAATAATTGAGTAATCAGCTTGATGTATGGAGTTTCACCACATCCGGCACAAGCACCTGAGAATTCAAATAGAGGCTGAGCAAACTGAGAAGCTTTCACATTCATGTCTTTTGGCATGATGTGGTCTTTGATAGACACTTCTTCAACCATGTAGTCCCAACGCTCTATTTCGGCCTGCTGTGTTTCAAGCGGCTTCATCTCCAACGCTTTAGTTTTAGCCGGACAAACATCAGCACAGTTACCACAACCTGTACAATCCAATGCACTTACCTGAATGCGATACTGCAAGCCATCGAAACCTTTACCGTTGGCCTTTTTAGTCGCTGTTCCTTCAGGAGCACCAGCCAATTCTTTTTCGTCTAACAAGAAAGGACGAATAGCAGCGTGCGGACACACGTAAGAACACTGGTTACACTGGATACAGTTATCTGAAATCCACTCAGGAACATCTACAGCAATACCACGCTTCTCATAAGCAGTTGTACCAGCTGGTAGTGTACCATCTTCGCGTCCTTTGAAAATACTCACCGGTAAATCATCACCTTTTTGAGCATTAACAGGGAATACAAAGTCTTTAATAAACTGAGGCGCTTTTTCGTTAGTTGGGAACGATACTTCAGCAGCTTCGTTGGCCCATGATGCAGGAACTGCAATTTCGTTAACCGCACCACCTTTATCTACCGCCTGGTAGTTCATATTTACAATGCTCTCACCTTTCTTGCCGAAAGACTTAACAATTGCTTTCTTCATTTGCTCAACCGCTAACTCGTAAGGAATTACATTGGCAATTTTGAAGAATGCACTTTGCATAATTGTGTTGGTACGGTTACCCAAACCAATTTCTTTAGCAATGTGCGTAGCATCAATTGTGTAGAACTTAATTTTATGATCGGCAATGTAACGCTTCACATAAGCTGGCAAATGGTTTTCCAGTTCTTCTTCGCTCCATGAGCAGTTCAACAGGAAGGTACCGCCATCTTTCAAACCTTTCAGCATATCGTACATCTGCAGGTAAGCAGGTACGTGACAAGCAACAAAGTCAGGCGTATTCACCAGATAAGGCGAACGAATTGGGGTATCACCAAAACGCAAGTGAGAAATTGTGATACCACCTGATTTTTTAGAATCGTAGGCAAAGTAAGCCTGCGCATATTTATCGGTGTTGTCACCAATAATTTTGATTGAGTTTTTGTTAGCACCAACAGTACCGTCTGAACCTAAACCGTAGAATTTACCTTCGAAGGTACCTTCGGCTGCCAATGAGAATTCAGGCAATAATGGCAATGAAGTAAATGTAACATCATCAACAATACCAACTGTGAACTGATTCTTAGGCTCGTCTTGCTTCAGGTTTTCGAATACGCTCAACATCATAGCCGGAGTCGTATCTTTTGAAGATAAACCATAGCGACCACCCACGATGATAGGCGCATTTTCCTTTCCGTAGAACAAGTCGCGGATATCTAAATACAATGGGTCACCATTTGCTCCTGGCTCTTTAGTACGGTCAAGTACAGCAATTTTCTTAGCTGTTTTTGGGAAGGCCTCGAAGAAATACTTCGCAGAGAACGGACGGTACAGGTGAACAGCAATTAAACCAACTTTTTCACCTTTAGCAGTCAGGTCGTCAATCACTTCTTTAATTGTATCAGTGATCGAGCCCATAGCTACAATGATGTTTTCTGCATCTTCGGCTCCGTAGTAATCGAAAGGACGGTACTTACGACCTGTGATAGCACTGATCTTATCCATGTAATCAGCCACCATATCAGGTAAGACTTCATAAAATGGATTCGCTGCCTCACGCGCCTGGAAGTATATATCAGGGTTTTGAGCAGTACCACGTGTTACAGGATGCTCAGGACTCAAGGCGTTATCACGGAATGCCTGCAATGCTTCCTGGTCTAATAACGGCTCAAGATCTTCGTTTTCGAGCACTTCGATTTTCTGAATCTCATGAGAAGTACGGAATCCATCGAAGAAATGCATGAATGGCACACGTGACTTAATAGAAGCTAAGTGAGCAATACCAGCCAAATCCATTACTTCCTGTACAGAACCTGTTGCCAACATAGCAAAACCTGTCTGACGGGTAGACATAACATCTGAGTGGTCGCCAAAAATAGACAGTGCCTGAGCGGCTAAGCTACGCGCACTTACGTGAAAAACGCCTGGAAGCAACTCACCAGAAATCTTGTACATGTTAGGGATCATCAATAGCAAGCCCTGAGACGCTGTAAACGTAGAAGTTAAAGCACCCGCCTGCAGAGAACCGTGTACGGCACCCGCAGCACCAGCTTCTGATTGCATTTCCTCAACTTTCACTGTCTCACCGAAAATGTTTTTTCTTCCGGCAGCAGCCCATTCATCCACATTTTCCGCCATGTTTGACGATGGCGTAATTGGATAGATAGCAGCCACTTCACTGAACATATACGCGATATGAGCAGCGGCATGGTTACCATCACATGTAATAAACTTTTTTTCTTTAGCCATTTTATATACTCCTAATAATTAATTGGTTATTTAAATATTATTGTGTAAAAAACGATCAATACAAAAAACCGAACAGCCAGAGAGGAATCTGATTCCCTTCTCCTACCTCCAGCATGGGATGCGCCAAATACTCCTGTTCACCCAACGGATTATTGAGTCTAGATTCATCTCCAACATGAAATTCCAGGTGGTTATTAATCTTAAAGTCACTCTTTTTTGACACATTGACCTGATGACGATAGCTCACCTGGTTTAAAAAGAACGTTTGGTTCATATTAGGCAGACTCACCTCGCCATGCATAACCGAATGGTAGACATTAGGATTTTGAAGATAAATTTTTGAAGGCTTTTTGGTAGATTCACTGTCCTCGTACAGCATATTAATTAAACGTCCGTTTTTGAGATAGTTCAAATAATTCATCACCGTAGCCCGCGAGGTCTCAATTTCCTGACTTAGTCGACTAACATTTGGTTGCAAGGGAGCTGCTTTAGCTATTGCATAGAGTAATTTACGTAATTTTGGTAAATATTTTAATTCAATCTGTTCAAGGTATGAGATGTCAATCTCAAGAATCAAATTGATATTTTTTACAACGTTTTCAAAGTAGTTGCGCTTTTCAAGAAAAAACGGATAATATCCGTGCTCCAAATAGTCGTTGAAATAGGCTAACGGACGTACTTTTGAAGTTATTTTTTTACAGATTGCCTGGTGATTTTGCAAAATCTCATCAAGCGAATAAGCCTGAAATTTACTTTTGGTCGCCAGGTTTAAATTTTCTCTGAACGAAAAACCATCTAATCGGTATACAGCAACGCAGCCTTTTAAATCGGGGTTTTGATCAACCAGGCGCATCACGGCCGAACCACTAAATATTATTTTTAAGTCATCGAAATTATCGTAGCAAAAGCGCAGCTCTTTTGACCATCCCGGGTACTTGTATACCTGGTCAAGTATTAGTGTTTTCCCTCCTTTTTTTCGAAACTCGTCAGCAAAGGATACGATTGAACGCTCCGTAAAGTAAAGATTATTTAAGTTGACATACAGACAACTTTTGTCATAGCCAAAGTGTGTTTTGGCATAATCGAGCAAAAAAGTTGTTTTCCCCACACCTCTCGCCCCTTTGACTCCAATCAGGCGATGATTCCAATCAATTTCATTTATTAATTCACGGCGTACCGGTGTTCCCAGATGCTCTAATAGGTATTTATGTGTTTCAAAAAATGATTGCATTATTTTAGATTATTCCTACAAATCTAAGCGCTTATTGCTGACAATTGCAAACTCTACATTACAATTTTGATTAGCACCTGTAATTTATAATTATTAAAAATAGTCGAGCCAACACTTTCATTTTCAATAATAAATTGGAGAAATATTTCCATATTAAAAGTAGAAATTTTTCTTTAATTACGATTGAGCATTTGATTTGAAGCTCATAATCTATAACTTACAACCCTCCTCAGAGTTACTTCAAACTGGAGAAAAACGCGCTAGTAAACGCACCTTCTAATACTCATAACAATAATTCTGTATACATATAATAATCCAATAAAATGGACAGAATTGCCCAATAACAGAAATGTTAAAATTCCTTCTGAATCGTAAAAAAATAGCATTTAGCTATCGTTCAAATATGGAATGGCCCATATAAAAACGGATCCTCCATTTTGAAAAGAGCAGTTCTTTAGTTTTAAAAATAGACGTCCAAAAAACTGCGCTTTCAGCAATACTTTTTAAGTAGATTTACGTGCATCCCGAAATTGACTTTTGTGGTACCGATAAAGACAGAATCAAATACAACCTCAATCAACACTTAATTGACAGATCCATAAACTGGCAGCAGATAACAGGAGAATAAGGCACTTACCCATCCTCAGTTTATGCAACAACTGAGAATATGTTTATCTTTTTAAACAATTGTCACCATTGTTTTAATTCTGCAGGTATTAGCTTTACATTACAAAATACTATAAAGATGAAGCTATTATCAAACGTACTTTTACTGATTATTCTATCAGGCTTTTGGGCGTGCAGCCCGAAGAAACAAGACCAATCAGCCAAGGTGATTGAGATTAATTCTGGCTGGCAATTTAGTGAGGCAGGGCAAGACAAATGGCTGGAGGCCAGTGTGCCAGGTTGCGTACATACCGACTTACTCGATCATGAACTTATAAAAGATCCTTTTTATCGCCTAAATGAGCACGATGTTCAGTGGATTGATAAAAAAGACTGGGAATACAAGACCACTTTTACAATCGATAAAGCCACCTTTAATAAAGAGCAAATTGTTCTGAATTTTGCCGGTCTCGATACTTATGCCGATGTGTACCTGAATGATCAGCTGATTTTGAAAGCCGACAATATGTTCAGAGGATGGACAGTTGACTGCAAAAACTTGATTAAGGAAGGTGAAAACACATTGAATATTTACTTTCATTCGCCCATCAAAATTGGAGTAGATATCTATGACAACTACCCGTATGTGGTTCAATCATCGGCCAACGATCTGGCTAAAATAGGTCAGGTGCCGGGCGAAAAATGGGTGAGCCCGCATGTAAGAAAAGCCCCTTATCATTTTGGATGGGATTGGGGCCCTCGCCTGGTTTCATCAGGCATTTGGGAGCCGGTAACACTCAAAGCATGGGATACTGCACAACTCATCACTATCCACACACAACAAAAAGAGCTGAACGACCAAGTAGCGCAACTCACTTCTTCTTTTGAAATAGACGCCTCAAGCGAAGAAACTGCAGAGCTAACAGTAAACATTGATGGCAAAGAGTTGGCTACAAAAACCATCGAACTAAAAAAAGGAACGCATAATTACGCGGTTGATTTTACCATTGAAAACCCACAGCGCTGGTGGACCAATGGCCTTGGCGAAGCACATTTATACCAACTGGAAGGACAGCTAAGTACCAATGCTGGTGTTGAAAGCTTCGAACACACCTTAGGTTT
This sequence comes from Carboxylicivirga taeanensis, assembly GCF_051851475.1. NCBI lineage: Bacteria > Pseudomonadati > Bacteroidota > Bacteroidia > Marinilabiliales > Marinilabiliaceae > Carboxylicivirga > Carboxylicivirga taeanensis. Next base: position 82,392 of record NZ_JBPUSJ010000005.1, on the reverse strand, counting down.
AAGAACAGTTGAACTGGTGCGCGAGAATGATGAGGTAGGACGTTCATTCTACTTTAAACTCAATGGCCACCCGGTATTTATGAAAGGGGCCAACTACATTCCTAATGATGTTTTCCTCGACCGCGTATCGCCTGAAAAATACGAACACATTATTAAGTCAGCGGCCGACAGCCATTTTAATATGTTGCGTGTTTGGGGTGGTGGCATATACGAGAAAGAGATTTTCTACGATTTGTGTGATAAGTATGGTATTTTGGTATGGCAAGATTTTATGTTTGCCTGCAACATGTACCCCGGGCATCCTGAGTTTTTGGAAAGCGTGAAGCACGAAGCAGAATACAATGTGCGCCGCCTCAGAAACCACCCAAGTATTGCACTCTGGTGTGGCAACAACGAAATACTGGCGGCTTGGTTTGGCTGGGGCTGGAAGGAAGATAACGAGAAGAAGCAACCCGAAGGTGCCAAGGCCATGTGGCAAGCGTATAAAGATATTTTCCTGGATGTGTTGCCTTCAGCAGTAGAAGCACACGATCCCGACAGGCAATACTGGGCTTCGAGTCCGCAGGCTGGTGATACCATCCGTACCAATAAAATTGATGGCGATGAGCACGACTGGCGCATCTGGTTCCAGGATGTACCTTTTATTACCTACCACGATGGGGCAGCCCGTTTCGTGAGTGAATACGGCTTCCAATCGTTCCCTGAGCTCAAAACAGTGAAAAAATACGCATTACCAGAGGATTACGACATCAACTCTGAAGTAATGAAGTCGCACCAGCGATCGTTTATCGGCAATGGCGCCATTAAACGCTACATGGACAACTACTACCGTAATCCAAAAGATTTCGAATCATTCCTGTATGTTGGTCTGCTGTTGCAAGCCGAAGGCATCCGCACGGGGATTGAAGGACACCGCATTAACATGCCAACCACCATGGGAAGCCTTTACTGGCAGCTGAATGATGTATGGCCGGTAGCCTCGTGGTCGAGCATCGACTACTACGGTAACTGGAAAGCTCTGCAATACTATACCCGCAAAGCATTTGCCCCGGTTATTGCCGTGCCCGACACCAAAACCGATGATCTGCTTATTTACGCGGTATCTGATAAGTTTGAAGATATGCCTGCCAAACTGGATCTCGAGATATTGAATTTTGAAGGAAAACAGCTTTGGTCGCACAGCGCTGACGTCACTATCAACGCCAATACTTCTACTGTTGTGTTTAGCCAGGCCCTGAAAACTTTATTAAAAAGCATCCCAACCAGCCAGGTGGTGCTATCGACTAAATTATCAGTTGGTGATGAGAATATTTATGAAACCACCAGCTACTTCAAGGAGTGTAAAGATCTGCAGCTGCCGGCACCATCACTGACTACTGAAGTAAAGAAAGTTGATAAAGGTTATCAAATTAAGGTAACAACAGACAAACTGGCTAAAAATGTTTATTTCAGCTACGATGAAGCAGAAGGCTGGTTTTCAGATAACTATTTTGATTTACTGCCCGGACAAAGTAAAACCATTGTGTTCGAAACATCAGATGAAATTAGCAATCTGAGAGATAAACTATTGATACGCACTGTGCAGGATACGTATTAACTGTATTAAGTGCTCATTAACTTAAAAAAGGACCTTTGCAGCCACGCTTGTAAAGGTCCTTTTCTTTTTGGATACTCATATAAATAATATCTGCACTGGCATGCCAGATGGTTTCACTTCTGTCATTTACGATTGGCGAAATCAGTCAGATACCAAAGAGCTTACCTTTACCACACAACCAGTTATTCTTTGCACAAGTGGATTAATTAATGGTAACTCCCTAAATTGCTTAGCATTATTAATCAAACACTTAAGCGATGAAAAAATTAATTGCTGAATTTTTTGGAACATGGTGGTTAGTTTTGGGCGGCTGTGGCAGTGCCGTATTAGCGGCCGGCTACCCTGAATTAGGCATTGGCTTTGTGGGCGTATCCATTGCCTTTGGTTTAACTGTTGTTACAATGGCCTATGCAATTGGACACATTTCCGGGTGTCACCTCAACCCGGCAGTGACAATTGGATTATGGGCCGGCGGAAGGTTCGAGGCGAAAGAAGTGCTCCCCTATATTGCGGCCCAAGTATTAGGAGCCACCACAGGAGCTTTTATTCTATACCTGATTGCCAGCGGAAAACCCGATTTTGAATTAGGCAGCTTTGCAGCCAATGGCTACGGCGAGCACTCGCCTGGTGGCTATGGACTTATTGCTGCCTTAACCAGCGAAGTGGTGATGACCTTTATGTTTCTGATGGTGATTATGGGAGCTACCCACTCCAAGGCTCCAAGTGGTTTTGGCGGCTTGGCCATTGGACTGGCCTTAACTCTCATCCACTTGATTAGCATTCCAGTAACCAATACCTCCGTTAATCCGGCACGAAGCACCTCACAAGCGCTCTTTGTTGGCGACTGGGCCACAGAGCAATTATGGCTATTTTGGCTGGCCCCCATTATTGGCGCTCTGCTTGCCGGAATTGTCTACAAATATTTAGCACCTGAAAAATAGAAAAAAGCCTTAAGACACTTCTGTCTTAAGGCTATCAATACTTCCCTTCTTTCGAAGGACTACTACTAACCTTCTATATAAACTTCTAACAGTTTAGCAGTTTCGTCAGCTGCTATCTCCAGCCCCTTAATAGCTGCCGGCACTAAGGTAGCCTCCATCTCATTCAGCTCAATAGTTGCATCAGCCGATTTAATGGTACACTTACCTCCTACATTCATCAAAATAACAAAGGAATCCAGCTGGCTATAATCTTTATTAACCACCCCACTAACATTGAGCACATTGGTTGTGAAATACTGACAAGCAGCTACATTAACCGACTCATTATCCTTTGCGGTGTATTCAACTTTTCCCGACTCATTATCCGAAAAGTTCATGGCATCCATCGCCAGCTCGTGGTGCAATTCGCGAGGATTACCAAACTTATCACGGCGATCAAAATCGTAAATACGGTAAGTAATATCTGATGTCTGCTGAATTTCAGCAATGAGATTGCCCGCACCAATCGAATGTACTTTACCAGCAGGGATAAAGAAGGTGTCGCCGGCAGCTGTAGGGTGCTTCTGCATCAACTCCATCAGCTTACCCGATGAATGATACTGTTCAAACTCTTCTGCACTTGTTTGTTTAGAGAACCCTGATACCAGTCCGGAATTTGCTTCCGCATCCACCACATACCACATCTCGGTTTTTCCAAATGAGTTGTGCTTAATTTTCGCCTGCTCATCGTTAGGATGCACTTGGATCGATAAGTCATCATTAGCATCGATGTACTTAATCAGTAAGGGAAAATTACTACCAAACTGCTGATATACTTTAGTTCCCAAAAAATCGCCCTTATAGGTTTCAATCAGTTCCATCATGTTTTTTCCGGCCAGTGGACCATTGTTAACCACTGACTGATCTGATTTAAGGCCTGAAACGGCAAAGTTCTCACCAATCTTTACATCCTCATCCACATCTACATTAAGTTTTTGAGGAATCTTTTTACCACCCCAAATCATTTCCTTTAAAATGGGGTTAAACTTCAAGGGATACAACATTTTTTCTTCTTTACTGATTTAACTTACTTAATGCATAGGCATAGGCCCCAATGGCAATTGCTTCACTCGCATCCAGCTGACTGGTGGCTATAGCTACCTTCTGCTCTGGAGCATAATCAACCTTCTTGTTGGTAAAAGGTACTTCAATTTGATGAACTTTGGTATTTAAAAAGGCCTCTTTTTCATCTGGATTATCCAAACAAAACACTTTTTGAACCAAACGATCCTGACCATTACCGAACTGTCCGCGCAGTACTTCCATCACTGCAGGCATGTAAAACTGGCTGGCACCGGTTAAGCCTCCACCAATCACAACGAGTCCGTCGAACAGGTTAATTAAGTTGGCCACAGCATCACCAATGTGCTTACCAAAAGTGGTGAATGCTTCCTGTGCCGCCTCTTTGTTGCCCTCCTGCTTACCACTGGCAATATCGAAAATATCTTTCGGCATCAAAGGAGTAGTATTTCCCGATAGCTCGTTGTACACATTAATAATAGCCCGCGTACTAACCCCTTCTTCTGCATTTCGTTGTGGCGAAACCGAGTTACTGATATTCCATACCTCAGCAACGATGCTATTATCACCACCGATCAAAATATCGTTATGGACCAACCCGGCACCAAAACCCGTTCCTAAGGTCAACCCGATCAGGTTCTTGTAACGTTTAGGATTGCCTTTCTCTTCCAGCTGTTGGTTAATGGCCGGCAGCATTCCGCCCAGTGCTTCACCATAGGCATACAAATCACCATCATTCTGAATGAAGACAGGAATGTTAAAATGATGCTCCAGCATTGGCCCCAGCGCCACGCCACCTCTAAAAGCAGGCAAGTTACCTAAGTCGCCAATAATCCCATTGGGGTAATCGGCAGGCCCCGGAAATGCAAAGCTAATGGCCACCGGCTCATCATTTAGCTGTTGTTTCACTTCCTCAAAACCATCCAACATGGTTTTTAAACAGAGTTCCAGGTTATCGCCATGAGCACTCTTCTTAATTGGCTCCACCAGGGTTTTCCCGCCCTGCATCGCATTAAACACAAAATTGGTTCCACCCGCATCAAGGGTTAATACCACTCGGTTATCAAAATAAATACTGTTCATGTGCTTTAGTAAACCGCTTTAGTAAATCTCTAAAAAATTTTTATCTATCAATTATAGTTGTTGAAAGACACACGCCTTTCAACACTGTTTTTTGCTCAATCTGATGAATCAGCATCCGCACACTTTCGGCAGCAATTTCTTCACTGGGCTGCAATGCCGAAGTTACTCTGGGCCAGGCAAAATCAAATAAGTCCAGATTATCAAAAGATGCAAAATGCAAGCCGCTCACCCGTTCCGGATAGAATTGATTCATCGTCCAGATACCTCCTGCTGCCAGCACGTTATTTAGAAACAAGAATCCGGTTGGTGGCTGTGACAGGTTCAAAAGGCTCCTCACGGCCTCACTCACTCCTTTTTTCTTTTCACGCTCATCAATTTCGTAGACCAGATGCTCATCAAAAGCCAGGTTATTCTTGTCGAGCGCCTCCCGATAACCCTTAATGCGCGCCTTTATATTAGGCAAGTAGGCACTCAGGGAAATAAGAGCGATGCGCTGATGCCCTTTATTAATCAGCTTTTCGGTTAAAAGGCGGGCTGTTTCACAATTATTAATATCAACTGTATTTTCGGTTTGTTGAGAAAAAACCCTGTCGAAATACACCAGAGGCATGTCTGGCATTCTTTGCAACGGATTGGCTGTAGCAGAAGCTAATAGCACACCATCTATTTGCCTGTTCTTAAAGGACTCCAGAATCGTTTGCTCTTTCTTGGCTCGTTCACCGGTACTAGCCACCATCACCGAGTAACCCAGAAGCTCCGCTTTGGCTTCCACCAGGCGCGCTATTTTACCAAAAAAGGGATTGGAAATATCGGGCACTACAAAACCAATCGTATAGGAGCGTCCCATGCTCAGACTTCGGGCCAAATGGTTTGGCTGATAGTTTAACCGGCGGGCCGTATCCAATACGCGTTTTTGCGTATCTGCACTAATGTGTTTTTCGTCCCCTCGCCCATTCAACACGAATGAGACCGTGGTTTTCGACACGCCCGACTGCTCTGCTATGGTTTTTAATGACGGCTTCACTTACTCCTTACTAAACCGGTTAGATGACAAATATATAGAAGATATTTAAGTTCTCAAAACATACCTTTAGGCACGCTTTTAAAATACCCTTTCTATCACAGATTTTCTATACGAAAGGCGTACACCCCTCTGAAAACCTTTATTACGGCTGGTAGCTGATGAAGCTGGATGCACTGATTTTTTCGAAAATATTACCAAACTTTGCTTTCAGATACTATCTTTAGGAACTGAATTAAAAGGAAACAGCAACAACTTCCCGATTTAAAAAAATTAAAAGGCATGCGGCTTATTTTACCGGCTTTAATCAAAAAGGCAAATCTCTTGGCGTCTCAAACAGTATTACTTTTGATTGTTATCCCACTTATATTTGCTGGCTGCAAAACTCCCAATGAAAAGGAACTGAAAGTACTGCAGTTTAATATTTGGCAGGAAGGCACCGTTGTACCCAATGGCTATGAGGCCATATTAGAGGAAATTATTCGGCTCGATGCCGATTTAATTGCCCTCAGTGAAGTTCGCAACTACAATGACTCCAGTTTGGCAAAGCGTTTAATGGCCGATTTAAATCGCCTTGGCCACACTTACTATTCACAAACCAGTTACGACAGCGGCATCCTTTCACGTCACCCTATCCTATCGCAGCAAGCCCTGTTTCCCGTAAAAGACGACCGGGGTTCGGTGACCAAAGCACTCATCAGCATCGATGGTTCGGTTGTAGCATTTTACAGTGCACACCTCGATTACCGGAACTGCAGTCTTTACCTGCCCAGGGGTTACGATGGTTCTACATGGGCCAAACTAGCTGCCCCCATTACTGACACAAGCACAATAACTGCCGACAACCTACAATCGCAACGCGACGAAGCCATTGCCGCCATTATAGCCGATGCACAACAGGAAAAAGCGAAAGGCCGCCTGGTTATTCTTGGCGGGGACTTTAATGAACCATCTCACCGGGACTGGACAGGAGCCACAAAAAATTTATTCGATCACAATGGCGTAGTAATGGAATGGCCCAACACCCAACTGCTCGAAAAAAACGGTTTTATAGATGCCTACCGGCAGCTGTACCCAAATCCGGTAACCCATCCAGGATTCACTTTCCCGGCTGATAACCCTTTAGTAGATATTAAAAAACTGGCCTGGAGCCCGGATGCAGATGATCGCGATCGAATCGACTTTATTTTTTACCAATCACATCCTAAATTGCAACTAACTGAGGCCACAATTGTAGGACCAACAGGCTCTATAGTACGTGGCCAACGAGTTAAAGAAAGGTCAAACGACGCTTTTATTCTCCCGGCAAATACCTGGCCAACAGACCACAAAGCAATTCTGGCAACTTTTAAATTAAAATCTGAATAATGAATTTCAACAAGCTACCTTTTATGCTGGCCTGTATTTTGGGTGCGGTATTACTCGGATGCAAACCAACCAAAGATCAAGCACCAAACATCATCCTGTTTTTGGTGGATGACATGGGCTGGCAGGACACTTCCGTACCGTTTTGGCACGAAAAAACACCATACAACGAACGCTATCAAACACCGGGTATGGAACGCCTGGCTTCTGAAGGGATGATTTTCACACAGGCCTATGCCAACTCCGTTTGCTCACCTACACGAGTGAGTTTAATGAGTGGGATGAATGCAGCCCGCCACCGGGTTACCAACTGGACACTGCGCCGCAATGCTTCTGTTGATGCTACCGACTCCATCCTGAGCTACCCACAATGGAATGTTAATGGACTTCAGCCCACTGACAGCATTGAGCGTTCCACGCATGCCACCATGCTGCCTCAACTATTAAAAGACCATGGCTATTTTACCATTCACTGTGGCAAAGCGCATTTTGGGGCGATGACTACCCCCAGTGCCAACCCTCTTAACTGCGGTTTCGACGTCAACATAGCCGGCCACGCCGGGGGAGGGATTGGCAGTTACCTCGGAGAAAAGAATTTTGGCAATGCTCAAAAAGGAGCTCACACTGAACCATGGGGCGTACCAGGATTGGAACAGTACCATGGCGATTCCATTTTCATCACCGAAGCACTCACACTGGAAGCTAAAAAAGCATTGGATTCGGCACGCGCCAGCAACAAACCTTTCTTCCTGTACATGGCACATTACGCCATTCACATCCCTTTAAATGCCGACAAACGCTTCTACCAAAAATACATTGACCAAGGCCTCCCAGTGCCGGAAGCTAAATATGCATCGATGATTGAAGCCATGGACAAAAGCCTTATTGACCTGATGGATTACCTGGATACCAATAACTTGTCGGACAACACCATCATTCTGTTTATGTCAGACAATGGCGGCTTTAGTCTGCGGCCGCGCGCGGGAGAGCTTCACACCCATAACAGTCCACTTCAAAGTGGCAAAGGGTCGGCCTACGAAGGAGGCATAAGAGAGCCGATGATTGTTAAATGGCCCGGACAAGTAAAACAAAATACAAGCTGCAACGACTACCTCATTATTGAAGACTTTTTCCCATCAATACTGGAAATGGCTGGTATTAAAAACTACACCACACCTCAAACCGTTGACGGACAGAGCTTCGTTCCAATGCTTCTTAACCAGGGAAGCAGCACAGAAGGACGGGACTTATTCTGGCATTTCCCCAATAACTGGGGCCCGACAGGACCCGGCATTGGAGCAACCAGCACCATACGAAGCGGCGATTGGAAACTCATTTACTACTATGCTAACCAAAACTTTGAACTATTTAATATTACTGAAGACATTGGTGAACAGCACAACCTGGCCAACACCAAACCAGAAAAAGTGCTCGAATTGACCAAAAAGCTAGGTGAATACCTGAGAAGTGTGGATGCTCAGCGCCCCACTATAAAAGCCAGTGGCAAAAAAGCCCCATGGCCCGACCAGGTTTAAATTTCCCGTAACAAGAACATAAACAGAGGAGCTTACCGGTAAAAGGTAAGCTCCTCTGCTAGTTTTATTCTGTTAATCAACAAATTGTTAGTCTTGCTTTAGTGACCACTTTCTGGCTCAATGGCTTTAAACCCTTCACCATGAATCTGACTACTGTCAATAACATTTACAAATGCCTTGGGGTCTATCTTGGCGATGTGATTTAATAAAATGGTTGACTCACGACGGGTAATGGTTGTATAAATGACTTTACGTTCCACGCCTTCATACATGCCCATGGCCGAAAACATGGTACCGCCACGCTTTATATGATATAACAACTTCTCCTGAATTTCCTCGTGCTTTTCAGAAACAATAAAGAGCGTTTTATTCACTTTCAAACCATCAATTACCATGTCAATAATTTTTCCTTCGATGAAAATGACAATCCACGAGTAGATGGGCAGCGTCCAGTCAATCCCATTCTCTCCGGGCATAAACAAGGTCAGCAGTGTGATACTGCCATCTACCATAATCACCAGCTTACCAAGCGATATGCGCGTAAACTTGTTCAGAATCATCGAAATGATATCTGAGCCTCCAGACGTTGCCCGCGATTTAAAGATCACACCAATCGCAATACCGTAAATAATTCCGGCAACCAAGGCATTTAACATGGGGTCGTTGGGTAAAAAGGCCTCATAGCCCCACCAATAGGTTTCAAACATGTAAGCAAAACCCATAATCAGGAATGTACTAATCAGCGTTTTAATACCAAAACGGGGTCCCAAAACAATCGTACCTAAAATCAGCAAAGGTACCTCCATAAAAAGGACTGAAACACTGATCTTAAAACCAAAAGTATGGTACAAAAAGTTACCAATACCATAAACGCCACCCGGGGCCAGTTTGTATGGGTTAACAAACAGCACGTCGCCCATAGCGAACAAGAAACTACCCAGCACGATATAGGCGTAGGTAATAAACCAATCTTTGGATAAAAACTTCTCCTTTGTAACAAAAGCCATAATTCAATTTAAATTTTTGTGTTCATGCAAAAAATCGCGCCAATGTCGGCTCTTAATTCAATATGCCCAATGACTTTCTTCATGATCACAAAAAAAGCCCACCAATTACTGGTGAGCTTCTTAAACGATGGTTTATCAGGTTTATTCTTCCCAAGTGAGGTAAGCTGAAACCAACCAGTGGTTAAGCTTATCTCCATCTATTTCCTGTGCTTCCGGAATACTGAATGTAAACTCATGGTTACCAGCAGCTATATCTAAGTCAACCACAACCGGGTCAACAACAGAGCCCGGACACCAGTTAGAACGTGATAGATCGGACGAGGCCAGACGCTCTTCAATCACCTTTTCTTCATATTTCCAGGTTTTTGAATCGATATACGTTGCCGTATCTGTGATTAACCACAAACCCGATCCCGGATTAAATCGACGGAAAGAAGCACAATCATCGCGCCACGGAACGAAATTAATAACCTCCTTACTGTTCACCTTTACAATGTTTGTTTTCTTAACAAACTCATCGCCACCTGAGTGACCTCCATGACCTGTTGTAATATAGTGTAACTTCACGTTTTTAGCCCCCTGAGGTACAGTTGCATTTAACTGCAAATCTTTTCTGGCAAACAAATCAACGTGTTTCTGTCCGTTATAATAAGGAATAGTATTAAGTAGCGACAGTACTTTTGTTTGTGGCTTTTCAGCGTATAAGTAATCGGTTTCGTCGAATTTAATTTCTGCCGAAACCGTGTAGCCTTCCTTGGTCCAGGTATCAATCCAAATACCAACCCATACTTCACCCTCTAACAGCGACAGGCGATCGGTCACATCTTGTTCCCACACCACTTTTTCTTCCCAGTGTGGCACATAAACCGGCTTGCGTAAGTCCATTTTATCGTTGTAATAGCCAATACCAAATGGCGTCATAAATCGCATCAGCTCAACCACGGGCTTGTAATCGCCATCAGATGCAATCCCTTTGAGATTCTCAAAATCACTGCCTAAAGCTGGCAGCTCACCGCCAGCATTGAGCGAAACAAAGTTGGTTACTGCACTATTGGGAATCACAAAAAAGGAACCCGATTTATCCCAGCGGTCACCAGCTGAGGCTACAGTTACTTTAACCGAAGCGCTTACCTCCCTGCTGTATTCAGGAAGCGTTACTTTTTTGAGTAAAATACGGCCATCCATAATGCGATACACCTTATCATTCTCAGATAAATCATCGTTAAAAGCCCCCCCATCGAAGTACAAGTGCTCATTATCAAATACAACCATGTGCTTATCTCCTACAGACTCAATAACCCGCGGTCCTCCGCACCCCAAAAGGGTTAAAAGAGCAAAAAGACCTGCTAACTTTACCGTGTTTCTCATCATCAAAATTCTTTATTTCAAATTTACTTTTTCTGCTGCCTTGTCGACACACCAGCCGACAACACCATTAATAGTACAGACAAACTTCCGATTCCCCACCCCAAGCCTAGCAGATCTACTAAAATTCCGAGCACCAAGGCAAATAAAGCCGAGAATATTGTTTCACTCTGAGACTCTACCGACATAACACTGGCCATCATCTTTTCATCAAAGCGCCTTGAGATATAGTCCATCGCCAGGGGACGTCGCAAATTTTGAACGACAAAAATTAAAACAAAAGCTAACAGGGCGATCACCTGGTAATCCAACAACAGAAAAATGGCGGCCATAAGGCCAAAGCCATATCCCAGGCGCTGCAAACTCATCAGTCCGTTTTTTAGAGATGCAAACTTCCGTTCAATTCGATGAGCATTCCTGGATGCCAAAGAGTTAAGGTAATAAATCCCAAAATAGCCTAATCCGATATAAATGGCAACAGTTTGCTCGTGCGTCAGCTGTGGCAATAGCATAAACTTTAGAGCTAAACCCGCAATCACAATCTGCACGTAATCCTTAATTGCCTTGTAATATCCGGTATAACTACTTGTTAATAGGATGGAATGCAGAGCGGCCATTTTTTTAAATACTCCAAAGACTTTTTGAGCGTGCGCCTTTACCTCAGGCCATAACAAGGCATAGTTAAACGAACGCTCGCCATTTAAGTAGGAAGGATAGGTAGACATGAGCAGTAAATCGAAAAAGAAGGGGATTACCGTTAATAAAAATAACAAATCGTACTCCCCGGTATAAAATAGTAAGCCGGCGCTTAGCAGGGAAGAAATGGCAGCCCCCCGTTGCGACCACCCTCTGGTGCGTCCGTAGTAGAGCACTTTTTCCTGGTGCCAGCCCTTCTTTAACAAATAGGCATTAATCATGGCCTTATGCGTACCGGTGCGAAACGAATCGCCAATGCCGTAAAAGAAAAAGGCGAGCAAAAAACCTGCAAATCCAGAAAAAACATAGAATAGTAGAAAGCTAATAATGTAACTCACAAAGCCGGCAAGCATTGCATTTTTCCTGCCTGCCACATCGGCTATAACACCCGACACTACCTCCAGAAGGTTAATAACCACCTCCCTGAATGCATATAGAATTCCTATTTCGGCGTATGTTAAGCCTTTATCTAAAAAAAAGAGTAATAAAAAAGGATCAAAAAGTTTGAGGTTTTTGAAAAACCCATAAAAACTAAACTTATAATACTGTTTATCTTTTTGAAATTTCAAACCCTGATGTATTAGGAACGATCTTCTTCAACACAACAAGCTTTTGGAGGCAATGGTTTAGGAGGTGATATAATAAAGAAAGCCGCCTTAAAGCATTCTTTAAGACGACTTTCAACTTTTAACCAAACCTAACCCTAAACTATGAGAAAACTTACTCAATATTTTTATAACACGTTACGTGTTTTCTTTCTAATCTAAATACGTAAGAAATTTATTTTGGCTTCACTCTTCCCTTATTCTCACATTGCAAATGTAGTTGGTTTTATTTCTAACGCATAATAACGAAAGTTAAAAGAAGTTAAAACAGATATCCTTTGATTTTTACCCCTTGATTTTCAATGAAATTAAAAATTATAACTAAAAGTGATGTTGAAATTCTCCCTTATCTGGACTTTGTTGGACTCGTTTGTAAAATACCTCAAATGCCCTAATATTCTTGTTGATAAAAACCGATTTATGCGCAAATCAGCAATAACCTCCCAGTCTACCTGCACCTGACGCTCCTCTCCCTTTTTGGGCTTACCAAGGTATTGGTAAAAGGCATCCAGACGAGATGATATCTTAACACCTCTTGCTACTTCGTAGGACAAGCTATTAACCACGGAAATACCATTTACTATATGACTTGACTTATCGAGCGGCACCCCAAATTTGGTCTGATCAAACTTTACTGTATCTGCAACAAGGGTTAAACGCGAGGTAATTGGCGACAAAAGCAGGGTAAACTTACTATTGGGCTTATAATCCATACCAATTGCAAATGACATGTACGCAGGAGCCAGAAATCCGGAAACGGGATTTTCTTTTTCCACATCGTTTTTATCGTAGCCATAGAAGAGCTGCGTTTTAAAATTATACAGAAAACTATAGTACCACTTTTCAGAAGCCTTGTGCCCGTACTTTGTATTCAATTCGATCAGGTCGGTATTCACCTTCCCCTTTTCAACCTCAGTGGAAATAATTCCTACCTTATGAATAATGTAGTTATCCCAATCGTGTTTCCCCTTTTTGTAGTTGGCCGTTAAACGCAGGTCACTCCCCAAACTAATATTACTTTCGCCTCCTTTCACCCAGTTATCGACATAGCCTTGTGAGAATAAAATATTTTCGGTTCCCTGAAAAGTCCACGGCCCGGATTTAAATTTCACTTTTTCCAGACTTGGATGTGTCTCAAAGGAATGATCACGCAAAAGCATACTGATGCCTTCCCGAGCCGAACGTCTCTTTAGGTAGCCATCTTCCCCAATTTTGAGCGGATTCGGAATGGAATCCCAGGAAAGTTCTATTTTATCCAGGTGGCTATATATATAGTTCTGGCGCGCTTCTGATAGAAAATATTGTTGTTCAAACAGCTCTTCACTCTTCCTGGCATATTGCTTCGAATTGACGAATGTCTGATACTTTTCAATGTTGCTTCGGGTGGAGTATTGCGGTTCAAAATTAATAGCTGGAAAATCTGGCACTCTAAATTTAGCATCAAACTTATACGTTTCCACGGTGTAATTCACAAGCGGAGGAAACAAGCTGGCAGTAAACAACTGCTCTTTTTCAACCCGCTGCTTTATAAGATCGGCTAAAACAAGCCGATCAAATACCGGATATGTTTTATTGGCGTACTTATAAAATTTTTTCTGCCAATAAGTCTCCTCAGAATCATCCACTAAATACCCCCATTTTACTGCCCCTAACTGGGCATTCACCGGCTGAGTATTGAGGCCAATAAAGCTGGTGATGCAAAAAACCAATAGGTATGTTTTGATACAATAATTCATTTCGAAGCTATAGAACAATTTGCTGTTTTGCGAATAAAAAGCAAAAATAGCAGGATATATCATATTCATGGTAGTGATAAGCGCTTGAAAGTGTTAAAAAGTTGCCTGAAATGTTCATTTCGTAAACCACATAGCGATTTATCTTGTTTAAACACTTCGGTATTACATCCAATAAAAAGCCGTCGTGCCACATGACAAACATTTTATGCGTGCTCGTCCTACCTGGTTGCTATAGAAGAAAAGAACATGATTTATGGCAATTTACGGCTGCATTTTTTTGATGATATTGATTGTTTTTTAAATTTGCAGCAATAATTGCTGTTCAGATGTTAAGAACTAACATACAATCTGCTTTATCAGCCCGCGTTTTCATCAACATAAAAAACCGGGACGAATTCACCTGTTAAGGGCTGGTTACAATCCGGCTATCCTCCATTTTATTTCAAGTAAACTTATTATACAATTCTATTAAATTGATAGATAGCATTTTGCTATGAACTAATTTAATAGTGTGTCCTATCTATAAAATCTTAAAAAAATATACATCATGGAATTACCTTTCTCAGAATCGTTTAAGATCAAGATGGTTGAACCCATCCGTAAAAGCACACGCCAGGAAAGAGAAACCTGGATCAAGGAGGCGAAGTATAACTTATTTAACCTCAAAAGCGATCAGGTATTTATCGATCTGCTAACCGATAGTGGCACCGGTGCTATGAGCGACCGCCAGTGGGCCGCCATGATGCTGGGAGACGAAAGCTATGCCGGCGCTTCGTCGTATTACAACTTAAAGAATGCCATTAAAAACATCCTAGGGTTCGACTATTTTTTGCCTACTCACCAGGGCCGCGCAGCCGAAAACGTTTTATTCTCAGCACTAGTAAAAGAGGGCAACGTGGTACCCGGTAACTCTCACTTTGACACAACCAAAGGACATATCGAGTTCCGCAAAGCCACTGCCATCGATTGCACCATCGACGAAGCTTTTGACACAACCATCGATCATCCGTTTAAGGGGAACCTTGATTTAAATAAACTGGAACACGTATTAAGGAGCCATCCCAAAGAAAATATTCCGATGATTATTGTCACCGTCACCTGTAATTCATCAGGCGGCCAGCCGGTATCAATGCAAAACATTCGCGAAGTATATGCTATGGCTAAGCAATACGGCATCCGGGTATTGTTTGACTCAGCCCGCTTTGCTGAAAATGCGTATTTCATCAAACTACGCGAGGAAGGCTATGCTGATAAGAGCATCAAAGAAATTGTAAAAGAAATGTACACCTATGCCGATGGCATGACCATGAGCAGCAAAAAAGATGCAATTGTTAACATGGGTGGTTTTATTGCCTTGCGCGAAGAGGATTTATTCAAGAAAGCCAGCCAGTTTAACATTATCTACGAAGGGTTTGTGACTTATGGCGGCATGTCGGGTCGTGACATGAACGCGTTGGCACAGGGACTGGATGAAGGTACCGAATTTGACTACCTGGAAACTCGCATTAAGCAAGTGGCCTATTTAGGCAATAAACTAAAAGAATTTGGCGTACCGGTTCAGGAACCATTTGGCGGCCATGCGATTTTTGTAGATGCCAAGCGCTTTTTACCTCACCTACCCAAAGAGGAGTTTATTGCCCAAACATTGGCCATTGAACTTTATAAAGAAGCAGGTATTCGCGGGGTTGAAATAGGAACTCTGTTGGCCGATCGTGATCCATCCACACGTGAAAACAGGTATCCGGCATTGGAGCTATTAAGGCTGGCTATTCCGCGCAGGGTATACACCAATAATCACATGGATGTTATTGCCGTAGCGCTTAAAAATGTATTTGATCGCCGCAAAGAAATCACACGTGGCTATGCCATTCTCGAAGAAGCACCAATTATGCGTCATTTCACGGTTGAACTAGCACCTGCTGTTAAAGCAACCGTTTAAATTAATACTCAATCACACCCTTAAGGCTGGCTCACTTTTGAGTCAGTCTTTTTTTATTACAAGCTTTGCATCCCCTGGTTTTTTTGGTTTGTTTTGTAATCCGATAAAAACATCTGAAACCAAAACAGCCATCTGATGGTTGTACTTGTCAATACTATTACAATAAACCCATGAAAGACCTGACCGTAGGCAATGAAGCTAAACTGATCTTTAAATTTGCATTACCTATGGTATTTGGTAACCTGCTGCAACAGCTATACCACTTGGTTGATAGCATTATAGTAGGTAATTATCTTGGGAAGGAAGCTTTAGCGGCTTTGGGGGCCTCCTCACCTATCTTTTATGCACTAATTGCCTTTGTGATAGGCATTGGCAGTGGCGCAACCATCATCATCAGTCAATACTTTGGCGCCAAAAACCTGGAAAAGGTAAAACGAACCATTGATACCACCTACATTTTTTTGTTTGCGGCGTCAATCGTAATCACAACTATCGGTATTATTTTCAGTGAAGATATATTCAGACTGCTTCATGTTGAAGAGCAAGTAATCCCTTTGGCTACCGAGTACTTCAATGTATTTATGATTGGAATGATTGCCTTCTTCGGATTCAGCGGCACTTCATCCATCCTTCGCGGTTTGGGCGATTCTATGACGCCTTTGTATTTTATGGTGATCGCCACGGTGGTAAACATTGCCCTCGACATTATTTTTATTGTTGTGTTCAATTGGGGCATTAGCGGCGTGGCCTATGCCACCGTTATTGCCCAGGCCGGGGCTTTTATTTCGGGAGCTATCTATCTGAATAAAAAGCACCAGATCATCTCGTTCAATGTGTTCAAGTTCCGCTTCGATAAGGAATTGTTTTTTCAGAGCATCCGCATAGGGCTGCCAACCGGATTTCAGCAGACCTTTGTAGCTTTGGGTATCATGGCCCTCATCCGCATCGTCAATAATTTTGACACCGATGTACTTGCCGCTTTCGCGGTTGCCAGCCGCATCGATGCTCTGGCGGCCATGCCAGCTCTTAATCTGGCCAGTGCTCTGGCCGCATTTGTTGGCCAAAACCTTGGAGCCCAGCGCGTTGATCGTATTAAGAAAGGATTACGGGCCACCCTGTTTATGGCTTGGGGAATGTCGCTTATGGTGATGCTCTCGGTTATTTTCTTTGGGGAATACATGATGAGCGCCTTTACTCAGGATCAATCTGTTATCGATCACGGCGCCAACTATCTGGTTATTGTGAGCTCCTTTTACATGATTTTCTCCACCATGTTTGTGATGCATGGCGTGCTGCGCGGAGCCGGCGACACCTTAATCCCCATGTTTATCACCCTATTTTCCTTATGGGTTATCCGAATACCCTTCGCCATTTTTCTCTCCAAACATTTTGGCGTCAACGGCATCTGGTGGGCCATCCCTATTGGCTGGAGCATGGGACTCATCGGGTCGCTCGTTTATTATTTTACCGGGCGATGGAAGTACAAAGGAGTGGTCAAACGGCCAGTTAAATAGAGGATTAAACGCCGGCCAGCCTGCTTTTGAAATCCTGCGAATCGCTAATCACCTGAAACTGCTTTGGCAATACCGGCTTTAGCTCACGTATCTGTAAGCCCGTAACAAAGGCAGGCACAGCTGGAACATTTGCTTCGATTTCTTTTAAAACCTCCTCGATTTCCTCCTTTTTACGGGCTGAAACAAACGCAGTAAACATAGCATCGGCTTTACGCACATCGAAAACAACTTTTAAATCACGAACGGGTACCGACGCTCCCAGGTAAATCACATTAAAGCCCTCCTTACGGGCCAGTAAACTATAGAACAGCAGGCCAATTTCGTGCAGCTCATTTTCGGGCAGGAAAAACACCACTTTCTTATCCGATTTAGGAATAAAGTTTTGCATCTCATTATCAATGGCTACAATTAACTTTTGACGAATCAGATTAGAGATGAAATGTTCCTGGGCCGGGTTTATTGTCCCTGCCTGCCAAAGTATGCCTATTCTATCCAGAAAAGGAAAAAGAATCGACTCAACCGTGGCCTCAAACCCCTGTTTGATAATGGAATTGGTGAGTACATTGGTGAACTTTGCCTCGTCCATCTCCAGCATAGCGACCAACAAACTTTCGACCTGCACATCTGTATTTTTGGTATCCAGACACAAATCAATCACCCGCTCGCGCAGTTGTCCGGCATCCATCTGAGCAATCTTCGATATTTTGTAGCCATTCTGATTCAGTATTGACACATTCAGTATGCGCTTCAAATCTTCATCGTCGTAATAGCGAATATTTGTTGTTGTACGCTGTGGCTCTATGAGGTTATAGCGACGCTCCCAAATTCTTATTGTGTGGGCTTTAATCCCTGAAATTTTTTCTAAATCTTTAATTGAATAAAACGCCATACCTGGTCTCAATGTTAGAATATCACTCTATTTGCTGCAACTTTAACGCTTACGAATTCGATAATGTTCACTAATACTTATGAAAGCACGAACAAAAATGGGGGCACGCATGCCCCCAGACCATCGATTAATATAAATCGACTATTAAGGAACAATCACCTTATCGATAACGTGAACTATTCCATTCGCTCCCTGAATATCAGCAGCAATAACAGTTATCGCACCATCAATTGTAACGCCACCATTCACTTCAACTGCCAGCGTTTTTGTTTCATTAAGAGTTGGAACGTTACCAGTACTCAAATCGGTAGAGGCCACATTACCACTCACCACATGAGCCAGCAATATTGGTGTCAAATCTTCTTTTGACAAGTCGTCAAGTCCTGAAATACCAAGGTCAGCAAATACCTGTTCAAAAGCGGCATTGGTAGGAGCAAATACTGTGAATGGCCCTTCACCTGAAAGCGCATCAACCAGCTCTGCTTTCACCACCGCCTGTACCAAAGTGCTAAAATTAGTATTATCAATGGCAATATCTACAACACTTGGTGGTAAAATCACCTTATTAATGGCATGAATAATGCCGTTTGTAGCAACTACATCGGTGGCAACCACCTCACTGTCGGTATTCAAAAAGACGCCGCCTTCAGTATCCACTTTTAAACTAATATTGCGCTCAAAAGCTGTACTTAATGTGGGCACATAGCCACTCTCAACCATTGAAGACGAAACAAAGCTTCCTAGTGCGTGATATAAAATAACCGATGACAAAGTTTCTTTGGAGAGGTCATCAAGAGTCACTCCAAATTCTGTAAATAAGTTGTTAAAAGCATCGTTGGTAGGTGCAAAAACGGTATACATAGCCTCATTATCATCTAATGCAGCCACTAATTCGGCCTTTGAAACACCAGCTACCAAAGCTGAGAAATTCGGGTTGGCAACTGCGTGATCAGTAATGGTCATTGGCAACATCACTTTGTCAATAACATGAATAACTCCGTTGTCAGCCTTAATATCGGTAGCTGTAATGGCCGCCCGTCCATTAATAACTTTATCGGTCATATCCACATAAAAAGATAGTCCATAGCCCTCCATGGGCCCATCACTTAATGAATTGTAATAACCAGTTTGAAAAGCGGAGGCCATTTGAGATCCTGAAACAACATGATACATTAAAATATCTGTCAGTACGTCGTTCGGCACATCCTCTAAGCCACTTAGTCCTAATTCATCCAACAAATCGTTAAAAGCGGCATTGGTGGGAGCAAACACTGTAAAACTGTTATCTTCTGATGCTAAATCATCATCCAAACCCACTTTTTTTAGTGCGGCTACCAGGGTGCTGAAATCAGCATTACCAGCTGCAATATCAGTTATCGTCATTGGCACTTCAGGCATCGGCTCATTAGTACCTGAATCATCGTCATCATCATCACAACTTACATTTATAAAAGCTAAGCCTAAAATTAGAAGTAGCATCCAACTGTTTTTTCCGAAATTTTCAATTACTCGTTTCATGTCCTTAATATTTAGATTAATTAATTGGTGATTTAATAGGTAAACCACGTCTGGTATTTTTTGTTTAATCTTTTTATACTTTAATTGAACAATCGAAGAAGTTCTAAATACTACTACCTAATTACCAATATTTTAAACTTCTTATTTAGATTGAAAAAAACGTGCTTGATGCCTTAAACTTTTACTTAGCCAAGTAGTGGAAAAAGATTACCTTTGCGCTTTATATGTAATAATAGAGACTTATGATTCAATCAATGACCGGTTATGGGAAAGCTGTTTGTGAGCTTCCAAACAAAAAAATTAGCATTGAAATTAAATCGCTAAACAGTAAACAACTGGACTTAAACACACGCCTTCCAAACCTATACCGGGAAAAAGAAATTGAGGTGAGAAGCCTGTTAGGCAAACAACTATCACGAGGTAAAATTGACCTTAGTTTCTATGTTGAAGCAGCAACATCTGACAAAATTACAAAAATCAACCAGCAGGTTATCAGCAACTACCACCAGCAACTAAAAGGCATTGCTACAGATTTAGGACTTGATAATTCAACCGACTATCTGAAAGTAATTATGCCCCTGCCCGATACGGTTAAAATTGAATTAGCAGAATTGGATGAAGAAGAATGGAAGGCCATTGCCAAGACGCTTAACCACGCCATTGCCGATATCATTGACTTTAGAAAACGCGAAGGCTCTGCGATGGAGGCCGATATCAGAGAACGCATTGGACTCATTGCGGAGTTACTGAAGGAAGTGCCAAAATACGAAAGTCAGCGCATCGAAAAAATCAAAACACGCATCCGCGAGAATCTGGAAGAGCTGGGACAGAATACCAAAATAGATGAAAACCGCTTCGAGCAGGAAATCATCTTCTACCTCGAAAAATTGGATGTGACAGAAGAAAAGGTGCGTTTAAGCAACCATTTGGATTATTTTCTGGAAACCATTGAAGGAAATGAACCCGTTGGTAAAAAATTGGGCTTCATAACACAGGAAATTGGACGCGAAATAAACACGCTTGGGTCAAAAGCCAATGATGCCGACCTGCAAAAAGTAGTGATCCGGATGAAAGATGAATTGGAAAAAATTAAAGAACAAATCCTTAATATCCTGTAAGACAATACGCATACCAATACTCCTGAAGAAGGATTATCGGCCATAAAAAATCAATCAACAAAATGAATACAAAAGGGAAATTGGTCATTTTTTCAGCCCCGTCAGGAGCCGGAAAAAGCACCATTGTACAAGCTCTGCTTCAAAAAGGTTTTAACCTTGAATTTTCAATTTCAGCCACCAGCCGCCAACCCCGAGGCAATGAACAACATGGTGTAGAGTACTACTTCTTATCCCCCGAAGAATTTAAAAGTAAAATTAACGACGATGCCTTTTTAGAGTGGGAAGAGGTGTATGAAAATACCTTCTACGGAACACTTAAAAGCGAAGTGGACCGCATCTGTTCCAAAGGCAACCATGTGGTATTTGATGTAGATGTTGTGGGCGGCATCAACATCAAAAAGATGTACGGCGACCAGGCCCTGAGCCTGTTTATCCAACCTCCATCGGTTGAGGAGTTGCGTAAGCGTTTGGAAAACAGAGGGACCGACTCGGCTGAAAAAATAGCCATGCGCATTGCCAAGGCAGAAAAAGAATTGGCCTATGCCCCTGATTTTGACAAAGTGATTGTGAATGATAACCTGGAGCAGGCGCTGCAACGCACTGAAGAAGCGCTTAACAACTTCTTAAATAAGAGCTAAAGTGAAAAAAGTCGGTCTGTTTTTCGGTTCATTTAACCCCATTCACATTGGGCATCTGGCATTGGCCAATTACATGCTCGAATTTGAAAACCAGGATGAGGTATGGTTTGTGGTCAGTCCGCAAAACCCATTTAAAGAGACCGATGAGCTGATAAGTGCCCCTATTCGTGTGGAAATGGTGCGCCTGGCCACACAAAAACACGAAAAATACAGGGTCGAAGACATCGAACTAAGCCTGCCCAAACCCTCCTACACCATTGATACCCTGAATGCTTTGAACCGAAAATACCCACAGCATCAGTTCAGCATCATTATGGGAGCCGATAACATTATGCGGTTTAAGCAATGGAAACAGGCGGATAGAATAGCAGGTCATTATCCTGTTTTTGTGTATCCCCGCATTGGCTATCAGGTGAATGAACAGGAACTTCCGCATAAGTGCAAGCTGACACAAGCACCCATTATCGAAATTGCCTCATCAGACATTCGTCAGTGGATAAAAGATGGCAGACAAACACCTTATTTAGTGCCGGAACCGGTTTTTTCATTTATTCAAAACAAGCAGTTGTACCAATAAAAATGGCCGGCTGCTCGTTAGCAACCGACCATTCTTTCATAACTAAAGGTATAAACTAATACTTATTAAATACGATAAAAACCGGAAAGTGATCGCTGTAGCCACCATCGTACCTATCTCCTACATAAGTTCGAAATGGGTAGCCTTTGTACTTCCCTTCCTGAACCCTTAACTGCTCATCTCCATAAACATAAGCCTTCTCCAAACGAAGAGCACCCTGCTCGCCCATCAGGTTCTGAGAAATAATTATCTGATCAAACATGTTCCAAACTCCACGATAGCAAAGTGTGCCCTCACCATTTAGATGCTTGGATGCATAAGGGTTGAATAAATCATTACCTTTCAGCTGCTTGGCATCAACTGCTCTTAGCACCTCCTGCACACTGTAGTCCGACGGGTCGTCATTTAAATCCCCCATCACAATCACATTAGCAGCAACTTCCAAAGCCTGTAAAGAATCTACAATTGAACGGCTCAACTGAGCCGCTGCCTTGCGTGCAGGCCGGCTGCGCTCTTCACCTCCGTAACGAGAGGGCCAGTGATTCACAAGTACATGTACCTTTTCTCCCAGCAGAAACCCGGATACCAACAGTTGATCGCGTGTATAAATTCGATCCTTATCCTCTTGATCATAAATATAAAGAGGCACTGCCTTTACCTGTTCTACTTCGAAGAGTTCCGGGCGATAAATTAAAGCCACATCAATACCTCTTTTATCAGGCGAATCCTGATGCACAATAGAATACCCAAGCTGGCTTAAGTGCTTGTTAGCCGTTAATTCCTCCAGCACCTGCCGGTTTTCCACTTCACATAGTCCCAATATTGCAGGTCCTGGCTGCCCAATTGTATCCCCAAGCAAACTAATAATTGAGGCCATATGGTTCAGCTTGACGGTATATTTTTCGCCATTCCATTGCTTATCGCTTCCGGGCGTAAACTCCTCATCGAATACATCTGGTGCATCAATTGTATCAAATAGGTTTTCGAGATTATAAAAACCAACGACTACCTGCTGACTACCATCAACGCCCTGCCGGGAACCGTTTGAACAAGCCGATAATAACACGGCCAGACCAAAAACATAGAGTGCATTTTTCACAATTAACATATATTTCATCAATTATCGAACGAAAAGTAGTAATTAAACTTCAAACAACATAATATCAATCGTTAATTTTCAGCCATTTAATAATTAGTTCACCAAACACACTTCAACACAAACAGACCTATTGGTCTAGGCAATAAGTAATTAATTAGGCTGGTAATAATCAAAAAAATCTTCTGTAATAAAGATGATATTTATATTGCCTGTTAAGCTTTTTTTTTGTCAATTTGCATAGTGTCCTCAACCTATACGGACATTTAAAGAATGTATTAAAAACAAAACATTACGTTTTTATTAAAATTATCAAATGGGTAAAGTCTTAATCATTGGAGCTGGTGGTGTTGGTACCGTAGTTGCTCATAAAATGGCTTCTCTACCAGAAGTTTTTTCTGAAATCATGCTTGCCAGCCGTACGAAAAGTAAGTGTGATGCTATTGCAGAACGTATTGGAAACAACCGTATCCAAACGGCTCAGGTTGATGCGGATAACGTACCGGAATTAGTTGAATTAATCAATTCATTTAAACCGGATATCGTAGTCAACGTGGCACTCCCCTATCAGGATTTGACGATTATGGATGCGTGCCTGGAAACGAAAACAGCCTATCTGGATACCGCTAACTACGAACCGATTGATGAGGCCAAGTTTGAGTACAAGTGGCAGTGGGCCTACCAGGATCGTTTCAAAGATGCAGGCATTACAGCTATACTGGGCTGCGGATTCGACCCGGGCGTAACGAGTATCTTTACAGCCTATGCGGCTAAGCACCATTTCGACGAAATTCAGTACCTGGATATAGTGGACTGTAACGGCGGTGACCATGGTAAGGCCTTTGCAACCAACTTCAACCCGGAGATTAACATCCGCGAGGTTACCCAAAAAGGTAAATACTGGGAGAATGGCCAATGGATTGAAACAGAACCACACGAAATCCACAAGCCTCTGAACTACCCTAATATTGGCGAGCGCGAATCGTATGTGATTTATCATGAAGAATTGGAGTCACTCACCAAAAATTTCCCTTCGCTTAAACGGGCCCGTTTCTGGATGACTTTTGGACAGGAATACCTGACTCACTTGCGCGTGATTCAAAACATTGGCATGGCAGGTATTGAACCAATCATGTATGAAGGAAAAGAAATTGTTCCTATCCAATTCTTAAAAGCCGTATTGCCCGATCCTGGTGATTTAGGAGAAAACTACACAGGTGAAACATCCATTGGATGTCGTATTCGCGGTTTAAAAGACGGTAAGGAAAAAACATACTACGTCTACAACAACTGCAAGCATCAGGATGCCTACAACGAAACAGGCGCACAAGGTGTAAGCTACACAACCGGCGTACCTGCTACTATTGGCGCCATGATGTATTTACAGGGATTATGGAAAAAACCAGGCGTTTATAACGTTGAAGAATTCAATCCGGATCCATTTATGGAGCAACTCAATAAGTTGGGTCTTCCATGGGTTGAACAGCACGATGTAAACCTGGAACTATAATAAAACAAAAAGCTATTTCAGAAAAGCTGTCCTTTTTAGGGCAGCTTTTTTTTGCCCTAATCAGCCACCTGTCTATCTCATTCAACTCCCTTTCTATTAATATTATATTGAAACTATTATTGTTATTTTGGTTATATTTTGTAATATTTATTTGCTTTTTTATAACTATTCGTTACTTTTGAATTGTAATAACTACCAATTACTCCATTACTAATAAACTAAAATAAGATTGACATGTGTGGATTTGCAGTTTATACCGGAAGCAACAAAATGGACAAACTTCGATTTGCCCGCGAGTTTAAAAAAATCCAATACCGAGGGCCCGACAACTCAATTACCAGAGATTTTGAGGACGCCGGGTGGATGGGATTTCACCGTCTGAGCATAATGGACATTTCGGCAAAGGGCAACCAACCATTGGTTTACAAGCACATTAATCTGGTATGTAATGGAGAAGTATATAATTACCACGCTTTAAAAACCCAATACAAGCCAACATTTGAGTTTTCCTCCAACAGCGACTGTGAAGCCATTATTCCATTGTTTATGAATAAGGGCATTGAAGCTACTGCTAAGGCCCTCGATGCTGAGTTCGCCTTTGTCATTTACGACTCGGTAGCAAAAAAGTATTTTGCAGCTCGCGATCCGATTGGGATCCGTCCGCTTTTTTATGGCTACTCAAAAGATGGTGCCATTTTGTTTGCCAGTGAAATGAAGGCCCTACATCGCTTGTGTGAAGTTGTCAAACCTTTTCCTCCAGGGCATTACTACGATGGCGAAAGCATTAAAATGTACCGGGATATTTCTGAAGTAGAAAAATTCGTTGAGCACGAGCAGGATGAAATTTGCATGAATATCAACCACTACCTCACCAAGGGCATTGAAAAAAGGCTACACGCCGATGTGCCCGTTGGCTTCCTGCTAAGTGGCGGACTGGATTCGAGTCTGGTGTGTGCCGTGGGTGCACGCATGCTCAATAAACCCATACGTACCTTTGCGGTAGGCATTGAAGACGATCCAATTGATACCAAATACGCCCGCATAGTGGCTAATTATCTGGGGGCCGACCATACAGAAGTACTTTTTAAACGTCAGGATATTTTCGACTCATTGAGTCACCTAATCTACTGCATTGAATCCTACGACATTACCACCATCCGTGCATCAATGGGAATGTATTTGGTTTGTAAGTATGTGGCCGAAAACACTGATATTAAGGTATTAATGACCGGTGAAATCAGCGATGAGATTTTTGGCTATAAGTACACCGACTTTGCCCCCTCACCAGCTGCTTTTCAGCAGGAAGCCGAAAAGCGTCTCAAAGAAATTCACATGTACGATGTATTGAGAGCCGACAGAAGCATCTCCTGCAACGGACTGGAAGCAAGGGTTCCCTTTGGCGATCTGGACTTTGTCGAATACGTGATGAGCATTCGTCCGGAGAAAAAAATGAATTTTACAGGAATTGGCAAATACCTGCTGCGTAAAGCATTTGAGATCGACTATCTGCCAAAAGATATTCTTTATCGCGAAAAGGCAGCTTTCTCCGATGCTGTAGGACACAGCGTAGTCGATTACCTAAAAGCATACGCCGATGAGATGTATAGCGATAAAGAATTTACACGTAAGCAAATGCTCTATAAACATGCCACCCCAATTTCTAAGGAAGCCCTGATGTACAGAGAGCTGTTTGAAGAACACTTCCCTGGACGCAGTAAGACAGTGAAAGACTTCTGGATGCCTAACAAAGCTTGGGACAACTGCGATGTGAACGACCCCAGTGCCCGCGTTTTACCTAACTACGGTAAAAGCGGCGAATAAAATATAAGGAGCCATAAAAACAACCGTGAGTGAAAGGTCGGAATCCATTTTGGATTTCGGCCTTTGTAGTAATTCATCGATAGATTCACTATTTTTAGCAAAAAAAATATAAACGATGCCAATTAACTACGCACATATACCATCGCCCTGCTACGTACTTGACGAACAGCTGCTACGCAACAACCTTCAACTGATTAAATCAGTTAAAGATGAGGCGGGTATTGAAATCATTCTGGCCTTTAAAGCCTTTTCCATGTGGAGCGCCTTCCCGATTGTTACCGAGTATATCCCCAAGGCTACTGCCAGCTCCATCCACGAGGCACGACTGGCATTTGAGGAAATGGGCGCCAAAGCTCACACCTATTCACCGGCCTACAAAAAGGAAGACTTTGAGTCATTAATGCGTTACAGCAGCCACATTACTTTTAACTCGCTGTCGCAATTCGAAACCTTTAAAGAGGCATTAAAGCAACACCCAGAGCACGTCTCTGCAGGCATTCGTATCAACCCGCAGTTTAGCGATGTGGAAACAGATTTATACAACCCTTGTGCGCCAGGCTCTCGACTTGGCGTAATTGCCAGCCAGCTCCCCGAATATTTACCCGAAGGCATAGAAGGACTGCATTTTCATACGCTGTGCGAGTCGTCATCCTACGATCTTGAAAACACCCTGAGAGCAGTAGAGGAGCGCTTTGCCAAATACCTGCCGCAGGTAAAATGGATCAATATGGGCGGTGGCCACCTCATGACCCGTAAGGGCTACGACACACAACACCTGGTGAAATTACTTAAGCAGTTTAAAGCAAAATGGAACCTGCAGATTATTCTGGAGCCAGGCAGCGCCTTCGCCTGGGAAACAGGCGATTTAGTAGCTTCGGTGGTAGACATTGTTGAAAATAGCGGGGTTAAAACGGCTATTCTCGATGTATCTTTCACCGCGCACATGCCCGACTGCCTGGAAATGCCTTATCAGCCAAGAGTTAAAAATAGTCAGCAGGGCGCCATCGAAGGCAAACACATTTACCGACTGGGAGGTAACAGTTGCCTGGCAGGCGATTACATGGAGTACTGGTCGTTCGATCAAGAGCTCAAAGCGGGAGATAAGGTGATATTTGAAGACATGATTCATTACACCATGGTGAAAACAACCATGTTTAATGGGGTTCCGCATCCGGCGATAGGAATTTGGAACGATACCACCGGATTAAACATTGTGAAGCAGTTTACTTACGAGGACTACAAAAGTCGCCTGAGCTAAACACCTAATAACAAGGGTGCCAAAACACATTTCTTTCAGACAACACAAGTTTGAGCAACAGAAAATAAGAATTATACAGCAATAAAAACTGTTGTAACATGCACTAAACAGCAGGTTGGCACCCTTAACAATTTTTATCGCTCATCCAAACACCTTATTTTGGATGAAAGAAAAAGATTGAGCCACGAATCTTTAGTCGGCTACAATTTTTAATTAAATTTGCTCCTCGACTCACAAATCCCACACCAACCATGACCGAAACAAAAAACAAATTGGCCATTATTACCGGCCCTACAAGTGGGATTGGGCAGACCTTTGCCTATCGACTTGCGCAACAAGGCTATAACCTCCTTTTAATTGCCAGAAGAGAAGAAAAACTAAAGGAGATTGCCAACTCATTAACCAGCCAATACAGCATCGAAGTCCAATACATCTCGGCTGATTTATCAAATGAGGAGGACATAAAACGAGTTGAACAGCACTTGCACTCCTTAACCAGTGCCGATATCCTTATTAATAATGCAGGTTTTGGCATTGCCGGCTTTTTTATGGAAGCAACCACCGAGGAGCAGGTGCGCATGCTAAATGTCCACCTCACCAGCACCATCCGGTTTAGTAAAGCTGTTTTGCCCGTAATGGTGCGGCAACAAAAAGGCTACATCATAAACTTAGCCTCATTTGCTGCTTTTATGGACCTGCCGGGAAGTGTTATGTATTCAACCACAAAAGCGGCTGTCATTAAATTTTCGCGCACCCTTCAGAATGAAGTGGCTGAATATGGAATAAAGATTCAGGCCTTAAGCCCTGGCTTTACACCAACCGCTTTTCATTCGAGCATCAAACGCAAAGCCGAGTTTGTGAACCGCATTCCTGATTTTTTGTGGACACCCGTTGAACAGGTGGTAGAAGCCTCTTTGGCCAACCTGAATAACAGCCGGGTCATCTGCATACCCGGGCAGGTTAACAACCTGATCTACTGGTTAAATAAATCACCACTACTTTCTAAAATGATACAAAAAGTAGCAAACAAGCGGCAGCGCAAGCAAAACTTATCCGATGCGTTATCGACCACTGAAGGGCGCTAAAAAAAACGCAACAGTGAAAATGCTTATTCACTATTGCGCTTATATTATTCTGAATTAGTATCCTATTTTCTTTCCAACAGCACCACGTTCTCAACATGGTGAGTATGCGGAAACATGTCAACAGGCTGCACTTTTGTGACTTTATAGCGCACATCGAGCAGGTTAATATCGCGAGCCTGTGTGGCCGAATTACAGCTTACATAAACAATTCGATCAGGCGCTGCCGTCAGAATTGTTTGCACCACATCGGCATGCATGCCAGCCCTTGGTGGATCAACAATCATCACATCAGGATGCCCTTGCCTTTTGATAAAATCAAAGTTCAGCACATCTTTCATATCGCCAGCAAAAAAGCTCGTGTTCTCTATCCCGTTAATGGATGAATTCACCTTGGCATCCTCAATGGCCTCAGGCACATATTCAACGCCAATCACCTTTTTGGCCTGACGCGCTACAAAATTGGCAATTGTACCAGTCCCTGTATACAAATCATACACCACCTCATAATCCTTGATATTGGCAAACTCACGGGTTACCTTATATAATTCGTAGGCCTGTTCAGAGTTGGTTTGATAAAAAGATTTGGGGCCAATCTTAAACTTCAAGCCTTCCATCTCCTCAAAAATATGATCACGCCCGCTAAAAAGCACAATCTCCTGATCCGTAATCGTATCGTTCTTTTTTGAATTGATCACATACATCAGAGAAGTAATTTCGGGGAAAGCGCTTTGCAAATGCGCTAACAATGCCTCGCGCTGTGGCTTATCTTCATGGAATAGTGTGAGGATCACCATCAACTCATTGGTCGAACTGGTTCTGATGATTAAGGTACGTAAGAACCCTTCTTGCTTTTTTAAATCGAAAAACGTTAAGCCATGCTCCAGAGCATACGCCTTAATAGCCAAACGAATGGCATTAGAAGGATCTTTTTGCAGATGACACTTATTAATGTCTTCAACCTTATCAAACATGCCCGGAATATGAAACCCCACTCCATTGCGATGCTCAATAGTATCGTCGGAATTAAGTTCTTCGGCCGATAACCAGCGGTTATTGGAAAAAGTAAACTCCAGCTTATTACGGTAAAACTCTGTCTTTTCAGAGCCCAGAATAGGCAAAACCTCAGGTAAATCCACCTTACCAATACGCGACAGGTTGTTGACCACCTCCCGCTCTTTATATTTCAGCTGATGGTCGTAAGGAAGCGCCTGCCATTTACACCCGCCACAAACACCAAAGTGCTCACAAACAGGCTCTTCGCGAATACTGCTGTATTCATGGAAGAAAACAGGAAAGCCTTCGTAATAATTACGACGCTTTTTAGTCACCTGCACATCGACAACATCTCCCGGCACAGTTCGCTGTACAAACACCACCCGGTCTTCTACCCGGCACATGGCTTTACCTTCTGCCGCAACATCTGTTATGGTAACCTTCTTTAATAGAGGTTTACTTTTTCGTGATCGTCCCACTTCTTATCTGTTTTTTCGGCGGCAAAATTAAGGAAAAAAGCGAACAATAACGATTAAAGTACCTGAATTGACAATTCTTAGCCACCAGGCCAATGCCAGAAGCAGCCACCAACGAATAAATACCTTTAGATGAGTAGAATCATGACTTCACCCTCCTTTGGTTCGGTTCATATTGCAGAAATCACTATTTTTGTTGGTTATAAGCAAAACATAAACCGAAATTACATTTAAATGGAACAGAAAGTATTCACTTACAAAGACATTGACGCGTCCATACTGAAGTCTTTACCAAATCCCACTGGTCAAGCCTACGAGATCAAAATCAAGATTCCTGAATTTACCTTCCTGGGCGTTAAGAATCAGCCGGACTTTGCCGATGTATTCATCACTTTTTATCCTAAAAAACGCATCATCGAACTCAAATCGCTCAAGGAGTATGTGCACCACTTGCGCAATATAACCGTTTCGTACGAGCGACTGATTAACGTTTTTTACGATCACCTGATTGAAGCTTATGATCCTGAGCGCATTCGGGTCACCATGATTTGTAACCCACGCGGCGGCATTAGCTCCAAGCTAACGGTTGACTCTGATTGGAAAGTAAGAGGTGGCGATGAAAAATTCAGCGACTGGAAAAACAACCTGGAAGATACCTGGCAGGTAACCATGTAAGCAGTCAATGCCATAAAATACAAAAGGCGACCATTGAGGTCGCCTTTGTTGTTTTATATTTTCTAGCTATTCTAAACCGCTTCCGTCAAATGGATTCTCCTCAAGCGTGGTGGTTGACTTGGCCGCTGGTGCAGAAGCAAAAGGATCACCATCACCATCACCTATATCACCCCAACCATCCGCTGGAGATTGCATCATCAGTGAGATGCTTTTATCAAAAGCATATTCACTAATCACTGGTTTACTATATGGTTTCTTACCTGTATTCATAACAACAATTTCACAAAGAAATAAATTATTCCGCTAAGGAACAAGAATTTTCTTATTCACTACGCCTCTTTTACTCCTAACTTGCACAATGTAAAACCCTGACATTGACAGGTCAAATGACGTTTTACGCTGAAATTCTTTATCTGAATCAACCAACCTACCCGCTGTGTCGTATAACCTCACTGTTGAAACATCATCATTATACATTTCAATATAGACCGTTCTACCCGATGCCCAGATATCAGCCGCCTGCATCTCATTTTCCTCAACTGATGTGGCCAGCGGATTAATAATTCTAATTTGAAAACGATCGCTTACCACTCCTTCTTCTGTACTTGTAAAGGAGTAAGTTCTGTTTCTAAGCAAATCAATACTCGTATTAACTTCCGGATCAAGATCATCCAGATACACCTCAATTCCTTGTTCACTTAGGCCTCTCACCTCCACGCGTTCGATACGATGTTCGCCAGCCGCATTTACTTTAAGTGTCATCGGAATGATTAATTCTCCTTTTACATTGGGCACTCCCTTAATACATACCGTATCGTCCTGGGCAAGAAAACAAGGCTGTGGAGCTGATAGAGCAGAACTAAATCGCTTTGCTGTGTTAATTTTTTCAATGGCTTCTTCAGTTGAAGCAAATGCGAGAATCACTTCGTCTTTATGGGTTGCATCAGCCCCGGCAAGCTTTATATACGGATACTTGGCCTCATTGGCTAATTTTAAATAGGACTGCTCATTCACCGCCTTGCAATCGTCGTTGAGCGTAATACTCCCACTGTTATAGGCATCAGCCGTTCTTACATAAAACCCATGCATTGATGGTATCAAAGATGCGGAGGTAACGTCGCTGATAGGATTTACAAAAAGTCCTGCATCCCCATTATAAGTGGTAAATGCTCCATTTTTATTCTTCCAGAGCCAGAACATGTTTGGCACTTCTGGCGAACGGATGACATTATCCCAATCAATGGAATTTGTAAACGGATTACCGATGAAGCTATATGCACTAACCAATCCCGCTGGTACAGGAATCACTTGAGGAGCCTCATACATTTGACCGGTAAACACCAGGTTCGATGCAGCATCACAACGAATAGCATAGCCTCTTCCACCCTCGAGCGTTGCCCCTGCAGCTTCCCACTTTTTTAAATTGCTTAGATCATTGTTATTCCATTGGAACGCTCGTACATTCGTTCCAATATCGGCAAAACCAGCGTTAGCAACCGGAGAAGAAATATGGTAAGTATTGGTTGAGCTGGCAATATTTTGCGTGATAAATAGTCGATCACTGTTATAAGAAATATCTCCTCGAACCAGCAATGTTGCATTATTAATGGTAGAAGATTTTAGGTAAATATCTTCCTCAACAGTCAGTGTCACACCAGCCGGCACTGTTAATGCTCCACTATACTCTATTATTAGGTCTTTAACCCTAATGTCCGCTGGCAACACTGCTCCGTTAGGCTGTGCATCAACAATCAGTATGGCTTTATCTTCAAAAACCTTTCCTCCCTTCCAATTGGACGCATTGGACCAATCACTATCGGTGCCCCCCTCCCAGCTGCACTGCGGGACAGTTGAAAAACTCCACTCCGCTTTGCCACTAATACCAGGAAATACCACTCCAGTGGTTGCTGACTTAACAAAGTTAGGGTCCATCTTAACGTAGTAGCTCATATTCGGCTTAAGGCTACTTGGCTTTATTGAGAGGGTGTTGCCCGACAAACTCACTTTGTCTTTCTCTTTAATTGTAATAGACTCTACTCCTGCATTAGTCTCAACATCTTCATAAATATAGAAAGTACCCGACATCCCCACCGTATCAAGGGGCTCATTAAATGTCATACTCAAACTGGCATCCAAATCCACATGCGTCGCGCCTTTATCTGGTAAATAGGTCAGTACTTCTGGGGCTAGAATAGCAGCACCAGTTTTAAACACCCAACCAGGAATTTTATAATTACTTAAAGCATCATAACTCACATCATTTACCATAATTGTTCCCGACGGGATGTATACCATATATTCAACACCTTCATTCAATTGAGTAACTGACAAATCAATTGAAAAAACATTACCAACCACTTCCAATCTTCCATCTTTACTATCAGGAGGAAAACCATTACCTCCAGTTGATAATGCTACTGTATGTACCGTTCCATTAGGAGTTGTTGAAACATACACGAAACCACCCTCATTTAAAGTCACAACATCTTCAATGCCAAACGAAATAGTCAAAGTTGGGGTGTTACCATCAATTGTTGCTCCATTAACAGGCGAAAATACCTGCCCTAAAGCATTACTTCCAAAACCACAAAATACCAATAAAAATAATAGCGCGTATAAATATCTCATAGCATATAGTTTTCACAAAACAGTCGAAAGATACTAAAATTCACCTTATTACCTTTTGTACAAAATTGTTAAACACAATTATTAGCAGCAATCTTTGACCAACCGCCTGTTTCCGGCTGTCATTAACCATAATTAATTGACTAGTAATAGTCGTGCCAGGTAGTCATAGTGGTGACCGTCTGCCAGTTTGCTTAATTCAAACCCGTTTTCTTTTGCTTTTTCGGCGAGTAAGGCTGCATCTACAAACAACCATTCAAAGGGTTTTGTTTTATGATTTTTATAGGCCATGGTGTACATAACCTCTCCGTAGTAATGCTCTTCGGGCAACTCACAGTAACTATCCTCATCTACATACAAATAGCGCAGATCAGAGCTATCCAGAATTATCTGTCCGCCCGGAACCAGCAACTCTTTGGCTTTAGCAAAAAACACCGGTAAATGTTCAATCGCAGCAGCCAGTCCGATGCCATTCATCATCAGCAGCAGGGTATCGTATTTTTGCGTGGGTTCGTAGTGGTAAAAATCGGCGTTGATGACCTGCTGCACGCCTCGCTGGCGGGCGACCTGGCAACAGCCCGGTGAGCTATCTAACAAGGTGACATCCACACCTCTTTGCTGAAGAATTAAGCTGTGTGCCCCTACTGCACCACCAACATCCAAAACCTTACCTTTGCAATGCAACAGTGCTTTTTGCTCCAGTGGCGGCAGCTCATCATAGCTTCTAAACAAATAGTCAACCGGGATAACATCGTCTTCAACAATATTGGATTGCACACAGATCTCATGTCCCCTCTTCCCCTTTAGATAATCGAGGGCAGCTTGCCCCATTGGATCATTCATTATTTCTCTCTGGTATTTGTTTACAGGCAACAAAAATAGTGATTCGTCAGGTTACTGCCAATTCCACGACCAGTTAGATGTCCCGGCTTATCAGTTGAGGCAGAACTCTATGAATTACAATCACTTCTCATTTAAATTCTATTCAGCTGGAAGTGAGTACATTGCAACCCAACACACCCTCGACACGGAGCGTAACAGCATCAGCTTTTTTTCGGACAAGTCCACAAAGTCTTACCAATACACTACGAGAATAAAATGTCTTCAACCGGTACTATCTTTACTGGAAGGTCAGATTTTTGAGTCCCGAAATAGTGGATTCAGGGTTGGGCGATTTAAACACATAACTACCGGCCACCAGTACATCAGCCCCTTTTTGAACCAGCTGAGCAGCATTGGAACTATCTACGCCGCCATCCACCTGAATAAGGGCCCGGCTATTCTTTTTAAGCACCAATTCTTTGAGTTGCTCCAGTTTGTGGTAGGTATTTTCGATGAATTTTTGGCCTCCAAAGCCCGGATTAACAGACATCAGCAGCACCAAATCCAGCTCGCTTATAATATCTTCGAGCACCGACACCGGGGTGTGTGGATTAAGCGTCACACCAGCCTTCATCCCTTCAGCATGTACTGTTTGCACCGTGCGATGCAAATGTGTGCTCGCTTCGTAATGCACATTAAACACATCAGCACCAGCCTTTTTGAAAGTCTCGATGTAACGTTCGGGCTGAACAATCATGAGGTGCACATCAAATGGCTTATGAGCCAATGGTTTTAAGGATTCTAAAATAGGAATACCAAACGAAATATTGGGCACAAACACACCATCCATTATATCCAGGTGAAACCAGTCGGCTTCACTTCGGTTAATCATCTCAACATCCTTCTTCAGGTTACTAAAATCGGCCGCCAACAGCGATGGTGCTATTAAATGTTTCATTATAAACGCTTCTCTAAACAAATAAAAATGTGTTGCAAAAATACAACACATTCAGTTACGCAGCCATGATAATTAACACTTTTTACTATTCGCCTAAAAATGAGCGTAATATTTTACTGCGATAGGTATTTTTAAGGCGTTTGATCGCCTTCTCCTTAATTTGTCGCACCCGTTCTCTGGTCAGGTTAAAGAGTTTTCCAATTTCTTCGAGCGAATAGGGCGGCTCACCACTTAAGCCGTAGTACAACTTTATGATATCCGACTCCCGGGTGGAGAGCGTCGCCAGAGAGCGCTCAATCTCCTGCCTTAAGGAATCATCCAACAGATGGGTATCGGGACTCAGTGAATCATTGGACAGCAGCACATCGTAAAGGGTATTGTCCTCATCCTTTTTGAGAGGTGCATCCATGGACACATGGCGCGAACTAACTTTCAGCGCCTCTTTGACTTCCTTGGGCGCAATTTCCAAAATATTAGCAATTTCTTCGGCAGTAGGCTCTCGCTGAAAATCCTGCTCTAATCTTGAAAACGCATTATTGACCTTATTGATTGATCCGATTTTATTGAGAGGCAACCGAACAATGCGGGCCTGCTCTGCTAAAGCCTGTAATATCGACTGACGAATCCACCAAACAGCATAACTAATAAACTTAAATCCCCGGGTTTCATCAAAACGTTGTGCGGCTTTTATCAGCCCCAGGTTGCCTTCATTAATAAGGTCGGGTAAACTTAAGCCCTGATTTTGATACTGTTTAGAAACCGAAACCACAAAACGCAGGTTGGCATTAATGAGTCGCTCCAGTGCCTTATTGTCGCCCTTACGAATTTTTTTTGCTAAAACCACCTCTTCATCAGCATTTAGCAACTTCACTTTACCAATTTCATGCAAGTATTTATCTAAAGAGGGCGTTTCTCGGTTGGTGACCTGTTTGGTGATTTTAAGTTGTCTCATATCGAATCAGTTATGTTTTGATCTGGCTTTCTACTACAACGTTATTTCCGAGTTTTTTGTTTATATCTACTTTAAAAATGCATTTTTTTTCCACACTTTCAAAGTGATTGACAGTTAAATTAATACATCATTCCTATTAATTTGACAAAAATGTTTTGCACGTCAATAAACTTTACCTAGATTTGCAACAACAAGTTGACGCCTGTCAGGTGGTCAATCCTTATTTTAACTTTCAAGCATATTCAATTACAAAATTAATCCAGAAGTTATTTCTCAAAGAAAGTTGCAACACTTATGTATGATATACTAGAACTTAACAAAAAGCTATTGACAGAGTTGCGTCAAATAGCGAAAGAACTTAACGTAAAACGTGTTGAGTCCTATAAAAAACAGGATTTAGTTTATAAAATCCTCGATGAACAAGCCATTCAGGTTTCCAGTGAAAAGAAGCCTAAGAAAGACAAACCCGCCGAAAAAAAGCCGCGTTCCAAACGGCCAAGAACTGCACAACGTAATGATGGCCCCATAGCATCATCCGTACAATCAAAGGTAGCAGAAGCTGCCAGCACCATGGCTGAGAAAGAAGAGAAGCCAACCCCCAAAAAAGAAGAGGCGCCAGTTTCTAAAGAACAACCCAAAGAAATTAAACCTGTGGTGAAAGCTGAAAAGGTGGAGAAAACCGAGCAAGCACCTGCCCCCAAAGCAGAAGAGCCTGCCAAAGAACCCATTGCCGCAGAAGAGAAGAATGACGCGCAGAAGGAGTTCAAACGCCGCGATGACAAGGATACTCGCCACCGCGACAATAAGCCTCAAGACGACAGCAGCAAGCGTCGCTTCCAAAATGAAAAAGGAAGAGACAACCGCCGCCCGCAAGAGCGAAAAGATGACAAGCAATATGAGTTTGAAGGGATTATATCAGCATCTGGGGTGCTTGAAATAATGCCTGACGGATATGGCTTCCTGCGTTCATCGGACTACAACTACCTAAACTCGCCGGATGACATCTACGTTTCTCAATCACAGATAAAGCTTTTCGGCCTAAAAACAGGCGATAGTGTTTTAGGCACCATCCGTCCGCCAAAAGAAGGTGAAAAGTATTTCCCACTGATTAAAGTTGAACAAATTAATGGCCGCCAGCCAGCGTTTGTGCGCGACCGGGTACCTTTTGATCACTTGACGCCAATTTTCCCAAATGAGAAATTCAATTTAACAGCCGGCCCCAAAGCGAACTTATCTTCACGTGTAGTTGATATGTTCTCCCCTATTGGAAAAGGACAGCGCGGTTTGATTGTTGCACAGCCTAAAACAGGTAAAAC
This sequence comes from Carboxylicivirga taeanensis, assembly GCF_051851475.1. Taxonomy (NCBI): domain Bacteria; kingdom Pseudomonadati; phylum Bacteroidota; class Bacteroidia; order Marinilabiliales; family Marinilabiliaceae; genus Carboxylicivirga; species Carboxylicivirga taeanensis. The sequence continues at coordinate 44,602 of NZ_JBPUSJ010000005.1, read as the reverse complement.
AGTACTACTGAAGGATGTGGCCAATGCAATAGCCGGAAACCACCCGGAAGTATACATGATCATCCTGCTGATTGACGAGCGTCCGGAAGAGGTAACCGACATGGCTCGGAGCGTAAATGCCGAAGTGGTTTCATCTACCTTTGACGAACCGGCCGAACGCCACGTTAAAGTAGCCAACATTGTGCTGGAAAAAGCAAAACGTATGGTAGAATGCGGACACGATGTGGTGGTATTACTAGACTCCATTACCCGTTTGGCCAGAGCCTACAACACCGTTTCACCAGCTTCAGGTAAAGTACTGTCAGGTGGTGTGGATGCCAATGCCTTACATCGTCCAAAACGTTTCTTTGGTGCTGCCCGTAACATCGAAAACGGTGGTTCATTGACCATCATAGCCACGGCACTTACCGAAACAGGTTCTAAAATGGATGAAGTCATCTTTGAAGAATTCAAGGGAACCGGTAACATGGAGCTGCAGTTGGATCGTCGTCTATCGAACAAGCGTATTTTCCCTGCTGTAGATGTGAATCTGTCAAGCACGCGTCGTGAAGACCTGCTGATAGAACCAGACATGATGAACCGCATCTGGATTCTTCGCAATTACCTGTCGGATATGACAGCTGTTGAAGCAATGGAATTCCTGCACGACAGAATGTCTAAAACCAAATCCAATGAAGAGTTCCTGATTTCGATGAATGATAACTAAGCATTGAATACCTTCAAATAAATCAAGCGGAATGAGCCATCTCATTCCGCTTTTTTTATGCTTCTAAAAATTATTTCGGGCGATAATTATGTTACTTTCTGCAATCCACTTCTTTTCTTAAGCTACATTCCTTAATTTTGTATGTATCAATAAGGGAATTTTTACTTCGTACAACAACCATATCCATTCAATTATTATAGCTTGCACAAGCTTCGTAATTAGGGGTACGAGAAGTAAACACTAAAAACATATCTGAGATGAAAAAGGTAGCTATACTATTAGCCGAAGGCTTTGAAGAGTTGGAAGCAATAAGTCCGGTTGATATTTTAAGAAGAGCCGGCATTGCGGTCACTACAGTATCGATCACGAAAAACAAAGAAGTGACCGGAGCCCACGGTATCAAAATAATGGCTGATGCCCTTTTTGAAGAGGTGCCCTTTGCAGACTTTGAAGCCATTGTACTTCCCGGTGGTATGCCCGGCACCAGCCATTTAAATGAGCACCAGGCATTAAAAACTGTTTTAACAGAGTTTGCTGAAAGCAAGAAGTTAATTGGTGCCATCTGTGCCGCTCCTTTGGTACTTGGCGAACTTGGTTTACTGCAAAAAAGAAACGCAACTTGTTACCCCGGATTCGAAAAACAGCTGATTGGAGCAGCTATTACCAAACAGGCGGTAGTGAAGGATGAGCACTTTATCACTGCTAATGGAGTCGGCAATGCCATCCCATTTGCACTGGCGCTGGTTAAAGAGTTACTCAATGACGAAGCCGCCAACAACCTGGCTCAAAAAATGCTGGTTCAATAAAAAAGGACATATAGCCTGTGCCATATGTCCTACGTTATAAACCAAACCCAAAACCCATGAAAAAAGTAATTGCTTAGCTCCAATTAATATGCCGAAAAGCAACACTTTATAGTTATCATTCGTTAAATAGGATGTTAATTATTTAATACCGAAGAAGGATATCTAGTTTATTCAGTTCACAGACGCTATTAAAACCAATCATGCGCTACCTGTTTTTAACCATATTAGTGACACTTATAGCCAGGCTCGTGCCGATAAATGGGGCCAACCACAAGTTTTACAGCTACAACCTGGATAATGGTTTATCGAGCAGCACAGTGGCTTGTTTTTTCCAGTCTGAAAATGGCCTGATATGGATTGGAACAGGCAAAGGTGTGGATCTGTTTACCGGCAGTGAATTCATTCCCTTACACCATTTCACCAAGGACACGGCTCATACAACCAACACACTCATCACAGCCATTAACGAATTACACGAAAATACCCTATGGGCAGGCACCTGGGGCGATGGACTGTTTAGTGTTAACATTGAAACCGGCGAGTACAAACATTACCGCCACTCCAGCAGCAGTGCAAACACCACCGTTAGTGATAACTACATCAACTGCATTGAAGTTTTCGATAATCAGCTGTGGATTGGAACCAACTACTGCTTAAACCAAACGGATGGCAACGGCCATTTTGTCCACTATAACTTTAAAGAAGTACTGACAAGAACAAGTGCAGACATCAGAGCCATTATTCCCCGACACACCCATCTTCTTTCGATTTTTACCGATGCCGGAGAAATAATAGAGTTGAACTCACAAACAGGCGCCTACAAAAAAGTTGGTGAGGTGGATACACCCCTCAAAAGCATTAACAAAGTACAAAGAGACCAATACGGCAGGTATTGGATTGGAACAACCTACCAGGGGCTGATTGTACTCGATGAGAATTACCAGATGATTGAATTACCATCCAGGCTGCAGGCCGAATTGGGAAAAGCCAACATCTCAGACATTGTTGCCCATAGCGAGTACGGGATGTTTGTGGGGTCTGACGGACAGGGTTTATACATCATCAACCCGGTAACCCTTAACTATCAGCTAGTAAAGGAATCCAACAGGAGCAGTTCTTTATCGAGCAACCAGGTTGAAAGCCTTAACCTCGATGCTAATGGGCTGTTGTGGGTGGGCTACTATAAAGAAGGGTTTAGCACCACCCTCATTAAAAGTGATGGCATCGTGCATTACCTGGAAAACAATACGGGAAATAACTTACCCGATAAAAATGTGAACTGCTTTACTGAGGATGCTGAACAAAACATTTGGATTGGTACCGAGAAGGGATTGAGCATTTTTGACCACCACTTTAATGCACTACCGCCTCAAAGGATACATAAACAGGCGCTCTCACTGTTAAAAGGTGTGCCAGTAACAGCACTTTCAACCAATAAGGATAGCTCAATTGTATATGTGGGTACCTACAACCAAGGTTTGTTCTGCGTTAATTTATCGAACGGACAAGTATCCACCTTCAATAAAGCCAATAGCCTGCTGGAAAGTAATTTTATCCGGGATGTAAAATCGTTTAACGACAGCATAAATTACATAGCCACCATTGATGGAGGCTTGTACAAATTTGATGGACGTAAGCTGGAGAAAATAAAAGTCTTCCATCAGAACAACTTCGAAATACTCGACTTTTTAGACATCCAAATCATTGATCAGGAAAACATCTGGCTATCGAGTGTTGGCAATGGCATCATGCGCATCAACACCGCAACCGGAAGCGGCGAAGTATTTCATACCGTGGCTTCCACCATCAACTACAGCTGCTGCCAAACTTCCGACTCAGCTGTTTTTGTAGCTACAAATATGGGTGTTTATGAATATTCAGCCGCACAGAACGATTTTACCTCCATCACCGCACATCTGTCAAACATTGATTTTTATGGCATTCTGGAGCAGGACACAAGTTTTTTATGGATCAGCAGTTCAGACGGTTTATTTCGCTATAACCGGAACACTAAATTTTTAGAAAAAATAAACAGCATCAACCTTCAGGGCCGCGAATTTCTGCCAGGGGCTTATTTTAAAACGAGCGATAACAGACTTCTGTTTGGTGGTACTAATAACTTTAACATTATTCAGCCACAAAACTTCACCCCTAATACCGATGGTACTTCATTATTTATTAGCGAACTCAAAATTTATAACCAAACCATAAAACCTGGTGAGCCATATAATGAAAACCTTAGCTTGCCAAATCAAGTGAATTACACACCCAAACTCACAATTCCTTCTAACATCGATTTATTTAGCATTACCGTTAAAGCAATCAATTACCTATCGGCTGAGAAAAACCGAATAGCCTACACCATTGAAAGAGGCCAAAAAACCAGTAACGTTTTCTATACAGAAGGTGAAATAGCCTTTTTGAATATGAAACCAGGTTTTTACAAGCTAAATATTTACCCGGTAAGCAATAGAAACAAGCAAATCATCAGCTCTGCAATTAAGCAGATTACTATTCAAAAGCAGATCCCCTGGTGGCGTTCAGCCTGGATATACATTGCTCTTTTTGTTGTTATAGTTGGCATTATCACCATACTGAACCACGTAAGAGTTAAAGAATACAGGAAAACCAAGAGGTTACTTCAGGAAAAAGTAACCGAGCGAACCGCCACACTGCTCAGCCAAAAAGAAAGGCTGCAACAACAAAAAAATGAGCTACAGGAAATGCTGGATAAAAACAAACGGCTCGAATCGTTTAAAGAGAACATTATCAGCATGATTGTTCACGATTTAAAAAATCCCCTCAATGGCATTATTGGCCTCACCTCACTCAATGAAGCCCAATACCTGGAGCAAATAAACAGTGCCAGCCGTCAGATGTTATGCCTGGTGGAGAACATTCTGGACGTGAGGCGTTACGAAACACACTCTCTTCAACTTTTTTACCAGCAGTGTAACATTCGCCAGGTAGTTAACGAAGCCATTGATGATGTCAGTTTCCTGCTAAAAGGCAATCAAATAGAAATAGTCAACCAGTGCACCTCTATTGATATTGAAGCTGATAAAGATATTCTTAGAAGGGTTTACATCAACTTGCTTACCAATGCCATAAAATACACTCAGCCCAACGGAAAAATCACACTCCGGTGCCAGCTCAAGAGTGAAACAGCCGAAAAAATAGTACTTTTGTCGGTGCAGGATGAAGGCTCAGGAATCCCGGGCAATTTCAAAGACAGTATTTTTGACCTTTATCAGCAAGTGGACACCAAAAAATCGGGCCGCGCCTACTCAAATGGATTGGGATTAAGTTTTTGTAAAATTGCCGTCAACGAACACCAGGGTAAAATTTGGGTCGAATCGGAATTAGGCAAAGGTTCCAGCTTTTTTATGGAGCTGCCGGTACAAAAACCAAACTCCTGAATACGCAGTACACAATTAACCTTAATTAAAATGAAGAAGCATTTAATTTTGCTGGCGGTGTGCTTATTAGGTACAGCTGCATTCGCACAAGTTAACAATCAACATGCTATTGGAGCCAGAATCGGAGGAGGTAATACATTTGGCTCTCAAGTAACCTACCAGTATGGCTTTTCTAATTACAATCGTCTGGAGCTCGACTTAGGCTTTAACTCCAACAATAATGGTGACGGCTTTATTTTGGCTGGTGCCTACCAATGGGTTTGGGCCATAGAAAACGGTTTTAACTGGTATGCTGGTCCGGCAGCCGCCTTGGGGTCGTGGGATTACAACAGAAAATACGATGGCACAGGTGATTCTGGTGCTTACCTCGGACTGGGAGGTCAACTTGGGATTGAATACAATTTTGTTGAAGTCCCTTTAAACATAAGTGTGGATACCATGCCGCTATTTGGCTTTGGCCCCACCAATCAGCACTTTAGCATGGGGCTTTCTTTAAGCATCCGATATGTGTTTTAAAAAATACAAAACGAATCGTTTAGCGGCTCCGGTAACCCTGGAGCCGTTTTTTTTAGTTACCCATTAAATTTTATTGCAATCGTTCACTTCTTCTCTACAATTATTCATTGTAAATCAGCTATTTATTTCAATCTAAGTTGTGAAATTTCATGTCGAAATCAGGTTATTAGATGATTTTTCGATTGTAGATTTTCAGCAAGGCGATAGCAGACAGTACGTTTATGACAAAACGCTGACAATCTTTCTGGAAGAAAAGGCTATCATCCCCGATGAATACAAAAGCTATGGGTATAAATGCAGTGGTTTCATGGAACTCAGCCTCATCAATGACTGCCCCTTTCGCAGCATGCTGGTTACCCTTAGTATCAAGTGCCGACCTTGGAATGTGAAAAAAGGTGGTCAGATTCGCAATGAGATAAAAAGTGAACTGTCAATACCTGGGACATAGCAACAAGGCATTAAACTCAAACCAAAGTCATATTAAACTCATACTAAACTCAAATTAAATTCGATTTTTAATGAATTTAATGTGACTTAAATATGAAATAACTCTGACTTAATATTGAAATTATATAACCACTGTTAGTAGGATGATGCATCCATAAACTTAAGCAGATTGGGTGTTAGTGGCGTGAGTATCCTCTGAGGGAATGGTAGAAAAAGTTATCGCCTGGCTCCCATATTTTGTAGCTGATTCTAAATTACCTTACTTTGGGTTAGTTCTTTAAAGACTATGACAAAACCAAATACTAATCAACTTTTAATTGATGCTATCAAAATAGGCGATAAAGCAGCTTTTGATGAGCTTTTTAGAAGGTACTACGATACTGTGTGCCGGTTTGCCCTTACTATAACACATGCTGAAACCGACGCAGAAGAATGTGTTCAGGAAGTATTTGTCAGGATGTGGGAGAAAAAGAAGCAACTTAATAAGCTGGTTAATATTAAATCATATTTATTTAAATCGACCTACAACCAGTGCCTGTGGCATTTAAAAAAGCGCAAAACACAAGTGCATTATGAGAACGAATATGCCATAGGCCGCCCGGCCAACCTGAGTGATGAAGAAGGTGAAAATTGGGACGCATTTCGCCCGTTTATACAAACCGCCGTCAATAACCTGCCCGATAAGTGTCGCCAAATATTTTTATTGCGCCGCTACGAAGGTTTAACCAACAACGAAATAGCAGACTATCTTAACATATCGACCAAAACCGTAGAAAACCAACTAGCCATCGCTATTTCAAAGCTCCGCTCTGAGCTGAAACCACATATCAAACACCTCATCATCCTATTTTTTATCGAACATTTTTAGGGGTATTGCATTTGGCGTTTCTCTTAATAGAAAAACGACTATGCAACATAAAGCACCAATCGATAAAATAATTGCTGAACTCGACTCATCCATATCGGTAAACGAAAAAGCTGAACTGAATGAATGGCGAAGGCAGCACCCTGAGAATGATGCATTTTTTAAAGCCTTCAAGTACATATGGGCGCACACAGGCCATGCCAACAGCCAATACATGCCTAAGACCGAAGAGGCACTGCTGCAAGTTACTGCGCGCATTCATCGACGTCAGATAATCCGAACCTTTAGTCGCATTGCAGCCATAGTAGTAATCGGCCTGTTTATTGGTACTATAATCCACCGCCACTACGATCAAGTTGATACGGAACACATTACGGCCCAACAGCAACAAACCATTACTTTACCCGATAACACAACCGTTACTTTAGCCAGCGGCAGTCAGTTATCTTACCCCAAACCATTTACAAACAGAAAAGTAACCCTCAATGGCAAAGCCTGGTTTAATGTACATCATGATGCCTCACGGCCGTTTACTATAAAAACTGCACACGGTAACACTAAAGTGTTAGGCACAAAATTTACACTCTCTGATAGTAAAGAAGGGGATTTGCATCTTTTTCTGGATGAAGGAAAAGTTGCTTTTAAACCCCAAAACTGGCTTAGCAAGCCACTTATTGTGTCACCTAGAGAAATGGTGAGCCTGCAAAACAACGAATATGCAATTAGCCAACAGCCAGACCTTAATGCATCGACATGGGCAACCAACATACTTTCATTTAAAAATACACCTCTATCTGAGGTCATTCAGGAACTACAGAATCACTACCAAGTCGATATCAACCTGCAATCCAAAGCTATTGGCAATTTACGCTTTAGCGGCCGCATTTCAGAAGACAATGTAAGTAATGCGCTGGAAATCATTGCACTGACTCTTAATCTTAAAATCATAAAAGACACCAACACCTTAACCCTATCCTTATGAAATACAAACCATTAGTTTTCTTACTCCTTTTCAGCACTTTATGTGTCACTGCTAATGCTCAAAAGACAATTCACTATTACCTTGATAGTGTTGCCCAACTCAATAGTCTGGAATTAACATACAGTGAAGATTTAGTGAATCTGCAAAAAACGATTTATCCTGAAATGGATTCTCTTTCGCTGGACGATTATATCAGTAAACTGGCATTGAGTTGCCATTTGGATATTCAACGAAAAGACAATTACCTCATCGTTACCAATCCGAATGCGCAAACTATAAAAATCAGCGGAACACTGATTGATTTAAGTTCTGGTGAACCACAACCATTCGCCCACATTTCACAACGGAATTGGGGAACCGGTTCTATTACGAATTCTGAGGGTGAATTTGAGTTAAACATCCCATCTCTATTAGTCGGATTGAAACTTGATTTCTCAAGCCTGGGCTACGCCGATACCAGCATCATTATTCCCCGAACTGATTCCCTCAACTTAATTGTACACATACGGCCCAAACCCTTTAATTTGAATGAAGTGCTGGTGCTACCGAATGGCAATACTGCCGAAGACCTTGTTCGATTGGCCTCCAAGCGTATCAAGCGTAATTTCCACCGTAAAACCGCTCAAATGGAAGCCTTCTATCGGCGAACCGGATTTCGTGACTCCACCTTTGTGCAGCTTATAGAGGCCGCTTTGCTTATTGAAGACAAAGGCATTGACATGCCTACCAGTACTACCAAAATTCAAATTGAGGAAGTTAGAAAAAGCCAGAGTTACTTAATACAAAGGTCTGCCAAATACAAATGGGCCTTTGATAAAATGGAGAAAATGATACATGGTGGACATCGTAATATGTTTTACCGGGCCTATAATAATCCGGTGAGAGCTTATAAGAGCGAATGGTGGTACCAACCACTAACTGATTACGAAAACTTTAATTACGAATTTGAAGGAGCCATGTGGCTGGACACCATTAAGGTTTACAAGGTTCTTTTTGAGTATAATGCCTTATATCCAAACGGAAAAAGAGCTTCCATAAATAAGAGCACGTTTCATGGAGGGCATATCTATATCGATGCCAACGATTACGGTATTCATAAAATGGACTACCTCTTTAGATTAACTCCTAAGCATAAAAACGCCAAGTTCACAATAAAAGAGGGCATCTTTGACCAATCGGAAATAAGCTATCAAAAAATAGAGGGCAAGTATTATCTCAAATACATAAGTGAGTTTGCTCCGTCCAACGCCAAGAATTTTATTTTCGAAAACCCGGATGCGGACCAAAACGAAAAAGTCATCAAACACCGGCAATGGGCTGAAACCCTGCTAGTGATTACCAATGTTGTGACTGAACGACAGGAGCGTCAACGTATCTCTAACAAAAGTAAGTTGGATCTACACGAAAACTCCTACGAAACCAATTACCCGTACAACCCGGATTTTTGGGAGAACTACAGTATGATAAAACAAAAGCCATTACCTGGTAAAGCCATTGAAGATCTGGAATGGGAGAAATCACTCGAACTTCAGTTTCTAGAAAACAGCACAAGTCATGTTGAAAATTAGACAGTTAACCCACAGTTTCAAAAACCAGGTTGTTCTAAATAATCTGTCTCTGGAAACTCAATCATCCGGCTTGTACATTTTTGCCGGTACTAATGGCTGTGGCAAATCCACACTTTTCAACTTACTATGCGGCCTCATCCCCATGCAGCAAGGTGCTGTTGCTTTAAATGGCATTTATCAGGCTGATGAATACAGAAATCACCTGGGCATCTCGCTCGAACCATTTACCACAGAGCCTCATCTGACTGTTGGACAACTATTGGAAATAGCCAGTTCCGCAAAAAAAGCTTCAAACCAAGAGATGAATTACTGGTTGGAATTTTGGCAGCTCAAAGAAGCCTTTAACAAGCCCTTCAAAAGCTTATCGGTTGGCATGATTAAGCGTCTGTCGCTGATTATCTCCTTACTCGGCAATCCATCAGTATACATCTGGGACGAGCCATTTAACGGATTAGATCCTGTAGGGATGCAACAACTTCAGAAACTAATAGGCACTTTATTAGCACAACAGAAACTCATTCTGTTATCAACCCACTTATTAAGTGAGATTCCCAGGAACTATGAGCAGATTATCATTATGGAAGCTGGCCAAATAAAAAAACGAATAACGCCTGATGATTCTATTGAAAATCAATCATCAAGACTAATGCATTGGTTTGAAAAAGAACCCTCTTAAAACAAGTAAACGATGAGAAATTATGTTTCCTTTGAACTAAAACTACTTTCGTCGCGTAAAAGTGTAATCACCTATCTGATTTTGTTTATTCTATTGATCAGCTTAGCCTTTATATACCTTTGGAGTGGTACTAACGACCAACTAAGCGGAGCCGAATTGGCCGGATTTGTCACTGGCAGAACCATGGGCGCAACACTCACCGGCTTGTTCTTTGCCATGTGGATCATTCAAATTGTAAGTCATTTGCTTCACACCGGATACTACCGAAGCCTGCTGATTATTGGAATTTCACGCACCAACTTATTCCATTATGGCCAGTTTCAAATAGGCTTTTACTTGCTGCTGTTTTTACTAATTAGCTTCGCAAGTACCGCCATTGCCGGATTGTTTTATGGCATTTGGCCCTGGCATTTCATTCGAGAACTAAATTACAACAGTCTGCTTGCCTTCACACTTTATCTGTATGCGCTTGGTAATATCGGTTTACTGTTAAGCTTTAGCAAAGCCAGTAACCTGATGGCGCTACCTTTCTTTTTGTATTGGTTAATTGAACTATGGCTGGTAAGTTATGGGAATCGGGCTTTTGATACTGAATTGTTCCACCTGGCACCCTTATCGAGTATCAGGCATATTATTGGCAGCGCAATAATGACTCCATTACAAATACTAAGCATCGTATTTTACTCTTTGATATTTGCCTTCCTTTTTCAGCGAACCTTTCAGAAAAAAGCCTTTTAACCTATCACACACAATAAGAACCATGAATAAGTTAAGCCCGTTCATTCTTTCAGCCATTTTTATTTCACTCCTACTTGCAAGCAACAGCATTGCCAAATGGCAACAGTCTGCCGTCTTTCGTCATTACAAAACCCTAGACGAACCACTTAGAAAGATATTGGAGCAAGATGACTTTTTGGCTGACGAAAGCCAAAACCGAATATATGTGATTAATCTTTGGGCCACCTGGTGTCAGCCGTGCGCAAAAGAAATACCTCATTTAAATAAGCTGGTTGATAAATATGAAGAAGATGGACTATTGTTTTTGGCCATTAATGGAGAAAGCGAAAAAGAAGTGCTTGAATGGTTAGATTTACAGAAAAATGATTTCATCTATTTTCATTTACACAACCAAAAGAAACTGATGGATTACCTCTTTCAACTTAATCCGGATAAAAACCACAAATACGGACAAAAACCCCAACATCTGCCTGCCAATATTATCATTAATAACAACCAGGTGTCGTACTTTAAAATAGGGTATAGTCGGGAATCAATAACCGAACTGGAAGAAGCCATTAAACAATGCCTCGAATCATAGTCGAAAAAATGAAACACGCCTCAATTATTAGGCAAGCTTTCTACTTTTTTCAGTATCCTTTGCTCTGAAATAATTTGAATTTACTACATTGCACTTGACAAAAGGCAACTGTGCAATGAAAGAACTAACAGCATACACATCTGTTACCACCAAGCGGCCACTCATTACGGCCCACCTTTCATTGTATCTATCCGTTTCCTCGGTGGCACTTATTAGCCTGTATGGCCGTTTTGGCATGGGCCTGTTCGAGTGCTGGATTTTTTGATAGTCCCTTTCTTCTTACTTGAGTAAAAACGATGGTGCAAACCATCTCTTAATAACCCGGTGCGCCCTACCGCGCGCAGGTATCACGAACTAAACAGTTTATAAGTAAATCAAAACCAATGAAAAAGATTTTTATTCTTTTCTGTGTTATGTGCTATCTGGCTTCGGCAAAAAGCCAGATCAGCATTGACACAACAAACTATCAGCGGGCCGAGCAGTTTATTGCCTCCAACATTACCCAAAAATACTATCGCTCGTGGGTGAATCCTCAGTGGGTAAAATCAGCCAGTTATTTTTGGTACTCGGTAAAAACCAAAAGAGGAACCGAATATGTGAAGTGCCATCTCAAAAATGGTTCGCAAACACCTTTATTTAACCAGGAAGAACTGGCCAAACAACTAAGCAAAGAAACCGGCAAAACGATTAAGGCCTATGAACTACCAATCTCAAATCTGGAAGTAACAGACAAAGGCAAAACACTCCGTTTTCAATTGAAAAATAAGTGGTACGCCTATCGTTTAGATGCTAACACTTTAAACACCTTTGCAAAGGATACAGCCCCTGAACTGTCACTGCCATCACCAGATAAAACCAAAACGGCGGTTGTGCACAACTACAATATTTGGATCAAGAGCGGGAACGACTCGGTGCAAATCACTAACGACGGAAACAGAGCTTATGGTTATGGAGCCTCACCATCGTGGTATTCAACCAAAAACATCGAAAAAGAGGCCGATCACCCTTTGGAGCTGAACCTCAGTTGGAGTCCTGACAGCAAATATTTGATTGCCGGAAAATTTGACCGTAGAAATGCACGAAACCTGTATCTCTATAAAATATTACCAGATGAAGGCCACCGGGCCGAGGTGCACGAATACGAACGCCCCATTGCCGGCGACACCCTTGTGCCCACCATTGAGTTTATCCTTATTGATGTTGAAAAAGACAACTATCAAATGTTGGATATCCCGGCTAAAGCACCTTTTCTGGCCTATGCTTTTAATTGGACCAAAGATGGCGCAAAAGCATTTCAGACAAGCTTCAACAGAGGGTATCAGTCGGCTGAGGTTTATGAGGTAACTGCCGCTACAGGAATGGTCCGCAAACTGTTTACAGAGCAGGCTAACACGTATGTTGATCCGAACACCAGCGATTTAAAAATTCTGAACAACACCAAAGAATTATTGTGGCTATCGGAACGTGATGGCTGGCAGCACATTTACCGCATCAATCAGCAAACAGGAGAAGTTGTCAACCAGGTTACCCAAGGCCAATATGTGGTGCGTGGCATTGAGCACATTGATGAAAAAGCGCAACGCATCTACTTTACCGCCGGAGGAAAAGAACCGGGCATCGACCCCTACCTGCCTCTGCTCTACTCCATCAACTTTGATGGCAAAGGCCTCAAACGCCTCACCTCAGAGCCCGCTCATCACACGGTATTTTTTAGTCCGGATGGGAATTATTTTATTGACAATTACTCAACTGTTCAGGAGCCAAATGTGGCAGTACTCCGCCGAAGCAAAGATGGCCGAGTGATAAGCCAGCTCGAAAAAGGCGATATTTCTGAAATCATAGCCATGGGCTGGCAAAAACCCGAACCTTTTAAAGTTAAGGGACGCGATGGACAAACCGATATTTATGGAGTCCTGTTCAAACCCAATAATTTCGATCCAAACAAGCAGTATCCGGTAATTGAAGGCACCTACAGTGGTCCGCATACCATACGCACGCCCAAAACCTTCTACCGCGGACTGGCTAACGATGACCTGCCCATGACACAACTGGGCTTTGTGTTGGTAAATATCGATGGCATGGGCTCGGCCTTCCGTTCCAAAGCTTTTCATGATGTATCGTACAAAAACCTTGGCGATATTGGTGGGCCGGATAAGATGATAGCCATTCAAACACTGGCCAAAAAATACGCCTGGATAGATGCTGACCGGGTGGGTATCTTTGGGCACTCAGCAGGCGGCTACGATGCAGCGCGAGCTTTACTGGCTTACCCTGAGTTTTACAAAGTTGGTGTAGCAACAGCAGGCAACCATGATCACCGGTCGGCCAAAGCCTGGTGGCCCGAACTTTATATGGGTTATCCGGCGGGTGAAAACTACGATGAGCAAAGTAATTACACCCATGCCAAAAACCTGCAAGGACAACTATTATTGGTACATGGCGACCAGGATCAGAACGTAAATCCCACCGCCTCTATGCGTCTGGCGGCTGAACTGATTAAGGCCAACAAAGATTTTGAGCTTTTGCTCATCCCCAATAAAGACCATAGCGAAGTGTATTACGACAACTACCTGATTCGCAAGCGGTGGGACTTCTTCGTCAGGCACCTGCATGGTATTCAACCACCCAAAAACTATCAGATTAATAAACAATAAACCCCAACCAACATGTTTAATAAAGACACTTATACAAAGCGACGCCAACAACTGGCCCAGGATGTTGACAAAGGACTGCTGCTGTTTATCGGCAATACCGAAAGCCCGATGAACTATGCCGATAACACCTACCGTTTTCGGCAAGATAGCAGCTTCCTGTACTTCTTTGGTTTGAATCATCCCGACTTAGTTGGGGTGGTCGATGCCGACACGGGCGAATCCGCCATTTATGGTGATGATTACACCATCGACCACATCGTGTGGATGGGCAATCAACCAAGCATTGCAGAGCGAGCTGCCACTTGTGGTGTGCAGCAAACGGGTACAACAGCTGAGCTGGTCAAACAACTGGAAACAGCAAAAAAAGCAGGTCGCCCCATTCATTTCTTACCCGTTTATCGCGGCGAAAGCAAAATCAAATTGCTGGAATGGTTAAGCATCCAGCCCTCTGAGGTAAAAGAAAAAGCTTCGCAGGAACTGGTGCTGGCAGTCATCAAACAGCGCAATTATAAATCGGCGGAAGAAGTTGCCGAGATAGAAAAAGCGGTTAACACCACCGTTGATATGCACCTGGCTGCCATGCGCATGGCCCGCCCCGGCATAACAGAAGCGCACATAGCGGCCGAAGTGGAACGCATTGCACTGGCCGAGAACGGAGGCATCTCCTTCCCGGTTATCGCCACCATCAACGGGCAAACATTGCACAACCATTATCACGGGAACACATTAAAAGACGGGCAGCTATTTTTGCTGGATGCAGGTGCTGAAACATCGATGGGATATGCCGGTGATATGTCCAGTACATTCCCGGTTTCTAAAACCTTTACACCGCGCCAGAAAGACATTTACCAGGTGGCCTTAAACGCACATGAAAAAGCCATTTCGATGCTCCAACCGGGCATTGCTTTCAAAGAGGTTTACCTGGAGTCGGCCCGCGAGGTGATGCGCGGTATGAAAGATCTCGGGTTTGTAAAAGGGAACATCGACGATGCGGTGAGTAACGGTGCTCATGCCATGTTCTTCCCTTGCGGCCTGGGGCATATGATGGGATTGGATGTACACGACATGGAAGATTTGGGTGAACAATACGTGGGCTACGATAATGAGCTTAAAAGCACCCAATTTGGCATGAAATCGTTACGACTGGGACGCAAGCTGGAGCCAGGTTTTGTTTTAACCATCGAACCAGGCATCTACTTCATTCCTCAACTCATTGATAAATGGAAATCGGAAAAACATTTGACAGAGTTTTTAAATTTCGATAAACTTGAAGAATATAAAGATTTTGGTGGTTGCCGCAACGAGGAAGACTTTCTGATAACCGATGATGGATACCGTTTATTAGGGAAGCCTCTGCCAAAAACCATCGATGATGTTGAACAAGAGCGTTTAAAAGCTTTCTAATACAAATTTATGCGAATTCTATCTTCACAGGTTATTGAGCAGGCTGCCCCTCCAACGTTATGGACAGACGTTATGGAACTGGCCTTAAAAGCATCGGCCGATCCGGATTATTACACGCCCCAAAGGATGCATGTGGATATCAACGACAATAGCTTGTTACTGATGCCTTCTGTAGGGCCCGATATGTTTGCCACCAAACTGGCATCAATTTTTCCGGGTAATAGTAACTACGGAAAGGCGGTTGTTAACGGAACGGTTCTGCTCAACGAAGGTGCAACCGGCGATGCACTGGCACTTTTAAATGGAGCCAAGCTAACGGCTATGCGCACCGCGGCTGTAGCCTGTGTTGGAATTCGTCATTTATCCGATCCTTTAGCAACTACATTGGGTATTATTGGTGGCGGTGCACAAGGCCGCCACATTGCCTGGCTGGCTAGTCATGAGCGCGATCTCGAACGCGTGTTTGTCTACGACCAATCACCACAAGTGATTCATGAATTTATCAACTTCATGGCCGATAAATGTCCCAATATAGATGTGGCGCTCTGCGAAGATGCCCAGCAAGTGGTGGTTAACAGCGAAGTGGTGGTAACAGCGACCACCTCCACCGAACCTGTACTGCCGAATCTGGAAGATTTAATTGTTGGAAAATGTTTTATCTGTATTGGTTCCTATAAACCTACTATGCGAGAAATCCCAGAAGCGGTTTACCGCCTCATCGACAGCGTGTGGGTAGATGCCAATCAGGCAAAAACAGAAAGCGGCGACTTGGTTTTTCCGCTCACGAACAATTTGGTCAGTGATGAGCAGGTGAAGCACATCTCACTGCTTCTTAACGAGCCCGGAGCACTTGGTTTCAGGGAAACGCGCTTGTTTAAAACGGTTGGCGAAGGCATCTTTGATTTATTTGCAGCTAAGCTGGTTTTCGAAAAAGCCCGCGAAGGAAATTTGGGAGAACAAGTTTCGATATAGCGAATCCCTTGGTGCGTGGAAAAGAGGAGAAGGACAAAAGGTGATGGCTGATAGGTTCAAATTTCACGAACAACGATGACTGATGGTTAATACATTATGCAAGGTGCACTGCGCACCTTGCACTACCATCGGACTTCGGGCTTAATAACTTATTAAACCACCCTCTATGATTAAGCTTAATAACTGGAGCTGGCAACCGCCCGATAAATGGCTCCGCATACAAAGCGTTGACCTGCACACCGGAGGTGAGCCCTTAAGAGTTCTCTATGCAGGTGTGCCTGAAATCAAGGGCCACACCATCCTCGAAAAACGACGCTACTTCAGAGATAACCTGGATTATTTACGTACCGGCACCCTTTTTGAACCACGGGGACATGCCGATATGTATGGAGCCGTTATAACAGAGCCCCTAAGCCCGGGTGCCGATTTCGGTACTTTTTTTCTGCACAACGAAGGCTACAGCACCATGTGCGGCCATGCCATTATTGCCCTCACCAAACTGGTGTTTGACACCCGCATGATTGAGAAGGCAGGCAATGAGCCAGAGCTCCTGATTGATGCACCGCCGGGTTTGATTCGTGCCAAAGCCCATCGCCAAGCAGGAATAGTGGAAAAGGTGTCGTTCCTGAATGTCCCCTCCTTCCTGCTGCTTGAAAACGAAACTGTAACGATTGACGGGATTGGTGAGGTAACCTTTGACGTGGCCTACGGCGGTGCCTTCTATGCCTTTGTGGATGCTGATAAACTGGGCATTGGCTTGCAGAAGAAGGACTACAACCAGCTGATAGACTGGGGACGCCGGATAAAACAGGCTGTGATGGAGAATTTTACCATCCAGCACCCATTTGAGGACGAGCTGAGTTTTCTGTACGGAACAATTTTCACCGGAAAAGCGAATCATTCCGGTTGCCACAGCCGCAACGTGTGCATCTTTGCCGAAGGAGAGGTGGACCGGTCGGCTACCGGTTCGGGAGTGAGTGCCCGTGCAGCCTTGCACCATGCCAAAGGGGAGCTAAAAGTTGGAGAACGCCTCATCATCGAAAGTATATTAGGCACAACCATGGAGGTGATGGTGAGCGAAACAACAACCTACGGGCCCCACCAGGCCGTTATACCAGAAGTGAGCGGAACAGCCCATCTAACCGGTAAAAATGAGTTCTGGTTTGATCCCAATGATCCCCTTCAACAAGGTTTTATCTTCAGATAGACAAGTAACAAACTTTTAAAAAAATCAATATGAAACACCTGATATCAGTACTAATCATTTTTATTACCGGCTATACCAACCTGCACGCCTGCACCGTGATTGCCATTGGCAAGAAGGCATCGGCTGATGGTTCGGTAATTGTTTCTCACACAGACGCAGGACCCGATTGCCGCTTACACTTAGTCCCCGGCCAGAAATATAACCCGGGCACACAAGCCCCTGTGCATTGGGGCATGGTTGAGTCGGGGCGTCCTTTGGGCGATTACGGCAAAGTCATTGGCCACATCCCTCAGGTAGAGCAAACCTATTCCTACTTTCAAACGGCTTACCCACAAATCAATTCCAAACAACTGGCCATTGGCGAAAGCACCCTGAGCCAGCGCCCCGAACTAATGGTTGACAGAGCCATTTGTGAGCAAATTATGACCATTGAGCAAGCACAGGCTTTTGCCCTACAGCGATGCACCAAAGCTGAAGAGGCACTCAAACTCATTACTGAGCTGATGGAAACCTATGGCTTTCTGCCATCGTGCGTGGACGAGAGTGAGTCATTGGTCATTGCCGACACAGAAGAAATATGGGTCCTGGAAGTATTCAGTGTAGGTAACGAATGGAAAAAAGACAGCGGCAAACCTGGTTGTATCTGGGCCGCTCAGCGCGTTCCCGACGACCATGCCATGATTATCCCTAACTGGAGCATCATCAAACAGATTAACCTGGAAGATAAGGCCAATTACCGGGCATCATCCAACTACATGCAGGAAGCCATTGATCGGGGCTGGTATCATCCAGATTCGGGGCAGCCATTCATTTGGCAGGAGGCCTACTCTCCTATCCCACGCGAATGGTCCACCTCACGCTTTTGGTTGTTTTATGCCACCTTTGCTCCCAACTACACCCAATGGCCCGATCGTTTCACCCAATCCGTTTGGGAAGGCGACAACCAGTACACGCAATACGTCGAACCGCTTTCTATCTATCCCTTCTCTGTTAAACCCGAGAAAAAGCTATCGGTACAGGATGTGATGGACTTTCAGCGCTCCACCTTTGAAGGCACTATCTACAACAAAGAAAATGCCCAGGCCTGGTACTATCCCAACGAAGAGGGCCAGCTAAGCAAAAGTGCATTTGCAACCCCTTTTCCTACGCTGGAGATGCGCCGTGTATTGAATATTAACAGCCGGCGCAACGTAGCACGGGCCCGCGGCGAGTATGGCATGATAGCCCAATTACGTGGCTGGCTGCCTAATGAAGTAGGGGGTATTTACTGGTTTTATGTCGACAATGCCTATACCAGCGCTTATGTGCCCATCTACACCGGCGTAAGCGATGTGGCAGAATGCTATAAAGTTTATAACCCCGACTACTACCAGGAGAACAGTATTCGCTGGGCAGTCGATTTTGTAGATAACCTGATGTACCTGCGCTGGCAGGATGCCCATAAAAAAGTATTGGAGAAGCGGGAGCCTCTTGAAAAACGCTTTTTTACAGAGCAATCCGCCGTGGATGAAAAAGCCCTGGAACTTCTCAACAAAAACCCCAAAAAAGCCAGGAGTTACCTGACCCAACTAACGAAGGATAGAATGAATGAAGTGCATCAGCTCTTTAAAGAACTAAAACTGGACCTGATTTCGGAATTCACTAATAATAAACAAGGAATTTAAATACAAGCTGATGGCTAAAATAAAACCGGCTTTGAGCAATGCTCGAAGCCGGTTTTTATTTTTTACACAGAATGCAATATTACTTTTTCTGAACCACTTCAATTAAATCCAGGTCGAAAATAAGTGTTGAGTTAGGACCAATTTTAGCTCCTGAACCACGCTCACCGTAAGCTAAGTCTGCAGGAATGTACAAACGCCATTTACTGCCTTCAGGCATTAATTGCAAGGCTTCTGTCCAGCCCTTAATTACACCTTTAACAGCAAATTGTGCTGTATCCTGACGCTCAACAGAACTATCAAATACAGTTCCATCCAGTAAAGTCCCATGATACATACATTTCACGCGATCGTTCGACGTAGCCACAACACCATTACCCTCTCGGATTACCTCATACTGTAACCCTGATTCAGTTGTTTTTACTTCCGGACGCTGGGCATTCTCTTCTAAGAATTTTTGTCCTTCGGCCAAATTAGCGGCCGCTTTTTCAGCGCGCTCTGCATCTTTCACCTTACGGATGTCTTCCATCACCTTGCGTAGATACACATCAGCTGTCATCTCTGTAAAGTAAGGATTTTTGCTGTAAACAAACTCATTCAGGAAACCTCGCATGAACACCTCTTCATGAATCTCATTGAACATGCCTTTAAGGTGATCAAGGTTGGCCTTGTTGATCTCCTGTTTGGCCATTACCTTCGCAAAATTCACCATAGCAACCGAATCCACCTCCAATGGCCAACGCTCAAATTGTTTCTTTAAATTAGCAGCCTGAAGATAACCCAGGGCATAACTCACGCTATCTGTCTGGTCTGAAAAATCCATTTTTCCTGTGTTAGGAACTTTTGAACACGATGCCATTACCACAATTATTAAAGTAAGGGCCGCTAGTAGATTTGTTACTTTCATCTGATAATTATTTAGTTTACATTGGCCAGATGCCATTGGACATGCCGTCACAACTCCATGCTAAAGCACAAGCAATGACACCTGAATTAATTAAAGTTTATGATTAAATGCTTATTTAATAGCTAATAATTCAACTTCAAAAATAAGGGTGGTATGTGGTCCGATATGCTGACCAGCTCCACGCTCACCATAAGCCAGATTAGAAGGCACAAATAAACGCCACTTACTGCCAACAGGCATCAGCTGAAGTGCCTCTACCCATCCTTGAATAACACCACTAACCGGGAATGTAGCAGGCTCTCCACGCTGTACCGAACTATCAAAAATAGTTCCATCAATAAGGGTTCCATGATAATGGCACTCTACCTGGTCGGCCGCAGTTGGCTTCGCGCCGTTTCCTTCTGTAATAACTTCGTACTGAAGACCACTCTCTAAAGTAACAACGCCTTCTTTCTTGGCATTTTCATTTAAAAAGTCTTTTCCTGCCTGAATAGCAGCTTCGGCTTGCTTAGCCTGTAATTCGCCGAAAAACTGCTGCAATGTTTGATTAGCTTCGTCAGCCGACATTTGAGTTTCTGTTCCTTCAAAAGCAGCTTCCAGCCCTTTTGTAAATTCTGCATATTCAATCGTCTCAATACCTGCTGCTTTCAGATTCTGCGCCAGGTTCATACCAAGGGCGTAACTAATTTTGTTCATTATGTTTTTCTTTAAAGATTCACTAATAAAATCAGCTGCGAAAGTACATTTTTAATGGCAATTAGAAAAACCTCATGTCTATAGCTGTGCTTAGTACACCGATTTTTTATCAAAAAAAATGCACCACTGTAGCTACACTGATTAGTAAGCTATTGAAACAAGGCAATGCTTTTAGAGCAGCTTTTTTTTTCTTTCCTAAGCAAAAACATTTTGTGAATTTAGTTTTTGGTTCTACATTTGCACCCGCAAGCCCAGTTGGCGGAATTGGTAGACGCGCTGGTTTCAGGGACCAGTGACCGCAAGGTCGTGAAGGTTCGAGTCCTTTACTGGGCACACAAAGCCCCATAATCGAAAGATTGTGGGGCTTTTTTTTACGAACTACTGACAGATGTGTCGACTGATGCTTTTATTGTCGAGCGTGGCCAAACTTAGGTTGAACGAGTACCGCTTCTTTAATCTGTAACCTGCCATTAGTCGTGCATTGACCACGTCTGATAAATTCTGCTCGCTGTTAAATGAATTGCTTTATGTGTTGATTAATGCCGTTTTCAGGTTTTGGAAAAAAGCTTTCTGCACCGATAACTTGTCTTTGTCCAATGGGTCCTTTGGGATCACTTAAAAGTGATGCCTTCACAGCTGACTCTGGCATAAATGAGCTTATTGATAAACTGGCGGTACCACATGTCTTTTCGGGGCGGAGAGGTTCGTGGTCATGCGGTTGCGCATGCGTTTAAGGATAAAATGGTTGTAACGGCTCAACAGGAGCTCCCCCTCACATTGCATTCATTGCTTTAATTTTCAACGACCGCTCACGCACTTTTAAGCCAAGTTCCCACGCTTGTTGGGCCTCCCTAGACGTAATATCTAATGCAGGCACTGACATTGGCTTTTCATCAGCATCCATCGCAATAAAGATCAAATGTGCACTAGTGCAAGTTTCATCCAACTGCGTATTTCGGTTATAACGTTGAACATTTACTCTAATTACCATAGAACTACGCCCTGTATAAACCACTTGACTTTCAAATTTCAAAACATCACCAATATGAACAGGAAGATTAAACTGAACCGTTTCTACAGAAGCTGTTACACAATGATGAGCATGAGGAGCAAAACGACTAGCCGTAATACCAGCTGTAGCATCCATAATTTCCATAATACGACCACCAAACATATTTCCGGAAGGATTGGCATCGTTAGGAAATACTTGTTTGTGACTAACAATTAGTTCACTAATCTTTTTTTCCATTACACTTTCTTTTTGGTTTAATCCGTTATTCATAAACCATCTCGACATCGTCAATAATTAACCCACTACCAATAGCACCGGCAAAGTTAGCCCCATCAAAACTTGATGAGGCCACAAAAGTGATGTGCGTTGGTAAAATAAAAGTGGCAGAATCTGAACTGACATAACCTAAATCAACAGGCTTCATATAATCGGGATAGGTATCATCCAACTCACCATAGATAAAAGGAACTTCTACGGTGTCTATTTCATCTTGCGAATCGGAACTTCTGAACCAGGCTGTAGCCAATCTCTCAGTTTTATCTCCCAAACGAACTTCCAACAATGCATATATATCACACGCATCATCATATGCTAAAATATTTCCTTGCTTGTCTTTATTTACGTCACCAGGCAAATAACTGTATTTGAATTTAATTTTTTCCGGTCTTCCAGTAAATGGCGTTCCGAATTCAATGGCTGCTTGTGGGTTAGACGGGTCTATTTTATCGGGGTTAAAGGCCCCGGTAAATATCGAACCCGCCGAAATTGGTGCCCCAAAAGCACCGGCTAGCTTTCCATTGTCAAGGGTTTCCATCTTTGCAGCCAGATTGCCTCCTCCAATATCAATAGGTGTGGTAGCCAACTTGCCGAGTATCTGCGTTCCTTGATTACCTGTCCCCCATATGGTATTAGATACACTTTCTCCTGGTTCATAGTAGTCTGAAGCTGTTTGGTACCATAAACTAAAATCATGATTATCTAGTTGTGGAGTTGCTGAAGCCACAAATGAAATTACTTCCCAAATATGAAAACTACCATCCTCAGCCTTAATGGTAATGTTTTGCGACGTATTTAGATCTAAAAGGTCACCAACGTTTTTATCCGATGTAGCAAATGAAGATAGTTTTATAGATTGTATTTGAATCTCAGATAAATCTACACCGCCCGGTATTTCTATTACAACTCTATTTTTATCACTTTGTATTTTGGCATTACTGGCTTGATTACTTACTACCAAGTCCTTAATATTGCCATATGGTGACAAACCAAAAAAATCCTCATCAACACATGCCTGAACCACAATTATTGACATTAATAAAGAAACAGTACGCACTATTAACTTACTATACATAACTTTAGCCATTTTACATCCTCAACCAAATTGGTTTATCAATTATTTTTTTGAACCAATATAATAAGCCAGACCCAATTCCATCGATAATATATTAATATTGAAGTCTACATTTTGTCTGACCTCCCGGGAGGGAGCAGCATTATTAACCCTATTTTCGGAAACTTGCAATTGATAACCCAAAACATTTAATTGCATTTCAAAGGCAAAGTTTTCCATTGCAAAAAATGTTATACCCGGACTTATTCCTATACCCAAATGATAGTCTTTGCCAAATTGTTTTTGAATTTCATCACTGTGTTTTATTTCCCGTTTCAAATTATGTGCTATGCCAAATGAAACACCTATATCTGTAAAGAAACTTAAACGTTCGTTTTTGGTTAGCGGCACCGACGATCTAAAATGCGGTTTTAAAGCAAATCCTCTCGATATTGAATTAGATTGTAAAGTATCTGGTTCTCTGTATATGCTACCTTCAAAGTGATTCTGGTAATAATTAAGTTTTATGCCTGCCATGCCATAATTTCCTGTGTAATAACCAAACTTAGCTACGATATCGTAATTTAAACGCTCTCCATCGATCACTTGCTGTACCAAGTAATCTGTATTTTGCAACCTTTTGTCTTCCAACGAGAAGGATAACCCCACGTAAATATTTTTCTTTTTAAACGGGTGAAAGTTGCTGTTGTAATAGCTGGAAAGCAATTCATAGGGTGTATAACCATCTGTTTTAAGCTCTTCCTGCTGCGCGTCTACAGAGTAAAAAGAGTATAAAATCATTAACACAGTTAGGCTTGTTCGTTTAATCATTTATTGTTTGTATTAAAACATTAAGATTAGTCCGTTTATTTGTTAATCCATCAGCGCAAAAAGTTCCATAGTTATCAATTAACTGTTGAAGGGAATCATCTTTACAAGGTTATAATTGCATCACTTAATATCTCTATTTTACTCCCATTTCATTGCTTAATGACCTGAATTTTCCATGAAATGCAATTCATAAAGCTGTTACATTAGATCAACATTTAACCAATAGCAGCCTGTTTTCCAATTACACTCAACTGAAGCCAACCCCAAAAAAACAACCACTCCAAAATTCAAATTGCCGGCAGAAATCTGTCTGGATGCATATGTTTGCTATCAAATTATCTTATATATTATTTCTACTAATTACAGTTTGTATCTAATATACAAAACATTAATAATTTTAATACCAATAAGCTGAACGCTAATATAGCTTTACAATGTAAGCCCGTGTAAATAATTTTTACCCCTAAATCCAAATCGATACGTTAAACCAACTGTAAACTGATTACGACTCCCTAAAAAGCTATACATGCTGGTTAACTGATAGCGTTTATTGTGTTGGTAGTTAAAGCCAACAGACATACTCCAGGGATAGTATAACTTCTTATTAAACTTGTAGTGCAAAATTGTGCCTTCTGAGTTAGTTAACCACCCATTTAAGCCCTTGTATAAGCCGCTAAATATTTCCTGCTCACTACCTGGCAAATTATTGTACCAATCATTCAATTGTTCGCTTATTCGAGCTTTGTCATCGGGCGAAATACCAGCCACTTTCTCCAGATCAGTTTTTCCATTGCTTGTTTTATTTAACTTTAAATATTGCCCCCCGGCCAGTACTACAATATTTCGGTAAGGCCTGTTTTTAAACCTTATCATATGACCTAATCTGGCTCCAATAACATTGGTTTTTGAGGGGCGTTCGGTGTTTTTAGTCCAGGTAAAAACCTGTGTAAAATCAGCATTAAGCACAATTGGGCCTAGTCCACCAGCCACAACCGTATTCCAACCTAAGGATGTACCTTGCGAGCGAGCTATAAAGCTGGCTTCGAAAGGCAAACCTAAATCCACATTTGTATCTGCATTTATACGCCCTCCAATTACAGAAAAGTTGACAAATGGCAATAACCAAAAATCATAACGCACCGAAATGGCATTGACATTAGCCTGAATTCTACTAAACCGTGCTATCCCATCAATAGGTGTTAAATTGTTCGGATTAAACCCTACATAAACATCACTTAGCATGAGTTCTTGCTGTGAATAAGCATAGTTTACCATCAATCCATTCGGATATGGCAGATCAAAACCAAGTTTACGCAACTTCCCCCCCATTACCGGCCAATGCCAGGGGTAAGGTGTACGTTTTAAACTATCGGTATACTCTTTATAAACCTTGCTATTTGTTCTGTTAGGCAATGCTCCCTGCCCATATACTTCAACACTAAAGGCAGTGATAAAGATAATTATAACATATATATATACGATTCTATTCATGACGTAGTGTTATTGTGGCCTCTTTAAAATTATTTACAATCTTCACTTCTTCCCAGGTAGCATTGTATATTAGTATGGCTATTAATGTAGATGCTCTATCCTCTGTAAGTATCTCCTCAAAAAGCCCTGTTTCAATGATTGAGTCAATCAGTTTCTGAGCAATCTCGTCTGTATTTAAATCGGATATAGAAGTTAATACCGGTAATAGTATTTGCACCAAATTTTCTTCATTAATAATTCCACTTATAAGATCAGACTCCAATAGTTTAACCGCTATATAATTAGCCACTGCTTCAGCATTAATTTCGGTAAACGCCTTAAGTATTGGATAAATCATTGAGTTAAGCACCTCTGGCGTAACCCGCTCTGTTATAAAACTATTTAAGGTTTTTGAAATCTTAAACGCAATATAGTCAGGGTTTATATTTTGCAATAATGGCTCAAATAGCTGCTTCAAACTTGCAATAATTTCAGGAGCTAGTTGCTCTTCCAAATTAACCAACCAAGTGGCTACTTTTTCGCCTACAATATTCGGATCGATAGTTTGTAAATAATTTATGACAGAACTAAATGTGCTATTAAGTAACTCTGTAGTTATAAAGTTATCCAACACAATGGCGGCCACACTTTGGGCTGCTTTCTCGGGGCCTCCGGCCAAGCTTATTGCAGGTTTAGCAGCAATAAATATGGCTTTAATGGAACTGTTTAAATTCTCATAATCCGGTGTTAGATTCAAGTCAGGGAAGGTTATATTTATTTTATCCACTAAAACCTCAATCGATTGCGTAGCTTGTTGAGCCAGCTCACCTATTTCTAAAATGGATGTCTCCTCTATTTTCTGCGTAAACGGCAAAACTAACGAAGCAATAGCATCTTCATTTATCCATAAATCCTGAACAACTTCCGTGAGTCTTACCGATATTTCGTTAACTTTTTCATCGTCTAAACGGGTAAAGTCTGTCCAAGCATTTGCAATGATAACTTGCAGATTCTCCTCATTAAAAACATCAAAAAATAATTGAACAATCAACTGTGCAATCTGCTCTGAGCTTTCATCCGGATTGGAAACCAGATTATCGAGATACGGAAGAATAAAACTATAAATAGTATCGACTGTAAAGGCTTCGTTAATTTTAGTGGCAATAGCATTAGCCATTTCCTGGGCAACTTTTTCAGCATCGATACCAGTTAATTTTTCTAACTCATTTTTCAGCAGCTCGGTTAGTTTCGATTCCCAATCAATTGATTGAAGTACCTTAATGATTTCTGCAGCCAGGTACTTTGAACTTTGATCAGGATCTATCTCATTAATAAAATCTAATTTCCCCGATATCATATCTACAAGAGCCTTATTAATAATTTCCTGCAAGCCTTTATTATTATAAAGAATGGATGATATAAAGTCTGCTAATTTATCGGGTGATTGACTTGAGATGCGGTCGATAAGTTTTTGATTAATTTTAGATATTAAAGAAGCGGCCTCATTCT
Source organism: Carboxylicivirga taeanensis (assembly GCF_051851475.1). NCBI lineage: Bacteria > Pseudomonadati > Bacteroidota > Bacteroidia > Marinilabiliales > Marinilabiliaceae > Carboxylicivirga > Carboxylicivirga taeanensis. Next base: position 17,646 of record NZ_JBPUSJ010000005.1, on the reverse strand, counting down.
CTCCAACAGTAAGCAAAAACTGACTTTCGTCAGGGTAGTAAAAGTATTTGTAGTTAAGAATAACATTATCATTTTTAATCCTCAGCGTTTGGTCATTTATCACAAAGTAGGTAGCAATAGGCTCATCGTTCGATCTCAACCATTGCGCTTCTTCATTTAAAGGAACAATTTTCCCATCAGGCGTGAACTCCACCTTCATTTTTCGCATTTCGGAAGCATCAAAAATCATATCATCCAAATCGTACACGCCGGCTCTAACTAATGAATCGGCCAGATTCCAGAGTATAGGTGCAGGTATATCTTCATCTTTTACCTCCACTCTCACATCATCAACATGCCAATGATAGGCATGTAAAAGAGCTTTGGTCTGGTTGACCGATTTTATGACCGGATCCATCGGTTGCTCGCAGGAAACAAAAACCATCACCAAGGCTACCACTATTAAACTAAATTTATTACTCATAATTTCCCTGATTAATTTTCATTATTAACGCCCAAGTTTTACCATGAACTGCCAAAAACAATATAAAAGGCAAAATCTTTGCCATTGCCCATGGCAAAATCTAATCCTGAATGAATACCCAGCAATCGGGCTAGTTTATACCGAATTCCACTACCTACAGTGTAGGTAAGATCAATTTCATCAAAAGTTTTAGCATTTTCAAAGGCTTTACCAACACCACTAAATCCAATTACCGACCAACGCCTGAAAAAGTTGTACCGCCATTCGGTTTCCAATACAAGCATATTATCACTTTGATAGCGCATGGCGGGGATTCCTCTTAGTGATACAAAAGGATAAGCATAAAAGGGACCATCGCCCAACATAAAACTACTATCAAACCGCCAACCTGAGAAGACTTTTGAACTGATTGGCAAATAGCCATAAAAATCGGCTTTCAAGGTGCTGTAGGTATCATCAGAACCAAGCCATTTGGCAGAGTGGCTTAATGATAATTCCGAATTGATACCTTTTGTTGGTGTAAAATTATTATTGCGACTATCGTATACAACCATAGGTTTCACTGTACTAATTACAGAATTAGTATTGAGCCGCTTTAATAATAAATTTAGTAAGGGTTTACCTGGAATAGTATCTAATGAAACATTGCTTTTAAAGTACATATAGGCTAATCCGGCATAAAATTTAGAGTCAGAAATACGCACCTGTGCTTGTTGAAAGATACCCCACGAATTAAGCTTAACAGTTACCGGATGCTTACTGAGTAACTCACTGTTATTCCCATAATAATCATAACGTACTTTGGGCAGGATCAATGCGGTAGTAGTACGCACTCTGTTCTCACCAAACACATGTGTATGAAACGCAGCCGCTCCCCAAGTTTTATTTTGGGTTACAAAACCAGCAACGCCAGTTAAATTAGGTGGCACATAGCTACTGTATTTCTTTTTACGATGGTGGAAATAGATGAGTGCGGCGCCACCTCCATACCCAACAGCCGGCTCTGTAATAATAATAGGAACAGGCATAACACCCTTAAGATCTGTAAGGTACAAACTCAAGTCAACAGCATTATCTTCCGGATCTCGCAGTGTAAACTTTTTTTTATCCAGTTTTCCAGCAATGGTATCTGTTTGCCCATATATTTTGCCGGAAAATATATTTACCACGAGTACTATGGTAAAGATGCATATTATCCTAGCTTTCATAAGATTTAGGTTTGGTGACTTAAGAGAACTATAGTGTGGTTATCGCTCCTTCGATTATACTATATCCAGATGAAATATCATCAGTGCCATCAACCAAAAACAATTTTGATGATTTGCTTTCGGTGTTAAGTATTCCCTCTACAGTAACAGCAATAAAACGAGAATTTATTTCAAGCCCTTCTTTTGATGTCAGATAAATCAATTGGTTCTTAGGTGGTGGTGGGGTATGAATACAAGCACCTACCCATGGAACTAACAAAAACTCTGTCACCTTATTATCGACGTAATTCAATGGTAACAAATAACCTGATATCTTTACTTTTTCTTTATTTAAAGCAGGATTCACCTGTTCTGCCTGCTTTCTTCTCAAATCGGCTATCTTATAACGGATAGCCAAAAGACTATCAATATTAATGCTTTCGCTGATTAATAATGCTTCCAGACTATCTCGCCTGGACTTTTCCTGTGTACTAAAAGAATTTTCAGGGTATTTCTCTATTTCTCTATAGTTGGCTACCTGTCTTAAGTTATAAAGTTGCTCATTGCTTAATTGCTTAAATGGATCATTAAACTCAATGTGTGAAGCCAAATCAGACCAAGAGATTACTTTGGGCTCTTGAGCACTAATATTCACATGAAGTACGAGCAATAACAGTAAATTAATTTGTTTCATATTATATTTATTTTTTAACGACTAAACTAACGGCCATTGAATTCCTATATGCTTTATAGGCCGGTATTAAACCTATAATGCCTCCGAGCACAAATATTAAGAACATCATTGTGAGTTCATTTATACTAAACCAGCCTATTGAAATTACAACACCTAACTGCTTAGTTAAAATTGGTTTGGCAATAAACAAACTGGTATATAGAAGAAAAACACCGCTTACAATTCCCAAACTTATGATTCCAAAGGACTCCAATAATATTAACCCAAAAACATGTTTTGCCTTTGCCCCTACCGACCGAAGAATGGATATTTCACGAACTCTGTCATTTAAACTTATCATGATGGTAGTGAAAACCCCAGCTAAAGCAATGATTAAAACTAACACCGAAATGACAATTAAGGTGTGCTCAACAGGCTTTACTATTTCCCATAACTCTATAAGAGTATAGGCAGGTAGTATAGCCGTTAAAGGCTCATCGCTATATTCATTGATTGAACGCTGCAACAATAAAATATCAGACTTTGAATTTAGCCCCAATAAAAAACTGCTTAAGGCTTTCGGGTTTTGTAACTGCTTTTCATGTTGATGATCATGCCCAGCGTGACTATGAATCTCGTCCAATCCATCAAACACATCATAATTATGGCTATCGTTTACATAAAAATGAGAATGAATCGCATCTAAAGCATAGATTGATACAAATATACTTTGATCAACTGGTGTTCCTGTTGGCTCCAGTATGCCTGCTATTTTAAACGGTTCATCTTCATGTTTTACAAATTCTTCATGTCCCATCCCATGGGTTACAACCATATCATCCCCTACTGAATAGCCCAGATCTCTGGCAGCTTTCGCCCCAAGAACACATTCCTGTCCATGCACACATGCTTCCCCTCTATTGATCTGGAGATTTAGTTTACGACCATATTGATAGTGTTCAAAAAACTGATCAGTCGTTCCAACAACTGAAAATCCTTTATGAGAATCGCCTATAGAGATTGGTATTGACCATTTTACTTCCTGTTGATTTGAAAGATACTCATATGTCTTCCAGCTTACATTCTGGCTGGGAGAGCCTATGTGAAAAATACTCGATAACAAAAGTGGAATATTAGCCGAACGTGCTCCAACAATCAAATCAGTACCTGATATTGAACTGGAAAAACTCTCTTCAATTGTGAAGCGCAAACGTTCAACACTTAATAATAACAGTACACTTAAGGATACTGAAACCAAGCTCAAAATTAACGTCGCTTTACGAAACCGGATGCTTTTAAAAGCTAATCTTAAAAGTATACTCATAACGGACTTGTATTATTTATCGTTTCAAACTCCTCTATGCTACCATTTTTAAGCTCCAGAATTCGATTAAAGTCTTTGGCAAAACTTGTATCGTGACTCACAAAAAATAAAGTCGTTTGCTTTTGGGAGCATTCTTCCAGGAGTAAGGTAATAAATGCTTCTTGCGCCGTTTGATCAAGTGACGATGTTGGCTCATCTGCGATAATGATTTCGGGATCTCCCAATAATGCACGACAGGCAGCCACTCTTTGTTGCTGACCAACACTTAATTCGGTAACAGATTTATTGATGATTGCTTCTCCTGAAAGACCAACTACTTGCAGAAGTCGTTCTGCTTCTTGCTTAGGTTCCTTACCCATATTTCTAATTCGTTGTCGCCTAACAGTTGAAAAATGGATAGGTAAAATAACATTCTCTATTACAGATAAATATGGTACCAGATTAAAGGTTTGAAAAATATAACCAATGTGATTGGCCCTGAATACATCACGGAGAGAAGGTTTTAATCCGCTAATAATCTGATCAAGAACTTTTACAGTCCCATTTTGTGGCACCATTATACCCGAAAGCAAACCTAGTAAAGTACTCTTTCCACTACCGCTGGATCCTTTAAGAAATAATCGTTCACCTTTTGTAATTTTCAGGTGATCGATACGCAGCAAGTCCTTATCTTCATCTTTCCATTTATATGAAAGATTATTTATTTCTACCATATAGGTGTTAAATTTTTATTAATACTCAATATCATTTCAAACAATTACCACACTAAGATTAAAAGCTCTTAAACAGAATGCACCTTTTTCTATCTGTGCTAACTATGGTGTGTTTATTACACAATCTAAATTATTACTATAATCCTCATGTTTTTAATCAACGATACAAACTTGCACCAAACGCTAATAAACGATATGATTATTTTTGATGAAATCCTTTTTTAAAAATGGTGGTGTAAAAATGATAATGCCAATTTCAAAACCCGATGCCGAACTGCCATCAAAACATGAACCATAAGAAATTGCAGGTATAATATAATCATTTGGTTCCCATCTCAATCCAACTTTATATTCAGCTTTTGAACTTACATCTCCTTCAGTTCCATAAGCCTCGGCCACTATCGCTGTTTGCGGAATGATTTTATAAATAGCCATTCTGGTTGACCAAGTGAAACCCCAGGCTTGATTATTTTTGTTTCCATGATCAAAATCAACCAGCGCACCCGGCATAATATCCCACGAAATAGTATTATTAAACAATGGGAAAGTGACCGCAATAGATGTCCAATAATTTTTATGGAAAGCAGAATAACCACTCTGATTATAATAGCCAGGGGACCTGCCGACCCCCAGAAATATTGCCGCACCGCCATTATTAGCTTCGTTAACCCAGAACATGTATTTACCAAATAAATTGGTGCTAAAGTGTTGTGGTAAATTTGCTTTTTTATCTTCCCAAAAAAGTGCTGATGAGAAATTCAATTCAAACCTGGGAAGCAAACTGAAGGTGGCATACATTGCTGAATTACGTTGACCACTTGCCAAAACAAATGTACCAATACCATGAGGCATGGTCAGGTAGTTGTCTGAATTAAATTGCTGCGCTGAAACCTTATTCGAGCTGATTTGACATAATATTATAGTAATGAATATCAATATCAGCTGTTTCTGGAAATATTTAAAGTTCATCAATAACTAAATTAAGAGTGATACATTTAACCTACTAAGTATTAAAACGCATATTTAATCATAGCTTGAATTCTGGATGCTTTACCATTATATTCATTAATGTTCTGCCGCTTACCCCAGGCAAATTCAAAACCTGTCATTGCCCGACCATCAATATTCCAAATAATGTTAGCATGTCCCAATAAGCCATTCTTCATTGTATCATCAGGACGAAAGTCAAGTCTACCTCTGTTAAAATGAGCAAAAGCCAGATTAGCGGAAAAAGCTTTAGATAACTGATATCCACCGCCTATTGCAAGTGTAACCCCATCATCCATATGAAGATCACCAGAAGGTGTTAAAACAGCCCCTTGAGCAGATCCTGTGAAGATGATCACCTGACTAGCCATTCCACGGTTATAGGAAGCATGCCATGTAACAAAAAATTTATCAGTAAGCAACTGACGTCCATTTAAAGTAACACCCCAAGAAAGAGCCGTTGCATTTGGTCCTTGTTTTCTACCATACCAACGTAATTGCTCTATCTGTGCTCCAAACATCAACATCCCATTGTCTCTGTTATTACTTAATCTACCCGAAAACACAGGTAAAATAGGCATGATTTCTCCTGGTTGATTGTCTGGATTATAGATTCCATCTATCACAGGCATCTCAAGCGACAAGCCATATTGCCAATGTTTCTTAAAGTCTTGTTCCCATCTAACCTGCACAGACCTTCCTCCGAATAATGCATCTCCTGATGAAAAGTCCATAATAAAAGGGAAAACTCTCAAATCAGACAGGTTCGTCCACGTTTGACCTATTAAAAGATTACCATATTTGACAAAAGCATGACGCAGTCTGGGTTGACCAGAACCCAAAGATTCATCAAAAAAGTCGAACTCGATAAAAAATTTCAATGATCTCCCCAAGTCCGTCGTTCGACGAATATCAAAATTAAAACGAGTTTCACGCACATGCATATTAAAAAATGGACCGGCGTTGGCTTCTGGCGATCCTTTTACCGGGATTTGCCCTATCAGTAACTGATTACGTGTACCTGCTCCTGTAAAATCATAGATGGCATCAAGTCTAAAGTATCCTCCAAACTTCATGTACAGGTCGGTACCAGGCAAGTTCCATGCACCAGGAAAATTTTTTGTCATTAAACTATCTTCTTCACTTCCCCGAAGTTGCGAAAAAGCGTTTTGTGCTGATACATCTACCATTGTTGCACAAATAATAAAGAGAAGTGAAATAGAACATCGAAATAAAAACAATTTTTTCATAGACTATTGTTTCTTAGGGTTTTAGTTTACCATGGCAAAGGGACTACTGGAGCTATTTGAAGCCTTACTTGATGTTGGGGGCCAAAGCTGTCTGGCGATGCTAAATAATACCAATATTGTGCAGTAAATTTAACTGGCATTTTCCCGAAACGGACGACTTTATTAACCCCTGTACCTATGGGGAAAGTGAACCTATTCCCTTTGGTTGCTTCGTGATTATAAGCAAATGTTGGTTGACCGGTTATCTGCCAGGCATTTTTAAGGTTGACCACATAAAAATACTGACCTGCAGTAATATTGGCTCGTTCTCTATTGCCTGTAAAAATAAAAAATTCATCCGGCAAAATAGTCACACTTGATGCATCCGCATCTTTACTTGTTGTGCTCCAGGCATGGTTGACCATTAAGCCTAGCACCCCCCAATCAAATAACTGAGCAACCATAAACTCTGGCCCAATAGTTGTAAATTTTGATCTTAAAGCTTCATCTGTGGCAGTAGGAAAACCTGCAAAAACACCCAAAATTGTAATTGTTTTAGATGGCCATGTTTTTCCAACTGCTACATCAGCACTAATATTTCCCAGGTTAAAACCTTTATTTTCAAAGCCATTAACTCCATAAGAAGGTTGGCTTAAATAAATAGGAATTAGTGGACGTACAAATAAGTTTACACCTTTTGCTAATGGTATTGGTAAGCTGGGCTGAAAATTGAGCAAAAATCCGTTTTGGCTTGAAGCGCCGGGCAAATCTCCATTATAGTGAATATAATCAATGGGGAAAGCCATGGTTCCGAGTGTTGTATTTGGATTGGATAACTCCTTCGCGATTTCAGCTTCACTTTTAAGAGCCGATTCTTCCTCTTGTGCATTTATTGTTAAGCTTAATACACAAAGTTGCATGCACAGCACCAGTGATATCGCATAAATGTTCTTCATAGCTAATATTGTTTAGGCATTAAAATAGTTTAAAATTGCTCAACCAACTCTTATACATCTCACTAAAAGTCAGTTGAGTCAATTTTATTTATTCATTAGATTTCACCCGGTCAATCTTCCGTTTCATGACAATAACATCATTAGCTATTAAACACCTTTATCGTATTTTACAATAAAGCGAGATGCGCCGGATAAATAAACGATATCTTCAACTTCACTGATCTTCTTATTATTAGAAGATATCAGCGAATCAATTCTATATCTGTTATGTCTTAGTCACTATCCAACGATACCGCTGCAGCCCTAATGTACCCAATAGCATAGTTAGGTGCCAGAGATGCGCTAAAATATACTCCTACAAACTCACGTTTGGGATCGATGTAGATACCCTGATTGTTATGTCCTAGTTTACAAAAGGCACCATCTTCCCACAAGAAATCAAACTGTGCACCTCCACCGCAGAAATCCTGATCTCCAAGATATTTATAGGCCGTTTTTCCAACAGCGCTTTCTTTGAGGGTTTCATAGGGAACTTTAATGTCAAACATATATTCTGCAAGCTTGGGAGAGGCTACTTCTTTACCTGTTATGTTCTTAAAAGTTGGGGTAAAAAGAAGACCAAACCTACCCATGTCTTCCAGTGTGGAGTTCATAGCTGTAGCCGCATGAATACTTCCATCGGGAAATAGATTAGCCACCATTTCTCCGGTACCGGCATACTGAAGGAATCGGTCGTTTAGGTAATCTACAAATTTCTTACCTGTTACGTTTTCAATAGCAATACTTAAAACCTGGGTATTCAAACTGGCATACTGATACTTAGCATAAGGCTCTGCTATCTTTTCAGCTTCACGGATAACTTCAATCCAGTCCTCTTTTTTTCCGTTATGGTAGTCTCCGAACGATGCCTGATAATACCGCTGTTCCATGGTGCCGGATTTATACATATTACCGGCTATATCGTCTAAATTTAGCCCTGTAGTCATAGTAAGTACCGAACGAACTGGAACGCCATCCCATGCACTCCCCTTAAGTCTTGGGACATACTTAGTAATAGGTGCCTCAGAATCAACTTTGCCATTCTGAATCAGGTCGAGCATCAATGTACCCGAAAGTGCCTTTGTTACCGACATCCATAAATGCTTGTCGTCAGGGCGCATGCCGGGATACTCTTCGTACACAACATTGCCTTTATGAATCATCATGATGGCCTGAAGCTTGGAATCAGGAGAATCAATAAACTCTTTTAGGCTTGGGAATGCATTACCTTCAATATCCAGGTAGGTAAGGTTATCCAATTCCGGATTTAATACTCTTTGCAACTCGAATGTGTTCTTAGATGCAGGTACAACCGCACTCGGAAGAAATTCCCACATAAAGTTAAAATAGTACAAGGCATCATCCTCAGCTGTTTCCTTATGATCCAATGCATCAACAGAGAAATGTCGGAACGAGAATAAATCTTTGGCCCTCCGAACAAGATGTATGGGATACCCTTCTTCCAACAGCTTTTTATGATCTGCAACCGTAAGTGATGACTTTTCACCTGCATATTTAGCAACCATTTCATCATTGGTTGAATTATCTTCGGTCTTTTTATTTTCGACCTGCGAGCAGGCATTCAAAATTATCGCGATTGTTAAGATTAATAAAAATCTTAGTTTGTTATTTATCATCATAGTCTAATGATTAACAGATGTAATTAATTAACTCTCCTTTAAACCCTTATTCTGATAAAGTATTCTTATACACCTTGCCGTCCTTCATTATCATTACAAAATTCTTAGCCGGATCTCCCACCAATTCAAGGTTCTCGAGCGGATTTCCATCTACCAAAATCAAATCGGCATACGCACCTTCTTTTACCACCCCAAGTGGTCCTTCCTGGTATGGGTGGCGGGGGCCACTCATTTCCAAAAGGCGAGCATTTTCAGAAGTATATATTTTCAAAGCTTCATAAGGCGTAAACCATTTCCCCAGACGAACTACGTATTCGCTTTGTTGGTCTGCAGTCTCAGCGCTAAAAAGATGGTCTTTACCAACAGCAATGTTGACACCTACTTTTTTAGCTGTTCGAAATACATAATCGATGCCTTCAATAATTTGTTCAAATTTGACCTGACTGATTGGATCATCCCATTTCATGTCTTCTAAGGCAACAGGCTGTAAACTAATCCAAGCTCCCTTTTCTTTCATTAACTTTAAGGAGGCTTCCGAAGCGAAAAATCCATGCTCAATACACATCACCCCGTTTTCAACGGACAACCGCACCCCTTCGTCGGTATATACATGCGAATGCACGTAAGTGTTGTAGTTTGTAGCTTCCTCAACGGCCGCTTTCACTTCACTTACCGAGTATTCACTCACATCTAAAGGGTCGTATAAAGAAGCAACACCACCACCAGTACAAATTTTAATTTGCGTAGCACCATACTTCAGAATGTCACGTGTTCGAAGCTGAACTTCTGCAACTCCATCCGAAGTCATTGCCATCATATTCCTTTCCCAATAGTTGAGGAATCGTTTATCTTTTGGCGTTTCCAGTCTATTATTGTAGTCTGCATGCCCTGAATTTGGACTCATAAATGGTCCAGAAGGAAGAATGCGGTGTCCCGGATATTCACCTGAATCAATTAGTTTTTTGATAGCAAACGGATTTCCACCCGGATCTCTAACTGTTGTGAATCCTCGCATTAAGGTTTTTTCAGCCCCTTCCATGCTACGAATGGCCACTTCAGGCATATCGCCTTGATTTAAAAATAGAACCGGTGCTGGAGTGTAAGCATAAGTTGTATGCCAATGTGCATCGATAAGCCCTGGCATTAAGGTACGCCCTGCACCATCGATAACATTTACGGATACTTTTTTTGTCACATTTTTTTCTGGCTCATAAATCATTACAGCTTTATTCTCGCCAAATGCTGAAAGATCGCTTAGGTATCCTCCCGGCATGGCTTTATATCCACCGGTTTTTACATCAATTTCATAATTCTTTGCCAGTTTAATGTCTTTTCCAATTTCTTTAATCAGGTTTTTTACCACCAAAACATCATACCCTTCCAGTAGTTGTTCATTTACACCATCAAAGATGTTGACGTTTTTGATTAAGGTAACTTCTTCATTCTGGGCATTTACTATTAAACCTGTTGCAAAAAGCAGGATAACAACAGTTAACAGATTTTTGAGCTTTTTCATAACATTTTGATTTATTGATTCGATTATTTTAGTTTATTCTTATATACCTTACCGTCCTTCATGATGAGCAAAAAATTCTTTTCAGGATCAGCCACTAAACTCAAATCTTCCAGTGGATTTCCGTCAACAATAATTAAGTCGGCATAAGCGCCTTCTGTTATTTCACCCAAAGGACCTTCCTTGTAAGGATGTCGCGGACCTGATAACTCCATCAGTTCGGCATTTTCTGACGTTGCCATTTTCAGCGCCTCATAAGGTGTAAACCAACGGTCAAGCTTGGAAAGCAACTTGCCTTGTTTGGCAGCGGCTTCCGCACTCATAAAAAGGTCCGTTCCAAAGGCCATTTTCACGCCCATTTCTTTGGCTAAACGATAAACGGTTTCAGTACCTTTTGTTACCTCTACGAACTTCTTGTTAGACTCAGGATTCGGAAACGTTTCTGCATCTTCATCGTTTAAAATAGGTTGGATACTCAGCCAAGCATCGTTGTCCTTCATCATCTGAAGGGTTTCGCGGCCTATAAGCATACCATGTTCAATGCTTTTGACGCCTGCTTTTACAGCAGTTTGTACGGCATCATCAGTAAAAATGTGCGCACCTACATAGCTGTTATAGCTCTTGGCAACATCTACAATGGCCTGCATTTCTTCGAGCGAATACTGGCGCACATCGATTGGATCATAGCTTGAAGCAACACCCCCACCTCCGGCAATTTTAACCTGGGTGGCTCCCAACATAAATGCTTCCCGGGCCCGTTTCCGAACTTCAGTGGTACCATCAGCAACTGCGTTAATCGCCACTCGTCCCCAATAGTCTATGAGACCGGACCTGTCAGGTACTTGATTTGGCAATCGATAGTCGAAGTGTCCACCTGTTTGGCTTATCATTGGTCCGGCAGGCAGTATGCGTGGTCCATCAACCTCACCTGCATCGATTAGTTTTTTGAGGCTAAATGTATTCCCCCCCATGTCTCGAACAGTAGTAAATCCTCGCAGTAATGTATGGGGAGCAGCCTTGGTCATGCGAATACCCACCTCAAATGCGTCACCTGTCATTATTGAACTCATTGGCAGTTCCGCCAGAGCCATGTGCCAGTGTGCATCGATTAAGCCCGGGATTAAAGTGCGACCTTCTCCATCGATAACGTTCACCGACACCTCTTTTGTCACATTCTGTTCGGGTTCGTAAATCATTACTGCATTTTTCTCTCCATAGGGAGAGAGATCAGTAAGGTATCCTCCCGTCATGATTTTGTATCCACCGGTTTTTATATCAATTTCATAATTTTTGGCAATTTTGATGTCTTTGTCGATTTTTTTAATCAGGTTTTTCACCACCAAAACATCATAGCCTTCCAGTAGTTTTTCGTTTACGCCATCGAAAATATTGACGTTAGTAATTAAGGTAACTTCTTCATTCTGGGCATCAACTGAAAAACCCATTATTAACAGGATAAATGCCGTAAAAAACAGATTCAATTGCCTTTTCATAGTACAAATAAATTTAGGGTTGATATTGATTTATAACATAACTTTATTTACATGAAAGTAAGTAGTGGTAGTGAGTAACAAAAGAGAAGAATGACTAATAAGATCCTTCTCTCTGATTTATTTATTGGCCAAGTTTATTTTTATATACCTTGCCATCTTTCATGATGAGTACAAAATTCTTTTTAGGGTCACCAACCAATTCCAGGTTTTCGAGCGGATTGCCGTCCACAATGATTAAGTCGGCATAGGCCCCTTCTTTTATCACACCTAGTGGTCCTTCCTGGTAGGAATGTCTTGGTCCTGCCATTTCCAAAAAACGGGCATTCTCGGAAGTTGCAATTTTCAACACTTCATATGGTGAGAACCATTCTCCTAATCGAACCAGATAAAGACTTTGCTGGTAAGCTTTGGAAGCATCCATTAACTGATCGGTTCCAAAAGCCAGGTTAACTCCCACTTTTTTTGCCAAAGGATATAGGTTTGCCACGGCATCTGTCACCTGCTTATACTTGGCTGCACTGATAGGGTTCGTCCATACCATGTCCTCTTCTTTCATAGCCTGTGGACTTAACCAGGCTCCTTTCTCTTTCATCAAGGCCAGTGTTTCTTCTGTCGCGAAAAAACCATGTTCAATGCTCATAACTCCAGCCTTTACCGATTCACGAACTCCCCGGTCAGTCATTACATGGGATGCCACATAAGTATTATAGTTAGTAGCCTCCTCAACAGCGGCTTTTACCTCGGCAATTGAATATTCGCTTACATCCAATGGGTCATAGACAGAGGATACCCCACCTCCTGTACAAATCTTTATTTGTGTGGCTCCATATTTCAGAATATCGCGAGTTCTTAACTGCACTTCAGGCACTCCATCAGACGTCATAGCCATCATGTTCTGTTCCCAGTAATTAAGAAACCTTTTATCTCTGGGAGTATCAGTTGGAACTCCATAATGGTCAGCATGCCCTGCTGTTGGACTCATAAACGGACCGGAAGGAAGGATACGGTGCCCGGGGTATTGTCCGCTATCGATCAGCTTTTTAATGGCAAACGGATTCCCTCCCATATCCCGTACGGTGGTAAAACCTCTTAATAGGGTTTCTTGGGCACCGGTCATACTTAAAATGGCAACTTCCGGCATGTCGCCCCTACTTGCCAGCAATATCGTTGCCGGAGTATAAGCATAGGTTGTATGCCAGTGGGCATCTATTAAACCAGGGATAAGAGTATGGCCGGCTCCATCAATTTTGGTAACCTTTACCTTTTTCTTTGTATTCTTTTCTGGCTCATAAACCATCACCGTTTTTTCCCCTGAAATCGAAAAATCATTGGCATGAGCGGCTGGCATAGCTTTTAACCCACCTGTTTTTACATCAATTTCATAAGCATCGGCAATCTGAATGTCTCTATCTATCTTTTTTATTAGATTTTTGACTACAAGCACATCATAACCTTCCAGCAGCTTTTCATTAACTCCGTCAAATATATTGACATTGGTGATTAAAGTGACCGATTCGTCCTGAGCCTGAGTACTAAAACCCATGCCTAATAGCATAATTGCTGTTAAAATTATATTTGATTTTCTTTTCATTGTTTAGGTTTAAAAATTAAAAGTATTTCATTTATATTTTAAAATACCGCATTAACTAACAGCCACATATTCCTCAATTACACCGAGATCAGTCAATCCCCATATCATTAATTGAATTGCTAAAGCTGCAAGCAATAACCCAACTACAACAGACACGACTTTAAGCGCTGCCGGCCCTACTGCTTTTAGTATTTTATGAGCTCCAAGCAAAAAGAAAAAGTTGAATGCCATAAGTGCCAGAATTAAGCCAACAACCATTATTAATTCACTAGTATCAGGATCTGCAGCAGTAAAAGTAGTAATGGCAACAAGCCCTTGAGGTGTTGCCATTAACGGCATGGCTAAAGGGTAAACCGCGATATTTGGGGATAATTCAGTATCAGTACTATCGTTTTTCTTATCGCCTCCAATTACCATGTCTAAGGCATATAAAAGAAGAATTAATCCTCCGGCCATTTTTAAGGCAGGTACTGATACATGGAAAGCACTTAATAGGAATTCGCCTGCTAACGCAAATAGTACTGCAACGGCAGTTGCAGTTATGACGGTTCTCAGTGCTACCTTACGACGAAAACTCGCATCGGCCTTTGCCGTTAATGATACATATACAATGGCCGGTTTAAGTGGTCCCATCGTAATGAAAAGAATCATAAATACATCTAATAATCCAACTGTCATCTCAGTTTCTTTAAATTTATAATTTATCTCGCTTTCCAGTTTGGCGCCCGTTTTTCGGCAAAACCCATCCACTTCTTCTTCATCAGATATACTGAACAGCCCTTAGAAAAGTCGACGTGCGACTTTAAATGCTGGAATAAGAGGAGTCTTCGCCTGTTGGCATACAGATTCCTTGCCTCCAAAACCACCTGAAATGTTCTATTTCTCCTACAGCTACTGCCAGTCTACCTTGTACCCTTCTAATAATATTGAAGGTTAACCATTCTCATGCACAATCAGTCTGATTCAATTGATGGCAATTGGTCTCGCAACTTATTCTTTGCAATCCGATCCAACGTTGAACGAGGAAAATCATCGACGATGTGCACAGACCTTGGGACCTTGAAATCAGCAAGTTCCTCTTTGCAATAAGCGATTACTTCGTCAATAACTTCTTTCTGTGTTTTGTTTTTTCCTGCTTCATTTAATGAAATAAAAGCTGCAGGCACATCACCCAACATATAGTGTTTCTGTGCTACCACAGCACATTCCATCACAAAACCCGTATCCATAATTGTGGTTTCTATTTCTTTGGCTGCCACATTCTCACCTCCAACCCTTAGCATATCCTTGTCTCTATTAACAAAATACATCCAGCCATCATTATCGATACGCACCACATCGCCTGTATCGAGTGCTCCATTTCCATCAAAAGCTTCTTCTGTTTCTTTCGGGTGTTTGTAATATTCTTTAAAGAGAGAAACCCCACGTTCACCATGAATATAAAGCAAGCCTTCCTCACCAGGTCCAGCCGGCGTACCATCCTTCTTGCGCACTTCCACTCCGTACAGTGGAGATGGACGTCCCATCGTACCTGCAGGCCCCTGTTGATCAGCATCGGTTACAATACTTGATGCAACAGTCTCCGTCATTCCCCATAGTGCCATCGTCTGAACACCAAACTCCTTTTCTGCCTCCGGCAAACGCTCCAATCCCATCAATACCCGCACATTATGCTTTGGTACAGGACGCCCTTTCAAGGCTTTAAATGCAAAGGGAATCATTGACACCCAGGTTACCCCGTATTTCGCACAGGTATCCCAAAACCTCGAAGCTGAAAACTTGGGATGTACGACAATTGTTCCTCCTGACCACAATGCCGAAAGTAAAGTAATCTGCGCATTAGCATGAAACAGAGGCATATATATCAGTGTGATATCATCCTTTCGTAATCGCATATTCATTGTCATAGACCTGCCACCCCAAAGAGCATTGGCATGTGTCCAAACAGTTGGCTTGGGACGCGATGTCGTGCCTGATGTAAATTGTACTGCAAGATTGCGTTCCGGATCGGTTGGCAGCGGAACCAGTGCTTCATCAGAAAAAACGGCTGCAAATGTTTCAAAAGATAAGCCTGCCAATTCATCATCATCAGATGCCGAGCCTGTAATTATCATTTGAGTGTCTTGACCACAGGCCTCGCTAACCATTCTTGCATAACAAGGCTGAGTGATGGCGCAAACAGGCTCCATCACTTCAGCAAAGTATTTAACATTATCCGCAACAGAGCGCGTATTAATGGTCACTGGCACAGCCCCAAGGTAAGCACATCCAAACCAGGCTGTTAGAAAATAAGGTGAATTATCTGAATGTATAAGCACAAAATCCCCTGCTCTAACCCCTCTGCTATATAGCCCTGCAGCAAATTGCTTTGCATATTTTGCCAGTTCCGCATAGCTCCAACGTCGATCTGTTTCTTCAAACGGAGCCCATATAACAAATGTCTTGTCAGGCTGTCTTTCGACCCATTGCTCCAGAAGCCAGGTTACATCCATCCCTCGAAAGGCATCCAGCTTAGAATAGTTTTTTTCACCTTTTTTCATCATATAATTTGTTTTAGATATTTATTATAGCCTTTACTCCGCAGGATTTCTCCTCTTGGCATAAAGTATGTGTTCCACAAAAGCCACTGTTTCACCCCGTTGGTTGGTTGTTGTTTCTGTTTGGGTCAGCAAACCATGGGTCTTGTGCTTGGGGTGTGGCTGCTTATCGGTGATTTTTACTTCCGTCTTTATGGTATCTCCAGCATAAACAGAGGCCGGGTAGCGAATCTTGTTATAGCCATAGGCCATAATGTTCGGATTCGGCTTTTCTGCCTGAAAAATCAAGCCGGTACTCACACAGAAAGTCAGGTTACCATGAGCGATACGATGCTTGATGGGTTGTGACTTGGCAAATTCCTCATTCGTATGATGGGGCTGCCAGTCGCCTGAATGCATGGCATGGATCACAATATCGGTTTCTGTTATCGTGCGCCCTGAGGTCATATAGAACTCACCTACCTCAAAGTCTTCGTAATATTTATCTTCTTCTTGCATGATAATTCGTTCTTAAATTAATGTTATACTATCTTTTCTTAGCTCGCATTTAGGAGAGCCTGATATATCCTTATGCGTTTCTCTTTTCCACATATAGGATATGTTCGGCATAACAAACACATTCTCCCTTTTGGTTGATCGTTGATTTTGCTTCGGTAATTAATCCATGTGTTGGTCGCTTAGGGTGCTCCTCTTTGCTTATAACTTTGGTCTCCACTTTTATGGTATCTCCTGCAAAAACATTGTTGGGATAACGAATCTTGTTATAGCCATATGACATAGCGTGTGGATTCATTTTTTCCCCAAGAAAAGTAAGTCCTGTACTAATAGCGAAGGTACCATTACCATGCATAATTGGTTTTTTAAAAGGTTGTGTCTTACACCACTCTGCATCGGTATGATGAGGCATCCAATCGCCTGAATGCATGGCATGCATCACAATATCGGTTTCTGTTATCGTTCTGGCCGGTGTTACTTTAGTTTCTCCAATCTCAAAATCCTCGTAAAACTTTGCTTCTTCTTTCATTATAATTCGTTTTAAATTATTGTATTTAGTAGTTTATTATACTGTTCTTTTTTGTAGAGGTGCTATTAACGTCTCAGCGTATATTCATCTTTTTTAATTACTTACGGGGTAAGCCTATCACATGCGCTTCTGCCAATGCCTTCAGTTCTTCCTCGCTGTAACCCAAAGCGCTTAACTGAGCTACTGTGTGCTCTCCTACTGCCGGCGGGTTCTGTGGCTTCACTTTCTCCAGGCCTTCGCCCTGAATCTGGATAGGACTGTCGATGGTGCGAATGCC
>NZ_JBPUSJ010000004.1:0-454778 GCF_051851475.1 Carboxylicivirga taeanensis | reverse complement strand
GTTTGAGCATTTTACAAAGCTGCAAAGTCACCAAACAAACTTTTTGAGCATTTTGCAAGGCTGCAAAATCACCAAACAAACTTTTTGAGCATTTTGCAAAGTTGTATAAGCCCCGTTCAAAATGTTTCGGAGTCCCGCACAAAAAAAGCCGCCAAAAGGCAGCCTTTTCAACGGAATACTACAACTATAACTAGTTAACTAGTATCTCATCACAAAATAACCAGGACGGATACCCGGCTCCAGGTTGTCCGGCTGGTATCGCACCAAAATTTTTAATATTCACCTTAATAAAACGCGCCTCGGAGCTCAAACCAGTCACTCCTTTCTCCACTACAAAAACATTGTTTAAGAGTTCAGTTTTGCCAGATAGGTTGGCTTTGATGGGCTCAAAGGCTTTACCATCGTCTGACAGGGCCACAGCGACCTGCTCCGGCGCGTACACCCATGAGCCTCTTTTATCGAGGAACCGCATTTTTATTTCCTGAATTGGCGTATTGTCCGAAAGCTCTATGAGCACTTCCACATCCTTGCCGTTAAACCCCAGAAAGGCTTCATAATCGGATGCCCACAGCGGCGTGAAGTGCTTGACATTCCCATCACACAAATACTCAATGGGTGCATCGTAAGGTTTATCAGGCCCTTGCTCTAAAGTAATTTTTGCACCTTTTGCCTTATTACTCATGGTAATAAAACGTTCGCCCATCTCCTGCTCAATAGAGGGTACTTCATACTGATCGCGCAGTTCGTTCAGGCGAGTCTTCAGCTCATCCGTAATAGCTGTATAGCCGTCCTCTCCATAGAGGTTATTCATTTCTTTTGGGTCATTCTGCAGGTCATACAACTCCCACTCATCACAATCGTAATAAAAATGAATCAGCTTGTAGCGGCCATCGGAAACGCCATAATGCCGCTTAACTGCGTGAATGCCCGGATATTCGAAGTAATGGTAGTACACAGCATCGCGCCATTCATCGATGGATTGCTCCAGCACCGGACGCATGGACATGCCCTGCATTTCATCGGGTGCTTGTACGCCGGCATAATCCAGAAAGGTCTGCGCAAAATCAAGATTCTGTACCAGTTTATCACTCACCCATCCCTTTTGAACAGCCTTTGGATAACGGATTAACAGAGGCGTGCTAAGCGACTCCTCATACATAAAGCGCTTATCAAACCAACCATGTTCTCCCAGGTAAAATCCCTGGTCAGAGGTATACACCACAATGGTGTTCTCAGCCAGTCCATTTTGGTCGAGGTAATCCAGAATTTTGCCAACACCATCATCCACCGACTCAATGGTTGACAGGTAGTCTTGCATGTAACGCTTGTACTTCCACAAAGCGCGTTCCTTCCCCTGTAGTTTGGCCTCATGAAAGGCTTCATTCTTATCACGATAGGCGTTGTGCCACATGGCTTTCTGTTCATCGCTCATTCGCTGATACCAGTCGCCCCAGCCATCGCCAATAACCTCATCGGTACCGGGCTTAGTCAGTTTCAGGTCATAGCCCTCAAACATGATTTTATCAATCTCCATTTCCTGTTCCCGGGCGGCTCTTCCCCGCGTATGATAATCATCAAAGAAGTTATCCGGCACCGGTATTTCGGTGGAATCAAAATGATTGAGGTAATCGGGTGACGGCATCCAGTTCCGGTGAGGTGCTTTATGCTGCACCATCAGGCAAAACGGTTGGTCCTGCCCCTTAATGGCCTCCAGCCACTCCAATGATTTTTCGGTGATAATGTCGGTCACATAACCAGGCACACGAATTAGTCCATCTGGTGTTCGGAAGTCAGGATTGTAATACTCGCCCTGACCCGGCAACACCATCCATTGATCAAAACCTGTTGGTTCACTCTTTAAATGCCACTTTCCAACAATAGCGGTATGGTAGCCTCCCTCCTTTAACAACTTTGGAAAAGTGGGCTGTTCCCCATTAAAGGTCACCTCATTGTTTATCAATCCGTTTTTATGGCTGTGCTTCCCCGTTAGTATAACCGCTCGGGAAGGCGCACAGATGGAGTTGGTAACTGTGGCATTGGTAAAACGAACCCCTTCCGTAGCCAATCGGTCGATATTAGGCGTATGGTTCAGCCCGTGCCCATAGGCACTGATAGCCTGTTCCGCATGATCATCGGAGATGATGAAAATGATGTTGGGCTGCTCTGTTTTAGAGGGCGAGCAAGCAAAAGTCAGCAGCATAGCAACAACTAACAGCAGCTGATTGAAAGTATTTTTCATCTGTTCAAATTTATTTTTCAATGGTCAAATGGAACTCCCAAATAAATTTGTTCATCCGCCTGTGTATCAATCTGGATAATCAAATTTGCATGGTCGTTTCATGCTTGTTATTTTAATAACCTTAAATTCTACGTCGAACTCAAATAATTGGGCATTGAAAGCGGTGACACACCCTAAGCAAATCCCCTCTTCACCTTTCGCACTTCACCGGGGGGAAGCCGGTGGGTGCAGAAAAGAACTGTTAGAAGGTGATTAGTTGCTTAGGGCCTCCGCGTCAATGCGACCAAGAGGACGTACTTCTTGTCCTTCCATATTCTGGAGTCGGTCGCCCAATTCATATCTTGCCTGTTCAGCAATGGCCTGCAGTTGAGCCACCACATCCGGATGCTGATCAATAACATTATGCGCCTCCTCAATATCCGATTTTAGATTGTATAATTCCAGCCCGCATGGCATCTGCTTGGTCCATCCCGGATAGCCGTCTTTACCCGGAGGATGCTGACGGTAGGAACGGTACTCATGCGGAAAATATAATTTCCAGTCACCCTTTTTTACGGCATGCAACTCTCCGCCATAATAGCACCAAAATTCGTCGCGTGGCGTAACCTGCTCACCTTTCAACAAGGCCGTGATATCTACCCCGTCAATTTTATTGGCCGGTAGCTGTGCTCCCGTTACCGCCGCTATGGTTGGCAATAAATCCATGGTGGTTGCGATTTTATCGCTTACCTGACGAGCCGGTATTTGTTGCGGCCAGTGCATGATGCATGGCACCCGGTGTCCTCCTTCCCACATGGAACCTTTCCCTTCGCGCAAAGGGGCTGCGGAGCCGGCATGGTTACCAAAACACAACCACGGGCCATTATCGCTGGCAAACACCACCAATGTGTTTTCATCAATTCCTTCCTCTTTGAGGGCTTGCATCACCTGACCAACCGACCAGTCAATTTCCATCATGACATCTCCATAAAGCCCCTGCTCGCTTTTCCCTTTAAATTTTTCGGAAACGGCCAAGGGTGCATGTGGCATTGAATGCGCCAGGTACAGAAAAAACGGTTTTGTTTTGTTACGCTTTATAAAGTCGACTGCCTTTTGAGTATATAGTGTCGTTATTTGAGCCTGCTGTTCGAGCGTATGGATCTCCTCCACTATTTGATTGCCTTCCAGAATGGGTAACGGCGGATATTTCAGTTTCCAGGGTTTAGAAACCGAATCCTTTTCGTGCACCGAAACGCCATCATAATCAACAGGCCACATATCATTAGAATAGGGAATGCCATAGTACTCATCAAACCCTTGCTGAAGCGGTAAAAAAGCTTCATTACGGCCCAGGTGCCACTTACCTACCATGCCAGTGGCATAGCCCTGCTGTTTCAGCATATCGGCAATGGTTACCTCTTGAGGATTAAGCCCCACCAATGTATCCCAAGGCATGTAGGCGCCACGTACGCTGATCCGTTCATTGTAACAACCGGTCAGCAAGGCCGATCGGGAGGCACTGCAAACGGCTGTGCTCACATGGAAATTGGTAAAACGAATACCATCTTCGGCCAGCTTATCCAAATGGGGGGTCTCAAAATCGGTAGCGCCATAGCATGAGAGGTCGTTGTAGCCTTGATCATCGGTAAAAATAATCACGACATTTGGTTGCTTCTGTTGATGACAACCCGTGAGGCTCGCTGCAAAAAGAACGAGCCAGACTAAAATAAAATTCCTGGAGTTTAAATTCATAAAACTATTTCTTGTGATTGACGATAACTACAAAGTTAAGGCGTCCATCACCAGACTACGTTTTATGTTAGTTCAGAAAAGGTCAGTTATGTTCAAAGTACACAACTACAAAGCTTCCGAGCGAACACAGCACACTCAGGGCGACAACCTCATTAGTGTCCCCGGCTTATCTGCAGTAATAAGTCTTCTATGGTCCGCATCTCGTGTCTGCTGCCATCAGTCTGGTGCAGAATATAGGCCTTATTGGCGCCGCTGTCCACTTCTATTTTGGGGTAGTTCCCCTCATCTTTGGTGGTTAAATAGCCGGTTCGGTTGAGGGCATGACTCAGCCATTTATACTCCACTCCTTTGCCAATCACCCGGATGGTTTTCATTTGCTCCCGTTCCACCTTAAACGAGCCACTTTCGTTATCAAACAGAATGCCTTCCTTTTCAAAAAAGCGACGAAACCCGTTGGCAAGCACCAAATCTTCGGGAATACCCGCTTCGAGGGCACGTCCCTGAGCCAATAGCCAAATCTTATCGGCCAGCTGCAAGGCTAAATCCAGGTCATGCGTTGATAAAAGGATGCCTCTGTTTTTTTCGCGAGCCAGCTTTTTTAGTAGCTGAACGATTTCGATTTTACTGGGCAAATCTAAAAATGCGGTTGGTTCATCCAGAATAATTAGGGGTGTGTCCTGAACCAAAGCTTTTGCTATCATGGCTTTTTGTCGCTCCCCATCGCTCATGCACATCAATTGGCGGTTGGCAAAGCCTGATAAGCCAACATCTTCAATGGCCTTTAAAACCAACTGCTTATCCTCCTTGCTTAGCACCCCAAAAAAATCGGTATAAGGTGTGCGCCCCAGTGCCACCAGGTCGAAAACAGTCATGTTGCTGATATGCAATTTCTCGGTCAGCACCACCGATACCTCTTTAGCCAGCTGACTCCGTTTAATGCTGCTCAGGTCAATGCCATTAATGGCAATACGTCCTTTAATTTGAGGGATAAAACCACTTAAGGTTTTTATGAGTGTCGATTTACCGGCACCATTGGGTCCCAGCAAACAGGCAAACTCCCCGCGATGCAACTGCACGTTTATGTGCTGATGCAGCACCGTCTCTTTATCGCTGTTGCCCTTGTAGCCAACAGCTAAATCATGCGATTGTAAAAGCACATTACTATCCATTGGCGTTCATCTTTCGTCGTTTAATAATCACTGATATCACAATAGGGGCACCGATAAGACCCGTCACCACATTAATTGGCAGGGCGCCGTCAAAGCCGGGTAGCCGGGCTATAAAGTTACAAAACAGTGCCAATACAGCACCAGCCAGTATCACTGCCGGCAGCAGCACCTTTTGATCACTGGTGCGAAACAGGCCTTTCGTCAAATGCGGAACAGCCAGCCCCAAAAAAGCAATGGGCCCGCAAAACGCGGTGATGGCTGCGGTTAATAAGCCGGTGCACAACAAAATAGCTAAACGGGTATTCTTGATGTTAATGCCCAAATTCTCCGCATAGTTCTCGCCTAACAACAGAACATTTAGTGGTTTAACGAGCAGAAGGCTCATTACTAAGCCAAAAATGACCACCGGAATAAGAATTAATAAATGCTCCCAGCTCACATTGGCAAAACTGCCTAAGCCCCAGATAACGTAAGCATGTACATCCTCTTTGGGGCTGTAAAATTTCATCACGCCAATGATGGCCGAAGCGGCATAGCCTACCATAATGCCAACAATAAGCAGAATGGTATTATCGCGCAAGGCACGGGCAAAAAATACGATGAGCAAAAGAATTAGAAAGGCCCCTAAGAAAGCAGCTCCTACCACGGTCAGGTGTCCAAACAAACCATAACCGCTAATGGTGACTCCCAAAATATTTCCTGCAAACAATACCACCAGCGCTACACCAAGTCCTGCACCACTGCTGATGCCCAGAATAGATGGTCCGGCCAAGGGGTTTCGAAACAGGGTTTGCATCTGTAAGCCTCCCACCGCCAATCCGGCTCCTGCTAAAATGGCGGTTATGGTTTGTGGTAAACGCGATTTCAGGATGATGGATGCGTAGGCCGTACGAGAGGCCTCTTCCCCCAGTATAATGCGCACAATATCTTCGAGCGGAATAGATACGGAACCAAAACCAATGTTTATTAAAAAGAATAGCACCAACGAAATAACCAACAATGCAAATCCCAAAAACCACTTTATTCGTTGCTCTTCCATAATTATTCTTTACTTATCAATTGAAAATAGGCCGGCTGATACTTTGGTGAAAATGCAGGATGAACAGCGTGTACCAAGTCCTTAAGGACGATGTGCGGTTGCAATAATCCTTTCTCAAAGTACTGAGATTGTGAGGAATTGGTTACTATTATTTTTTTGTTTTTATAAGCCGAAAAATCTGTATAGCGGTTGTCAATTCGGGCTATCTCGGTGTAAGTTACATCGGTGGGATGGTTAATAATCAATACCCAGTAATCAGTATCTTCGGCTTTCTCGATAATGGTTTCATAGTCGAGAGATAAAGAGCCGGTCCCCTTTGTTTCACGATAGATATAGTTACAGCCCGCATCCTTGAAAAAGTTAGCCATGTAACTCTCTCCCGCTGGCGTGTGCCATATGCCCTGATAAATATGACCTGTAAAGATGGATGGCTTTTCATTTAGCTGCGCCACTTTTTCTTTCACATCCAGATAAGCTGTTTCTATATCAGCAAACAAGCGCTTGGCTTTATTGCCCTTACCCAAGAGTTCTCCCACAAAAACCAGCCACTCGGCACGGCCCAATGGTGTGTGTTCGAGGTAATCGGCATTGGTAATTACCGGAACTCCTGCAGCTTTGACAGCATTAAAGTGATTGTCCTTAAACGGGGAAACCATCATAAAGTCAGGTTCCATATTCACCATCACCTCCACATCGGGCGCCACAGCCAGGCCTACGTCCTTAATAGTACCTTCGGCAATGCCTTGTTGAATATAGGCATCGGCAATGTACTGAGGCTCCGCCACCCCTTTGATCGTCTGCTTCATTTCGAGGCTATTGGCATAATTCACCATGGTTGACGACAAGGCGATCCATTTATTAACCGGCTGCACCAGTACCAGATCGTTCGCCTTTTTCACTGCCTCCAGCTTTGTGGTATCAGAAACCAGAACAAGCGTTTCAGACTTGCTGCTATCCCCCCATGGATCATTCATAACTATTTGCGAATAACCATCGAAATAATTAATAGTAAAGCCCTTGGCGTGCCTGGGTGTATAAGTACTGTCGGGCTGTACATTTGAAGATTGATTGCTACGGTTTGATGGCCGGTTTTGACACGCCATCAGTAAAACACTTGCAAATACGAATGAAGTTATAAGTCTAATCATCTCTTTTTCTCCGAAAGATCTATGAATAAAATGCATAATCAGACAGGTTTTCCGGCTCTCTTTCTTTGTCTCCCCTTCCCGATTCTAATGAACAGTGGTTATCGAAACAAAGTTCCTGCAACAGGCACAGACTACGGCTGCGGGAACAGCTCAGGCGTTTAACCTGATTCCCTTTCTGTATTATACTGCAAAAGTAATGTTTTATGCCGACAAGTGTTAAGCTTTGGATGTTAAATACTCTCAAAGCTGCTTCACTCGGCAGAGCTTTGTTAAGCCTGAATTGTGCTATATTCCCGGTTATACCTCAACATCTGCTCAATAAAACCCTCTTTATAGGATACCTTTACATCCACTATTTGCCCGGAGGCATCCGTAACCGGCTCCAGCTTTGGGTTGATAAAACCGGCATATGGAGCTACATTAAGTTGCCCATAACGCACAAGGACTTCCTGATGGATGTCGGGGTTCACCTTAACGCCATAGCTTTCGACCAGTTGGCGAGCGGCCTCATAATCGCCCTGCGATTTGATGCGCTGCACCTCCTTGAGTAAGGCTCCAAATAACTGACGCAACTGCTCGTAGTCGTTAATTTTGTAATAGGTTTTATTTTCGCGGGTAACCTTCTCTATCACACCGCTGGCACTTCCTTGTTCGAAAACCCAGCTGGCAATTAACTGGCGGTTGCGCATGTGGGTTTGCTCAATATTGGCGCCTTCACTAATTCGGGCCAGCTGAACCATTAAACCATTCCGTATGTAAGAATTGTACTGCGCTTTAGCCACATCCATGTGCGGCACTAAATTAAGTTCCAGCATTTTAGGATCCGCCATAAAGTAAAGACCAAATAAATCGGCTCTGGCTTCTTCAATTACCGAACTGTAAGCCTTTAAATCATCGGAGCGAACACCCTGCTCCAGCCTGCCCGAGCCATGGCCCACACATTCGTGCAGATGCGTATGGAGGTGATCGGCCAGCGCTCCATACTTTTTATGCAAACTCAGCTCCTCAGGGGTGCAGGCAAACTCTTCAATTACACCTGATGTTAATGAAGCCATCTCATAGGCCTCACTGATGTTGTTTAAGGACACAGACTTTGATCCATGAACTTCCCTCATCCATTCCGCATTTGGCAGGTTAATGCCGAGTGGCGAAGCCGGGTAGCAATCGCCTCCCAACATAATGGCGTTTATGACCTTCATGCTTACACCAGTAACTTTCGCTTTGCGATGTTCTTCCATTACTGGCGAATGATCTTCGAACCACTGCGCATTAGCACTGATAACCGATGCCTTATCGGTTTCAGGTTGATCAATAATATTAACCAGACTCTCCCAGGTTGCTTTAAAGCCCAAAGGGTCACCATACACTTCTATAAACCCGTTGATGAAGTCAACTTGTCCCTCCTGCTCCTTTAGCCATTCAATGCTATAGGCATCAAACATGCTAAGATCGCCTGATTGATAATATTCGCACAGGTGATGAATGACTATTTTTTGTTGCGCATTTTCACATACCCCGGCGGCCTGTTGCAACCAATACACAATTTGCTGCAAGGCTTGTGAGTACATACCTCCAATGCACCATTTTTCCTCTTTAAGCTCACCATCCTGCTTTACTAAACGCGAATTGAGTCCGTATGAAACAGGCTGCTTATCTTCCTTATCAATCTGTTGGCTGTAAAACTGCTCTGCCTCTTTCTGAGTGACCTCTTTATAGAAATTATTGGCCGAAGCAACTACAATGTCCTGATGTTCGTCCTGACAGACCCGCTTAGCCATGTACTGCTCATTAAAAAGCAGCATTTCCATACGCTCAAAAAGGGCCTCGCAGGAGTTACAATTCAGCTGCTTTAGCTGCTCCTCAGAAAGGTTTTGTATCCAGGCTTTGAGCTTTTGAGCGGTGAACGAAGGCTTTAGCTTTGTGGTACTGTAATGGTGATGCAAGCCGTTTGAAAACAAAACACGCTTGTAAAACACGGTTAAATCCTCATAGGCAGCATCGGCCGGATCCACTGTCTGATATAGGGTATCTAAGCATTTTCTGAGCCACAAATTGTATTCATTATTCTGATCCCAAATAATATCGCGCCCTGCCAGCGCCGCTTGTGAGAGGTAATAGATATACTGTTTTTGCTTAAGTGGCAGCTGTTCAAAACCCGGGATTCTGTATCGTAATATGCGCAGGTCGGCAAATTGCTCCACCTGATATTGAAAATCATTCATGCTAATGTTTTGTTAATTGTGGTTATCAAGCCTTATTTCTTGGGGTTACGCAGGTCAATGTCTTTTTTCAACACCCAAACTCCTTTGTTGAATTTAAATGCATTGTAAGAAAAATCGGGTCCGTAATACTGGGAAACACCTGCAAACATCGGGTCCGCTGGGGCCAGGTTATCAAACACAATGAGCTTTTCATTGGCGTCATAACGAAGCATCATGGTGGTTTTGGCCGAATACTCAAAGATAACCCTGTTACGAGAAAAACGATCGATTTTAAAAACTGGTGCCCCAAAACGAGCCCGCCCGCTTTGGATGGTTAGAACATCTAACACCCTGGTTTTTATGAATTCATCGTGGCCTTTATAGCCAATTAAGGTGTAAAATGTTTTATCATCACTTTTTGTTTCAACTAAATCGAGGTAAAGCGCCCCGTACCATTTTTTGTTTGAAAGAACTGCACGTTCCGGCGAACGGATTTTTTCAGACGCATCGGTCAACGGTAACACATTAATGTCGTCCTCCTTAACGATAACAGCCCCATAAAATTCCTGCTTAAAATTGTCTTTGGGGATGTTGTAGGTACATACTTTAACCTTTCCATCATCTGAATGAAGCGTTCTCATCCTCTTCAACTGCGCAAAATCGTTCTGAAAGAAGTTTTTATCAGACCAGAGGCGCTGAAGTCGTCTTTGGAGAACCTGATTGACAGAATCCTTACGTGCATCATCTGTTTGCTGCAGCAGTTCTTCAAACAAACATTTGGTGATGATATCTTCTGCATTAACCAGTACCTTCTTTCCATATTTGATTAGAACGCCATAAATATCCTCCCCTTGGTTGGTAAATTCCAAAGAAAGCACGTTATTCCCTTTATTAGCAGGCACATTGACTTCATCACTAAACGACCAGGTGGTATTACGATAGTTCACCAACCACTCTAATTGATAAACACCATTGTAAGTAGTTGCTCCGAAAGCCGCCACCACAATCTTGTTATCAGTCGACTTTGATACATGCAAATTATCGGTATGTCGGATCAGCTCGTTAAGTTCTGCATCTGATTTCCAAACAGCCTGTAATTGGCTGTTCAACTCCTGCAGAACAAATCGCTTATTGTTCGGATCCAATATTGTTTCTGAAGCATTTAGCTTTTCGGCCCATTGGCTCAGGTTTTGCGAGAACAACGTAGTTGAACACAGTAACAGCGCTATTAATAGATACCCTTTGCTTCTCATCTGACTTTTTTATAATTCCCACAAATTTAAAAATAATTGAGTAGAACCAGGGCACAAAAAAAGACAGCCTTGCGACTGCCTTTTTAAATACTTTGTATTGGTGATTAGTCCCAGCTCAGCAGTACTTTTCCACAATTACCCTCTTCCATAACATCAAAGCCTTTTTGGAAATCGTTGATGCTGTATCGATGAGTAATAATTGCTGTCAGATCAAGTCCTGACATCAGCATTTGCTCCATTTTATACCACGTTTCGTACATCTCACGTCCGTAAATACCTTTAAGCGTGAGCCCTTTAAAAATAATCCGGTTCCAATCTACTTGTGTTGATGAAGGCAGAATACCGAGCATCGATATTTTTCCGGAATTATACATGTGTTCGACCAGTTGATTGAACGCGGCCGGCGCTCCAGAGCACTCCAGACCAATATCGAAGCCAATCATACCCAAATCATCCATCACCTCGCGCAAGTTTTCAGTAATTGGATTAACTACGCGCGTAGCTCCCATTTTTCGTGCCAGCTCAGCGCGAAACTCATTGGTTTCGGTGGCCACCACATAGCGTGCACCTGCAAATTTGGCGACTGCAACAGCCATGCTACCAATCAGGCCGGAGCCGGTAATCAACACATCTTCTCCTATCAAAGGAAAAGATAAAGCGGTATGCGTTGCATTTCCAAAAGGGTCCATTATTGCCAAAACCTCATCGGGTATTGATGCATTTATCTTCATCACATTACTCGCCGGCACCTTTACATACTCAGCAAATGATCCATCAATATTTACCCCAATACCTACTGTTCTTTCGCAGATATGCTGACGTCCACGGCGACAGTTACGACAATGACCACAGGCGATATGCCCCTCTCCGGTAACGCGATCTCCTTCTTTAAACTCTTTGACCTCACTCCCCAGTTTGGCAACATGACCGACATATTCATGTCCAATCGTCATACCCACCGGAATCGTGTTTTGCGCCCACTCATCCCACTTATAGATGTGCAGGTCTGTTCCACAAATGGCCGACTTTGAAACCTTGATTAACACATCATTAGGCCCAATCTCCGGGATCTTCACTTCTTCCAACCAAATACCCTTTTCGGCTTTTGATTTTACAAGTGCTTTCATCGTTGTCATTGTCTTATTTTTTAGTTGTAATTATGTTCCTAATCTATTCTTATTCTAAATAACAAATGTGCAAAAGCTATTTGAATTGCACCTATGACTAATGTCATTTCCGAAAAATAAATAAAGGCTGGCAAAAGTGCCAGCCCCTTTTTAAGAATTCATAAAACAATGCATCTATTTCTGTGCCCACCAAAGTGGTGTTAACACGGCATCGTCGCCGTTCAGGAAGCCAACTGCCTGTTCATAGCCTTCGGGGTTGCTATTTTGCAAACTGGAAGGATATTTAACACGCTGTGGAAAGAAAGAAACCTGATTAGTCATGTAATTGGACGCATTGAGATCCGGTAAATTCAATATTGGCTTATCAACCGCCGGATTTTCAAAAAATGGTAAACCTAACCTGCGATGATCGTTCCAGGCCTCCAGCGGTAAGTATGGATTTTGAGCAATGTACTTTTGAGTAATAATTTTAGTAAGGTGATCATTGCTTACGGTTCCATCCTTATACAGATAATTTTTCGGATAATTAAAGTCAACTGTTCCAGCCTCGCCTGTATATCCATCAACATAATTCATTACTACCGGACCCACAGGTTCAACAGTGTGATCCCAACTTACTGATGTTCCAACACGATTATAGGCTTCGGAAACCAGATAAGCATCCAGAAACGACTGTACTCCCCAATAAACGAAATTAGACTCAATTCCCTTTTCATAGGCCTCTTTTCCACTCATAGGCACTGTCCATCCCCTTACAGCCGCTTCGGCTACCAAGAAATAGGTCTCCCACGGAGCAAAGAAAATGCGTCCGTCATTAGCCTGACGAAAGCGCTGGCTTAGACGAGGATTTGTGCCCGGATAAGTAGCCACCTGATTACGTTCGGCCTTTACCCCCCAATCGCCAAGCGGGGCAGCATTCCAGGTGTAAGTGGCATCAATTTCAACAACCACCTCACCAGCATCATCTACCAGGTTACGCGTCACAGTTGTTGCCTGGTTATTCCATGACGGATAGAAACAGAAATTAGGATTATCAAAGTCACCAGGAACGATGAAGCAATGATAGGCCCTTGGATCAATCGTTTCGTGCAAGCCATCGTACCAAAATCCGGTTGACGGATCATTGGTCATAGAAGTTAGATGATCGGTATACCTAACGCCCATATAATCACCTGGCTTAATTTGATCATGTAAATAATCTTCCAGCACATCTTCTGACATAATTCCGCCTAATCCGATGTATAAATTGTTTAGTGTTGCAGACAAGGGCTGACTGTTCCATTCCCGGCTCATAACAGCTGTTAAATCGCTCCAACCACCTTCTTCAGCCACTTTAAATATATCATCAGTTTCGATGAGAATATCTCCTGAAACTGCATCTTCAAACTCTGCTTTTGCTTTTGCGGGATCTACTTCAGACAAACGCATAGCTAAACGCATGCGCATCGAATTGGCATATTTCTTCCATTTTAAGAGGTCAAAGCCATAGGCCTTATCATAGTTAGCAAGGTCCTGAGGTACTTTGGCGTCTTCAGATAAATCGATTTCAGCTGCAGCCTGCTTAAGCTCATCAATCATAAAGTAATAAGCAGTTTCTAGATCGCTAAACTCAGGATTCTTTCCACTAAACCCATCAATGGACATGGGACCAAATGTATCAGCAAACTCGCTTAACAAATAAACACGCCAGATACGGGCCACTTGTTTCAGATTATTTGTATAAGGAAGCGCTACACCTTGCTCTATCTTCTCATCTGCAATGCTAACAGCTAAATAGGATCCTTTCAACCAGCTCGAAAGAGAACTGTAATAGTCATTACTCCATCCATCTACATAGCTACCGGTGGCCAAAGCACCATTGCCCCGCCACTGACGAGCTGCAATTTTCCAATACAACACAAAGGCCCGTTCGGCTACGTGTGGGTTTTGCTGTGCTCCTACAATAGCGGCATTAATTATGTATTCGACCTGCACCTGTTCTGAGCTGGCAGCTTTTGGGTCAACATTTATTTCTTCAAAATCGGAGCAGCCCGCCAATGCTAAACATCCGGTTAGCACGAAGGCTAAGTATAGTTTTATTATATTTTTCATCATCTTATAGTTTTAAAAGTCCAACGATAGATTAAACACATAGCTTCTTGAGGTTGGAGGCGCAGCATTTTCAAAACCTACCGCATTTGTTCCCGTAGCAAATACAGACTCTGGATCCACACCTTTTAAGTGACTCTTAATTAACCACACATTATTCACGGTAAAGCCAAGCTTTACACGCTTGATGGGTGAGTTTTCTAAAATACCTCCACGAAGGCTATAACTTAAACGGATATTTCGAAGTCGGATATTGGTGGCATCATACACATTAGCTTCTGTAATACCCAGGTTTCCGGGGCCTGTTACAGCTTCCCAATAATCCTGTGTGGTAATGGAAGTTGTATTCTCAGTATAACTTTCACCATCGAGAATCACACCGTCAACAACCATGTCATCTCGCATACCGCCTGGAGCTGTTACATCGGCTGTACCAGCGGCCTGCATACCCATGTTTGTACCTGAGAATATCTCGCCTCCAAAACGACCATCGACTTGGAAACTCAAATTAAGATTTTTGTATGAGAAAGAGTTAATCCATCCGACCATGGCATCGGGCTGTTGATTTCCCAATTTTTTCAATTCAGGATCCTCCTGAGGCAAACCATTACCATCCAACAACATTCGGCCATAATGAGCACTTTCAGGGTCGGTCACACGCAGGAAGGAAGTACCGTATATTTCACCATACTTACCACCCACTTCGGCAATAATTCTTACATTATCAAATCCTCCCAAACGGTATTCTACAACATCATCAGCTAACTCTTCAATGGTATTTTCGTTTTTAGAATAGTTCAACTGCATGTCCCAATTAAGACCTGAACTATTCTTGATGATATTACCATGCAACATCAGCTCAATCCCTTTATTCTGAATATCACCGGCATTGATTTTTCTATACTCGTAGCCACTCAGTGGGTCCATTGGTAAATCGATTAGCTGACGCGTTGCATTAGATTTATACCAGGCAAAGTCAATACCCAGTCTATTCTGGAACAAGCGCAGTTCAGCCCCAACCTCCCAGGATTTGATCAGCTCACTACGAACATTTGAATCGTACAAAGTAGTTCCGGCTCCGGCTGTTGTGTCACCTTTAGGGTCTTTACCAATCCAGTAAGTATTATATAATTGATAGGGTCCTAAATCGTTACCAACTTCGGCATAAGAGGCCCTTACTTTACCAAAAGTTATCCATGAAGGCATCGTCACATCCATTTTATTAAACATATCTGTAACAACGTAGGAAACTGTTACTGAGGGATAAAAGAAAGAACGATTATCTTCACTTAAGGTAGATGACCAGTCGTTTCGGAAGGTTCCTTCCAAGAACAGATAGCCATCGTAATTAACCTGCAGGTTACCATAAACAGAGTTAATTTTCTTTTCACTAAAACTATCGGTTATCGTTGGGTTATCAACCCCATTATTTAAGGAGAATAAGTTAGGAACCTCTAACTCGCCTGAATTAGCTGACAAACCTGAATTATTCTGAGACATTAGGTTACCACCCAACATGGCGGATCCACCAAATTTTCCAAAAATATTATCCCTAGATGCACTTATTAAGGCACTGAAGTTATTCTCATAAAATACGCGTTTACTAAGCGTATAACGGCCTCCCGATGAGAGTGGACTTCCTGCATATTGCTTCGTTTCAGTATTGGTCGTATAACGGTCTGAACCACCTTTAATTTCGGCATTTAACCAAGGGGTGAAACGGTATTTTAAAGAACCATGCAAAATAAAACGGTCACGGCTATCTTCATTCAAATTATACCTAGCGTTCCAATACGGGTTTACCTGACTACCACCACCATACCAAATCATGTTTCCAAGTTCATCGGTAGGCGGATCAAAATCACGAATATCAAGAGAAACCGGCAATGTATACATGGTATAGTAGGCATTTGAAGCATTTGCGCCTAACAAAGGACGATTTTTAGCAGTTGTACTACCATATTGAACTTTTGTATCCATGGTCCAACGCTCATCCGGCCCAAACTTAGAAGTGGCGCGTGCGAGCAGGTTCGTTCTCTGCAGCTTGGCACCAGGTATCATACTCTTGTCATCTTTATGCGTAAATGAGGTATACAAAGAAACCTTATCGTACTGCTGCTGGAAAGACACGTTGTAATCCTGCGTAACACCAACATCGAAGAAGTTCTCTACATTATCATAGGCGGTTAAAGGAACTTGCGTACCATCCCATTTTGTTACTTGTTGCCCTTCAATTTTAGGCCCCCAGCTAGACGTACTTAGCTCACTAAAAATACCCTGACTACCTTGTCCAAAAGAGCTTTGCATATCGGGGTTAGTGAAAATGGTCTCAAAACCATAGGTAGCAGATACTGAAATACCTAAGCCCTCCGTTTTTTTACCTGACTTGGTGGTGATTAAGATAACCCCGTTACCTGCTCTGGAACCATATAAAGCAGCTGCTGAAGCCCCTTTCAATACCGACATACTTTCGATATCATCAGGGTTAATATCACCTAATCCGTTACCCATATCGGGCGATGGATTCCAATAATCATTGTTTTCTGCACCAGTAAAGTTATCGATAGGGATACCATCCACTACAATAAGCGGCTGGTTATCGCCCGTTAATGAACTATTACCCCGCAGCACAATTTTTGAAGAGGCTGCCGGTCCTGCACTGGATTTAATAACCTGTAATCCGGACACCTTACCACTTAATGAATTAGCCACATTAGCCTCACGAGATTCCAAAATAGCCTCTCCATCCACTTCCTGAATGGCATATCCCAAAGCCTTTTTCTCACGTTTAATACCCAAGGCCGTTACAACCACCTCATCTAAACCTTCTGATTCGGAAACTAATTTGACATTTATAACTGTATTAGCTGATGTTACAACTACTTCCTGCGTAGCCATTCCGACAAACGAAAACACCAATGTGGCCCCGTTAGCAACAGTGATGTTATACATTCCGTCCATATCAGTTATTGTACCGTTTGTTGTCCCTTTTTGAAAAATGGAGACTCCCGGCATAGGCAGTCCATCATCAGAACTTGTTACCTTACCGCTAACATTTAAGTCTTGGGCATTTAGTAACATACCAAGCATGAGTGTTGGAATAAGCAACAAACATCTTGTTACCCAACTTACATTTCTTTTCATACGTGCGATTTTTTTAGGTTTATAATGGAATAAGAATGGTAGTGAGAGAGAACGTATTTGTCACCAATAATTCTCACGGACTAAACACCCTTAATCAATAAATGCCAAACCCGAAAGTTTGACATCTAAAAGGTACGGTGAGACGCTTGGGCAATCAAGCACTCGTTTACTTATTTTCACATTTAGGAACATATTTAATCACTTTGAAACATATCTCCACCTTCTGCAAAAAAAGAGGCCCTGCCTAAGCAGAGCCCCTTCCATTAATCGCACTTATATAATAGTTTGGTTTTAGAGACTATCAATCAAGTTTTAGTAGTTAGCCCACCAAACTTTGTTTGCCATGTTTTTACTTGCTTCTGGAACATTCGCATTCACAGATACTTCACTTTCTGGAACTCTCATACGCTGAGGAAGTGCGAAGTTGGTGCTACCCTGAGCATAGACTTCAACATCTTTACGTTCTGTTGTTCCATCCGCATTTTTCCATATACCATTAACTGTAGCGTTCTTATCCAAATAGCAATATTCAGGATGACGTGTACGTCTTAAAACAGAATATGCTTCATGCTGAACAGTGTAGGCTGAAATCCATCTTTCGGTAGCGATTATGGCAATTTTCTCTTGTTCTGATGCAGCACTAAATTTTGCTTCTACATCACTTATAAATGAAGAAGGCTCCGCTCCCCAACGCTTACAGCTCGCTGCAAGACCAGTACTTAGCCACTCCTGTGCAGATTTGTCTGAAGTCACCAAGTTACGCTGTACTGCTTCTGCCATAGCTAGGCATACCTCTGCATAATCCATTGAAACAGGATTCCATGTTCCATTGTCATACCAAATTGAAGGGTGCATCCATGAATAGTTAAGAACATTACCTTCTACAGAGTGTGCTGCAATTGAACGAATTGTATCATTTTCATCAACAAAATAATTTGCTCGAGCAGGTCTTCCTTTATGATCATTAGCTTTATCTCCTCGTGGCGCCATAAAGAATTTATCAATTCGTGGATCATAAATGCCTGATAGAGCATTAATATCCTCTGTTGAAGAACCATCTTTATTCACATTGGAAGCGAATAACGGGCTACCTTTCATTACTTCTATTATCTCATAGGCAGGTATAAAAGCCCCAGGACCTGGAGCCCAATTCATTGTATAACCATCCCACGTGAAAGTCAATTTAATTTTTTCATCAGGATTTTCAGGATCAGTTTCTTCCATCGAACCCGGCCATGTCTTGAAGAAACCATAATATTGATTTTGAAGATCAATGGTAGAAGAAGTTCTTTTAACAACCAGATTATCTTCATTACTTTCAAATAATGGATAATTTACAACATTTGCCAGGATTGATGCTGCTACATCTGGTTCTGCATTGGATCTTCTTAACGCCATTCTTAAGCGCAAAGAATTAGCAAATTTCCTCCAATTAGATACGTCGCCTCCATAAACAATATCGAAGGTGTTAAGAGTAGCAATAGTAACATCCTCTTTAAGATAATCTTCAACAGCCTGCTTTAATTCAGCCTCTAAGCCATCATATAACTGTTTTTGAGTATCAAATTTAGGTGAAGGGTTATCAATGTCTCCGTGTTCCGAATATGGAAGATCTCCAAACGCATCACTAATCTTAAGAAACTGGAATGCTCTAATTGTAACAGCAATACCTTTAAATTCCTTTGCCATTGAAGTCTCAGGATTAGCTTCCAAGTATTCTAGAATAAGCTTAACATTGGCAAAAAGAGAACCACCAAATCCATTCATAAAAGAGGATGAGTTATATGAATCCCATACACCTGCAGTCCAGCCTTCATTGTAGTCGTATGCGGTGGCTCCGCCCCACCAACATCCTGAATAACCACCTTCAACATGAGCTGCAAATCGTTCCCCGTGCAAAACAACACCTCTCCAAAACTCAAAACGATCTTCATGAAAAGCCTTTCTCATACAGCTTGCTAACAAAGCTTCTGTTGCTGGATTATCAGCTGTAGGTGCATTAGGATTCACATTGAGTTCATCCAAATCGTTACAGCTTATTGCTAGTAAAGCTATTAATCCAACTGCAATAATTTTTCTTATATTTTTCATATGTAATAGTATTTCTAATAAATGTTTAAATGGCAATGCTTAGTAACCACATTAAGGGTTTATTTTGCCAATAAACTATGATTAAAACTTCACATTAACAGTAAATCCATATGAAGTGGTTGAGGGAACATTAAATAGGTTATAACCCTGACCGTTACCTGTACCCCACGATTGATTAGGATCGATACTTTTAGCGTCTTCATCACGGTATAAGAATCCCAAATTATATGCATTGAAGCTTAATCGTAAATCCTTTACAATACCTTCAGGATTCATCTTAAAGTTATATCCCATTGAAATCTCTCTCAAGCGGATATTTGTAGCATCAACTATCCATGGTTCACCATATCCAGACAATCCATTCCAATAGTTTTGTGCATTCATAACAACATCAGCAGCATTACCATTTCCATCAACACCGGAAACACTTACTCCACTCTCACGTCCTAATAGCGTACGTTCTGTGACACCAGCTGCACTTAAAGCGGCCTCAGTAGCATTTACAATATCCCCTCCAATCTTGCCATCAAGCAATACTCTAAAGTTAAAACGCTTGTATTCGAACTGGTTTAACCAACCAAATGTTGCATCAGGATTAAAGTTGCCTAATTCGACAGCTGTTCCCCCAGATACAAATCCTTCGTTAGTAACACGATAATTACCATCAACTTTTGCAGGAAGCCCCATTATCTTTCCATAGCCGTTCTTACCAGGTTCAGCAATTATCTGAATACCTCCAGCGATATTACTCAAATCAGCTAACGTCTGTTTATCAACACCTTCAGCTAACTCTACTACCTCTGTAACGTTTTTAGCTAAAGTTAAAGTTGTTTCCCAACGGAACGATCCACTTTCTACAGGTACTCCTCCTAAAGACATTTCAAAACCACTATTTTTTACCTCACCGGCATTTAAGAATTTATTATTATAACCTGTAGCAGAAGAAACTTTTGTAGTTAAAAGCTGGTTTTCTGTAGTTTGTGAATAGTAGTTAAAATCGAATGATAAGCGATTATTTAATGCTCTGAAATCCAATCCTGCTTCAATTGAGGCTGTTCTTTCAGGTTTAAGATCAGGTACACCTGGCAAACCATTCACATCCATCAACGGCACCCCATTATGATCTAACAGCGGATTAATACCAAAAGTAGTAACGGTTCTATAAGGATCGGTATCATTACCCACTTCAGCATAACCTAGTCTAACTTTAAGCAGGTTAATTCCAGAAAGTTCTACTACTTCATTTATAAGGAAAGTAGCTGAAACTGCAGGGTACGTGTAAGGATCTGGCAAGGTCGAACTTTTATCATGACGGATTGATGCGTCCAGATAAAGGAAGTTTTTATAGCCAAGATTAATCGTACCGTAAACAGAATTTACTTGCTTCTCAAAATAATTGTAACTAGCCTTTTTTGATAAATAATTCTGAATATTCCAATAACCACCTTTTATAACATCATCTCCGCGGTCAAAGCTAACATTGTTATATTTTTTCATGATGTTACCACCAAGATTGAAACCAAAATCCAGATCTCCGAAACGATTCTTATACATAAGAAGAGCATCGTAGTTAGATTCTCTACTAAGATAATTATTCATTATCCATTGACCTTTCGAATTTTGCTTATGTCCATAGTTGTAACGCTCCTCAACAGAGTTGTTTTGGTAATCTGTACCAGCACGAACAAAACCAGACAAGTGATCTGTTAAATCGAAATCAAGTTTTATAAAACCAATCAGTCGGTCCTTCTTGTTAATCATTTCATCATACTCAGTAGTCCAGTACGGGTTCATTTGAGTACCAACAAATGGGTCATTAGGTTTAACGGCACCATCTGTATCAACATATTTGTAATTCTTTAACTCATCCAAATTAGTGTTTCGTGGAAGTGTGAATAATCCATACATGGCGTTACTGGATGCTTCTCCTAACCATGTACCACCATTAACCTCCTGATTAATGTAATTTGCCTTTACATCTACACGCAACCACTCGGCTAAATCATACTGCGTTCTGATATTAAAATTATGACGAACTTGATCATTACCAGGAAGAACACCTTTTCCATAAAGATTTGTATATGAAAAACGAGAAGAACCATTTTCGCCACCTTTAGTTAAAGAAACTGTATTGGTAGTTTTGAAACCTGTTTCAAAAAAATCTTTAATATTATCTGGCTGAGCAGCATAAGTAAGATTATCTTCGTAGGCACTCCACGATGGCAAGCTTTGACCGGTCATCTCTGGTCCCCAACTATTATCTGAGTCGGTTAAAGTATAAGTAGGTTGGTTCTCTACATAATGCCCCTGTCCATATTTATTTTGAAACTTTGGTAAGTACTGCTCAGAAACCACATCAAACATGTTTGAACTGGACACCTCAATACCAAGTCCTTTACCTTTAGTTCCTGATTTAGTTGTAATGATAATTGCCCCATTTTGTGCACGTGAACCATATAAGGCAGCAGCATTAGGACCTTTAAGAACAGTTACGCTTTCAATATCGTCAGGGTTAATGTCCATTGAACCCGAACCAAAGTTCTTTCTGTCCCAAACTCCGGCAGCGTCTTCAACCGTATTATTATTGATTGGTACACCATCAACCACATAAAGCGGCTGGTTATTGCCAGAAATTGAGCTATTACCGCGAAGAACAACGCGATTAGAAGAACCAAGTCCTCCTTGCGATGAACCTAGATCTAGACCAGCAACTTTACCCTGCATCGAACTTAGCACATCACTACCTGCGGCTGCTTGAATCTCTTCACTATCGACCTTTGACACTCCATATCCAAGCGATTTTTCTTCGCGCTTGATACCTAAAGCTGTTACCACAACTCCCTCCATCTCGATTGATTCGGGCTGTAAGGTCACATTAATTGTTGTTTGGCTACCAACTGTAATCTCCTGCGCCTTCATACCAACAAAAGTAAACGAGACAACTGCGCCCGTTGGAGCAGTAATAGAATATTTACCGTCAATATCGGTAATGGTACCATTGGTTGTACCTTTTTCGACAACAGAAACACCCGGTATGGGCATCCCGTCTTCGGCACTTTTAACAGTACCATTAATCGTAACATCCTGGGCGAAGGCTATGCTTGCTGATAAAAGCAACATAACAACCCCCATGAGTCCTCTCTGAAACCAGTTAAATCTTCTTTTCATAAAGAGTTTAATTTTGGAATTAGTTAATGTATTAAATAAATGTGAGTAGTAGCAAAAGGATTAGCATGAGTATTAAAAGCACAATCAGCACGCTCCGTATTACAAAATACCGGCGTGCTTCATGCTTAATGCTCGATGGTTTATCTCTATTGCTTAATGTTAATTTCATGAAGGCAAATGTAAATCAAAGAACATCATGCGAAATGAAACAGATGTTGAAAGAAATAGAACTTTTAACACTTTAATTGCTCTATTGTATCACTATTGTATTATTGTTGCATCGGCTTCTAATCATTGACTTAAAAAGTGTTGCGGAATGCATAATTTAACTCTTCAAGACATTCTGAGAATGGGGATGATGGGCAAGAAAAAAGGTGAACAAATGTCCACCTTTTCAAATTTTTGTGAGAAAATACAATTACTTCACTAGTTCACCGACCAAAATTGGCTCACCCTGTTCCTCATCTAGGTGAGTAATCAGGACCGTATAAAATTTATTCTTAAGTAATGGTTCGTTAACTTTAACAGGGACATAATACTCCCCATACCCTTTCGACCAGTCGTCGGTAATTGTTTCAATCAACACCACCTGGTGACATCCGATAAAGCGTTTTCGATAAGCCCGTTTATTTTCCAAAGCAACCTTCCGAATTATTTCGCTCCGACGCGTCTTTTCTCCTTCAGGCACACCATTATTCATTCGGGCCGCACGGGTATCTTCCCGCTTAGAATATTTAAAGGTATGTACATGTCCAAAATCCAGGTCCTTTATAGCTGTAACTGATTTCTCGAAGTCTGCTTCTGATTCACCTGGAAACCCGACAATAATATCTGTTGTAATATTAAACCTGGGATCCACCTCACGCAACCGCGCTACCATTCTTTTATACAATTTATAGGTATACATCCTGCGCATTTGCAAAAGCACTGATTCTGATGCACTTTGGAGGCATAAATGCAGGTGCGGCGTAATTTTAGGATGCTGCATTAATTCAAAGAACTCATCATCAAAACTATCGGGCTCAATGGACGAAATTCGAAGCCTGAAATCAAGATCCATATCAACGATATGCCTTAATAATTGAGAAAAATTGACTCCATCGTGCTGATAGCGACTAATATTGACCCCGGTAATGACCACTTCTTTATAACCAAAAGCAACCACCTGCTTAATGTTTTCGAGAATAGCATCGACGGATCGGCTGACTGCCCGCCCACGCACTTTAGGAATAATACAGAATGAACAGAAATTGTCACATCCATCCTGTATCTTAATCATACTGCGGGTATGGAATGTTTCACCAGCAGGCGCATAGCTAAACACACCTCCCTCATAAGTGTTAGAAGGAATAATCTCTTGATTAAAATGAGCTTCTACCAGTTGAGGGATGGCACTTTTTTGCTGATTATCGACCACATAAGCATTCGGATAACGCTTTTCCAGCTGTTCCTTATGATGATTCGCCATGCAACCTGTAATAATCAGCATGCCTTTATGCCCGTGATTTAGTGCATGATTAACCACGTAACGCGATTTCTGGTCGCTCTGATTCGTCACCGTACAGGTATTTACAATAAATACATCCGTATCTTTACTATCTTCAACCACCTCGTAACCTAAGCCTGCAAACCTGGAGGCTAAAGCATCAGTTTCAAACTGATTTAACCGACAGCCTAAGGTCTTAAATCCTACTCTCTTTTTCATATTGTTATCCAGCCATCTCATTTACCTCTACTAACTCCCCTTCAACGGAAAAATTAGTGGTTGATGTAATTTTAACGGTCACAATCCGACCTATTAGCGACTTATCTTCCGATGCAAAACGCACAGTAATTTTACCTTCTGTCTGGGCACTTAAATACCCTTGTTTACGGTCCGTATCCCTTACAAGTACACTTACTTCCTTCCCCAGCAACTGTGCATTGTAGCGCCCCGACACTTCGGCCAGGTCAGCAGATAGAATGGCAAGGCGTTCCTTCTTTACTTTTAAATCTACATCATCCGGCCAGGCGTAAGACGCAGCACCAGGTCTTTTAGAGTACATCGCTATATAAGCCATATTGTACTCAAACTCTTTAAGCACCTGCCGTGTATTCTGAAACTGCTCATCTGTTTCGCCCGAGAATCCAACTATGATATCGGTGAACAAAGTAGCCTGCGGAATCAGTTCTCGGATGGCGCTTACCGTTTCCCTGTACTTTTTTACAGAATGTTTACGGTTCATTTTTATCAGTACCTTGTCATCACCTGATTGAATTGGTAAATGAATTTGTTTAGCCAAACACTTGTAGCGAGCAATCACTTCAATAACATCGCGTCCCATGTCGCGTGGATGTGGCGATGTAAAGTACACCCAAAAGCGGTGCGCGGTCGTTTCGCCTATCTGTCCAATCTGCTCCAACAGCTGAGCAAAGCTTATTTCGTTGCCTTTCTTATCCAATCCATAGGAATTAACGTTCTGACCCAGCAAGGTTATGGAACGATACCCCTTTTCAACCAGGCTTTTAACCTCATCAACAATCTCACTTGAAGGTCGGCTGACCTCTCTTCCACGCGTATATGGCACTGCACAAAAAGAGCAGAACTTATCACACCCGTTTTGAATTGGGATAAACGCCTCAAAAGAGCTGTTGTACTTAGGTTTTACCTTCCAGAAAAAGTTGATTTCGTCTTTGGGATTAAGGTTATCACTCACCAGGCCTGCAGGTGTTGTTATGCCGTAATGAGATAGCATTTGTGGAAACTGTGGCAATTCGCGCATAGCAAACACAATGTCGAACAGCGTTAAAAACTTCTGTTTATCAGCTGGCAAGATACAGCCACTAATAAAGGTGATTAGATTTTGAGAAGCTTTTCGCTTGTTCCACGCAGCAATTTTAGAGTAGACTTTATCAATGGCTTTTTGACGCACCGAACAAGCTAAAATACCTATAATATTCGCCTCGTGTTCATCTTCTGTCCATTGGGCACCCATCCCATCTAAAACTCTTTTCACTCGCTCACTGTCAGACTGATTCATCTGACACCCTAATGTTACCAGGTGGTATTTCACAATAATTCCTTGTTTTGATAATTCGTATTGAGATCGACAATCAATTAATAATGCTGTTAACCTTGCACAGTTATGAAATCAAAGACACCGCAGCTTAAAAATACACCTCAGCATGAATATTATCGGTGCTAACTCCCTGCTCCTCTAAAATGTCGTATACATCATGAATCATGTTACAATTACCACACAGATAATAATGCACGTCTGTACCAAAAGGATGGTTTTTCAAATAATCAGTTACTCTGCCCTTATAATTTCCTTTGGAATCCTGTGAAGTGCACAACACATACCTGCCGGTTTCATAGGCTTCTGAATCGTAGGCTTCATAAGCATACTTAACGCCATGCAACAAGGTGTAGTTAATTGCCTTATTGCTTTGTACGAAACTATGAAATGGCGAAATACCAGTTCCACTGGCAATAAATACATATTTTTGATCTTTAGGTAGATCTTTATTGATTGTAAAGTATCCAACTGGTTCTTCAACCACCACAAAACCGCCCTTTTGAAGCTTTTTTAAACTTGGCGAAACAAGACCATTTTCAACTTCCTTCACAAGTATTTCAATGTAATCATCCTGCTCGGCGCTATAAATAGAATACTCTCTTGTATGTATACCATTTGGCGGTCCGACACATACATGCTGGCCGGCCTCAAACTCCATTCCTTTTTTTTCTATACGTAATACAAATGTGCTATCCGTTAAATGACGAACAGCTAATATCTCGTGCAAATCGGTTTTAATTTTATTTGCTACCGGAACTTCTTTTTCCATTACTACTATCTGTTATAATTTATCAATCCCTCTTGCCTGATTCTGGCTTTTATCTTTTACACACCAATAAACACACCAACTCTGCTTTTGGTTTAATAAAAAAACATCTTTAAATATTAAATAATCCTAACAGCGTTTAGCTCGGATGTAAGTAGCGACATTTTCAAAAGGGCACATCAGGCGATCAAAATTATATGAAAGTGAAGTTTTGATTATCGTAAGTAAAACAATGATTATTATTTTTCATATATTCACCAATCCATAAAAATCTACACATGCTACGCATATTAATAGTCATATTTTCCGTATTGATATTTAGTACATCAATACAGGCTCACTATTCACATTATGGTTTTAATAGTTTAGATACAGAAAATGGATTAACCAACAATACCGTGAACTGTATACTTCAAGATAGTCGCGGTTACATGTGGTTTAGCACTTATTACGGACTGAACCGTTATAATGGTTATGACATAAAAACCTTTTACAGCACTTCAGACAAAGAGGAAACGCTCACAAGTAACTTCATTACCAAACTAGTTGAAGATAATGAAGGTAATATTTGGGTAGGCACTAAATTTGGGTTAAATAAATACCATAAAGACACCGAGAAATTCACCCGCTATTGGGCCAATGACTCCCTACCGGCTTCTTTAACCAATAATCAAATAGGAGCCTTACTCCTGGATAGCCGGGGACAAATGTGGGTGGGAACCATGGGCGGGGGCTTGCACTACTACCACCAGCAAATTGATGGCTTCTCCTGCTTTTCGCAAAGCGACAGCATAGGCGCCTATGTTAACACCATTTCGGCCATAACAGAAGGTTACAATGGAGAGTTATGGATTGGCACCTTCGGCAACGGCCTCAGTATGTTTAATCCCAAGGAACACTTCTTTATCAATTTTGAGTTTCCAACCATGCAGGTGAATGACTTATTGGATGATGGCAATGGCAGTATATGGATTGCAACTGACAACATG
This sequence comes from Carboxylicivirga taeanensis, assembly GCF_051851475.1. NCBI lineage: Bacteria > Pseudomonadati > Bacteroidota > Bacteroidia > Marinilabiliales > Marinilabiliaceae > Carboxylicivirga > Carboxylicivirga taeanensis. The sequence goes on along the minus strand of NZ_JBPUSJ010000004.1, from coordinate 427,566 downwards.
GGGTTATACCGATTTGACAAAGAAATGAAGGTATATGAGCGATTTGACTTGAAGGACAGTAAGGTTAAAACAAATCTCAATATCATCCTGTCATTAACCCTGGATAAAGACGGAAGTATTTTAGCAGCAGTGGATGGAGGTGGTATCATCTGCATCGATCCACTCGAAAACGAAATAAGCAACAAAAAAGACCACCAAAATGCCTTTGCACAGCTGGATACAAAAGCCGTGTTTTCAGTTTATATAGATAGCAATGGGCTATATTGGGTTGGCACCATCGGCAAAGGGGTACGCATCGTCAATTTGGAACGAAACCGTTTCCAGCATTACACACACCAGGCACACATCCCTAACAGTCTTAGCGACAACGCCATACTTTCACTCTTACAGGATTCCAAAGAGCGAATATGGGTAGGTACAGATGGTGGCGGACTAAACCTTTTTGATGTTAAAAATGAAACATTTAAGAGTTTCAATCAACTCCCATCCAACCTAAAAAGTAATGTTATAAAGCGGATATTTGAAGATGAAGACCACAATATTTGGTTAGGCACCTATGGAACAGGCTTGGCGTTGCTCAACGAAACAACAAACGAGCTGATCACTTATAACCCAAATAATATACTTAATAGTGAAGCCGTGTCAATTTCTGTGTGGTCCATTGCGCAGCAAAAAAGTCAAAAGCTATGGGTGGGCACTCTGGGGAATGGCCTTTACGAATTCGACACCAGGGATAAAAAATACACACACCTTTCTGATATTTATCCTGAATTGAATAGTGTAATGAACGACTATATTCTCAGTCTGTTCGTCGATTCTCAAAAAAACCTGTGGATTGGCACCAGTAACGGAATTTACGTGTGGCTAAGTGATGAAAAGAAATACATCCGCTACCTGTTTGACCGCATCAATGATAGTGGTGTTGGGAAAAATGCCATCCTCTGTATTAAAGAGGGAAAAGATGGCCAGATGTGGATAGGGTCCAATGGTGGTGGTATCTTCAAATTAAATCCGGAAAATGGAGAAATTGTTAACCTCACGATAAGCGATGGCTTGGCACAGGAACAAGTTTATGATATTTTAGAGCTGGAAGATGGAAAGTTATGGTTTGCCACCCATGGTGGGCTGGCTAATTACGACCAGAAAACGGGACGCTTTCAAAACTACGATACCAGAGACGGCTTGCTTGGCAGCACATTTAATAAGTTGCTCTATACATCGTTTGACAAACTGATGGTTGGAGGCGTTAAAGGCTTGAATGTTTTCAACCCCAATGTAATCAAAGTCAATAATAACGTTCCAAAGGTTCTGCTTTCAGATTTATTAATAAACAACAGTCCTGTTAAAGCTGGCGATACTAACAGCCCTCTAGAGCAAAACATAGCCGACACCAAAGAAATAGTGCTAAATCACCGTCAAGCAAACATTGGGATTGAGTTTGTGGCCATTAACTACTTTATCTCTGAAAAAAACTCATACAGCTATATGCTGGAAAACTCTTCAGAAGAGTGGAGCAAAGCCTCCTCTGAGCGCTTGGTAAAATATAACAATTTAAAGCCTGGCGAGTATGTGTTTAAAGTTAAAGCCGCGAATAATGATGGAGTTTGGAGTAATTCCGAAACTCAACTTAAAATAAAAGTATTAGCTCCTTGGTGGAAGCGCTGGTACGCGTATATGGCCTACTTTATTATTATTGGAGCCATTATGTATGCCTATATCCGATACACCGTATTATGGATTGATTTAAGACGAAAGTTAGAGTTTGAAATCATGGAACGTGAAAAAATAAAAGAACTGAATCAAATGCGTCTTCAGTTTTTCACAAATATTTCTCATGAATTCAGAACCCCATTAACCTTAATAGCAGGGCCATTAGTAACCCTGAAAAAGAAACTTTCGCTCAACAGCGACGACGAAAAACTTTTTAGTATTGCTCACAAAAACACAAACCTTCTTCTGCGCCTTGTCAACCAGGTGATGGATTTTAGAAAGGTTGAAACGGGTTCCATGGAGCTAAATATTTCAAGTGGCGACATTGTTGCGTGTATTAAGGAGTATGGCGAATCATTCCGCTATCTGGCCCTCGAGCGCAATATGAATTTCAAGATTGAGAGTAATATCGACCACTTGCAGATACAATTTGATGAGGACATTATTGAAAAAGTAGTATATAACCTGTTATCCAATGCATTTAAATATGGGAAAGAGCAGGGCAGCATCCAGCTCATCCTAGAACTTACAGATGATGCTGTTATTGAGAAGCAGCAACTCCTTATAAAAGTAAGTGATGATGGGGCTGGAATTGATAGCGATAACCCAGCTGATGTTTTCAAACAGTACAAACGCTTTAGCCATGGTAATAAGCACATTACAGGCACAGGTATTGGATTGGCATTAACCAAGTCACTGGTAGAACTTCACGGGGGCCAAATTACTGTGGAATCAGCCAAAGGCCAGGGAACAACATTTACAGTATGCTTGCCGGTGGTTAATAAAGTCAATCAGCACGCCAACTCTGAATATACAGAAATATTTACTGAACACAGCGAAACACAAACCCCTGCCACAGAACAGACTGATCATGCTGCCAAACAGCATAATTACAAACTTTTAGTTGTGGATGATAATCCGCAGGTGGTTGAGTTTTTAAGCTCCGTGCTGAAACATCACTATCAGGTGCACAGTGCAAGTGATGGTGAACAGGCTTTAAAACTTCTGAAACGACGTTCTTTCGATTTGGTAATATCGGATGTAATGATGCCGGTAATGGATGGCATTGAACTGTGTAAGCAAATTAAAACCAAGTTACAAACCAGTCATATTCCAGTAATTATGCTGACTGCCAAAACCTCGGTTGAAAACAAAATTGAAGGACTGAGCATAGGTGCTGATGCCTATGTGCCCAAACCCTTTAATCCGGATGTACTCAAGGCCTATATCGATAACCTGCTTAAGAACAGGGAAAAACTGAAAGAGGTTTTCACCGGCAATGCACTTATTTTGCCTGCCGATGTAACAAGCACTGCTGTGGATGAAACGTTCATCACCAAAGCACTGGATATCGTTAAAACAAACATGGAAGATGAAACTTTTGGAGTTGAAGAGCTGGGGAGTGAATTAGCCATGAGTCGAAGCAACTTGCATCGAAAAATTAAAGCACTCACCGGAAAATCAACAACAGACTTTATTCGGACCATACGACTGAAGGAGGCAGCCGCTAAACTTATTAGTACCGATGATCAGATAAGCGAAATTGCCTATAAAGTAGGGTTTAACAGCAGCTCATACTTTATCAAAAGCTTTAAAAAAGAGTTTAACATGTCGCCGGGTCAATATAAGCAGGCACATCAAAGATGGAGCTAAAAAGAGTTAAGCAAGAGCGTTCGGGAACTTTTTAGAACGCTGCTGCAGCAATGTCCTTACACACCCGCGGCTAAGGGCATGCTTATGCGCGTTAGCGGCTATAAAAAACAGCGCCAACTATCAATGTCCATCTCAGTGATAAAGCTGCCATGATGTGCTTCGAGACAAACCTCCTGTTGCACGTTTTGTTATTCTTGCCTGAAACTTGCCAGAAAAGAGAAAAGGCTGTCGTTTCCCAACAGCCTTCAATATGGTTCAAAGAGAGTGTGCTACCTTATCCTAATAGATCCTTAATATCATCAATGGAAAGGTTTTTCATAATGCTCTCATCCGTTTGAATAATATCACCAGCCACCTTCTTTTTACGTTGTTGCAGTTTCAGGATTTTTTCTTCTACTGTGTCCCGGCAAATCATCCGATAAGCAAACACTTTCTTATCCTGCCCTATACGATAGCAGCGATCGATAGCCTGATTCTCAACTGCCGGATTCCACCATGGATCCACAATATACACATAATCAGCAGCAGTAAGGTTAAGACCCGTTCCTCCGGCCTTCAGGCTAATAAGAAATACCCGAAGATCATCATTGGTCTGGAAATTATTTACGGATTGTTCGCGCTGTTTGGTTGAGCTTTTACCATCAAGGTATTCAAAGTCGATACTTCGCCGATTCAGCTCATCCTTTATTAAGGCCAACATTTTAACAAACTGCGAAAAAATCAGAATTTTATGGTTGGCTGTTTTGTCGGTGATATGTTGAACAATTTCCTTTATTTTAACTGATTCGCTCACATCGTACTGACTGTTTTTAATCAGCAGGGGCGAATCACAGATCTGACGCAAACGAGTTAAGGCCTCCAGTACCATAAGTTTACTTTTACCAATGCCTTCATCTTCGACCTTACCAATCAACTGATCTCTAAACTGATTTCTGTAAGCTTCATACACCTTTCGTTGAGCCGTATCCATCTCACAAAAAATAACATCCTCGGTTTTAGGTGGAAGTTCAGAGGCCACTTTTTCCTTTGTCCGCCTTAATACAAACGGATTGATTAAGCGTTGCAGCTCATTGCCTACCAACTCATCACCATCTTTATCTATGGCGCTGGCAAAACCGTCTTTAAAAGACGACACAGACCCCAGAAAACCACGATTAACAAAACTCATTTGCGCATACAGATCAAAAGTGCTGTTTTCGATTGGTGTACCGGTTAAAGCCAATCGTCCTTTAGCCTTTAACAAGGAAGCCGCTTTAAAGCGACGAGATGCCGGATTTTTAATTGCCTGCGACTCATCCAGTACGATATAATTGAATTGATAATCCCTTAATAACTCAATGTCACGCAACAAAATACCGTAACTGGTAAAAACAATATCGTAATCATCAAAGAGGCTGGTGTCATTCACCCTATCGACACCATAGTGGTAATAGGCTTTCAGTTCGGGTGCAAACTTATTGATTTCATTTTCCCAGTTGAACAGCAGTGTGGTTGGCACAATAATTAGATTCGTAGTTGCGTCCCTATCCACCACTTGCTGCAAAAATGTAAGTACCTGCAATGTTTTACCCAATCCCATATCATCGGCCAAAATACCACCCCAGCTCATTTCATGCAGGAAGTTAAGCCAGTTAACACCTTCTTTCTGATAGTGGCGTAACTCAGCACTAATGGAGGCCGGCACTTCGGTATCCTCTATCTGTGTAAAGGCGGCCAGGCGGCGACGTTTTTCAGCCAGCTCTTCCAATACGGCCGCATCTTCTATATTTTCAAACAGTTCATCGATGATAGAAAAACGTAGTTTAGAAACAGATAGATGCTCGCCATTAACTTCGCCATGCCTAAAGTATTTTTCAAATTTATGGAACCACTCTGAAGGCAACACACCAACGGAACCATCTGCTAACTGGATGAACCGTTGCTTGTTCATCACCGCTTTACGGATATCTTTCAGGCTCACTACATTATCCCCAAAGCTAACATTGATTTGAATATCAAACCAGTCGTGTCCGGAGCTGATTGAGGTTGATATTTTGCCTTTATGCGGCGAATACTTGAAACTCTTGAGCTCTTTTAAGCCATACACCTCCACATTGTTATGCTGCAGGGCATCAAAAAAGCGGTAAAACCACATATCGTGACTAAACTCGTTGTAGTGTAAATGAAATACCCGATTACTCTTTTGAGCTTCAAATTTTGGATGTAGCTGTGCCAACTGCTCAGCAAAATCATCTTCAAGCTCAAAGTTGCGCTTATACTGAATCACTTTATCATCCTCTTCCACCAAAATATTGCCATTGGTAGTAAGCTTCACTGAAACTCCGTGATGGTACTCTACCTGGGGAGTTATAATCAGATGCTGTTCCCGCTCGGAAAGAAAGACTTGCTTCTTCTTAAAATCAAGCTCTGCTGTTTCGAGGGCAAAAATTCCCTTATCAAACACCATGTCGAAGCTGTTTGCTAAGGGCTTGATGACTTGCTCGAAAAAGATGTCTTTATGAGTCTTGATCATCTTAATAGGCTCCTTATGCTCCACTATAAGCTTAGCCACACGGTAATCCTTTGTTACATAGTAGGCCCCATCAATCACATAGATAAACTGCCCCGATTGCTCGTAATCAATAGCGTCAATCGCCAATACCTTCTCCCCTATCCTTAGCTTCGGATTCAAGTACACAAAGGTGTCATCTTCCTTCACCTCGTAAAATCCATCGATTGGAGTGCCGGCGATTACAATGGGCTCCAAATCGGCTTTACGCAGTTTGTAATTGTTTGAGCCGTTGACATACACATGCTTTTCTTGCGCGAGCAGTTCCATTATTCGCTTATGCACCAAAAATAAATCGGAAGACTTAATGGCAGAATTACACTCATCAATCAGTTCCAACAGTTCTTTCTGTCGCTCACTAATTGTTAGCATATACTCTTCGTGCATGCCGTCGTATTCAGTAATATGCGAACTTAATGCATCCCGCTTTTTATTTGGCTTACCAATTATAGGCGTTAGCTCAATCAGATAATTATCACTAAAGTAAGTTTTGGTAGTGCGCAATTCCAGAACAAAGCCTAATTCTCGTTCTTGCTTTTGAACCTCATCGTGCGTATCTAAGTGAAAAGTTTCAACATCGATCTCATGCAGAATTTGCTCGACCACGTTTTGCTCAATATGCTCAATTGGCACTAATCCTTTGGCAAAATCGGTTTGCTTGGCCACTAAGCCCTTTTTCTCATCAAAACCAATGGTAAAATACGTGTCAAAATCATCCCCGACTATACCATGTTTCTGAAGAGCTTCTGTTTTCAGCCCTTCAAGACTATTTTTAAATACTCGCTTTAAAATGTCAGGGCTGGCCGAACGGGCAAACTTAAGCAAGCAAATAACCTCGGGTTCGGTTAATGACTGCAGGTTTGTTTTTTCTTCGGGCGAAACATAGACCTTATCATCAATATGACTAAAAACAAGGCGGACGTGCTTTTTAAAGTTTTGATCGAGCTGCACAATCAATTTATTGTCGCGTACAATCAGTTCAGAGATATAGCTTACCTGGTAACTGTACGAAACCGCACTTAACACCGAATACGTAGTATTATCTTTTACAAAAGATTCGGTAATACGCTCGTAAGAGGGCAACTCAAAGCCCAATACCGAACGCCCGGATACGGCTCGCTGACTTGATTGCTCATTGCGTTTTTCGAACCCCATCTGAATATTTCCGTCTATATCGGCAATAAATAACAGAGCTGCGATTGTATGAACACAAAATCGCCCGCCTATATATGAGCAGTTACACATCGTCTCTATTTGCCGATCGTTCAGGTTACGTATCTGCACTTTGTGCATTTTAGTATCCTTGACCGAAAAAATCCAGTTATCTAAGGCTTTTTGATAGAGCTGTAATGATACTTTACCTTCTTTATAAAGGCTTGTACCAGCACTGCTGATATCGTTCGATGTATAAAATTCTATTGCATCACTGATGTAGTCTCTCACGCTTTCCGCCATAATCCTCTTTCAATTTGAAAAGTGCTAATCCGCAAAAGTACTAACAGAAACGCAAAAGTGAGCAATGAAAATTACGATAATTTAGCAGCATAATGATATATCACTGAATCACTGCCATTAACACTGAATTTATCATCTCAGAAAATGTAACTCCTCAGCCAGGAAGCAGGTAATTGCTGAGATTTTAACCGGGTTAACCCCAAAAAACAGTCATAAAAAAACCTAACAGATGAGAACACCTGTTAGGTCTTGATATCTAATACCAGTAATTCTGGCTTTTATTTATGAGACTCGATCCACTTACGGGCATTAACAAATGCCTCGATCCATGGAGATACCTGATCCGTTTTTCTGTCAGCAGGATAATAAGCCCACTGCCATGGGAAAACCGCTCGCTCCATGTGTGGCATCATGGCCAGATGACGACCATCATCAGAGCAAATAGCAGCTGTGTTGTAGTCACTACCATTTGGATTGGCGGGATATGTTTCGTAAGCGTACTTACCCACAATGTTGTACTTATCCTCTGCATATGGCAATTGGTATTTACCTTCACCGTGAGCCACCCAAACTCCCAGCTTGCTGCCAGATAACGAACTTAGCATTACAGAATCGTTTTGCGCAATCTCCATATTAAGGAAGATAGACTCAAACTTATGCGATTCATTGTGCAGCATTTTAGGCTTCTCTTCGTGTTCGGGATATACAAGCCCTAACTCTACCATCAGCTGACACCCGTTACAAACACCCAGACTAAGCGTATCAGGTCGAGCATAGAAATTATCGAGGGCCTTCTTAGCTTGCGGATTATACAGGAAGGCACCTGCCCATCCTTTAGCAGAACCCAGAACATCGCTGTTTGAGAAACCTCCAACAAATACAATCAGGTTCACGTCTTCAAGCGTTTCGCGCCCGGCGATTAAATCAGTCATATGGACATCTTTCACATCCATACCTGCCAGGAACATGCTGTAAGCCATCTCCCGATCGCCATTCACACCTTTTTCACGGATAATAGCCGCTTTAATACCTGAGCGCTCTTTACGATCCAAAGCCAGGTTCCACTGCTCTAACTGTCCCGTAAATGTGGTTGGGAATGAATAGTCAAGCGCATGGTTGGCATAATTATCGAAACGCTCTTTAGCAAGTTTCTCTCCGCTCTGCTTGCGGTCCAATAGGTAAGAGGTCTTGTACCAGTCGGCACGGTACTTATCAATGTCCAGATTCAGAGTAGAACCATGGTTCTCGATAATCAGCTCACGAGACTCAATTGGTTGTCCAAGCTCCATGAACTGAACGCCATTCGCCTCAAGCACAGCTGACGCTGCAGCCAAATCTTTCACCTGAACAACTACACCCGGATTTTCACTGAATAATAACTTAACTAAATCCCTTTCTTCGTAATCGTTCAAATTAACTTTAGCACCGAACGACGTATTCGCAAAATTCATTTCCAGCAAAGCAGTTACTAAACCTCCTGCCGAAATATCATGCCCGGCCAGTACCAAGCCTTTGTTGATTAACTCCTGAATGGTGTTGAAACCAGCTTTAAAGTATTCAGCATCGGTCACAGTTGGAGCTTCGGCACCCAGTTTATTAACTACTTGAGCAAACGAGCTACCACCCAACTTCAGACTATCGAATGACAGGTCAATGTGTAATATATGAGTATCGGTATCTTTAACCAGTACCGGTTCTACAATTTTTTTGATATCGCTTACTTCACCAGCACCTGAGATAATAACAGTACCCGGGCTGTAAACCATATCACCATCTTTGTACTTCTGCGTCATCGAAAGCGAATCCTTACCAGTAGGAATGTTGATTCCCAAATCAACACTGAAATCACTAACAGCCTCAACAGCGCGATACAAACGGCTGTCTTCACCTTTATTTTTACAAGGCCACATCCAGTTAGCACTTAACGACACCCCTTTTAAACCATGTGTAAGTGGTGCCCAAACAATGTTTGTTAGAGCCTCAGCAATTGATACTAGAGCTCCCGCAGCCGGATCAACTAAGCCAATTGCCGGTGCATGACCGATGGAGGTAGCGATACCTCTCTCGCCTTTATAATCGATGGCACAGGCCCCCAGGTTATTTAAAGGCAACTGCAATTCACCGGCACACTGCTGCTTGGCCACCTTACCAGTAACCGAACGGTCCACTTTATTGGTTAACCAATCTTTACAGGCCACAGCTTCCAACTGAAGCACATCGCTAATGTATTTTTCAACCTGCGTTGTTTCGTATTCAACCGCCTCGAATTTATCATCAGCCGTTTCATCATTCATGATGGTCTTTGGCGGATTACCGAACATATCGGCTAATTTCCAGTTAATTGGAGCATTGCCTTTATCATCTTCAAACTTAAAGTGCATATCTCCGGTCGTTTCACCTACCTCATAGAAAGGGGCACGTTCACGGGCCGAAATATTTTTCAGATTCTCAATATCCTTATCCTTTAACACCAAGCCCATGCGCTCCTGCGACTCGTTACCGGCAATTTCTTTAGCCGATAAGGTTGGGTCTCCAACTGGCAGTTTATCCAGATGAATAGTACCACCTGTGGTTTCAACCAGCTCCGACAAACAGTTAAGGTGTCCACCTGCACCGTGGTCATGTATAGAAACAATCGGGTTATCATCCGATTCCGCCAATGCACGAATGGCATTCATAGCACGTTTCTGCATTTCAGGATTTGAGCGCTGAACTGCATTCAATTCAATGGAGTTATCGAATTCACCGGTAGCAACAGATGAAACTGCTCCTCCACCCATTCCGATACGATAATTGTCACCACCTAATATCACCACTTTATCACCTTTCTCAGGATCATTTTTTAAAGCGTGCTCTTTGCGGCCAAAACCAATACCTCCGGCCAGCATGATGACCTTGTCGAAAGCAAATTTCTTTTGATTTTCGAAGTGCTCAAACGTCAATACTGAACCACAAATCATTGGTTGCCCAAACTTATTTCCAAAATCAGAAGCTCCGTTAGATGCCTTAATCAGGATTTCTTCAGGTGTTTGATACAGCCATGGACGAGCGGGTATGTCTTTTTCCCACGAACGCCCCTCTTCTGATCGCGAATATGAAGTCATATAAACAGCGGTACCTGCCAAAGGCAAGGAACCGCGTCCACCTGCTAAACGGTCACGAATCTCCCCTCCACTACCTGTTGCAGCTCCGTTAAAGGGCTCTACGGTTGTCGGGAAGTTATGTGTTTCGGCTTTCAACGAAAGCACGGTATCTATATCTTTTGTTTCAAAGAAATCAGCTGTATCCTGTCTTCCGGGAGCAAACTGCATAGCTTTCGGTCCTTCAATAAACGCCACGTTATCTTTATAGGCAGATACAATGAAGTTAGGATGCTCTTTTGATGTGCGCTTTATGAGTTGGAATAAAGAACTCTCCTTCTCCTCCCCATCAATAATAAATACACCATTAAAAATTTTGTGGCGACAGTGCTCAGAGTTTACCTGTGAAAAACCAAACACTTCGCTGTCGGTCAGTTGGCGTCCCAGGCGCTTACTTAAACCATTCAGATAATCAATCTCCTCTTCGCTTAACGCTAAACCTTCCTGCACATTATAAGCCGCGATGTCTTCAATGTGTAAGATGGGCTCAGGAGCTTTATCGATAGTAAAAATGGCTTGGTTTAAACCTTTATACATTGCCTGAAGCATCGGATCAAATTCTGCTTCTTCAGAATCAACTTCAAAAAACTCTTCCACACGAGTAATTCCTTCCACCCCCATGTTTTGAGTTATTTCAACAGCATTTGTACTCCATGGAGTAATCATTTCCTTACGTGGACCAACAAAAAAGCCTTCTAAAATTTTACTTTCAGAAAGCTTTGCCCCGCTAAATAGCCACTCTAATTTACTGATGTTTTCAGCTGAAAGTTCGGCTTGCGTTCCTACTGCAATAATCTGCTTGGAGTTTCCCTTAAAAAACAGAACCATGAATGAATGTTTTGAATTGATTTTTTTATTGAAGTGCAAATTTAATAATAGTTCAGTAGTTTTACGTCGAACTGCGTCAATTATTGATGAACTTTGAAGCATTTTAGAAATAAAACAAAGAGGTTATTCAATAGAACAACCTCTTCTCTCTAAAACCAAAAAACTACCTGCGCTTATTTAATTTATCCTGCCGGATAAAAGTAGCCAGCGTAATGAAAGAAATATGTCTATCTTTCAGGTATAAAACTACTACTTTTTTAATTGTTGACAATATAAAAAGTAATAAAATGTTAAAATTAACTTTTTTCGTATTTTTGTTAATCTAATCGACAACAACCACTATGATAATCAATGAAAAAAAACAATTCATTCCTGCATTAAATCAAGAAATTACAACAGTCGTCTTACAAAATCGCAAGCACACGCAAGTGACGGTGACCAACTATGGCGGCATTATCATGAGCATTAAAACACCCGACAGACGTGGTAACTTTGCTGAAATTGCACTTGGGTTTGATGATGTCGAAACCTACTTGAGTGAATTATACAAAAGCCAATGTCCCTATTTTGGTGCATCAATCGGCCGATATGCAAACAGAATTGAAAATGGAAAATTCTCACTTGACAATACAACTTATCAGCTAAACTGCAACAACGGGTCAAACGCATTACATGGAGGCCCCAATGGCTTCCACCAGAAAGTATGGAACATTGAAACCTTTAAAGAGCCCAAGCGAACAGGTGTTGTACTGACACTGCAATCAAAAGACATGGAAGAGGGCTACCCCGGTAATCTGAATGTCAAACTAACCTACACGTTAACTTTTGATAACGAACTGGTGATTGACTACGAAGCAACAACAGACAAAAAAACCATAATCAACTTAACGAATCACTCCTATTTTAACCTGTCGAGCATGCAAAACAACGTACTTGAGCATTCACTGGTGTTGTATGCAGATAAGTTTACTCCTAAAGATGAGAATGATATTCCTACAGGTGAAATTGTGGCCGTCAATGATTCGCCACTCGATTTTATGATGCCGCGAAAGATTGGCGAGCGCATCCATGAGATTGATGGATATGACCATAATTACGTCATCAATGGCTTTGAGGGCGATTTAAACATTGGTGCCCGTTTAGTTGATGAAAGCACAGGCCGTTCATTAGAATTTTATACCACAGAGCCAGGTTTTCAGGTTTATACCGGTAATTTTCTGGATGGTAGCTTTGGCCGTGACGAGGTGACTTTCGACCAGTATTATGGCATTTGCTTTGAAGCTCAAAAATACCCCAACTCTCCCAACATTGATCATTTCCCAAGCGCGGAGCTGAAGCCCGGGAATACCTATACGCAAACAACCGTATACAAGTTTGGAATCGCTGATTAACACATCAAGAGGCTGCTTCATCTGAAACAGCCTCTTTTGTTATATGATTAACGGTACCTCACCACCGTCTTTTCATTAATCCATGAGCCAATCGTATAGTTATCACCTTCCTGGACGCCATGAAAAAAGCCTGTTTCCTTATCAGGAATATATTGTGAGTATAAATTTATTTGCTTCTCTGCCTCATCAGCGCATTCTGGATCGATCATCTTTGCCTTTTTAAATTGGTCAATAGCAACCCAGTACACCGTTTGATGATCAAAATCACTATCACCGTATTTTGAACTCTCGTGCGCATAAATATTTCCTATAAGAATATGGGGTTTTCCCCAGTCGCGCTTCATTTCCAAGGCATTTTGAGCGTACTCCCGGGCTTCCGGACCATTTTTGTAGTGTGAAAATGTAACCACTGCTAATTCATAAAAGCACTTAGCCTGCAGTTCCTGATCATCAGCCTGACTGATTGTTTTTAAATAGTACTCCTTCGCCTTATTAAAATCATTTTGCTTAATAAAATACTTTGCCAACATGTATGAAGCATCGGCTGTTGGAGCTAATTGGTAATTACGTTCAGCTGCCTGAGCATATAAATTACCCCCCGAGCAATCAAAAGCATCCAACAGCTTTAACAACCGAGACAAACCATCGGTATTGTCTTTCACCTGTTCATACTTTGCAGTAAGTGTTTGTTCAAGCGCCTCACAATTATCAAATCCACTTCTAATTGCAATTTCAACGCAGGTATCACTGGCTTTATTGAGCATCTCCACCAACTCCTCATTCGTTTGCTTTTTGATATGATAAGCCAACACTTGGTCTACATCCATATAGACATCAAGAAGTTCTGAAGAGGTTCTTTCCCCGGTTGCCAGCAAAGCGTTTGTAGCCTGTAACCAATTAACTGCTACCATCGGTTCCATCTTTTTTCCAAGCGCGCCATGAGATGCTTCAAAACAGGTTACCGCCTTTTCTAACTCTGAAATTTCATTGCGCCTGTAGGTAACTATGTCCAATCCTTTACGGCCAAGCACCCAGCCCTTGGGATATTTGGGATGATCTCCAAAATACTGAATACGCCGATCATAAATCAACAATAAAGTATCAACCAAAGATTGCTTTCTTAGATTGTCTTTCTCTTTATCAATGTAGTATTTGTAAATATCGACTCCATCGGCGTAAAGTCGAATGGTCACATCGGGACAATTATCAAACATCGCGCGCCAGGCGCCAATGGAATAATCGTACATTTTTTTCTTAAGCGCTTCTTTATACAAAGAATAATTTTTAAGACACTCCACACTGTCCATTTGGGCAGTGTTTTGCGCTTCAACATAAGATGTAACTGTTATAGTCCCAAATAACAGCATAAAAAACAATGCATATTTCTTCATGGTACAAGGTTTAACTTAATTAATCTACAAAATGTAATCAATTTCCTTGCCACCATCTATTAAACACTAACTTACTGAATATTAGATAAAGATTATAATAAAATACTTGTCCGAATATACACACCAAATGGTCGAAAACGAACACAAAAAGTTCTAATAATTTTAATTTAACTTTAACCCCTGAAAAATTTAGAATATGAAAAGCTTAATCGATTTTTTTGAGGAAAGTGTTATCAAATACCCCGATAACCCGTTAATATGGGAAAAAGAGACGGATAAATACGCCTCATATTCGTACAAGGAAATACAAGCTGAAGTCCATCATTTGAGTAACGCACTTCTGTCATTAGGCATTAAGCTTGGCGACCGGGTGGCCTTGCTCTCGGAAGGCAGACGGCTTTGGTTGGTAAGCGAATTAGCGATTCTACACGTTGGCGCCATCAACGTACCTCTATCCACCAAACTAGAAGCTGATAACGACCTTATATTCAGACTAAACCACTCACAGTCAGAGACCATCATCGTATCCCGCAATCAACTAGATAAAATACGATTGGTAAAACCACAGCTAACCGAACTAAAACGAGTAATAATTTTAGATGATGTTAATGAGCTGGAAGAAGACGAAACAACGATTACAGAACTTTTTAAAGTAGGCAAACAACATGCACAAAAAGCTCCTTCAGCGTTAGCACATGCCATGGAAGCAGTAAAGCCAGAAACACCTGCCAATATCTGCTACACATCGGGCACCACTGCCGACCCCAAGGGAATCATCCTTTCACACAGAAATTACACAGCAAATGTTGAACAGGCCTTCAGCTATATTAACGTTCCCCAGCATTATAAAACACTGGTTGTGTTGCCATGGGATCATGCCTTTGCTCACACGGCCTCTCTGTACTCCTTCATGCATAAAGGTGCATCAATAGCTGCCGTGCAAATTGGTCGCAACCAGCACGAAACACTGAAAAACTTTGTGACCAACATGCAGGAAATTAAACCAGAGATTTTAATGAGTGTACCTGCTTTGGCAAAGAATTTCAAGAAAAACATAGAAAAAGCCATTCAGGGAAAAGGCGCAACAGCATCCCGCCTGTTTGAATCCGGCCTTCACTTTGCATACTGGTACAATGGTGATGGTGAGCAAGCAGGAAAAGGACTCAAAAAACTTTTATACCCAATATATTGCCTCTACAAGCAGCTAATCTTTAATAAAATAAAAGAGCGCTTTGGCGGTAAACTACAATATTTTATTGGTGGTGGCGCTTTGCTCGACATTGAACTGCAACGTTTCTTCTACGCAATAGGTATTCCCATGTATCAGGGCTATGGCTTGAGCGAAGCTTCACCCATCATTTCTGCCAATACACCCAAACATCATAAGCTTGGTTCGTCGGGCAAGGTCGTTAACCAGCTGGAAATTAAAATTTGTGACAGCGATGGCAAGACGTTGCCGGTTGGCGAAAAAGGTGAGATTGTAATACGCGGAGAAAATGTCATGCAAGGATACTGGCGCAATAAAGAGGCCACTAATGAAACGATAAAAGATCAATGGCTTTACACCGGTGACCTTGGCTATTTAGACGCTCATAATTACTTATATGTATTGGGGCGTTTTAAAAGTCTTCTTATAGGTGCAGATGGGGAAAAATACAGTCCGGAAGGCATAGAGGAAGCCATCATTGATCACTGCGAATACATCGATCAGTTTATTCTTCATAACAACCAAAACCCCTATACCAGCGGCTTGATAGTGCCCAATAAAGAAAAAATAAACCTCTGGCTAAGACAGAACAATAAAACAATTGAAGAAGAGCAAACTCTAATAGAAATACTTCAGCTCATTTTTGATGAAATAAGCAGTCTAAAAGCGTCTAACAACAATGATTTTAACTTTCCTTCCAGATGGCTGCCCAGCACACTAGTCGTTTTGAAAGAAAGCTTTACGGAAAAAAACAAACTCCTAAACAGCACAATGAAAGTAGTAAGACCGAAGGTCGAAGAGTACTTTTCGCACGAGATAGACTATCTTTATACCCCCGAAGCTAAAAACTTCATATCTGGCACAAACATTAGTAATTTAAGGATTTATCTGACTAATAATGACTAAGAACTATTCATTTGAAATCTGCATTGATTCTGTTCAATCAGCCCTCAATGCACAAGAAGCTGGCGCACAGCGTGTGGAACTTTGCGATAATCTGTTTGAAGGAGGTACAACTCCAAGTGCAGGCATGATTATGGAAGTAAAAAAAATGGCTCCCAATATTCAAGTTTTTGTAATCATCAGACCCAGAGGTGGCGATTTTGTGTATTCCAGCGAAGAAATAAATGTCATGCTAAATGACATAAGAATGGCAAAACAACTCGGTGCTGATGGCATTGTTTCGGGTTGCCTCCTGACAAATGGCGATATTGACGTACCCAACACACAAAAACTTATTGATGCTTCAGGAGAACTGCCTTTTACGTTCCACCGGGCATTTGATATGTGTAATGCACCGGAAAAAGCGCTTGAAGAACTGATATCTCTTGGAGCGACAAGAGTATTAACATCGGGTATGCAACAAACAGCTCCATTAGGCATAGATTGTCTTTCAGAGCTCATCAAACAGGCCAACGGACGCATTACAATACTTGTTGGCTCAGGTGTTAAACCGGATAACATTGCAGAACTGGCAGCAAAAACTGGCGCCAAAGAATTTCACTTTTCGGCTCGCAAAGAGTTTCCTTCCCCTATGACCTATAAAAATGACAATATAAATATGGGTGGTGTAAGCGGCATACCTGAGTTCAGTCGATTTTACTCGGATTTAGAAACGATAAAAAAGACGATGAATGCAATTCTTAAGATTTAAGTGTAAAAAAAACTTACTTTTACTAAGTAAAATACGTTATCTGTAAATTTTTTTTCGTAAAATGAAGTCTTTATTACACCTTTGGAATAAATTGATTTTTCTAATCGTAAAGTTTTTTACATTTTTACACCATAATTAAAGCACATTCGAATGCCGTCGTCATTAAGAACAATCATAATTATTGCAATCCTCATTGCAACAGTCTTACCTGAGTCTGTTGCCCAACGTAGACGAAGATCAACTATATGGGAAGGATTTAGTGTAACAGGGCGTCTTGGGGCTAACCATTTTTATGGCGACCTTGTTGATGATGGGCGAACACATCTATCTCTGGGTGTTAATGCAGATAAGGAACTCACAACCTTTCTTTCAGCCAGAGCTTCAATTATGGGAGGCGAAATGAGCGGAATACAGCTTTCTGCTCCCGGCATAAATAACGCATGGTTTGACAATACTTATGGAGAATTTAATGTAGGCGTTACGTTTCGACCCATAGATGTTTTATTCGGCTACTTCAAACAACGCTCAATTAATCCATATATTATCGGACAGGTAGGAGCTTTGTATTATAGCGCAACAAAATATTATGGCGTCTATGGTGCCGGATTTGATCAAGAATATGGTTCTGTTTGGAACGAAGCGAGCGGTATTACCCCTACTTTTTCGGGCGGCCTCGGCATCTCACTTTGGATTAACTCTCAGTGGAGTGTTAATATCGAAGGCATCGGGACGGTTCCATTTACAGATGATTTAGATGCCCACAAAGAGTATGAAATACCTGGAGGCGGTGTGGTACAGACAGAGTCAAACGATTTTTATTATACCACATCAATAGGCATTACTTACTTAATCGATGATAGTCGTTGGCGAAATGAGCCTAAATACAACAGAAAGGCCTACTTAAAAACGCGCTCTCAATACCGCGGCTCATCAAAACGCAATTCGAAAGCGATAAAGAGAAAACGCAGAAGATAAAAAATCATTACAAAATACCGAAAGAGTTGCAATTGCAACTCTTTTTTTGTCACTTGACCAAAGGCAAATAAATTAAAGTGGACAATGGAGCTTAAAATATTATCGGATTTTGCACCAACTGGCGACCAGCCGCAAGCCATCGAGCAATTAACAAAAGGGATACTGAACAACCAAAAACACCAGGCTCTGCTCGGCGTAACCGGTTCCGGAAAAACATTTACCGTGGCCAATGTTATTGAACAGGTACAACGGCCAACTCTCATATTATCGCATAACAAAACGTTAGCTGCTCAGCTATATGGAGAGTTTAAGCAGTTTTTCCCCAATAATGCGGTCGAGTATTTCGTGTCCTATTACGATTACTATCAACCAGAGGCCTACTTACCGGTAACAGACACCTACATCGAAAAGGATTTATCCATAAACGATGAAATTGAAAAATTAAGGCTGAGTGCTACCTCTGCTTTGCTTTCTGGCAGAAGAGATGTCATTGTCGTTTCCTCAGTTTCCTGTCTTTATGGCATTGGTAATCCAGAGGATTTTCATTCAGGAGTCATCACCATCGAGAAAAACAGCCAGGTATCAAGAAATGCCTTTTTAAGACAGTTGGTAGACAGTCTCTACTCGCGCAACGAAGTGATGTTTGAGCGAGGCAATTTCAGGGTGAAAGGTGATACCGTTGAAATATTTCTGGCCTACGCCGACCATGCCTGTCGAGTTATATTTTGGGGCGATGAAATAGAAGAAATAGAGCTATTTTATCCGGAAAACGGCAAACGTATAGAGTCGCTGGATACCCTGAAGATATATCCTGCCAATATCTTTATTACATCAAAGGAGCGCACTCAACAGGCCATTCAACAAATTCAGGACGATCTTACAGCACACGTTCAGTTTTTAAAGGAAAGCGGTAAAAGCATTGAAGCAAAGCGACTGGACGAACGGGTTAACTACGATTTAGAAATGATTAGAGAACTGGGTTACTGCCCGGGTATTGAAAATTATTCCAGGTATTTTGATGGCCGCAATGAAGGGACTCGCCCTTTCTGCCTTTTGGACTACTTTCCTGATGATTACCTGATCGTTATTGACGAGAGTCACGTTACCATCCCTCAAATACGTGCAATGTATGGCGGCGATCGCTCCCGAAAAGAAAATTTGGTTGAATATGGGTTCCGTTTACCCGCGGCTTTGGATAACCGGCCGCTTAAGTTCGAAGAGTTTGAGTCAATGGTAAACCAGATTATTTACGTGAGTGCAACACCAGCTGATTACGAGTTGGAACAAACGGAAGGGGTTATTGTGGAGCAGCTAATACGACCAACAGGACTGCTAGATCCGGAAATTGATGTCCGACCAAGCCAAAATCAAATTGACGATCTAATAAATGAAATTAATGACCGTATAGAGAAAAATGAACGAATACTGGTCACCACACTAACCAAACGAATGGCTGAAGAACTAACCAAGTACCTCACCCGACTCTCTATTAAATGTGAATACATCCATTCCGATGTGGACACATTGCAACGGGTAAAGATCATGGAGAACCTCCGGCTGGGAACATTTGATGTACTTATAGGGGTTAATCTGCTCCGTGAAGGATTGGATCTGCCTGAGGTGTCATTAGTGGCTATTTTAGATGCAGACAAGGAAGGCTTCTTAAGATCAGAGCGTTCACTGACCCAGACAGCCGGTCGCGCAGCACGAAATCTGAATGGCCGTGTTATTATGTATGCCGATGTCATTACAAAAAGTATGCAGGCAACCATTGATGCCACTCTATACAGACGCGAGAAGCAGCTGAAATACAATCAAAAGAACAACATTACCCCAACCCAGATAAACAAACAGCTTACCACAATTATTGAAGCCTCCTCCAAAGCCAAAGCCTACATCGAGCCTGAAGGAGCCGATATTGCCGCAGATCCAGTGGTTGAATACATGAGCGCTGAAGGACTGAAAAAAGCCATTGAGAAAACTCGGAAAGAGATGCAGAAAGCTGCTAAAGAGCTTGATTTTATCAGCGCTGCCCAGCACCGTGATGAAATTAAGCGACTTGAAAGTTTACTTAATAAAAAGGCCCCAAAGTAAACTTCGAGGCCTTTCTTTTTATGCTTTTATAGCTTATCCTAAGTAAGATTTTAAGAGCTTACTTCTTGAAGTATGACGTAAACGACGAATTGCTTTCTCTTTGATTTGTCGCACTCGTTCACGTGTCAAACCAAAACGCTCGCCAATCTCTTCCAGCGTCATCTCCTGACAACCAATACCAAAGAACAGCTTAATTATATCGCTCTCTCTTTCAGTAAGTGTCGCCAAGGCACGCTCAATCTCACGAGCTAAAGACTCATTTATCAGCGTCTTATCAGCATTGGGAGAATCTCCATTCACCAATACATCTAACAAACTGTTGTCTTCCCCTTCAACAAAAGGAGCATCAACCGAGATGTGGCGTCCTGAAACACGCATTGTGTCAGCGACTTTTTCCGGAGGTAATTCCAGCTTATCGGCCAGCTCTTCCGGTGATGGCTTACGCTCGTTTTCTTGCTCAAACTTCGAATAAGCCTTATTAATTTTATTTAATGAACCTACCTGGTTTAAAGGCAGACGAACAATACGAGACTGCTCAGCTAACGCTTGAAGAATCGACTGTCGAATCCACCAAACCGCATAAGATATGAACTTAAACCCGCGCGTTTCATCAAACTTCTCTGCAGCCTTTATCAAACCAAGGTTACCTTCGTTAATTAAATCAGGTAAACTTAAACCCTGATTCTGGTATTGCTTAGCTACTGAAACCACAAAACGTAAATTCGCTCTGGTTAATTTCTCCAAAGCAATTTGATCACCTTTTTTGATACGTTGAGCTAACTCTACTTCTTCCTCTACAGAAATCAATTCTTCACGACCAATTTCCTGCAAATACTTATCTAAAGAAGCGCTTTCGCGGTTAGTAATCGACTTTGTTATCTTGAGTTGTCTCATATTCCTTATAAAAATCCGGCACAAAAGTACTACAATTTCCTTATTTTTCCAACCTTTCGTGCCTAATAGCCGGAAAACATTTTAATCGTTCAGATTCACTGCATAGTAAACAACCCGACCATTTGGATAAATTCCAGTCAGGAAGAGTCCGTCTTTCGCTTTAGCTACTTCTGCCTTAAAATCTTCAATATTTTTAATAGGTACATCGTTTACTTTCGTAATGATGTATCCATCTTTAACACCACTCTGGCTTAAACTTCCATTACCAACGTCTGCAACTTGTATGCCATAACGCACTCCAAGACGCCTTAAGTCGTTGACTGAGACAGTCTCCAGCGTAGCACCAAGGGTTTCATCAAACTTATCGGAAGATATAATACCGGTTGTTCCCTGTATATTACGTAAAGTTACTTCAAAAGGTTTCTGTTTTCCATCACGTAACACAATAATATTTACCTTTTCTCCAGGGCGGTGCATACTCACTCTCTCCTGAAGCTCGGGAACCGAATTCACATCCTCTCCATTCACCTGAAGAATGATATCACCGGCCTTAACGCCAGCCTCAGCTGCACCGCCATTAGGAGCAACACTTCCCACAAAAACGCCCTCTATCTTTTCGATTTTCACACCTAACTCATCGGAAAGCTCTTCAGGCACATCACTGACCTCAATGATACTTACCCCAAGAAGTCCTCTTTGCACCTCTCCAAATTCCATCAAATCAGCCACAACTTTTTTGGCAATTGTTACAGGCACAGCAAAAGAATAGCCACTAAAAGACCCAGTGCGCGAGGCAATAGCAGTATTGATGCCAACCAATTCGCCCCGCTGATTAACCAATGCGCCGCCGCTATTACCGGGATTAACAGCAGCGTCTGTTTGGATAAATGATTCGACGCCCAAAGTCTGATTCCTATTAGCGATAATATTTATACTTCGAGCCTTGGCACTAACAATGCCAGCTGTAACAGTTGATGTTAAATTAAACGGATTACCGACGGCCAATACCCATTCGCCTACTTTCAACTCATCGGAATTACCATAAGGCACAAACGGCAGATCATCGGCTTCTATTTTAATCAAAGCAATGTCTGATGTTGGGTCGGCCCCAACCAAAGTGGCCGAAAAGGTACGCTTATCATTAAGAGTCACCTCAATTTCATCAGCATTATCAATCACGTGGTTATTGGTTACAATGTATCCGTCGGTTGTTAGAATCACCCCCGAACCGGCTCCTAATACTGGCTGAGGCTGCTGACGATAACCACTTCCGGGACCAAAGAAGAAATCGTAAAAGGGATTTCCGGAGTAGTAATCCTTTCCTGTACTTCTGGTTTTAACATGAACTACCGCATGAACACTCCTTTCTGCTGCAGTTGTTAAATCGGGTAATGCCGCCTGAACTGTATTCGAAGTAAATTGCCCTATTGCAGGCACTTCCTCCCTAATTGTAATAACTTTTGGTTCACTATTTTCAAAATGTGAGTACACATAAACACCTGTAACTGCACTAATCACTGCAATGGCAAATGTGTAAAATACTTTTTTTGTATTCATATGTCTTACCTTTTTAAAGTTACTGTTAGATTTTTATAATGCAATAGTCCTGTCGAACCATGCATATTTAACAAATATTATACCTTAATAGCCTAAGGTACGAAAACTGGAACATCAAAAATTAGTCCGGTGACCAACTTTAACTAGCCCTTAACGTTTTTTTGCCTAACATTAAGGTTTTTCTGCCATATCAGCGTATTTTTGTAAGCAAAACACGACGTTTTGTCTTTTGTTTAATGAATAAAGCACAATCCCGCAATGACAAAAATTAAATTCCATAAATACCAGGGCGCCGGAAATGATTTTGTAATAATTGACAATCGCCAAAAACTATTTGATGGCGACCGACACGATATAGTCCAAAACTTATGCGACAGACGCTTTGGCATTGGTGGTGATGGCTTAATGCTGTTGGAGAGTCATCCCTCTCTCGACTTTACCATGCGCTATTTCAACAGCGATGGTAAGGAAGCATCGATGTGCGGCAATGGTGGCCGGTGCATTGCTGCTTTTGCTGTTCATATAGGAGCTGTGTCAAACCCCAACGATTTTACTTTTATGGCCATTGATGGAGAGCATCGCGCGTCCTATTCTGATGGAATTGTAAATTTAAAGATGATTGATGTGGAGGAAATTCACACCAGCAGTGAATACACATTTTTGAACACCGGCTCGCCTCACCACGTTAGTTTTGTCGATGACGTTGATGCAGTGAATGTGTATGAGGAAGGTCAAAAGATTCGTTATTCCGATCACTACGCCCCAGACGGCACAAACGTTAATTTTGTGCATTTTAAAGAAGGTAACCAAATTAAAGTAAGAACCTATGAACGGGGAGTAGAAGACGAAACTTTGGCTTGCGGAACAGGGGTTGTGGCATGTTCTTTAGCAGCACACATTAAAAAGCCTGACTATAATGAATTTGCCATAGAAGTACTCGGCGGAAATCTTAAGGTTTCATTTTCTGCAACAGCCGAAGGCGGCTATAAAAATATATGGCTCGAAGGACCGGCCACCTTTGTATTTGAAGGTTTCATTGACATTTAAGCGATAAAAATTTCTAACTAAAAAGGGAGCTGCAATCAAGCAAGCTCCCTTTTTTAAATTTTATCTAATCCACTGTACTATGCATCAATATTTGCGTAAGTGGCATTTTGTTCAATAAACTCTCTGCGCGGTGGTACATCGTCACCCATCAGCATTGAGAAAACGCGGTCGGCTTCGGTGGCACTTTCAATAGTTACCTGGCGCAGTGTTCGCTCTTCTGGATTCATGGTTGTTTCCCAAAGCTGCTCGGCGTTCATCTCTCCAAGACCTTTGTAGCGCTGAATATGCAAGGCACTCTCTTTTCCTCCACCCCACTCTTCAACTAATCGCATGCGTTGCTCTTCATTCCAGCAATAAGTCTGTTTTTGACCTCGTCTGATTAAATACAAAGGAGGTGTGGCAATGTAGAGGTATCCATTTTCAATTAAAGACTTCATATACCTGAAGAAGAAGGTCATGATAAGCGTTGCAATGTGGCTACCATCCACATCGGCATCACACATGATTACAATCTTATGGTACCTCAATTTTTCCAGATTAAGTGCCTTACTGTCCTCCTCGGTACCAATTGTTACACCCAGAGCTGTAAATATATTCTTAATCTCGTCGTTCTCAAACACTTTGTGCTGGAGCGCCTTCTCCACATTCAAAATCTTACCTCGCAGCGGTAAAATAGCCTGGAACCGACGGTCGCGGCCTTGCTTGGCAGTACCACCCGCCGAGTCTCCCTCGACAAGGAACACCTCACAGTGTGCTGGATCTTTATCAGAACAGTCAGCCAGCTTACCAGGCAGACCTCCACCACTCAACACACTCTTACGCTGCACCAACTCACGTGCTTTGCGCGCCGCATGCCTGGCCTGAGCAGCCAAAATAACTTTATTGACGATATCTTTGGCATCCTTAGGATTTTCCTCAAGGTAATTGGTTAGCATGGTACTCACCGCCTGGTCAACAGACAGGCTCACCTCACTATTACCAAGTTTAGTTTTTGTCTGGCCTTCGAACTGCGGCTCAGCCACCTTAACCGAAATAACTGCAGTTAGGCCTTCGCGGAAATCATCGCCATTAATATCGAATTTAAGCTTGCTCAGCATGCCTGATTTTTCGGCGAAAGTCTTCAACGTACGCGTCAAGCCCCTTCTAAAACCAGTTAAATGCGTTCCACCTTCGATGGTGTTAATGTTATTTACGTAAGAATAAATATTCTCGGCGAACGATGTATTGTAAAGAATCGCAATTTCAACAGGAATATCATTCTTCTCTGTCGAAATATGGATGGCTTTATCGATGAGTTTTTCACGTGATTCATCAATGAAATGAACGAATTCTTCAAGACCTCGCTCTGAGAAAAACTCTTCAGTCTTGAACTGCTCATCTTCCCCAGTCTCACGCTCATCAATCAACCTGATTTTGATTCCTTTATTTAGAAAAGCAAGCTCCCTCAGGCGGTTTGCCAGAATCGAATACTTGTAAGTGGTTGAATTAAATATCGATTCATCGGGCTTAAAAGTCACAATTGTTCCGGTTCGGTCAGTCGTACCTACCTCAATAATATCAGTTACGGGCTTACCAATGGAATACTCCTGGGTGTAAATTTTTCCACCTCGATGCACTTCGGCCTTCAGCATGATTGACAAAGCGTTCACACAGGAAACACCCACACCGTGCAGACCACCCGATACTTTATAAGAATCTTTATCGAACTTACCACCGGCGTGCAGCACTGTCATTACCACTTCCAATGCTGATTTTCCTTCTTTCTCATGAAAATCAGTTGGAATACCACGACCATTATCACTTACTGTAATTGAATCATCCTGATGAATTATCACTTCAATTGAATCACAATGGCCAGCCAAAGCTTCATCGATAGAGTTATCAACCACCTCGTAGACCAAGTGATGTAATCCTTTCTCACCAATATCACCGATGTACATGGCCGGGCGCTTACGCACTGCTTCCAGTCCCTCTAATACAGTAATACTGTTGGCGCTATAATCGCCTTGTTTATTTACATTTTCATTTACCTGATCACTCATCTTAAATTCTTTTGAAAAGCGTAAAAAAACCGGCTAAACCGGCTAATCTCATCCTCCTCTTTGAAGGACTTACAAATATAACAAAAATCATCATTTAAACCGACTTTAAATGATGATTTTTACGCCTTATTTCGTTGTGATTTTTTTATGCTTTTATTGCTTTTAGAAGGAGAAAATTATCCCTGCACGCGCATTCAATCCCTGCATGGGATACCCGTTCCATTGATAGTATTTGGCCACAGCAATGTTATTCATTGAAGCCCAAAAAGACCATTGCTTGCTAAAATAGTATTCGGCTCCAACATTAACGTCAACCACCCCTTCTAGCTCTTTAATTTGTGACTCATGAGTGACGTCATAAGCCCAACGTTCGCCAAGGTATTTTATTCCGGCAGAAGCATACAGGTTATCAATGACATTTAGGTGCGACTCAATGCCCAGTTCCACTTCGGGTTGATGCCAGGCTTTTTGTTCACTATCCAGATTCCAGCCGTAATAGGCACCACTAAACAGAAACTCCATGGTCTGTTTAGGTTTATATAAGAGCGCGCCCTTAACCGTCAGCAGTGCACCATCATCATACACCACATCGAATTGATTGGAATAATGCTCGGCACTTACAGCGTCGGCTGCGAGCGTGTGCGTTGCGTAGGTTTTATTCACCCAAAAATGTTCGTCGTTAAAAATGCCGTACTCCAGACCCGCTGAAAATGAAGTTGAGGCGCTAAAATTCCCCTTTATTCCCGCTAAAAGGTTAAGACCGACGACCGACGACCTGACATTAATATCAGCAGAGGCAAATGCATTTTCGTTGAGCATGCTGGTATAATCGTTTGCACGAACCCGTCCGTTTACGCCTCCATAAATAGTAGCAATCCCCTCAACAACAGTAAACTCCCCCATGACATCAGGTGTCAGATAAAACTTATCCGCTTCGGTATCGATGAGACCTGCAATCTGTATACCCACTTTAAGTTTTGCCCGGTCGAAATTAAAATTAAGCGAAGGATTGAGGCGCAACAGCAGCTGCGACCGATCATTAAAGCTATACATGGGGCCAATCGAATCGGGTACGGATGTTTTGTAACTCTCAATACCACCTTCCAGATTAAAGCCCAAATTATTAATTGGCTGATAGAGCTGTCCTCCCACTTTAAACCCTAACTGACTGACACCCGTTAGGTTGCCAAACGCACTGAACCCTGCTTCGGTATCATATTGCATTTTTCCATCATCGGTTTCATTATTACTTAAGCCAATACTGGTCGTAAAATTGGAAAAGCGCTGATCGGCATCCGGAATAAACCCAGCACCAGATGTCAATGTACCATCCGGCAGCCAATAAGCCCCATCGGCAGTCAATGTTTGGTAGCCGTAATACTGAAACACATTATGCACAAAGGCCATATCAACCCGCAACGTTTTATCATCGAAAAAATGCTTGAAATTGGCCTTTACATCAGTATCATGAAATGGCGCATCAACGGTATTATCATCTTCGAGAGTTATGTTACCCAATGAACTCACATGGTTGGCATTTAACCCCAAAACAAACTTTTCGTTAGCCAGCACATTAAAACCCAAACCGGCCAAAAGAGTGCTGTAATTACCAACTCCTCCTTTAATAAAGGATTTGTGCAAATATTCCTTACGGGATGCATTGATTCGGGCCGGCGCAATGGGGGCCGGCTGATAATCTGTTGTCACTGAAGTGCTAATAATGCGGTAATTGAATCGAGGATTGAAAGTCGTTGAATCAGCAAGTACCGGCATATAGTTGACCTTGTAGGCGTCTGAAATAGTTGGATTGTACTCCTTAACCACCTTTACATCCTGATTAATTTTTTCCTGGGCTGCGACGCCATTCTTACCTAGAATGGCCACAGCGATGCAAACCGTAAGTATCTGTATGTATCTCATCTAATTATTTTTTCAATTACGCAATGCCCGTGTTTATAATTACCTCCTTTGAAGGTTATCAGTAAATTGAATAATTGCCTGATTAAAACATCAAATTAGTCATTAAGGTTATTTGCAGCTTCTGTTTCTTCGGCTGCTTCTACTGATTGCCAGCTTTTAAGATAGGTTTCGACACGCTGACTGATATCATCATCCCCTTCGTAATTATCCCTGATGCTTTGCAGGTATTGTATAGCCTGAAAAGTTTCGCCTCTATCGTGGTAAATTTCGGCCAACAAAATAAAGCTTCGGGCCAACCAGTATTGGTGTGATGTTCCTTTATCTATGTAATCAAAAATTTCTTTTTCAGCCGCCTCTTTATCACCATTGTTATAAAGCATCTGCGCTAACTGGTATTTAGCTTCGGCCCCCTCGGCACTTTTAGGGTTAGCAGCAATCACTTTAAAATTCTCAAAGGCGCGTTCCTTATCTCCTAACAGCAGGTAGCTATTTGCCATGTTGAAATAGGCCTCGCGCTTAATTTCGTCAGCAATTTTTGATGAAGCCAGCAAATTTTCAGCGGCATTGATACATTGTTGCGGCTGGTCGATCTTCGCCAGGCAGCGCATTTTTCCAATCTTAGCCTCCACCCGGTTCGCTGCAATTTCGGCTTCTAACTCCAGTCGGCTAAAACTATCGTAGGCTTTTCGGTAAGCGCCTTGCTGATAATTGAGCTCTCCCATACGCATCAGAGCCTCCTCAGTAAACAAACTTCTTTCGCGACCGGCAACATACTCAAACGAGCTCAAAGCATCATTGTAGGCGCCTGTTTTATACTGACAATCGGCCTTGTAAAAATGCGCATTAAGGGCAAATTTACCATCCGGAAAGCGGGTGAGGTAATTCTTAAAGTGAGCAATGGCTTTGTCGCAATCACTTTGCATATAAAAGCGCTCAGCAGACACGAAAGTCAGGCTATCCTTCTCACGCTCTCCAACTTGCGCAAAAGCACCCAGTGAAGATGTGTAATTCACGTATCCATTGAGGTCGTTATTATCCATGTAAATATTGCGGATGCCCATTAGTGCATCTTCAGCCTCGTCGGTGCCGGGATATTCATTTACCACCCGCTTATAAAACTTCAGCGAGTTATCATTATCGTTACTGTTGTAATAAACCAACCCCAACTGAAGCAATGCCTTTTTGGCATAACTCCCTTTTGGATACTTCTCTTTGGTGGACTTATAATAATAGATGGCCTGATCATTATTACTAAGAGCGACATAAGAACGCCCTGTTTCGTATAATGCATCATCCACGTAAGGCGATTCAGGATACCTGCGCACCATGTTATCCAATACATCAATCTTTTTCTTATACTCCTTCATCAGCCCCAAACAAAACGCTTTCTGAAACAGCGCATAATCGGGTGCTCCTTCGGGAATGGTCGAAGCTTTGTCGTACATATCAATTGCCTGGGCAAACTGCCGGTTAACATAAAAACAATCGGCCGTCCGGTTGTAAGCATCACCTAGCATTACACGATCACGCCCATCGGACAAATTATTGAATTTCCTGAACCAACTTAAAGCTTCGGTATATTCCTTTTGCTTGAAATACGAATAGGCGATGTTATAATGTGCTACCGGAAACTCTTTGGTATTATAGGCTCCCGGCTGAAAAATGTACTCTCTGTAATCAATTATGGCTTTCGGGTAATTTCCTAACCTGTAATACGATTCGCCCCGCCAATAATAGGCGCCCACTTTTAGGGCCTTATCATACCCTGCATACTTCAGGCTGTAATCAAAAAAGCCTACCGCCTCTTCAAATCTGGAATCAGTAAACAACTCCAGCCCTCGGTAATAGGCCACGCGCTGAATTGCCTTATAAACATTACTGGTTTTGTTCTGAATTTTCTCCATTGAAGCCAATGCTTCGCGATAGTTTTTGGTGGTTAAAAAAGCTTTACCAAGATACTCATACGCTTCATCAACCTTGTCACTTTCGGGGAAAAGCTCAATGAACCGTAAGAAGGAGTTGATAATTTCATTGAAAGGCGAAAACGCCAGCTCATAATTTAACTTAATATAATTGAAGAGAGCATCCTCCTGAATGGTTTTGTCGAACTCGACTTTGGAAGCCGCTTCAAAAGCCACCCGAGCCCGCTTTTTATCGTCCTTTCTTAAATAACAATCTCCCAAGTGGTAATAGGCATTCTGGGCCATCACATCATCATCTGAAGTAACCTTTGATAAGCCTTTGATGGCCTCCTCATAGTTACCCAAAAAGTAATTGGCAAACCCGAGGTGGTAAAAATCCTCTCGCAAGGGCTTATCGCTTAGCTGAATCACTTTTTCATAGTGAGCGACACACTGCCTGTAGTCTTTCTGTGCATAGTAAGAATCTGCGATGATACGATGCATATCCGCCTGCCGTTGCCGCGTACCCGATTCGGTGAGAGGTGTGGCATATTTAATGGCTCCTGAATAATCCTCTTTTAAGTAATAGATTTGGGCGATATAAAACGGGATAACTTTATTAAAGTTACGGTCGTTCTCCAGCTGTTTAAATTCTTTTAAAGCGGTTTCATAATTCCCTTTCTGGTACTGAATATGGGCATAATAGTACTGAACGGAAGATGTATATTTATGGTCCCTGCCTCTTATCTTATTAAATCGCACCAAGGCGGCATCATAATCCTCCATCATAAAATAGGCATAACCAGACGAAAAATAGAAGTCAACCTGGGTTTCTTTATCCAAAGCTGAAGCTTTTACCTTTTCATACCACCGGGTGGCCTGCTTATATTTCTTTTTGTCCTTAAAATAGTCGCCTAGGTGCATTTTGGCATAATTCAGACGATTACTGTATGGATAATCAATTAAGTAGCTCTCCCACAAATACTCTATATCGTCGTTTTCAAGCTTCTGCGCACACACACGCTCCAGATAGGCAGCTTCGGCCACGAGCGAAGAACTGCTGTTACCAGCTTCCTTAACGTACTGATTAAACTGAATGCGTGCTAAGCCATACTTACCGAGGCGATACATCTCTATCCCGTCTTCATAAAGCTTATTATTTGATTGGTACTTGAGCGATTGTTGCGCTGTTATATTATGCGCAAAAACGACAAAAAGCAATAATGCAATTATTCTCATCATAAGGATAAGTCCTTTAAAATTATGACTATAAAACGATGCTTTCCTGATTTTAGTCTAATCGAAAACAATAATGGAGCTTAAAGATAACAAAAGTGCTTCACCAGAGAAGTGAAATAAAAAGTAATTTATTTTGAGAAGAGGTGGACCAGTTCTTTTGCAAAACCTAATCTAACAGATCAAATTCTATCTCTTCCTGCTTAGATTCAAAAAGATGCGTATCCTCGCAGCGAATTGTTCGGCCAGGAAATTTCTTAAGCAAATTATAGTTGTGGGTTGCCATAACCACTGTGTTACCTGAAACACATATCTTTTTTAGCAAATGCATCAGTTCGTCTGAAGTTTCAGGATCCAGATTTCCTGTTGGCTCATCGGCCAAAATCAGGTCGGGTGAGTTGAGCAGGGCCCGGGCAATCCCAATGCGCTGCTGCTCTCCACCTGATAGTTGATGTGGCATTTTATAGCCTTTGTGAACCATATCGACATGCGACAGAACATCACGTATGCGCTTATCCATGTCTTTTTTCACCTTCCAGCCAGTGGCTTTCAGAACAAACATCAGGTTATCATAAACCGTCCTGTCCGAAAGCAACTGAAAATCCTGAAAGACAATACCCATTTTGCGCCTCAACATCGGTACCTGACTATCTTTAATGGTCTTTAAAGGGTACCCGGCTACAAACCCATACCCTTCTTCGAGAGGCAATTCTTTATACATGGTTTTAAGCAGGCTGGATTTACCACTCCCAACCTTACCAATTAAATACACAAACTCTCCCGGCTTCACACTAAAGTTAACATCCTGCAGTATCAGATGCTCCTGCTGGCGGATGCTGGCATTTTTAAATTCTATAATGTTTCCTTCAGTATTGGTACTTTTAATTGGCTGCTTACTCATAACTTAATCCAATGATTGCAATAAAAATTTACAAATCAAAGAAACAATTTTTTTGTGGGATATAAAATCAAACTTACCAACAGTACGGCATTTAGCTGAGTTCAGCCAACGCTGCCTTCACCCTATTAAACGCCTGAATAAGCAAGTCTTCGGCGGCGGCATAGGAAAAGCGCACACATTGTTCACTTCCGAAGGCACTGCCTGGCACAGCGGCTACCTGTACTTTTTCAAGAAGATACATACACATATCCATTGACGAGTTAATGGTAGTAGTTCCGTTGCTTTTACCAAAATAAGCACTGATGTCTGGGAAGATATAGAATGCTCCATCTGGCTTTGCCACATTAAATCCGGGAATATCTTTTACAATGTCCAATACAATATCTCTTCGCTTCTGAAACGCCACACGCATATCTTCCACACACTGCTGATCGCCGTTAAACGCCTCCACCGAGGCAGCCTGAGCAATTGCACATACGCCAGACGTATATTGTCCCTGCAGTTTTGTAACAGCTTTGGCAATAACCAACGGCGCCGCAATATAGCCAATTCGCCAGCCTGTCATCGCATAGCCTTTTGACACACCATTTATAATAATGGTACGAGCCTTTAACGCACTAAATTCAGCCAATCCAACATGTTGCCCAACAAAATTTATCTTCTCATAAATCTCATCAGAGATAATATATACGTGTGGATATTTCTCAAGCACTTCTGCAAGTGCCTGCAGCTCATCCTTACTATAAATACTACCGGTAGGGTTAGAAGGCGAATTAAAAAGTATAGCTTTTGTTTTGGGCGTTATACTTGCTTCCAACTGCTCAGGGGTAATTTTAAACTTGGTATCAACACCAGCTTCCACCACAACGGGCTTTCCTTCGGCCAGCTTCACCAGCTCAATGTAACTTACCCAATATGGTGCCGGAATAATAACTTCGTCGTCCTTATTAACAATACATTGCAATACATTTGCCAAACTATGCTTCGCTCCGGCAGACACTACAATTTGCTCAGGGGCATACTCTAACCCATTGTCTGTTGCCAACTTATTCGCTATCGCCTTTTTAAGTTCCGGAAACCCGGCTACAGGAGGATAATGAGAAAGGTTATTAGTAATGGCCTTAATTCCAGCCTCTTTAATGTGCTCGGGCGTGTTAAAATCAGGCTCTCCAATCGTCAGGTTAATGACATCTACACCACTTTCTTTTAACTCACGGCTTTTCTGGTTCATCTGAATCGTTTGCGATTCTGACAAGGCATTGATACGGTTTGATATAACTTCTGTACTCATCAATTGACTCTCCTATACTTGTAGTAACTTAATTTAGACACAACATCCGCTGCATGCGAAACATTTTATATCTTGCATGCGAAAACAAAATTAGCTAAAAATTAAAAGCAAGCAACAAATAATACGATAGACATCATTAAATAATGGTGTTTTTTTCTTACATATATAAACATGGCACAGAGCTATGATTTCGAATCATATTATTTCTAAGGCTTTTTATTGAGATTTATAATATTACAATTTAACAAGCACAGGCAAAAACAACACAAAATTTCACACTATGATTTCTTTCGAAGAGTTTATTAAATTATCAATCATTGTAATTTTAGTAGCACTACCCCTGCTAGTTATTTTAAGATGGTTTTTAAAGCACAACCTCAAGCTCAAGGAACTCGAATTAGCGAACAGCACCTACAGGGAACTTATACCAACACGTTTGCAAGCCTACGAGCGACTGAGTATTCTGCTCGAAAGAATAAGCCCGGAAGCCTTAATTCTTCGTTCAAACCAACATGGACTTACCAGCCTGCAGCTGCAGAAGAACCTGCTTCAGACCATCCGACAGGAGTTTGAACATAATTTTGCCATGCAGATTTATCTGCCCATTGCCAGCTGGGATACAATTGTAAAATCACGGGACGAACTTATCAAACTCATTAACACCTCGTCGTCAGAAGTTCAACCCAACTCGCCGGCCATGGAACTATCCAAAGTCATACTGGAAAAAGGCATTAACGAAACCAACTTTTACATCAATAAGGCCAAAGAAACCCTAAAGAAAGACATCCAGCAATATTATTTTGATTAGCATAGAATTTAATGAAGAAGATTTCGATAATTACAGTTACCTACAATTGTGAACAAACACTTATTGATACCATCAATAGTGTCAACAGTCAAACTGTAAGAGAGCAGATAGAATACATTATTATTGATGGGCAATCGAACGACAATACACCAGAAATAATTAAAAATAACGATGATCGCATAGATCGTTGGGTCAGTGAGCGAGACAAGGGCATCTACGATGCCATGAACAAAGGACTTAAGCTGGCAAGCACTGAATGGATTGGCTTTTTACATGCCGACGATCTATTTCATGATGAGCAGGTTGTGGAAAACATCCTGGCACAGGTTGACAACAGCAACCACAATGTTCTGTATGGCAATCTTAACTATGTACAGGCTGATGCCCCCGATAAAATCATTCGTTTTTGGAAGAGTCAGCCCTTTAGTTTGAAATTACTTAAACGCGGATGGATGCCACCCCACCCAACAGTGTATATCAGACGAGGCTTAATACAGCAACTTGGGGGGTTTAATACTGCATTTCGGATTTCAGCTGACTACGATTACATGTTAAGGCTTTTCTCACACTCCGACACAGACAGCCTCTACATCGATGAAACATTGGTTAACATGCGCCTTGGCGGGGTAAGCAATAATTCAATAAAGAACATTGTGCAAAAATCGAAAGAAGACTACCTGGCACTGAAACAAAATAAGATTGGTGGCTTCTACGCACTCTTTATTAAAAACTTCAGCAAACTCATTCAGTACATTAAAAGGGATTGACTTAAACCTTTACCTTTCCCCCGTAATATTCGGCTGAGTAATAGCCATATCCTTTTTCTTTAAAAGAAATATCGTTTAAAACAATGCCTAACCCTTCAACCTTCTCACTTAATAAGTTATCAACGGTATGCACCATATGCTCTTTTGAGGTATAATTTGAGCGAACAACAAACAGATTACAGTCCGAATGCTGCATTAGCAAACGAGCATCGGCCACTAGACCTATTGGTGGCGAATCAATTACGATGATATCAAATTCACTTCTCAAGTACTCGTATAACTGCTCGGTTTTTTCGCCTACAATCAACTCGCTGGGGTTTGGAGGAACTGGGCCAGCAGGTATCACGTAAACATTTGTTTGAGCTGTTTGGTAAACAATATCGGTTACGGCCGCCTGACCAATGAAGTAATTAGATAAGCCCAATTCCTGATGAAGGTCATACAAAGCTGTTAACCTGGGCTTACGCATATCAAACCCAACAATCACTGTTTTCTTGCCCGATATGGCAAATACTGAAGCCAGGTTTTGTGCACAAAAAGTTTTTCCTTCACCGGTATTGGAGCTGGTCAGAGTAATCACCTTCACTTGATCGGAACCAGCCATAAATTTCAGTTTGGTGCGTAAAGAACGAAACGATTCACTAATGATCGAGTGCGGAAAAGCGCTGATGACATCCTCCACATCGTTATTGTTATGCATCACCATCCCCACGACCGGAACACCTGGCAATAAACTATTTAAATCTTCTTTTCCGCGAACTTTTGTATTTAGCAGCTCCTTTAAGCCAATAAAAACAGCAGGAATCAATACGGCGAGCAGTAAACCCTTCTTGTAATCTCCACGTTTGTCGGGCGAAACAATAGCCTGAACAGATGCACTATCGATAATCTCATTATCGGGCGAATTACTCGCCTTTGTTATTTGCGTCTCCGAATGCTTCTGCAATAAAAAAGTATAAATAGCATCGTTCAGCTTATAGGTCCTGTCAATAATGAGATAATTTTTCTCTAATTCAGGCAGTCGCTCCATATCCGACAAAATAGAAGTCAGTTCACTTTGTATTTTTGCCTCCTCGATACTAAAATTTTTGAGCACCTGATTAATGGCTTTATTCAACAGGTCAACCGTTATCTCCATTCGGTTTTTTTGTGTCGTCAGATACTGATTATCCGCACTCACCTCACTCTTCAAAAGCTCCATCTCTTTTTGAATCTCAATTAGCTGCGACACCAACTCATTGACCAAACCCGTGCTTTCACTTCCCACTGCAGGCAACAAAAACTGCTCAAAATCATCAGACACCTTCAGGTTCTTCTGAAGATATTGATAATAATCAATGCGCATACGCAGCATTTTCAAATCACTTTCTGCCTCGTAATATTTATCGGCTAGCTTTTGCGAGAACTCCGACGGTCCCATAAAGCGATTTGCCTTCCGGTAATCCGAAAGCCGGTCCTGCACCTCCTCCAATGTATCTGAAACCGTTTTAAGTTGCTCTTCAATAAAAGCAATAGAACGGGTTGCCATATCATTTTTGCGATCCAGATTATGCTCTAATATAACTGCACATAAAACATCCAAAAAAGCCACTAATTTTTGGCGGTTAGCACCAACTGAGGAAATAAATAAGATACTTGAGCCCTCACTATAGGGTGCTACACTCAAACTTCCACGATACTGGTTCGTTAGCTGATTGTGTGATTTAAACATAAAATAGTAAGCCACATTGGGCTGCAAAACACTGTTTCCCCTGCGCTTTACTCTCAATGAAAATGCCTGGTTCTTTACCCACTCACCATCTATTACATCAGCCGAAAAATCAAATGCTTCTATTTGTCCGGCATAGCCCTCATTAGCATAACTGTGCAGAACGCCTTCTTCACAACTAACACTTAGCTGTATTTTACCGGATGAGCTAAAAACTAACTCGATGGGTACATTCAGTAACTGAGGATGAAGCGAATCAAACTCAATAACAAAGGGTGCTCTGTGGTACAGCTCTGTATCGCGAAATCGCCCTTTCTGATAATACTCCACCCCAAAATCGAGACGATTGATTGCTTTAGTAACAATGTTTCTTGAACGGATAATGAAACTCTGGTTTTCAATGCTCCTCATTTCTGGAGATAAACCAAAGCCTTCCATCAGCCCATTGGGTGTCATGGGAGTTTGTTCGCTACTTTTCAGAAGCAGCGTTGCTGATGCTTTATAGACAGGAACAGTATAGCGATGATATATAAATACAGCTCCCAGGCAGAGCGGGAAAGATATGAGAAACAAATACCAGTTTTTTCGCATCAACCGAACTAATCGATTGACATCGAAAAGATTATCACCTTCCACTTTTTTTACTCCAGTCCCGTTTGCTTCAGTCGTACTATTCAGATTATTCATCAACAATTATTTGGCTTGCCAAATATATACATTTTCAGTTATTTAACGAACCCAAAATGAAGCGATCATTTAGATGGGCTTCTATAGAGATACCGGCCCTCTACATGTTCTTCACTAAAACTTTCGCCATCATAAACCATATGTCCCTTAATAAAAGCAAACTCAACCCGTCCCTTTAACGGAAAATGGTTAATGTGCTCATTTCTCCAGCCAGGCAAATGGCAGTGCAGATTGCGCTTGTAATCTAAATTCCAGATTATAATATCGGCATCACTACCAACCGCAACCACGCCCTTTTTGGGGTACAAGCCCATAAAGCGAGCAGGCCGACAAGCTAACAATTCAATCAATTCAGCCAATGTAATATTCTGTTGGGTTACTCCTAAAGTGTACAATACGGACAAAAGGTTTTTAAGCAAAATGTACTCATCAGGCCGGTTTGCCACCTGACTATCCCTTATAATGCCCTGCCCGGAGAGCTTTACCATCGGGCGCGCCAAAAAATAGTTACCTTTCTTTAAGCACTGCCATAACTCGGTGGCCGATATTAAATTCAGGTTATCGACAAGCGGAAAACCGGAAAACACAGAATCACTATCAACAATGATCCTATCCGAGTCTGCAATGTGAAACGGAAACATTAACTCGGCATACACCAGTTTAGATGAAGCATGTGCCTCTATCAGGTCCAGCTCTTCCTTAAAACAAACATTCATGATACATATAATACACTTCACTTCCAAAGCCAAGTCAATTATACGCTGCAAATGCTGCAGATGACAAGCAAATGTATCGCGGTTGACATCCGACATAGCGGCAAAACCACTTTCTGCTTCACCAGGTTTATGCAAATCAACCATCACAGGTGTAGAATCAATGGCAGCCGCCTTCAGCAACCCTTTTATTTGCTCCACCTCGCTTTGCTCAACCGGCCATTTCAGATAAAACGAAGCCACCCCTTCATGCGCATAAACAAAGTCAATATCCCGTTCAGAGAAATACTTCCAGCCATTCATCGACAGGTGAAAACCATAATCTGCGCTAATGCCATAGTAGTTGCGTCTCCTCCGCTTTAATTCCGTTTGATAAATAGCTGATGAAACAGGCAGGACTGGCTCAATTACAGTGGTTGTTCCTCCTATAACCTGAGCCTGATTAAAACGTTTTAAGGCCGTTTTATCCTGCTTAATAAGCTCACTGAATAATATATTGGTATCAACAGCCCCAGGCAGTACATATTTACCCTGTGCATCAATAACAGGCGTTTCAGGCTCAGGGCGTTCTATGCGTTCACGGATATCAATGATCTTATCATTACCAATTAAGACATCCCTGCTATGCTCGCCCCCGTTATGAACAACTTTTCCGTTTTTGATTAAAACATAATCCATAGGACTGTTTTGACATAAATGTATCAAATAACCAAAGCAATTACAAATCAAGCCACTTCATTCGATACAACCAATATGTAAGCCGCGTGGACAGCCATTTCGGTTATCTTAGCTATTTTTGCGGGCAAAAAGCAAATATGTGGTTTCATCTGGCACTTTTCTCTGCAATTTTACTGGGTTTTTATGATGTCCTGAAAAAGGTTTCACTCAATCATAATGCCGTACTCCCTGTATTGATGGTGAGCATCTGTAGTGCGGCCGCCATATTTCTGCCGTTAATTATCCTATCAAAAGCAGCCCTTATCGCCACAGATAGTCCTGTATACATTACCTCCATCACCTCCAAGCAGCACTTTCAAATCCTACTCAAATCGGTAATTGTTCTCACCTCCTGGATATTTTCCTTTTTTGCACTCAAACATCTACCCATCACTTTCGTTGCTCCAATCCGGGCCACGGGGCCCCTTTGGACGCTTCTAGGTGCTATCCTCCTTTTCTCCGAACAGCTTAATGGACTTCAGTGGCTGGGCATTATCACCACTTTACTTTTCTTTTATCATTTCACAACTATTGGCAAAAGCGAAGGCTTTAGCATAAAAACCAACAAGTGGGTTTGGTGCATCATTATTGCCACCCTGAGTGGCGCCGCAAGCGGCCTTTACGATAAGCACCTGTTGCAAAACATTAACCGATTAGCCGTACAAAGTTGGTTCTCCATCTACCAGGCTATGCTGATGATACCAATCATTCTGCTCATCTGGTGGCCCAACAAAAAAAACAGCACCCCTTTCTCGTTCCGTTGGTCCATTCCATTTATCGGAATCACTCTGGTATTTGCTGACTACCTCTACTTTAAGGCCGTCAGTGATGCCGATGCACTCATTTCGGTGATATCAGCCATCAGAAGAGGGGGTGTGATTATTGCATTTACAACAGGTGCGCTTATTTTTAACGAATTAAACATCAAAAAAAAGGCAATCAATCTACTGGGTATCAGCATCGGCATTGCATTACTTATCTATGGGTCATCCATCTAAGGCTGTTCGTTTTCGAACAGTTACCGTCACAAAACCGAACATTCCTACTGTAACACCTCAGCTAATAATAAAGGAACTAAACACCTAAATAATTGCTCGTTACAAATATTGGCACACTAGTTGAAAAACAGCCACTAATTGTAACGACAATTGATTGTAATGCAAATAGCGCTACAACCAAACCTAATTCTACAAGCCTGGATAATGAAGAATTCAAGCACTCACAAAAGAAAATGGCGATTTCTTTAATACCCCATAATAATGAGGCTTACCTCATTATTTTCTTCATTAAAAATCCAGGCGATCGCCTGAAGGATATTCACCAACACGGTTTCTAGTGTTTTGGCGATAAAGGTGCAATTTCTCTTCAGGTACAGAGGCTGTAACCCGACCCAAAGAGTTCAGCCTCTTTTTTTTCTTTTGCACCATCCTTTAACCAGGCTCATTAGGCCACATTTTTATTCTGTGAGTAACACTGTTGATAACAATTGCCGGGCTTCATTGCCGTTGCTAATAAAATTGATATTTTTGTATCATTAAATTAAGATTTTATGCAGGATTTCTTGCACGCAAGTCACGACGAGGTATTGCAGGCGATAGAACGATTTGAGAAAATGATTAGCGCAGAAAAATTTGAATATTTTGATGTGCACCAAATTGAAAACATTTATGAATTCTATTTTGAAAAGAACCGAATAGAGCAAGCCGAACAAATTTTAGATGTTGGCTTGTCGCAGCACCCCGACTCCACCAGTCTTTTGGTTAAGAAAGCTATGCTCATTGCAGAGCACGGAGAAATTGATGAAGCTCTTAAACTGCTTTATCGCGTGGCCCCTATCGAAACAACCAATCCAGATGTTTTTCTGACACTTGGCTGGATAATGCTCCAAAAGAACAGAGTTGCGAAAGCAATCCACTATTTTACTAAAGCCATTGAAGTTTCGTTTGATGAGCAGGAAGATATTCTACTTGAGATTAGTTACAACCTGAACCAACACGAACTCTACCTCGAATCAATTAATTACCTGGAGTTGCTGCTTAAGCTGAACCCCAACAACGAAAATGCGCTCTTTGAATACGCATTCTCTCTGGATAAAGTACTAGAGTACGAAAAAAGCATATCAGCCTATAAACAACTACTTGACGTCAATCCTTTTTCGGACAACGGGTGGTATAACCTAGGCATCATACATAATAAATTAGGTCAATTTAGTCAGGCACGAGAAGCCTACGACTACACCATTGCCATTAATCCAAAGCACGAAGAGGCCTATTTTAACATGGGGAATAGCCTTGTGCAATCAGGGTACTTTAAGGAAGCATTGGATGCCTATTCCGAACATCTTACTTTAACCCAAGAGCCGGCTGTACTTACCTATCAGTATATGGCCGACTGCTGGGAGCAACTGGGCAATTATGAATTAGCCATACGCCTTTACCAATTGGTTATAAAACACCAGCCCAAGCAAGCTGATGCCTGGTATGGCATGGGGACTACCCTAATGGAATCGGAAAACTTTACAGCGGGTTTACAGGCTATTGATCAGGCAATTTCTATCAATCCATTAAATGCCGACTACTGGTTTGCCCATGCTCGCGGCTTATTTGAGCTTGATAAGGCTGAAGACGCCGCTCGAAGTCTCGAAAACGGACTTAATCTCGATCCTCACGAACTAACTGGCTGGCTCGAACTCTTGAAACTGAAAATTATATTGGATGATGAGTTCGACACATGTACATATGTTAACGGCCTTTTAAAGCAGTATGAGGACACTGCTGCCATCCATTACTTATCAGCCATAGCTCACTACCATTATTTGAACAACAAAAGTAAAGCTCTCGAAGAGTTAAAGCTGGCCCTTGATATAGACCAGGATGGCATAAGCGATATAAACGAGGATTATACTGACTTTTTAGCTGATGAGGCTGTTAAACAGCTTATTGAAAACTACCAACAGAAATAAAAACAATGAACCACACGATAGTTTCTTTTTTAAAAACAGCTCTGAAAGGAGCTGCAATGGGAGCTGCCAACGTAATTCCGGGAGTTTCCGGTGGCACAATCGCTCTGATTACCGGAATTTTTGAACGTTTAATCAATGCCATTAAGTCCTTTAACGGTAAAGCTATTCAGTTACTCCTCAAAGGTGAGTTTAAAGCCCTAGCCCAACACGTTGATTTTTATTTTCTGCTGGCTCTATTTTCTGGTGTTGGAGTCGCAGTAATTAGTCTGGCTCGCTTATTTGAATTTTTGTTTGTTAACTACCCAATTTACATCTGGGCCTATTTCTTCGGATTAGTAATGGCATCGGTCTATTTTGTGGGGAAAACAGTTAAAAAATGGTCAGTCTCATCTGTGGTCAGTCTGATAATTGGTGCTGGCATTGCCATATCGATATCTGTATTAACCCCGGCCAGCCAAGATGATTCATTTATGTATCTCCTGCTCTGTGGCGTAGTTGCTATTTGCAGCATGATACTGCCTGGTTTATCTGGCTCATTTGTGCTCATTCTTTTGGGTAACTACCAGCTAGTTATGATTGACGCCATCAATAATGCCTCTATCGATATTTTACTGCCGGTTATTATAGGCGCCGGCGTTGGGCTTATAGCGTTTTCACATTTCCTGTCGTGGCTGTTAAAGAAATACCACAACCAAACAATCGCCCTGTTAACAGGGTTTATTGCAGGCTCACTGGGTATTTTATGGCCCTGGAAAAATGAAATAACCAAGCAATTCGGTGATAAGGTAAAAACCGTTGACTTCGCCTACTATTTGCCAGAAATGAACGGAGAATTTTATTTTGCTATGCTTTTTTTTATTTTAGGGATAGCAAGCATAACAATTACCGAATTTTTAGCAACTAAAAAACAAAACTAGCACATGAGAACCTTTGGTTTAATCGGCTATCCTTTAGCACAGTCATTTTCACAAAAGTATTTTACTGAGAAATTTGAGAAAGAGGGCATCGATGCCAGATATCTTAATTTTGAGATGGCAAATATAGATGAACTGCCTGCCGTGTTAAATCATCATGCCTATATTGCTGGCTTCAGCGTAACCATCCCACATAAAGAGCATGTCCTAAAATACCTGGATGAAATTGACGAAACGGCCCAAAAAGCAGGAGCATGCAATGCCATAAAAGTCACCTGGGAAAATAAGAAGCCAAAACTGAAAGGTTACAACACCGATCTTATTGGCTTTAAAGAATCAATCAAACCATTACTGCAGTCACATCATAAAAAAGCGTTAATTCTGGGAACAGGGGGTGCGGCAAAAGCCATAGCTGAAGCTTTTAGGAGCATGGATATTGATTTCCGGTTCGTTTCGCGTACTAAAAGCGACGAGCATCTGCCCTACTCCGAGCTTAATGAGTCCATCCTGAGTGAATACACCATTTTGGTTAATTGCACCCCACTTGGCATGTTTCCCAATGTAAATGAGTGTCCGGACATACCCTACGGCTTTGCTTCGGACAAACACCTTTTTTATGATTTGACCTATAACCCGGCCACAACTTTATTTATGCAAAAAGGTATCGACCAGGGAGCAACAGCAAAAAATGGCCTTGAAATGCTTCACCTTCAGGCTGAAGCTGCTTGGAAAATTTGGAATTCAACTGACACTATCTAAACGGCGGCAACTTTTTAATGGTCGACGTAAAAATATCTGCAGGATAATCAACATCCACAAGAAATAAGCCCTGAGCAGGAACGGAAGTTCCTGCCGCTCCTCTATCTTTACACTCAATCACCGCCCTGAACTGCTCCTCCGTCAATTTTCCTTTCCCCACCTCCAGCAAGGTGCCCACAATAGCCCTTACCATGTTCCTTAAAAAGCGGTCGGCTTTGATAACAAATACAGCCCCATCAGCACATTCCTCCCACCTGGCATGCATTATGGTGCAGTTGTTTGTTTTTGTGTCGGTATGCAGTTTACTAAAGCTTGTAAAGTCTTTATAATCGAATAGCGCAGCAGCGGCTTTATTCATTTCTTCGAGCTTCACTTTATAAAAAGGCCGATAACTAAAATCGGTTAAAAACGGATTTTTTTCGGTTTTTAAATAATAATGATAGGTTCTGGCCGTAGCATGAAAACGGCTGTGAGAATCAGCACTAACCGGAGTAACAGCATAGATGGCAATCGCATTACCAACAATACGATTCAGTTTAAAAACCAGTTGGCTGGTATCTGCAATTACAACAGAACTGTCGAAATGAGCAACAAAATATGAGGCATGTACACCTGTATCCGTCCGTCCGCAACCAACCACATTTATGGAGCA
This sequence comes from Carboxylicivirga taeanensis, assembly GCF_051851475.1. Lineage (NCBI taxonomy): Bacteria > Pseudomonadati > Bacteroidota > Bacteroidia > Marinilabiliales > Marinilabiliaceae > Carboxylicivirga > Carboxylicivirga taeanensis. The sequence goes on along the minus strand of NZ_JBPUSJ010000004.1, from coordinate 384,044 downwards.
ACGCAGTGCTTTATTAAGAGCATCATTTAGCACCTCCTGCACCGTAATGGCATTGGGCTGAACCTGCCAGCCATGAAAATCTTTACCATTATAGGCCATCTCAATAAAGTACCTGTACATAGCGATTCCTTTAATTTCAGGCGCAAATTTAAATAAAAATACCTCGAATCTCCCAGACTTTAGCGCCGGTTGACATCATTTGTTCAATTAACTAACTTTATTAGCCAGCAGTTAAACTAGCCAATAAACATTGCACCATGAAAACATTTAACACAAAACCTACAACAAACGAAATCACTCCAATCAAAACGGTACTCGACACCCTCATTACCTCCCAGGAAAATGGCAATCTACAGGAGTTTTGCAACTGTTTTGCACAGGATGAACACACAATGAATATTGGAACCGACATTGATGAAATTTGGTACGGATGGACCGATTTTTATGAATGGATGACACATGCCATTCACAACAAACCGGATTATACGATTTCGGCAAAAGATACCAGAATACAGCTTAGTAATGATAAAAATGTAGCCTGGTACTCACAGCTATTAGATACGTGTTTCGAAACCAAAGGCGAGCCATTCAGACTTGAAGGCTTTAGACACACAGGGGTGCTTGAAAAGAGAAATGGCCAGTGGCTGATTGTTCAAAGCCACATTTCAGTTCCCGATAACTCATATGCTCCACTCGAATAAAAAGAAGCCATGTTTGCTACGATTGGCTTAAAGCTTTTATTAATTCTATTAGCACAAGAATACGATGCAATGAGAACCTCCATGGTGCGTAACCAGATTATTAACAGAGGTATCACAGATAAACCTCTTATCGAAGCATTTAATGAGGTTCCAAGGCATCTATTTGTTCCCTTTGAATACCAGAACTATGCGTATGAGGATCGCCCCTTGCCCATTGGATACAATCAAACCATTTCGCAACCATACGTGGTGGCCTACATGACCGAACAACTGAACCTTTCAACCACTGACAAAGTACTGGAAATAGGAACAGGTTCAGGGTATCAGGCCGCTATCTTAGCAGAAATCGTTGATGAAGTTTATTCCATTGAAATAATAGCGCCGCTCGGTCAGCATGCAGCTCAAGTACTCGATTCACTTGGCTACACCAACGTGCACTGCAAAATAGGGGATGGATACCACGGTTGGGCAGAGCATCAACCCTATGATGCCATAATACTGACAGCTTCTCCTTCAACCATTCCTTTGCCATTAATTGATCAGCTTAAAGAGGGCGGCCGCTTAATTGCTCCAGTTGAATCTGGCGGCCATCAAACACTTGTTTTATACACGAAGAAGAACGGTCAATTAAAAACAAAAAAATTGCTAGCAGTAAGATTTGTTCCATTTACCCGCTCCCATCCATAAACAAATTGGAGGATCCGGTGTTTACTGATCAGCAATTAAATAAATGTATAATAATTAAATAGTAATTGGATGAAGCTTACAATAGCATTCCTAACATTCTTCCTGATGTTAAACATGACTACTTTTGGACAGGATAGTTTTTATGACTTCGAAGTAACTACCATAGAAGGTGAACCGTTTAAGCTTGCCGAACTAAAGGGGAAAAAAGTAATGGTGGTAAATGTGGCCAGCAAATGCGGGTTAACACCACAGTACGAGCAGCTTCAAAAGGTATACGACATGTATGGTGGTGAAGATTTTACCATCATTGGCTTTCCAGCGAACAATTTCTTAAGCCAGGAACCGGGCTCCAATGAAGAAATACAGGGTTTCTGCCAAAAAAACTATGGCGTTACGTTTTTAATGATGAGCAAAATATCGGTTAAGGGCGATGACATTCACCCCTTATATGAGTGGCTCACCTCCGGCTCTCTCAATAATTTTGGCGACAGCAAGGTAAAATGGAATTTTCAAAAGTACCTTATCAATAGAAACGGCGAGATAGAGAAAGTTATTCCGCCAAAAACCTTACCTGACGATAAAGAAGTAATCGATTGGATCATTAACTAATAGCTTGGAGAACTATCGGGTATCAGTTATTTACTTTAGATGCATACTTTCTGTTTTTCCGATAGTTCTCTAAAAAAATCAAGGTCGATGCGCTGCATCGACCTTGATTTTTTATGACTAATTAGTCTGAAGGCTATGGAATTAGTTCAGACCTCTTTTTTCCAACAATGGCTGTAGAGATGGTTCTTGTCCTCTAAATTTCTGATATTGAACCATTCCTTCATCACTACCACACTCTGAAAGGCAGTGCTGACGAAATTTCTGAGCCAGTTCCTTATTAAAAATATCTCCACTCTGCTTGAATGCATCAAAAGCATCCGAGTCTAACACGGCCGCCCAAATATAAACGTAGTAGCCAGCCGCGTAAAAATCACTACTGAAAATATGGCTAAAATAAGTAGTTCGGTATCTTGGGATAATTTCTTCAATAAGTCCGATTTGATCCATCGCATTTTTTTCAAAATCCAAAGAATTATCGACCACCTCGCCAGCTTTAAGACTGTGCCAGCTTAAGTCAAGTAATGAGGCTGCCAAATACTCAACTGTGGCAAATCCCTGATTAAAATGACCGCTCTTCTGTATCTTTTGGATCAACTCATCCGGAATAACTTCTCCCGTCTCATAATGACGTGCAAAATGTTTCAGCACGGCTGGTTCAGCCGCCCAGTTCTCCATAATTTGAGAGGGCAATTCCACATAATCCATCGGAACCATTCCAGCTGTACGCTCATACTCTCCCTCAGTAAACAAGGCATGTAAACCATGGCCAAATTCGTGAAACAGAGTGCTCACTTCATCAAAGGTCAACAGGGCAGGCTTATCGCCAGTTGGCTTTGTAAAGTTACAAACTAAAGATACCAATGGTGCTACCCGCTTTCCATCTTTTGTAATGGCATTTCTGAAACTGGTTTGCCATGCTCCTGGGCGCTTACTCTCTCTTGGATGATAATCAAGGTACAACAAACCAATGTGGTCGCCATTTGCTTCTTTCACTTCAAACACCTCCACCTCGGGATTATATACCTCAATGTTATTAATTTCTGTAAAAGTAACACCATATAGCTGGTTGGCTACCCAGAACATGCCATCACGAACATTGCTCAGCTGGAAATACGGAACAATCTCCGACTCATCCAGGTCATATTTCGCCTTTCTTAGTTTTTCGGCATAGTACCACCAATCCCATGATTGCAGTTCAAAATTACCACCTTCCTGATCAATGATACGCTGCATTTCTTTAAGCTCTTGCTTAGCCACCTTCAAAGCTGGCTCCCACAAGCCCATCAGAAACTCATCAACGTTCTCGGGTGTTTTAGCCATGTTCTCCTCAATGGCATAATCCGCATGCGTCTCATAACCGAGAAGTTTCACACGCTCACTGCGTATCATTGCCATTTTACGGGCAATCTCCTTATTATCGAACTCATCGTTATTATTACCTCGCATGAAGTATCCGCGATAAATTTTCTCACGCAAATCCCTGTTATCGGCATACTGCAGAAACGGGATCAAACTAGGCTTCTGCAGGGTAAACATCCATCTACCTTCCAGTCCGTTGGCGGTAGCAGTTTCAGCTGCTGCAGACTTTATTCCATCTGGCAAACCAGCCAAATCTGCTTCATTTTCGACAACGAGCTTAAAGTTTTTATTGGTCTCGGCCAACTGGTTTTCGCTAAATTGCAGCTGTAGATTGGCTAATTCTTCATTATACTTTTTCAGCTGTGCCTGATCCTCAGCGGATAGCTCAGCACCGTTTCTAACGAAATCGTTATAATACTTTTGAGTTACCCGCTTCTGAGCAGCCGATAAATTCATTGCATCAGCTTGCTCATACACAGCTTTCACACGCTTAAATAACTCCATATTCATAGAAATATTATCGGTGTGCTTGGTAAGAAGTGGCGTGATTACACGAGCTATTTCCTGAATATCATCGTTACGGTCTGTTCCCTGAATATTAAAGAAAACCGTACTTACACGCTGCAGGAGGTCTCCCGAACGATCGTACGCCAATATGGTATTCTCAAAATTTGGCGCTTCACTGTTTTCAACAATAGCCTGAATTTCCTTTACCTGCTCATCCATACCTTTTTCAAAAGCCGGCATGTAATGGGCAATTTCTATCAAACTAAAAGGAGGTGTTTGAAAAGGAGTGTCGTAGGTTGTAAAAAATGGATTCATTGATTTGTCTGGTGTCTTTGTTTGACATCCGCTGAACAGCAACACGGCTGCCAACATTGTACTAAAGATTTTATTCATTTGAAAAGATTTTGAATAATTATAATAATTCCTTCTTAAACAGATTAACTGCAGCTCAAAAGTAAAAAAAAAAGACACCCGAAGCTTGGGTGCCTTTATATTTTAAGTAACTCAAGTGCTTATGATTTCAACTGAGCTTCAATTTCTTTAATCTGTCCTTTAAAATCCTTATTGGTTTCAATCAGATTATTGATGGCCTTACAGGCATGCAATACAGTGGCATGATCCTTTTTTCCGATTTTAGCTCCAATTGTAGAAAGCGAGGAGTTGGTGAGCCCTTTACTAAAAAACATGGCAATCTGACGGGCCTGAACGATTTCTCTTTTTCTGGTTTTTGATTGCAAAATATCAAGATCAAGACCAAAATAATCGCAGACCGTTTGTGAAATAGAATCGATGGATAATTCTTTGGTTGTTTTCTTAACCAGCTTATCTATAATTTGCTTGGCTGTATCAAAGGTAATCTCTTTCTTATTAAGTGTCGCCTGAGCTAATAAAGATATTAAAGCCCCTTCCAGTTCACGCACATTATTTACAACGTTGCTGGCGATGTAATAAACCACCTCTTCTGGAACCGTTAAACCATCTTTATGAATTTTCTTTTCCAGTATGGAAACACGCGTTTCAAAGTCCGGTATTTGTATATCCGCCGCCAGTCCCCATTTAAATCTCGACAAAAGCCGGTCCTCCATTCCTTGCAATTCAACGGGAGCCTTGTCACAGGTTAAAATAAGCTGCTTCCCTGTTTGGTGCAGATGATTAAATATGTGGAAGAAGGTATTTTGTGTTTTTGTCTTGCCTGCAAACTCTTGTACGTCATCAATAATGAGGACATCAATCATTTGATAGAAGTTCAGGAAATCATTTTGTGAATTATTCCTTACCGAATCAGTAAACTGTGTCTGAAACTTATTAGCATTAACATATAAGACCGTTTTTTCAGGCATATTGCGCTTCACTTCTATCCCAATAGATTGGGCCAAGTGCGTTTTACCCAAACCGGAGTTCCCATATAAAAACAGTGGGTTAAATGCTGTTTTACCTGGGTTTTTCGCAACCGCCAGACTGGCGCTTCGGGCCAATCGGTTACATTCTCCCTCAACAAAATTATCAAAGTTGTAGTCACCATTGAGCTGCGGGTCCACACTCAAGCGCTTAATTCCTGGGATAACAAACGGATTTCGGATATCGGGTTTATCCTGAGAAGTAACATTCACAGGCCGATTGCGAAGATCTGCTTTATTACTTGTTGGAAAGTTAAGTGTGTATGGCTGCTGATTGGCCATGTGGGCATTGTCCATTACAACATTGTACTCCAGCTTTGCTTGAGTACCAAGTTCCTTTCTAAGAGTTTTACTCAATAGATCGATGTACTGTTCTTCCAGGTACTCGTAAAAAAAGAGGCTGGGTACTTGTATTGTAAGCACATCCTTTTCAATTTTTACAGGTACTATAGGTTCAAACCAGGTTTGGTAGCTAATCTGTGGAATATTGTCTTTAATAACATTCAAACAATTTCCCCAAATTCTTTTGCAATCGACTTCCATTCTTTCCGTTTCCTTTATAGAATTATGTTTGCTAAATACTTTAAATGCGAAAACAAAAATTGTGAAAAAAAAAATGAAAAAAAAATGGAAAAAGTCTTGACTTTATTAATTGCAAGATAGGATATCTAGTAATCAAGCAATTAAATATAAACGATGTAAATATCTAATAATCAATAGATTGATGTTTTCAGTTAACTTTTAGTTAACACACTAAATCCACTGGAATTAAATGCTTTGGAACATTATTAAAAAAACGTCAAAAAATTTAATGGATAATGAAACAAAATTATACTTAACAGTATACCAAACGATTAACGCGTACGTTTCTGTGCCTTTTTAAGGCTAATTGGAGTGCCATCTTCTAAAGCGACAACAACAGCTTTATCATACAATTCTTTAACTTCATCAAGTATCTCGTTGGCTTCGTCAAAATTTCGGGTTTGACCAACAATGTATACATATTTTGAGCCACGGTAATCTTCGAAGACCCGATACTTACCATCCAGAATAGATGACCCAATATTTAGAGGTGTTTTGGAGCTGTTAATTTGTACTTCAAACACAATTCCCCCAAGCCCATATGCTTTATCACTAACAACTACCTTACGGCCAAAATTAACAGCCGAAAAAGAGACGTACCTGTCCGGGTTATGCCTGAAGTCGATCAATAACCTATTGAGGTTATTACTTACTTCGTCTAACGAATAGTATAAATCTTCATTGGTCATTAACATTCCCAATGAGCCCTTACCACTATTAATGCTATCCAATAAGGTGTTTGCACTGCCAAGCGTCAGGCGCAACTGTTCAACTGTTCCATCAATATTAGAGGCTTCCAACTGACTGGAAAAGCTGGCCAGGTTAGAAAAAGTAGAATCAATATGTGGCCTTTGTGCCGACATCATGGCCAATAGAGAGTCGGTTCGTTGGAGCATCAAAGTCACTTCACCATCGTCTTCCATTTTTCGCGCCAGATTTCTGCTTATGGACTCAAAATGCTGCAGGGATAAATTAAGATTATGCATACTGGAATGAAACCGATCCTTTTCCTCACTAAATATTTGACCAATATTGGTGAGAACAGTATCCAGCTTAACAATCAAACGCTCTGTTTTATCCTTTAAGGGCAATACTTCCATGCTCATTTTGTCGGCCAAATCGCCCACCACAGACGTATTCATCGTATCGCCCACAGCCAGCATCTGGTCACTCTTCCCCATCAAAAACTGCACCCCTTTAGAGCCCATTAAATCGAGGCTATAAATTTGTGCCTTCGAGTCTGCGGGAATGTTTATTTCTTCAAACAAGGTAAATGTTACCAGAAAGCGATTGTGCTGTGTCGGATGAAAATCAATATCCCTTACTGACCCCACCTTAAATCCTCGAAAAAACACAGGGCTTGCTTTAGTCAATCCGTCTATTTTCTCGTATACACCATAGTAAGAACTACCTACACTAACAATGTTTCTTCCTTTGAGAAAGTTAAATCCCCAAACAACTATTACGAATGACACGAAAACGGTTAAACCTATTTTTACTTCTTTCTTCATAGCGTGCTATTGTTATTGGTATGTTTTTTGGCGTGAAAACTGCTGCAATTTAACAAAAATGTCGTCAAATGCCTAACTGCTCTAATTTTGTTGCTGCTGCATACGCCTCGCTTCTGGCACTGAAATGCGCTTATCATCTTTAAATGCAATCACAAAAGCATCACCTACCTTTTCTTTTACAAATAGCAGATCATTTAATATTTCACCATAATCTGAACTGCATTTTGTGGTATACTTAAACCGATCGTCTTCCTGAAACATCCAAACTTCATCGAACTTTTTATATACCTGCGTTCCTTCTTTTATGGCTTTTCTGGACGAAGCAATCTGTATCCGATAGCTGATAACCGGTTTGGCTTCTGCCTGCACTTTTTCCATAATATCAGCCATCTTACTTTTATCGTCGAACTCGTTTTTATAGTCTCGTACAGCTCTGAATATGGCAGATGCCATATAAGTTTGACCTTTCTCTGACGCGATAAATTTCTCTTCCGTTTGATTAGTTAAAAACCCTAGCTCCACCAACACACTCGGCATGGCAGCCTGTCGAAGCACCAGAAAACCGGCTTGTTTAACACCTCTATCCCTTCTTCCAACACGCTGTTTGAACTGATTCTGCACCAAAGAGGCCATGTAAATACTTTGGTCAATATGAATGTTTTGCATCAATTCAAAAATGATGTAAGACTCGGCTGAATTGGGATCAAACCCTTCATAAGTGGTGGTGTAATCCTCCTCAAGCACAATTACCGAGTTTTCGAGCTTAGCAACTTCGAGGTTTTCTTTGGTTCGATGCAGCCCCAATACAAAAGTTTCGGCACCATATATTTTTGGAGTAGAAATCGCATTGGCGTGAATTGAGATAAATAAATCAGCCTTATTCTTATTCGCAATTTCCGCACGTTTATTTAATGGCACAAAAACATCTTTGCTTCGGGTATATACGACATTTACGTCCGGCAAATTTTCTTCGATATACTTTCCAACTTTGAGGGCTACGTTTAAAACAATATCTTTTTCCCTGGAAATTTTTCCGATGGCTCCAGGATCTTTCCCTCCGTGACCAGCATCAATGACGACCGTTTTAAATACCATGTCTTCCTGTGCATGGGCGCCAACACTGTTAAAAATCAATAAAACACCCAGTGAGAAGATCAACGCAAGCCGTGTATTAAATAAATAAATTGTCATACTTTTAGATTATTACAGTTCAAAAATAGAAAAATAATACGCAGTTAAAAAAAGCGGTCTGCCGCATATTTTAAAGGACATGCCTGCGTATGCGCATTTTTTAATTATTTTTGTGAACGCTTGAAAAATATACCACTTTGACACTAATTAGAACCAACGCATATAAAGCGCTCAAACAAATTGCATTAACAATTATACTATCGAGCGTAACAGTAAACTTAACAGATATCAGGGCGCAGGAAGTCATGCAAGATTCCGGCTCCACACAGTCCGCATCACCTGACAGCACCAATGCTCAGTCGGGTTCCTTTATTATTGATGCCGAAGTCAAATATAAAGCAACGGACTCTATCGATTTCGATATCGTTACTCAAAAAACCTATTTATATGGCAATGCCGAAGTAAGCTATCAGGATGTACTGCTTAAGGCGCACACCATTGTTTTGGATATGGACAGCAGCACGGCCTTTGCATATGGGCAGGTCGATTCGCTGGGGAACGAAACAGGATTGCCTGTTTTTACCGATCCGAGTGGAGAATACACCATGCGCCGTATGAAATATAACTTCAGAACGGAAAAAGCCATTATTGAACACATCGTTACTGAGCAAGGAGAAGGATTTGTAGTAGGTAGTAAAGCCAAGAAAATAGAAGACAACTCCTATTGCATGCAGAACGCAAAGTATACAACCTGCGACAATCACGACCACCCACACTTCTACCTTAACCTTACAAAAGCAAAAGTTATTCCTGGGAAAAAAACCATTACAGGGCCGGCTTATCTGGTGGTGGAAGATGTGAAACTACCCATTATTGTGCCATTTGCAATGATACCTACCACAAGCTCCTACAGCTCTGGGTTCCTGTTCCCTTCCTATCGCGACGAACAAGTCAGAGGATTTGGACTAACAGATGGCGGCTATTACTGGGCGGCCAGCGACTATTTTGATTTCATGCTTAAAGGCGACCTGTTTACTAATGGTTCCTGGGCCATCAGAACAGGGTCCAACTACAAAGTCAGGTATAAATACGGAGGCCGATTTAACTTTCAATACATCACTAACATTTTTAGCGAGAAAGATCTGCCAGATTATCGTAAGAATAAGGACATGGCTATTACTTGGTCGCACCGTCAGGATGCCAAGGCAAACCCCTACCAAACCTTCTCAGCCAGCGTTAATTACTCAACCAGTTCTTTCGACCAGAATAATATTAACAGCCTATATAACCCCGCTAACAACGATATTTCGACTAACACTAAACGGTCAAGTATCTCGTACAGTAAAAGGTGGGCCGGCAAACCTTTTAACTTTTCGGCTAACCTCCTACACTCGCAAAACAGTCGCGATACAACCATTGACTTAACAATACCCGACCTAACTTTTACCGTGAACCGCTTCTATCCTTTTAAGAAAAAGAATAAGGTGGGCACAAATGAAAACATGCTTGAAAAAATCAGTTTATCGTATACCGGTAACATGAAGAACTATGTGCATGCCAAAGAATCAGAATTAGGTTTTGATGGCGAGAGCTTTGCCAACCAATGGAAAAATGGGGTTAAGCACAGCATTCCTGTAGCAATGAACTTAAAGTTCCTTAAGCACTTTACAGTAACCCCCTCTTTTAACTATACCGAACGCTGGTACCTTAATAAAATTGAAAAAGGCTACGACGAGATTGAGAAACAGATTGTCAATACGGATACAATTACCGGATTTAACCGCGTTTACGACTACAGTTTCAGCGCAGGTACTTCAACAAAAATATATACCTTTTTTCGCCCCTGGAGAAAACTCTTCGGAAACAAAGTGGACGCAATCCGCCACGTAGCCACACCGTCGGTATCGATGTCGTACCGACCTGATTTTGGGGATTCCAAATACGGGTATTACGATTGGTTTGAATACTATGATGAGGCCCGGGACGAGGTTGTCAGACACGATTATTCATACTACGACGGTTCTCTTTATGGAGTTCCGGGCAGAGGGAAATCTGGTTCCATGAGTTTTAGCTTAGGCAATACTCTCGAGATGAAAGTCAAAAGCGAAAAAGATACAACTGGTTTTAAAAAGCTGAAAATATTAGAAAGCCTGAACTTCAGCACCAGCTATAACTTTTTGGCCGACTCACTAAAGTGGCAGCCAATAAACATGACCGGGCGCACCAAGCTGTTTGGTACCAATGTAAATTTTGGAGCACGCTTTGACCCCTATGCTATTGATACCACCAAAACAGGTAAGCCTATACGTGTGAACCAGTCGGTTTGGGCCCAACAGGGTAAACTCCTTCGCCTGGAGAGTGCCAACCTAAGCTTTGGACTTAATTTTGGTTCAGATACCTTCAAGAAGAAAGATAAAAAGGGCTCCGATGATCCGAATGCCAATGATGAAGATCCCAACGCATTGCCCCCCGACCCGCTTAACAACCAGGAATTCGATCCACAAGCAGCCTTTAAAGGCGGAAATGCGACCTTTACACAGGGTGACGATGGGTATGCTAAGTTTGAAATTCCGTGGAATATATCGCTTAATTATTCCTTAAGGCTTAGCAGAGGCGACTTCAACACCAAAAAGATGGATTACAATTTCAAGGTCACCTCTGATGTGAACCTGAACGGAAACATCTCTTTAACGCCTAAATGGCGCATTAATTTTGCATCGGGATACAGTTTCGACCGCAAGGAAATAGCGCACACAAACATCGGTATCAGCCGCGATTTGCACTGTTGGAGCATGAACTTTAACCTGGTACCTGTTGGACGATATAAATCGTATTTCTTTACCATCCGTGTAAACTCCAGCATGCTTCAGGATCTGAAATATGAAAAACGAAATCACCCACGCGATAACGGTGTTTTCTAAAAGTGATTAATCCTTTTAAAACTAAGTATAATGAAAAAAGTTATTGCAACAACAAATGCACCAGGTGCTATTGGCCCATACAGTCAGGCAATTGAAGTAAACGGCACTTTATATATCTCAGGTCAGGTACCTGTTGACCCTGCAACCGGTAAGGTGGTTGAAGGCGGGATTAAGGAGCAGACCGAACAGGTAATGAAAAATATTTCAGCCATCCTTAACGAAGCAGGTTACAGCTTCGACAATGTCGTTAAATCAACTTGTTTACTAAGCGACATGAGCAACTTTGCGGCCATGAATGAAGTATACGGATCGTACTACTCAGAAAATCCGCCTGCTCGTGCGGCATTCGCTGTTAAGGAATTACCTCTAAGTGTTTTGGTAGAGATAGAAACTATTGCTGTAAAGTAATAATTACAATAGCATTCAATGCAAAACTCATGTGTAACTAACGCATGAGTTTTTTTATGCTTTAGCAAAGCCTAAAATTGGCCACAAAAAAACCACCATGTCCCCATGGTGGTTTATGTCTGTTTGAAAAATGTTTTTTAATCTATCCGAGATTAATAAAATTGTTATTCGGCAACCACCTCAATTGAGATGTCAACCTTAACTTCACGGTGTAATTTTACAGTTGCATTGTAAGTACCCAATTCTTTAGCTTCGTCTTTCATAGAGATATTTTTACGCTCTACGTTGAAACCTTCTTTGGTTAAAGCCTCAGCAATTTGAATGGTATTTACAGAACCGAAAATCTTTCCGGTTGATGAAGCCTTAGCACCAATAGTAAATGACTTACCTTCCAGTGTCTTAGCTACTTCAAGAGCTTCATTTTTGATCTTTTCCTCTTTATGAGCTCTCTGACGCAAATTTTCTGCGTGTACTTTCTTGGCTGAAGGAGTTGCTAGCACAGCAAGTCCCTGAGGGATCAAATAGTTACGTCCGTAACCATTTTTTACCGTCACAATGTCATTCTTATGGCCAAGATTCTGAATATCTTCTCTTAAAATAATTTCCATCGTAAATCCTCCTTTTTCTTATTTCATCAAATCGGTTACGTATGGCAACAAGGCCAAATGACGTGCACGCTTAACAGCCTGCGCAACTTTTCTTTGATACTTCAAAGATGTACCAGTCAGACGACGAGGTAAAATTTTACCTTGCTCGTTCAAGAATTTCTTTAAGAACTCAGGATCTTTGTAATCGATATACTTGATCTTGTTCTTTTTGAAACGACAGTACTTCTTCTTCTTGATTTCTACTGAAGGAGGAGTTAAATACCTGATTTCTGATTGATTCTGTGCCATGGTTTAGTTCTCCTTTTCTGCTTTTTTAGTTGATCTTCTTTTCTCTGCATACGCCATAGCGTACTTGTCTAATCTGAAAGATAAGAAACGAATAACACGCTCATCACGACGGAAAGCAGTTTCTAATTTCTCAATAAACTCAGGATTAGCGTCGAATTCGAACAACTGGTAAAACCCTGTTGACTTCTTTTGAATTGGGTAAGCAAGCTTACGAAGTCCCCAATTTTCTTCATTTACCATTTTTCCTCCGGCCTCAACAATCAAACCTTTGAATTTGTCGACCGCTTCCTTCATCTGAACATCAGACAAAACGGGAGTTAAAATGAAAACGGTTTCATAACGATTTAACATATCTTCTTAATTTTAGAAGGTTTTAAATAATCAGGGCGCAAAGATAGGAATAAAAAAGAAAGAAACAAAGCAGAAATAAGTGATTAGTAGTAAGGGAGTAGTCAGCAGATATCACCACGTCTACTAACTACTTTTCAAGCCCTGTTTATTTTACTGCTTATATCCTGAAAAATAACGCATAAACTGTACGCGTTCAAACACTTCCGGATTAGCTGACTCACCTTGTCCTAAACGCCCTTTAAAATCGGCAATGGTTTCAAAACCACGCCGTTTCATCCAGGCCTCTAATTCTTTTAGCATGGCCCCTATCACTTCCGGACCTTCTTTGTAAATGGCCGACACTATTTGCACAGAAGCCGCACCTGCCAGTAACATTTTTACCAGTGTTCGATAATCCTGCACACCCGTTGAGGCCACCAAATCACACCCTGCATCAGCTGAAGCAATTGAAATCCATCGCAAGGAATTCACATAGTCGTTAACACCAGAGTACACATTACCCGTTACCACCTGATCATTCTCAATGTCATAATCAATTGATGTAAAGCGATTAAAAAGCACCAAACCATCAACACCACTGTGCGACAAGCGGTGGATAATACTGCCTAAATTTGTGAAATAAGGAGCCAGCTTAATACCAACCGGAATCGTTAATCGCTCCTTTACTTTCCGCACAATATCAAAATAGACTTTTTCGATGGCTGCCGCCTCTTCCTTAATACCAAAAGGCAGTTTAAAAATATTTAGCTCCAGTGCATCCGCACCGGCATCTTGTACTTTTTGAGCAAAAGATACCCACTCGCTATAGCTCGAACAATTGATGCTTGCAATTATTGGAACATCAACCACTTCTTTCGCTTCGCGAATTAAAGAGACATAGTTCTCCAGTACCTCATTTTTAACCTGATAATCGTAATAATCATAGAACTCCAGATTATTATCGTCCACGCCCAATTGCTGACCAATTGTTTGCTCCGCCTCTGCCTTGATCTCCTCTTCGAATACAGACTTAAGCACTATGGCGGCCGCCCCAGCCTTGGCCAGTTTTTTAATTCCACCAATAGTAGACGCCAAACCAGAACTTCCAACAACAATTGGGTTCTTAATAGGCAATCCTAAATATGTTGTTTCTATGTTTTGCATGACTTAAGGGTTTAATTTATCCTGTAAATACATATGCATTGATGCAGCGGCATTACGTCCATCGCCCATCGCCAGAATTACTGTGGCTCCACCGCGCACAATATCTCCTCCGGCAAACATCTCCGGAATGGAAGTCTGTAATTTTTCATCATCCACAACAATGGTTCCCCAACGCGTTGTCTCCAACTGAGGCAGCGAACTCGGAATCAATGGGTTTGGCGACACCCCAACACTTACCACAACCGTATCTACATCTATATCGTACTCAGAGCCTTCCATTGGCACCGGACGACGACGACCAGACGCATCTGGCTCACCCAATTCCATTTTTTGCACACGAACTTTGTTAACACGACCTGTTTCGTCCGCAAAATACTCTACCGGGTTGGTTAAAGTTAAAAACTCTATTCCTTCTTCCTGAGCATGTTTAATTTCTTCAACACGCGCCGGCATTTCTTCCATTGAACGACGGTAAATAATCATGGCCCTGTCAGCTCCTAAGCGTTTTGCGGTGCGCACAGAGTCCATCGCTGTATTACCTCCTCCAATTACCGCTACATTTTTGCCACTGATAATTGGCGTATCGGTTGCCGGGTTAGCAGCATTCATCAGGTTAATGCGGGTCAGGTATTCATTGGAACTTAATATGCCAATATAATTTTCTCCCGGGATGTTCATAAAACGCGGTAAGCCGGCTCCACTGCCTGTAAAGAATCCCTGAAAACCTTCCTCTTTCAGATCCTCAATGGTGGCTGTTCGGCCAACAATAAAGTTGGTTTCGAATTTAACCCCCATCTGCTTCAGGTTATTGATTTCCACATCAACAATACTGTTTGGAAGGCGGAACTCAGGAATACCGTATTTCAACACACCACCAATTTCGTGGAGCGCTTCAAATACCGTCACGTCATACCCATTTTTAGCCATATCGCCCGCGAAGGTTAAACCTGCAGGACCACTGCCAATAACCGCTACTTTAATTCCGTTTGCCGGCGCCACCTTGGGCACTGAAATCTGACCCGATTCACGTTCATAATCGGCAGCAAATCGTTCCAGGTAACCAATGGCTACAGGTGCCTTCTGCATCTTAAGCTGATAGAAGCATTTGGCCTCACATTGTTTTTCCTGAGGACAAACACGACCACACACGGCCGGCAGAGCACTGGTCTCTTTAAGAACACTTGCAGCCTGTAAGAACTCTCCCTGCTCAATGCGCTTAATAAACTTTGGTATATTAATTTCTACCGGACAGCCAGTAATACAGGTCGGATCAGGACAATCCAGGCAACGACGTGCCTCATTGATCGCCTCGTCGGCAGTCAATCCTGTATTTACTTCAATATTAGATTTTACGCGTACTTGCGGATCGACCTCTCCCATATGAACGCGTGTAAGAGCGGTACGCTCTTTATTTTTTAGCAGTTTACGCACATCTAAACGCCACGACTGCTCTCTTTCTTCTTTTAAAAACTCTTTTGTAACAGCCATTACTTTTTATCTTTAGATTTAAGATATTCCTGCTCTGCTCCTTTTTCTATCTCCTTATAGCCATTTAAGCGTAATAGCATTTCATCAAAATCGACCTGATGAGCATCAAATTCAGGTCCGTCAACACATACGAATTTTGTTTTTCCACCAACGGTGATACGACAAGCACCGCACATGCCGGTTCCATCAACCATTATTGTATTTAAACTCGCCACAGTTGGCACCTTGTACTCTTTGGTGGTTAAGGCAGCAAACTTCATCATTATGGCAGGGCCAATAATCACGGCCTGATCAACCTTTTCGCGCTCCATCACTTCTTTCATCCCATCGGTTATCAATCCCTTTTTGCCGTATGAGCCGTCATCGGTCATGATAATTACTTCATCTGAGTATTTTGCAATTTGCTCCTCTAAAATAACTAAGTCCTTAGTGCGGGCTGCCAAAATTGTAACCACTCTGTTCCCTGCTTTCTTTAAAGCCTCTACAATAGGCAATAAAGGAGCAACGCCAACACCTCCTCCACAGGCTAAAACTGTTCCAACATTTTCGATATGAGTTGCTTCTCCAAGAGGCCCAACCAAATCAGTTAGTTCATCCCCAACGTTTAGTTCCGTTATTTTACGCGACGAAACACCCACTTTTTGAATTACCAATGTGATAGTTCCTCGTTCGGGATTAGCGGCCGCAATTGTAAGCGGGATGCGCTCTCCTGTTTCGCCAACCTTAACTATTACAAAATGCCCTGCTCTGCGAGCTTTTGCAATACGCGGAGCTTCGATTTCCAAACGTACTACGTTTTCAGAAAAATACTCCTTCTCTACAATTTTGTTCATTATAACAAACGATTTCTTAGTTATAGTAACTGTTATCAAAGGTTACCAAACCATCCTGTCCGGTGCACTCTTTAGAATATTCAAATGTAAATATAACGTTTGTATAGTCCTGAATTAATGACATTCATTATTGGCTTATTATTTATATAGATTCTAAACAAAAGCTCATCACCCCAATTCTTCTGACAACCGTTTAACGCAATAAGGCCCTGAGCGCAATCACCCAAGGCCTTCAATGAATTATTGCAGCGTTTAAAAATTAATAGCCGTTCCTTCGTAACAAGCCTGATAAATAGCTTTAATCTCGTCAAATTCAGGCTTACGGGGGTTAAATAAAGTACACGGATCTTTTAAAGCATTAGCTGTTAAAGTATCCAGCTTTGCATTCCATTCTTCCGGACTCACCCCATACTCTTTAATGGAGCCCACTACCCCCACTGAAGCACGTAACTTTTCGATTTCCTGAGCAAACTCTTCGGCGTTGCTTTTACCGAACAACTCGGCCAAATCGTTGTACTTATCTGTTACCTTC
Source organism: Carboxylicivirga taeanensis (assembly GCF_051851475.1). Lineage (NCBI taxonomy): Bacteria > Pseudomonadati > Bacteroidota > Bacteroidia > Marinilabiliales > Marinilabiliaceae > Carboxylicivirga > Carboxylicivirga taeanensis. The sequence goes on along the minus strand of NZ_JBPUSJ010000004.1, from coordinate 366,988 downwards.
GCATTGAAACGCGTTACATTGGGCATTAGAATAGCATTCGCACATCCGTGAGGAATACCGAAAGTTCCCCCAATTTGGTGAGACATGGCATGTACGATGCCCAACCATACGTTGGTAAAAGCCATACCGGCCATACATGATGCATCGTGCATGGCCTGACGTGCTTCTTTATTGTTAGGCTCGGTAAATGCTACTGGCAGATGCTTGAAGACCAAATCAACGGCCCCTTTTGCCAAAGCATCGTTATAGCGATCGGCTATATTTGACACGTAAGCCTCAACGCCATGACTTAAGGCATCCAGCCCAGTATTAGCAGTCACGTGAGCTGGCATACTTTCACAAAGCTCCCCATCCACAATGGCTACATCAGGTGTGAGCTCATGCGATACAATCGGGTATTTGGTGCCTTTCTCTTTATCAGTAATCACTGACAGACCTGTAATTTCAGTGCCAGTACCACTTGTTGAAGGGATAGCTACAAAATAGGCCTTATTGCGCATGGCTTTCACCGCAAAGGGAGCTGCCAACTCTTCCAGGGTCGATGCCGGATACTCGTAGTAAATCCACATTGCTTTAGCCGCATCAATAGCTGAACAACCGCCCAAGCCCACAATTACATCCGGCTGCTCCTGGGTAAAAAACTCGGCACCGCGCTTAACAGTATCAATCGATGGGTCGGCTTCCACACCTGAGAAAACCACGGATGTAATCCCTGCTTCCTCTAAATAGTTGATGGTTCTATCTAGCGAGCCATTGGCCTTAACCGAGTTGCCTCCAATTACAATTACCGCTTTTTTCCCTTTTAATCCTTTTAAGTTTTCGAGACTCCCTAATCCATGAAAAATCTCCTTTGGTACAATAAACTTTGCCATTCCTTGTGCTTTTAGTTAATTAAAAATGTGTAACAATAAGCGAAGGATTTACCTCAACCAGTGCCTATTAATTACGGTGACAAAAGTAGGACATGCACCAGAGCTGATACTTACTTTATTCGTCCAATAACTTATGAAAAAAGTTCAACTTACTTATTAAGACGCCTCAGAACCTTATATCAGGTCTTACTCAACGACCAGCTGGCAGTTAAATAGATGTGATAACCCGCCCCCTACCACCCGGCGCATAAACCACACCTCACTGACGGATTGATAATTACAAAGCAAATAAAAGAACTCAACCAAGAGGACAACGTCCAACCTATCCACGTAGCAAAACGAAAAATGGGCTATTAGCCGATATCAGTTGGACTGATTCCAAATTTATTTTTAAAGGCAATACTAAAGTTAGACAGGTTGCTATAGCCATAGTCGTCATAAATATCTGAAGCCTTGACATCGCCTTTCTGCAACACCTCTCTCGCTCTTGTCAGTCGCTTATCTTGCAGCCACCTACCAGGCGGTTCCTTGTACTCTATTAAAAAATGGCGCTTAAAGGTTGATAAACTCATATTACATAAGAAGGCAATTTCTTCCAGCTTTAGGTTAGAGTACATGTGTCGCTCCACAATCGTTTTAAATGGTGACTTTTCATTGGAAACCATTGTAAACAGATAGCCTATAAAACGTTGGCCATATTTCCCTATCAGATAGAGTAATAACTCATCAAATTTAACAGAAAGCAGCTGCTTTTGAAACCCGGTATGCGGCTCTTCCAATTTGGCTAATGCTTGTAAGAACAACGCCATATAGGCATCGTTTTCAATAATAAAATAGGAATTATCTTCGCTGACGGGCTCCTGCCTGAAGTTATAGGTGTTCAAAAACCGGCACAAGCGATCCTCGGAAAAAAACAAGAGCTTACAAAAATACACCTCATCCTGATTCAATAACTCAGTCCACAAACAATTGCCTTTAGGAATTAAGAGCGATTGATGTTCATTGACCGCCACGGCCGCATCGGCAATATGCACATATTTACTCCCCACCTGCAAAAAACTAAACATATTCATGCTTAGGTTGACCTTACTCTTAACTACATTGTGGGTCACCCTGAAATCATAAATGAAAAGATCAGTGCCTTCCTGGAAGCGATTTGTATATATTTCGGGAATATTCTCTATAGCCATACCATTCTCCTTAAAAAGCCAAAAACATCAGCAAAAATTAACAAGCAGTCAAGCAACAAATAGTTCCTTACAAATGTGATAAGATTTACGCAAAGCTGCCAGTCATCCATTTAAATATATGCCAACCAATAGGATCGAACTATTTACATCGGTTCTAAATAGATTTCTTCACTGTACAGTCGAAGTGATTTCAACCCGAATCATTTTTATTCCCACATTCTTATTACTAAATTGAGAATCACCCAAATGAACAAACTAAAACTCTACAAATGAACCTTGAAGCTTTTTTCAAACTCAGTTACGGACTGTATATTATCGGCACAAAAGATGCTCAGAAATTAAATGCATACATAGCTAATACAGCGTTTCAGGTTACAGCTGAACCGTCTCAAATAGCCATTAGCTGCAGTAAAAACAATTTCTCTTGCCAAATGATTCAGAATAGTCAGGTGTTTTCCATTTCTGTATTGATGCAAAATGCCAGTTCCGACTTAATTGGCCAACTTGGGTATAATAGTGGCCAGCAAATTGACAAGTTTAAAAACATTAATTACACCTTTGGTAGCACAGGTGCACCCATCATTACCGATGACTGTGTGGCTTGGTTTGATTGTCGGGTCAATAAAATGGTGGATGTAGGCACCCACATGCTATTTATTGCCACTATCGAAGAAACGGCTCTTTTAGATAAAACGGGTACGCCACTAACTTACGCCTATTATCATGAGGTTAAGAAAGGGCGAGCACCGAAAAATGCGCCAACCTATATTGATGAAACAAAACTTAAAGACACCCCTCAAACGCACGAAGGCAGGTATAAGTGCATGGCCTGCGGATACATATATGATCCGGCACTTGGAGACCCCGAAGCCGGCATTGCACCTGGTACATCTTTTGATGATTTACCCCATGACTGGACATGTCCAACATGCGGTTCGCCCAAGTCCATGTTTGAGCCCCTTGAATAAAAGTAATTATATTTAGAACCGACCTAAATAAGCGCAATAAATACCTGAAAAGGCCGAAAACAAGTCCCCTTATTTTATATTTGTTCTTCTGCCTAAACAGAATTTATTAATCCTGAAAATGAACATACATGGAAAGCTTAAAAGGAACAAAAACTGAACAAAACTTACTTAAAGCATTTGCCGGTGAGTCGCAGGCGCGTAACCGCTATACTTTTTTTGCTAAACAAGCCAAAAAAGAAGGTTTAGAGCAAATTGCCGCCATCTTTATGGAAACAGCAGAACAGGAACGCGAGCATGCGAAGCGTTTTTTTAAGTTTTTAGAAGGGGGCATGGTTGAAATTACTGCGACCTATCCGGCGGGCATCGTTGGCGACACTAAAGACAACCTGAAAGCAGCTGCCGATGGAGAAAATGAAGAGTGGGCCGAACTATACCCTGAATTTGCCAGAGTTGCAGAAGAGGAAGGGTTTAAAGAAGTAGCAGTCGCCTTTAAAATGATTGCTAAAGTAGAGGCCCATCACGAAGAAAGATACCGTAAGTTATACGACAATTTAGTAGATGGTAAGGTATTCGAAAAAGACGGTAAAGTAACCTGGATGTGTCGCAACTGTGGATTCATCCACGAAGGAACAAAAGCTCCGAAAACATGTCCGGCGTGCCTGCATTCGCAAGCATATTTCGAAGTTAAAGAAACCAATTATTAAGCCGCAGACTTAAGTATTGGCATGCAGGAGGGTTTCAATTTTGGAGCCCTCTTTTTAGTTGTATACATTTCAGGCCAAACCAAATAGTCGACAATGCAGACCAACACAAAAAGCCCTGAAAATCATAAAAGAAATTCAGGGCGATTAGTTTTTTTCATCATATGTGACCTAACTATTAAATGTGCCAAAACTATTTACGAAACCATTCAAAGAAATATAGAGTAAAGCCTGATTATCATCAAGGCTAAAAAAACACTTTATAAGGCATTTCTTTTCAGGCTCAACAAGCACCTATCAGTGATAGTTAAGATGTGTTGCGTACTGCTACGAATCGAAATGATACAAGAATACAATTTCTCCCTCGTAAGCAGGTTTCTTACTCCCGTCTATCTCCAGCTTAATTCCAATATTTGCACGTGTCACACCCCGCAGGTTAACAGCATTATTTACTTTGGCATGCAAGCGCACTTTGCTGTTCACTAAAACAGGAGCATTAAACTTTAACTTTTCAATCCCATAATTCACCTGCATCTTAAGGTTTTGCACATCAACAATTTGATTCCACAAATGAGGCAATATAGATACAGTTAAATAACCATGTGCAATTGTATTACCGAACGGAGACTCCGTTTTTGCTTTTTCAACATCCGTATGAATCCATTGGTGGTCTAATGTAGCATCAGCAAAAAGGTTGATTTGCTCTTGAGTAAATTCATGATAATCAGAAACTCCAAGGTCACTACCTATTAACTTTTCTAACTCTTCAAAACTCTTAATTACTACTTTACTCATTGTTTTTATATTTATAAAATGAAGGTGCGAAGATAAAATATTTCAATTAAGTGCCCTAATTTCATTGACAAGACTGTCCAAATGACAAAAATAGCAAACCGCCGCCAATAAGTTCTGCCGAAAACGTTTGCAAATTGCACAATGACAAAAATGAACAAAAAAAAATCCTGCCTGTATCAGAAACCAGCCACCTAACCATACAGTTATAGTTCTGCATTACAATCATTTAGACTACGACAACTCATCAACCTTTGTTATATCAATACGCCTTAAGAAATTTGATATGCCGGCAAAGCGGCTGGGTATTTGTAAATTGCCTTTGTTTAAACATCCAAAAGCAACAGTCAATGGCTTGATGAAAAAATTAAGTCGTTGTCCATTCGAAGAAACATTCGGTAAAGCGACTGCCGTCGAGAAATGCTTAACGTTAATGGCACAGTTTGCTCGGGTTATAATAAACGACAACAATGGAAAATTATTGGATATATGAAAACTAAATGGCTAATCAGCACCTTCGTCGCTCTGGCGTTATGTGTCGCCTCCAAGGCTCAACAGCATACAAGAGAGTATATCTCATCGTCTTTTGCCAAAAACAGACTAACGCTGAATGTGTCTGATGGGAAAATTATCCTTACCCCATATAGCGAACACAGTATTGAAGTCCTGTTTATTGCTGATTCAGTTCCAAACCCCTTCCCATCCGAAGCGATCGCCCAGGCACCGTTCCAAGTAAAGGTCGAACATCACGAAAACAAGCACCACATCGTGCTATCAGGCAACCACCTCAGCGTCAGGGTAGACAAAAGCCCCTTTAAAATCAGTTACCTGCATCACAACCAAGTCATTCTATCCGAAGAAAACGGTTTTTTCGCCGATTCGAGAAGACAAGGTTTCCGCTTTAACCTAAAGAAAGACGAAGTATTAATGGGTGGTGGCGAGCGAGTACTGGGCATGAACCGCAGAGGCCAGAGACTGCAACTGTATAACAAAGCCAGCTATGGCTATCAAACGCATGCCGATTTGATGTATTACTCCATGCCCTTAGTTATTTCCTCGGAAAAATACATGCTCGGTTTTGATAATGGAGCTAGTGGTTGGCTCGATTTAGGAAAAACGGAACCGGATATTTTACAATTTGAGGCCCTTGGCGGCCGAATGAGCTACTTTATTGTAGTTGGAGACTCGTGGCAAAATTTAAGCACCAATTTTACCGAACTCACTGGTCGTCAGCCACAGCTCCCTCGATGGGCCTTAGGGAACATATCCTCACGCATGGGCTACCACTCGCAGGCAGAGGTCGAATCAGTCATTGATCAGTATCGAAAAGATGATATCCCACTAGATGCGATTGTTCTGGATTTATATTGGTTCGGACCCGATGTAACCGGTCACATGGGTAACCTGGAGTGGTATCGCGATTCATTTCCACACCCCGAACAGATGCTCAGGCGCAATAAAAAGAAAGGGGTCAAAACCATTCTGATAACAGAACCTTTCATCCTTAAAAACAGCGGTAAATACGCCGAATGTGCCAGTCAAAACTTATTAGGACTCAATGCCGATGGCCAACCGTACATTTTCGACTTCTTTTTTGGAACCACAGCCCTTCTCGACATCTTTAAACCCGAAGCGCAACAATGGTTCTGGAACATCTATAAAAAACACACATTAAGCGGTGTTGATGGCTGGTGGGGTGATTTGGGTGAACCAGAAGTGCACCCGAATGACTTGCTGCATGTTAACGGACGAGCTGATGAAGTGCATAATTTATACGGTCATCAATGGGCAAAAACAATTTATAATGGCTACCTCAACGACTTCAAGGAGCAACGACCTGTCATACTGATGCGGGCAGGGTTTATAGGGTCACAGCGCTACGGGCTCGTGCCTTGGTCGGGCGATGTAAGCCGTTCATGGGGCGGTTTACAATCACAGGTGGAGATAAGTTTGCAGATGGGCTTGCAAGGATTGGCCTATATGCACTCTGATTTGGGTGGATTTGCCGGGAACTATAAGGATGCAGAACTTTATACCCGCTGGCTGCAGTACGGCACCTTTCAACCGATTTACCGCACACATGCCCAGGAAGACGTACCTCCAGAACCCATCTTTTGGGACGACAGCACCAAAGACATTGTAAGGGATTACATCCGCCTCAGGTATCAGCTCACTCCCTATTTATACACCCTGATGCACGAAAACAGCACCCGTGGTCTGCCTCTGATGCGTCCATTATTTTACCTGGAGGACAACCCAGAGCTATATGATGAAACAGCCACTTATTTATGGGGCAATGACATACTGGTTTCACCGGTGGTCGAAAATGGCATCAAGTCACAAAGTGTTTACCTGCCCGCCAATCAGGTTTGGATAAACTACTTTACGGGAGAGGAACACCAGGGCGGACAGCACGTAAACGTTCCTGTTGACATCAATACGATTCCGGTTTTTATCAGAGCAGGAGCTTTTATCCCAATGGTTCCACCTGTTAATAATATGGAAGCGTATAACACTGACGAGCTAAACGTGCATTACTACCATGCTGAAACAGTGAAAAAAGGCGAAGGCTATATGTATGAGGATGACGGGAAAACACCCGACAGCTTTACCAAAAAGCAATACGAACTTTTAAGCTTTGAATGCCACAACGGCTCCAATTTACAATTCCATTTCACACCCAAAGGTTATGATTATCACAAGAGGCCAAAGAGACGAACTGTTGAACTGATTATACACAACTACACGCCGAAAACAAACCAAATTATAATAGACGAACAAACATTTAGCATTGACCAGACACCTCCCAACGAGCACAATACAAAACAGCACGCCTTTTATGACGAGGAAAATAGTTGTTTGCACATAAAATTTTACCTGCAAAAACAACCAGTTACAATAATAACCGAATAACTATCTGCCATGAATCGACTTTATACAATTGCTATTACACTACTATTTATAGCAGGCTGCCAACCAACCAATCAATCCAAACAGACTCCAAAGAATGAACACAAAGCAGTGGTCTATCAGGTGTTTACGCGTTTGTTTGGAAACACGAATACAACCAACAAAGCCTGGGGAACCATTGAAGAAAACGGTGTTGGAAAATTTAATGACTTTACAGATAAAGCACTGACCGAGATAAAAGACTTGGGAGTAACACACATCTGGTACACAGGTGTCCCTCATCATGCAGTTATCAATGATTATACGGCCTATGGCATTTCCAACGACGATCCTGATGTTGTTAAAGGGCGGGCGGGCTCGCCTTATGCCGTGAAAGATTACTACAATGTCAATCCTGATTTAGCGGAAGATCCCTCCAAACGTCTGGACGAGTTCAAAGCGCTGATTGAGCGCACCCATCAGCATGGCATGAAGGTGCTGATTGACATCGTTCCCAACCATGTGGCCCGCCATTACGAGGGGAAAAGCAATCCGGAAGGCGTTGTAGATTTTGGGGCAAATGACGACACCAGCAAAGCCTACTCGGTCAATAACAACTTTTACTACATCCCCGGGAAAGCATTTCAGGTGCCTGAAGCTGAAAACAACTATCAACCCCTGGGAGGAGAAGCGCATCCGCTTGCTGATGATTTTTTCGATGAGAAGCCGGCAAAATGGACAGGCAACGGTTCTCGACTGCCTCAACCTGGCTTTAACGACTGGTACGAAACCGTGAAAATTAATTATGGGGTGCGCCCTGACGGCACCAAGGATTTCCCGGGCTTACCCGCCGGTTTTGAGCAAAAAGATTACAAAACCCATTATGCCTTTTGGAAAGATAAAACGCTGCCCGATTCATGGTATAAGTTCAGAGACATTGCCTTGTACTGGACCCAACTTGGAGTAGATGGCTTTCGGTTTGATATGGCTGAAATGGTACCGGTTGAATTCTGGAGTTTCATGAATTCGTCTATTAAAATGGTTAATCCTGATGCATTTTTGTTGGCAGAGGTTTACAACCCTTCCCTTTATCTCGATTATATTCATAAAGGCAAAATGGACTACCTTTACGATAAGGTAGAGCTCTACGATACCCTCAAGCACATTATGCAGGGGCACGGACTAACCGATAACCTGCCAGCTATACAGGAGGGCCTAAAAGACATTGAGCACCACATGCTCCACTTTTTGGAAAATCATGATGAACAGCGCATCGCCAGTCCTGAGTTTGCAGGCGATGCTAAAAAGGGCATGCCGGCCATGGTGCTTTCCACCACCATAAGCACCGCTCCTACCATGATCTACTTTGGTCAGGAAGTAGGCGAACCGGGAGCAGAAATGGCAGGCTTTGGAAGCCCCAGCCGAACCAGCATTTTCGATTACATCGGCGTCCCTCACCATCAGCGCTGGATGAACAACGGCGCCTTCGATGGAGCTTTGTTAAAGCAAGATGAAAAAGAACTGCGTGATTTTTACAAACGTCTTTTATCCTTTTCTACCAAGAGCAGTGCACTAATGGGTGCCTACGAGGAGATACATACTTATAACCGAAATAGCACGGAAGGATACACCGATAAAGTGTACAGTTTTGTTCGGTGGTCTGACTCAGAGCAATTAATTATTGCCTGCAACTTCAATTCAGAAAAACCAGCCACTTTTACCCTCCAAATTCCTGCCAGCATCATTGAGCAATGGCAGATAAAAGAGGGAGCACACAAATTAAGCGACCAGCTCTATCAGTCCCTTAATGAACTAGTTGTAACAAACAATACCGGAGCAGTAGAAATCACATTAGATCCGCTACAATCATTTATTTATAAAATCAACTAACAAGCTGATTCTGGCGGCAAGCTTCCGGGCTTTGCCGCCAATTGGCTTTACTCCTGCAATAACTAAAAGGAGGAAAACTCTTATCCATTCAGCCAATAACAGTACCTTTAAGCAAAAAATGACGACCAGACCAGATACTTATAATCCTGCCGAGGAGAAATTTAATGTTTATAGCCACCTTATCGGCATTATATTGGGAGTTACAGGGGTTATATTCCTGTTAAGCAAATCATCGGACTTAATCACATTTTTGGTGTACCTAAGCTATGGTGCGTGCATCATAACGCTATTTACTGCCTCTACTCTTTACCACGCTGAAAAAAATAAAGAACGCCGCTTAAAACTGAAAGTATTCGATCACTGTGCCATCTACCTGATGATAGCTGGCTCCTATATTCCATTTTTAGTATTGGGGGTAGCCACCAACTGGGCTTATTGGCTATTAACGGGCATTTGGGCTCTCGCCATTGGCGGAAGTGTTTTAAAACTGTTTTATGCCGGTCGCTTTCGATTAGTTTCAACCATTAGCTATGTGCTTCTCGGCTGGGCTGTTGTGGGTGCCATTAAACCTTTATTGCAGGCTTTAAGCGAACAGGCATTAGTTTGGTTGGCACTGGGAGGTGCCTTTTACACAATTGGTGCAATACTATACCAAATCAAACGGATTCCCTTCAATCATGCTATTTTTCACGTGCTGGTTCTTTTAGGGGCTTATGCCCACTTTCATGCCGTGTACTGGCATTTATAACTAGCAGATGAGATCGTCGAGTACCGCCTCGATAGTGGGAAACTCAAAGGTAAATCCGTCTTTTTCGAGCCGGTCAGGCACCACTTTCTGACCAATTAAGAGGGCATTAGCTCCTTCCCCAAGAAGCATTCGCAAGATTTTTTCGGGTATAACCGGTAAAATAGACTTTTTGGTTCGCTGCTTGATGGCCTCGGTAATTTCAAGATTCGACAGCATTTGAGGAGCCACCAGGTTATAAATTCCGCTGGAGGTTTCGTGCTGAATAATGTACCAAAAAGCATTTAATACATCATTTAAATGGATATAGGGAAACACCTGATGACCATCTCCCAGTTTAGCTCCCAGACCTAGCTTAAAAGGTCTTAACATTTTGGGAAATGCGCCCCCTTCATTACCCAATACCACCCCCAAACGCACAATACAAAGCCGCACATCTTTAATACGCTGAACTTTGCATGCTTCTGCCTCCCAGGCCTGGCAAACCGTTCCTAAAAAGTCAGTGGCATAACTTGTTGAGAACTCATCATGCACCTCATAGCTATCATAAATACCCACGGCTGATGCCGAGATAAACAGCTCGGGCTTCGGTTCCATCTCCTTAATGGCATCCACTAAAACACCTGTTGTGTTAATGCGGCTATTCAATATTTCCTTTTTGTAATTCGGGGTCCACTTCCTGGCAGCAATGGGTGCACCTGCCAAATTAATGACAACAGAACAACCTTTGAGTAATGTTCGAAGTTGGGATTTTTTAGACTTAAAATGTTGACGTTTTAAACGGATAACTTCATAGCCATTGCTTTCTAAAAAATTACTTAAAGCTCTCCCTATAAATCCGGTAGCTCCACTTACTGCAACTCTATTATTTCTCCGCCTTTGGGGCATATCTTTCCTATTTTACTTTTTGATTAAACTTATATTTACGATTTATTCAGCAAATCTTGCAACTCTTCGCCGGTGACACCCATTTCCATCTGTCCTTTACTAAAAAATGAAATACGACCTGTTTCCTCAGAAACAACAATTGCGTGCGCATCGGTAGACTCCGTTATACCCATCGCCGCCCGATGCCTTAAGCCCACTCTTTTGGGTAAATCGGTCTTTTGAGACACGGGTAATATACAGCCGGCTGCTTTTATCTTATTTCCGGTTATTATAACTGCGCCATCATGTAACGGGCTGTTCTTGAAAAAAATATTTTCAAGCAACTGAGAGGATATAACTCCATTTATCAGCTCACCTGTTTGCACATAATCCAACAACTCAGAATCTTTTGTGATGACAATCAAGGCGCCGGTTTTTGTTTTAGCCAAAGACACACAAGCTCTGACCACGGGCTTATTGTAAATCGACATCATCCCCTTTGCCTCCGACATAAATACTTTATCCATCGAAAAACGGGTACTCACATTGTACTTGGAACCCAATAGCAACAAAAAGCGCCGTATCTCCTGCTGAAATACAACAATAAATGCCACCACACCAACATTAACAATATTGTCCAATATTGTAGACGACAACTCCATGCCAAATGTTTTGATTAATATCCAAAACACAATAAAAGCAAAGATGCCCAGCATAATATACAAAGCCACCGTACCTTTTATCAGCTTATAAATGCGGAACATTAGATAAGCAACCAGTACGATATCGATTAAGTCAATAAAACGAATATCCAGAAATGTCATTGAGCTATCAGGCTTTTTTGAGTTGTTGCACTAAATTAATACATTCTGTGGCTTCTTTTACATCATGCACCCTTAAAATGTTTGCCCCGTTTAATAAAGCGATGGTATTTAACGCTGTTGTTCCATTTAAAGCACTCTTCGGATCAATATCCAACAATTTATATATCATTGATTTGCGAGACACCCCAACCAGCATTGGTAAGTCAAAAACGCCGAACTGCTTCATTTCTCTTAACAATTCATAATTCTGCTCCAGTGTTTTACTAAATCCAAATCCTAAATCAAGAATTATATCTTTAATGCCACAGGCTGTCGCTTTTTTTATCTGTTTCGCAAAATACAATGAAATGTCTCCGATTAAATTATTGTAAGTTATATGCTCTTGCATGGTTTGAGGCGTCCCCAGCATATGCATCATAATGTACGGCACCCCCAACTGTCCGATGGTATTAAGCATCTCAGTATCCATTCTTCCACCAGAGATATCGTTGATAATATCAACACCAAAATCTTCTACAACAATACGACTAACAGAGGCTCTGAAAGTATCAACCGAAAGAATAGCTTCCGGGTAATGCTTTCTTATCCAGCTTAAAGCCTGAACCAAACGTTGTGCCTCTTCTTCTTCCGAAACATGAGCAGCACCAGGGCGCGACGAATAAGCTCCAACATCAATAATTCGTCCTCCTTCACCCAATATCGTTTCGCACCGTTGCAAAATGTCTTTTTCCAGCTGATAACTCCCTCCATCGAAAAATGAATCGGGTGTAATATTTAAAATCCCCATAACCAGGGGGTCTTTCAAGGATACAAGCTCTCCACGCAAATTAATTACATATTCATTATCAAGTGTTTCAGTGCCCATTTTTTAATGATTTAAACATGCAAGGGTATAAATTGTTAATAATCTTACAAAACTATAACAAATTATTGGCTCTTTATCTACTTGAAAAAAAACAGTTGAAATGGCGGTAATTTGTGAAACCACAACCTGTAATAACAATTAACACTTAGAACAAATATACATTAATAGAGAAATTTTTCATTAAATAAAACAAGTTACATAATCTTATATATTAACTACTTACATTATTCTCTTCAATTACTAACAAACGTTAAAGCGCCATTTTTTCAAGGCGCGTGTAAATAAAGTTTTATATTTGCGTTAGTAAAGAAATTACACCGTTTTAACCATAATTGTTAAACAATAATTCGGTTCATTACGGAGTAAAGATTAAAGAACATTATATAGAAACTAATTAATACCGATTATTATGAAAGTAACAGTAGTTGGAGCAGGTAATGTTGGTGCAACCTGTGCCGATGTTCTCGCTTACAGAGAAATTGCAAATGAAGTGGTTCTTGTTGATATTAAAGAAGGTGTTGCTGAAGGAAAAGCACTGGATATCTGGCAAAAAGCTCCGATTAACTTATATGATACCAGAACAATTGGTTCGACAAACGATTACGAAAAAACAGCTGGTTCAGACGTGGTTGTTATTACTTCAGGCTTGCCACGCAAACCCGGAATGACTCGTGATGATCTTATCTCAACCAATGCCGGAATTGTAAAATCTGTAACAGAAAACGTTGTTAAACACTCTCCAGAGGCTGTTATCATCATCGTATCGAACCCATTAGACGTGATGACCTATCAGGCACACCTAACGTCTAAATTCCCTCGGACTAAAGTGATGGGTATGGCAGGTATTTTGGATACAGCCCGTTACCGTGCTTTCCTTGCTGAAGAATTAAATGTGTCGCCAAAAGATATCCAGGCGGTATTGATGGGTGGTCATGGAGATACAATGGTACCACTACCCCGCTACACAACAGTTGGTGGTATTCCTGTAACTGAATTAATCGATAAGGATAAATTAGATGCCATTATTGAACGTACTAAGTTTGGTGGTGGCGAATTGGTAAAACTGATGGGCACATCGGCTTGGTATGCACCAGGTTCGGCGGCAGCTCAAATGGTAGAAGCCATTGTTAAAGACCAGAAGCGCGTATTCCCAGTTTGTATTAAACTAGAAGGCGAATATGGCATTAACGACTGTTACCTGGGAGTACCTGTAATCTTGGGCAAAAATGGTGTTGAGAAAGTGATCGAACTGGACTTAAACGCTGAGGAAAAAGAATTACTAGAGACTAGTCGCAAGCATGTACTTGAAGTAATGAGCGTTTTGGAAAAAAATGCTTAAGAAAAGAGGATTCTTAATAATATACATAAAAGCTCTGTCATCATTGGCAGGGCTTTTTACTTGTTCATTATCGAACAACCCGTTGTTGCGATAGCGTTCACAAAGCACCCCGATTAATTCAATCTTCAACTCTTAGTATATTATCAATCAGTAAATTAGTAATAGTGGCACAAAATCTGTTTATTCTTTACCGTAACCAATGATGGAGGATAAAAAGATGAAAACTACAGTTAATAATAACCACCGACACTCAGTAATTAACTATCTGTTTTTTGGTATTGCAGCCAGTATTTTTACTTTGAGTATTTTCTTCTCCTTGTACCAACAAGAAGAGAAAGTTAAATTTTCAAACGAGCTATCCTTCATCACTAATTCCAGGTTGAGTAAACCAGCTTCGGCAGCATCAATAACTGAAACTTATGCAGTGAATTTGAAAGAGCTGATGAGCGATACAGAAGCACCTTTAGTAGTTGAACCATGGATGACACAACCTTATCCTGCCGTTAGCACCGCTAAAGCATCAACCATACCTTCAACTTACACAGAATCACCTATTGAGGTTGAGGATTGGATGACCGACCTGAATAGCTGGAACGCAATTTCAGTTAACAACGCATTTGAAGAGGAAGCCTTAACTATTGAGAGCTGGATGCTGAATACAAATGACTGGGCCGTGTTTAGTGAAACAGGACCTTACGCTTCTAATACTTTCGACGATGAACAGCTATATATTGAAGCGTGGATGCTAGACTTATCAAGCTGGGCAGTCGTTTTTGACAACGCCAGCTATGCTGAGCAACCACTAACTATCGAAAGCTGGATGTTAGATTTATCAGATTGGACAAATACAGATAAATAAGCTTTACTACGTTCCATCAGCGGGCCGAACATAACTGTTCGGCTTTTTTATGGTGTTTAACCTCGCTTTCTTCAAAAGTCAAAAAAAGGTGAAGGCATTTGAAATGATTAGTGGGATAGAGCAAAAATATTTACTACTTTTGTCATGCACTGCATTAAGGGGCTGACGTGGATTTGACAGCTTGGCAAAGTGGTGTGTAAGCATGTCGAGCATTGTGGTACCGGCTCGTTAATCCTGGGTCTCAACTTTTTTTAATTGGCGAAAATAATTACGCTCTTGCTGCTTAATCGAAGTATAGTAGATAAGCCCAATTTCGGCATTAGATGCTGAAACAAGACATCTCCCGGGTGCTAACGTTCTGAGGCGGCCCGACCTGGAGATGCTGGTAAATCGGAACTAGGAAAATTGAAGCCTCGGCGATTTTCCAAAAATTAAGAGGATAAGGTAACAGTCGGTGGCTTTGATCCAGCTGTTATTCGAAAATCAAGTCAAAGCTAAGCATGAAGAAAGCACATGGCTTCCTTGTCTGGACCGGGGTTCGATCCCCCGCAGCTCCACCAAAACAAAAAAAATCACCCAGCGGAAGGTGATTTTTTTTGTTTTTAATCAGTAGTTCTGAACTTTATAGAAGCTAATTAATTTCGATTTGAGAAGAAGCTCAACTTTGCATTATATTGATTCACAAACCCTAATTCAATTCATAATTTATGGGAATCGTATAACTCACCTTGACCGGCGCCTACTCAACGCCGATAATCGACAACTGTCATCCCCCTTCTCCTCTCCAATTTTAGCTCTCTACATTAGCCCGTTCACTCAGTGTTTTTGATATACGGGCACTGGCCATACTCGAAGTTATCAGGTTATTCAAATGATTCACAAGGGCATTTAAGGCATCAGATGCCTCTACCTGCTGTTGCAGTTCAATCATCTTAAATAAGTTCCTAAGCGTTGTAATTAACGGTTTTCGTGTTTCTAAAAGCGTCTTACTATCGCTTGTATCCTGGTTATTCCGTTGCTTTACCAGATTTTCAAATTGGTTTTGATCAGCTTCCAGCTCATCCAGCCAGACGGTAGCTTCAATGGTATTACAAGCTTTTGCATGGGGCTCTTGCCGCAAATCCGTAATCATATTTGTTAAGGCTGCCGACTCCTCGGGAAGCGACATGCGATAAATATCACCACCATATCGATCTATCACCAATTTTATTGAAGCAGCAGCCTCCTGCCAGCTTTTTTTCTTTCGATAACTACAGGCCTCAACATAATTTTTAAACCCCAGGAAACGCTGATCGCGCTCGCTGTCGGCTTCATTAATTTTGATGGTAAACGGATTGACATCATGACACGTTAAAGCTTTATCAAAATCGCTAAAGCAGGCTTCAGCTTTAATGATGAAACCAGATAGAACGGTTAAATCCATCCCTGCTGATTTAATAATCGTTATAGTTTCCTTGGCAAAAGTGTATAAGGCCTTGTGGGAAAACAAGTAAAAGGCAATTTTATGCATAATTTTATGGTTTAAAATGTTTGTAATTAGAATAGTAATTTGGTAATAGTACTCAATAGGCAGACAGCCATGAGCCATTAATTGTGGTAAAGAACCAGCTTGAGGTGCGGGTACAATTTTAGGGTTCGTTGATCGAACCCAACAGGCTGCGAGACCAATATCAGAAACTGATCATGGAACTCAACAAGCCGCGAGGGCAATCTTATAAACCGATCAGTGAACTCAACAAACTGCGAGACCAATATCACAAACCGGTCATGGAACTCAACAACTTGTGAGGCCGATCTTATAAACCGATCATGGAACTCAACAAGCTGCGAGATTAATCTCACAAACCGATCAGTGAACTCAACAAGCTGCATGACCAATATCTCAAACCCATCAGTGAACTCAACAGTCTGCAAGGCTAATCTTATAAACCGATCATGGAACTCAACAAGCTGCGAGAAGGATTAAATACAATGGTTAACAAACGCAACAAGCCAATAACATCAATCAACAATATTGTTAGGTGGGTTCATTACATGGTTAAATATCCTTTGATTTTAAAGCGCTTATTTAGCCCGGTAATCACAAGAAATAGATGCTTAAGAAGGGGGATTACAGTATGTCAAAGAGCGTTTTAACCAGGTTACTGCCCAGCGCTGCAGCCTGATTAATACTGTATCCCGATTTGTTATTTGATGTTTAAGCTAACTAAGTACTGTTTCCCGACAGCAATTAGTAAAAAACGAAAAGTAATTTACGGTAGTAATTTTTAAAGTTCAATAGACAGCAACAATTTTATCGCTGCCAAACGGCACGCACCCAAGTGGTGGCTGTACCGAATCAAAAAAGCACCGACAATTAAATCAGTGCTTTTGAAGAGCTTATGCAACTGGTAAAAGCAATAGCTCCTGCTAATTATGGAATATAGGTTGGTGAGTTGCTAACGGATAGCTAATTAGCAACTCTCGTTTTAAATTCTGTAGGCAAAACTGAGCATTACAAATTGGTTTAAGGTGGGTTGATACTGTTCCGACACGGAAAAATCATCGACATAACGTACCATTTCATCTTCCCTATTGGCCAGGTCATAGGCCGACAAGCTAATTTCACCACGGTTGCTCTTAAATAATTTCGAACTCAGGGAGCAATTCAGGTAAAGACGGCTATTACTCGACAAACTGCCAGAAGCCCCGGTATACGTATGCCCGGTATTGGTCTTCAGGATAAACTTTTTATAGAAATTATAGTAGAGATTAATACCACTTTTCTGCGCAAAGTAGTTGGACTGAGAGGCTTTACCACTCTTGCTATCAACAAACGAATAACTACTGTAGCTTGTTACGGTAAAGTCAATCTTCTCACTAATATTGGAGCTAAGCGTAACGCCCTGACCCACATTAAAGCGTTTCGAATAGCTCTTAACATTATTAATGATATTTGGCGTTTGAGTATAACCAATGTTAGTTCTCATATTCAGCTTCGACTTAATTTTATTAACCGGCAATCCAATCGTGCCAAACAATCCCAGCCGGTAATTGCCATCTAAATTAACGGGCGCGCTAAACTGACCACCGGCAGGTAAGAGATACTTGTCAAAAATAATGGTGTCGCTTTGTGCCACTACGCGATTTTGCGCCACCATATTATTGGTGAGGCTGGCTCTGAAGTTAAGAGACATAAACACGCCTTTTTCAACCAGCGATTTCTTAACAGAGAATCTGGCCTGGTGCGTATTAGATGACTTTAGATTAGGGTTACCGGTAGAAATGTACAAAGGATCGCTATTATCAACAATGGACTGCAAGTTTCGGAGTGATGGATTACGGCTAGACATGCCATAACTCGCCTGAAAACTCACTTTTTTACTGGTTTGAAAGGCATATTTTACCTGCGGTTCAAAAAACACAAAGCGCTCTTTCAATTGTTCCGCTTTTGGAAATACTTCCTCGCTTTCCAATAGGGTTTGTGATACATTGAACCCAACATATAAGTTAGCCTTTTTATCGCCTGTTTTAAACGCAACACGACCTTCGTGAACGGTAGATGCATTATTAAAATCACTGGATGTTAGAGAATCAAGTTGAGCATACTCCCCTGTTACCTCATCAAAATCATAACTCTCCTTCAACGCTTTCCCATTTCTATGGCGATAGGCATAGCCAAAGTTAAGATTGCTCTTCGAACTTAAAGCCTGGTTGTAGCTCAGTCCATAGCGGAACGAGGTATTTGTTTTTTCATTATCTGATACCTGATTAACTGCCTGTACCAGCTCATTACTGCTGTTTTTGGTTTCTGCCAATAAGGAACCTGTACCTTCATTTTGTGTAAATCCAATATTTACATTTGCCGAAATGGCGCTTCCTTCATCATTTAAACGACGAATAAAATTAAGCTGAGTTCCTAAGCGGTTTGTCTCATTGCTATTAGTATTTAAACGCTCACTGGTATTCAACAACTGACCATTCATGGATGTGCTAGAACTGGTAACACCACGATTCTCGCGCAGTGAACTGCCCAGGTCGGCCGAAGCTGTTAGCTGATACTTTTCACTCGTTTGGTTGGTCCAGTTAATTCTTACCTGGTGATCGAGCGAACTGTTTTCTGACTCACTTTTGCTGCTGTTTGCCTGACCAGCAGTGGCTCCTGATACATACTCTCGCGAATTAGCCGATACATTTTCTGCCTGATTATCTTTAAAAGCATAATTCACATTCAGCTCCTGATCGCCCATCAGTCCATAGTTAGCATTGACATTCTTCCGTTCCATTTTATTACCCGATAATGTCTGATGCGGGCTGCCCTGATTGACCTTGAGTGGTACATTAATATTATTCATGCCGCCACTCAAATTGAGCCGGTTTTTCTCATTATAGCGATTAACAGAGGCTTCTCCCACATAACGATTATCTGCTCCAACACCTGCTGCTACCTCACCTACAAGCATTCTGTCAAGTTGTCGACGGGTAACAATATTAATGGTTTGTCCGCCTTTGTCGTCTTCAAAACCTGAGTACTTTGCTTCATCACTTTTATATTGATACACCTCTATTTCCTCAATCATTTCGGGGCGAATACTGCGCAATGCCTCGTTCACATTGGTCCCGAAAAACCGTTTGCCATCAATCAGCACCTCTTTAATGGTATCCCCCATCGCCAGCAGCTGGCCATCTGCCTCATAAAAACCGGGCATCTTGAGCATTAAATCATTGGCTGTCGCATCCATGCTTACTTTAAAAGCTTCGGGATTATACATAGTGGTATCGCCTCTTTGAAAGGTGGGTGCCAGGTTACTTACCACATTAATCTCGTCCAGCACGGCAGTATTCTCTGTCAGAATAATCGTTGCCAGGTCAAGCCGACTGTCTGTTAGCTCAACGGTGTCTTTATAGGCTTTAAACCCCATAAAAGAAACCTGCAACGCATATGGTCCGGCTTCTGCGTCCAGGGTAAATTGCCCGTTTACAGCACTGATGGTACCTTGTTGCACCAGCGAATCTTGTAGGTTCTGTAATAAAATAGTGGCCCCGGGAAGGGGGAGCTGTTCCTTTTCATCTATTACCAAGCCTGCTATGCCACTCGTTTGCGACATAGCAGACAAGGTATTATAGATTACAAAAACTATGAAAAAAAAATGCCTCATTCTAAGTATTTATCAATAATGTATATGATTGTTTCAACGCTGTGAAATCTCTAATGCAAAACAAGTACATCCCGGCCTCATATCAGGTTAACACTGCCCCAATCAAGGTTAATTAAGGTTAATGGATGTGGGATGGATGATTAAAAAATCGATCTTTACCATTCGATAACCAAGCATTAGGTCTATGTACGAAAAGGAGTTAAAGAAGAAAAAGGTTAGAAATATACTGGTAATGGCCAGCAGCCAATTGGTTTTAACACTGTTTGTTGGCTATTGGCTCAACTCCCAGTTTGTCAATGAAAAAAAAACACTTCAAGATGAATTGCGCCAGCTATGGAATACTGCCAGAAGAGATTATGTAATGAAATTAATTCATACCAATCTACTCGCTCCGGTAATGGAGCTAAGCAGTGCCTCCAACAGCACGCACACAATACATTCAGAAACGCTCAACAATGAGCCACTGGTTAAAGACATTAAACAGTTTATCGAGAGTAACGAAGAAGATATCAGCTATCTGACCAAATATTTAAATAGTGAATACCCCTACCCTGAGCCTGATGAGTCGGTTGAGGTAATGATCACCAGTATCAGCCGAATTGCCTATTCGCATAATGTGCGTACCAATGCCTATCCTTTTATGGATAAAAATTCAAACCCAAATTTTGCCCAAAATGAAGCATTGTTTGTGAAGATGTTTGAAGCACAGCTCAAGCACCATCAGATGCTTTTTTCGGTTAACTACATTCCGCTGAGTACTCACATCAGTAGCACACCAGATAAGTTATATGTAAAAAGGTACAACAGAGACCTTAAGGAGTTTGAGCCGGCCGCCAGTTTCACGGGCTATTTCACTTACCTGCTAAAAGTAATCACCCCCCAAATTCTCTTTGTTATCATCCTGCTAAGCCTCACCGGTTTTGCCCTTGCTTTTACCTACCGCAGCTATATCAAGCAAATGAAATTAAACCAGCTGCGCTCTGATTTTATCAATAACATAACGCACGAGCTGAAAATACCGGTGGCTACCGCAAAAGCTGCACTGGAAGCACTGCGCAAATTTGGGATGCAGGCCGATGCCCAAACCATGGAAGACTATCTGGATATGATGGCGCGCGAAATGAACCGCTTGGATCAATTGACTGAACGGGTGCTTAAACACTCTGTTATAGAAAAGGAGAAACAGCACCTGAAGCTGGAGAAAACGGATCTGAACACCTTCATCAGCACCATTATCTATTCGGTGCGCAAACTTCCGGCCGATATTAAGGGCAATATTGAGTATCAGCAACTCTCCAGGCCTGTTTACAGTTACATTGATCAAGTTTATGTCGAAGGCATCATTAAAAACCTGATTGACAACAGCATTAAATATGGCGGCAGTGGGGTGAAAATAAAAATTGAGCTCAAAGAATCTACCCGTTACGCCATTATTAAAGTAAGTGATAACGGCCCCGGAATTAAAAAGGAATACCTTGACAAGGTGTTTGATAAGTTTTTCAGGATACCTACAGATAACAAGCACAATGTGAAAGGCTTTGGATTGGGGCTTAGCTTTGCAGCCCTGTTAGTACACCAGCACAAGGGCACCATCGATGTAAAGAACCGGCCTGAAGGAGGCTGTGTTTTTACCATTAAACTGCCAAAAGAACAAAGCTCTTAAGAATGCGCACTAATTGCCGATTACAATGAAGAAAAAAATACTTTACGTGGAAGACGAACCCAGCCTCGGTAAAATTGTTTTTGACACCTTGCGCTTGCAAGGGTTTGAAGTAAGCTGGGAGCAAGATGGCGGAAGGGTGATGGACCATTTCGAATCGTTTGAACCCGATGTCTGTGTGTTAGATATAATGCTTCCTAACATGGATGGTTACGAGCTGTGCCGAAGCATCAAGCAGCAACGACCACAGCTGCCAATTATTTTTCTAACTGCCAAAGTGAACACCGAAGACCTTGTGCAAGGCTTTGAAGCAGGAGGCACTGACTATATTCGGAAACCCTTTAGTATTGAAGAGCTCATTGTACGCATCAATAACCAACTACAGTTGCAGCAGCTTCATGGCGGCCATCACATAGGCGATAACCAACCCGAAGAAATCACAATTGGCAAATATAAGTTCAGACCTCAACGCTATGAGCTCGAAGCCCCGTCGGGCATCATCAATCTATCGAGCCGCGAAGGTGAGTTACTTCAGATGATGGCTTCAAAAGGCAGTCAGATCATCGAACGCAAGGAGCTGCTGCTAACCATTTGGGGTGATGATTCGTTTTTTAATTCCCGCAACCTGGATGTATACGTTAAAAAACTGCGCAACTACTTTAGCGAGGATGAAAACATCGAGATTCAAACGCTCAGGGGTAAAGGGTACTTATTTCTGGTTCGATAGAAAAGCCGGTCACGGCAGACCGGCACCAATAGCCAATTGCCTGAAGGCTGCAGGCTGCAGGCATCACCTGCTGCTCTTAGTCCTCGTAAATCATTTTATGGGTCATTCCGCCATCAATCACCAGGTTGGTGCCATTAATAAAGGCATTATCAGTTTGTGTGAGGTAAAGGCAGGCTTTGGCAATATCAGCCGGCTTACCCACCCGACCAGATAAGTGCTGAGCATGATCTTCGGCTCGTAAAAGCTCGTAATCACCGGTTTCGATCCATCCAGGACTAATGCAGTTAACCCGAATATTGTCGGCAGCTAAAGAGGCGGCCAAGGCATGGGTTAAGGCCACAATGCCTCCTTTAGAGGCGGCATATGCCTCGGTATTAGGTTCCGACATCAGCGCACGTGTAGAGGCAATGTTCACAATAGCCCCCAGCTTTTGCTGACGCATCTGCCGGGCTGCTTCCCTTGCGCATAAGAACGTCCCACGCAAATTGGTATTTATCACCTGATCCCATTCGTCGACCAAAAGGTCATAGGGTGATTTCCAGCAGGTTATTCCCGCATTGTTTATGAGAATATCCAGGCGTTTAAAATCCTTTCGTATGGTTTTGAATAGCTGCTCAACAGCTGCAGCCTCACTCACATCCACCTGATAGGCAAAAGCCTTCCCTCCCATCAACTTCATTTGCTCCACAGTCGTTTCAACCAAGTGTAGATCCTTATCTGCTGCAAGCACAAGAGCACTGCTTTGCGCATAAGTCATTGCAACCTCCTTACCAATGCCACTACCAGCACCTGTAATCAGCACCACTTTATCTTTAAAACTCGTATTCATTCCCAAAAAATTACTGTTTAACACCATCCAGGCCCAAAGCCACGGCTACATTTTTCATTCCACTAATAGTTTCCTCAATGAGCTCATCAATAGACACCTCTAACATATCGGCTCCTTTTGAGATAATGCTTCGATCTACTTTAGCGGCAAAGCGTTTGTCTTTCCAGCGCTTCTTAACCGATTTAACACTTAAAGAGTGAAGGCTCTTATCGGGCCGTACCAATACAGCGGTAGTGATGAGGCCGGTCAGTTCATCACAAGCAAACAGCACCTTCTCCATTCTTTCAATCGGCTCCACATCGGTACAAATACCCCAGGCATGACTTAGTACCGCACGAATGTAGTCATCGGGCCACTCAGCTTGTTGCAAAATTAGAGCCGTTTGCTTGCAATGCTCTTCCGGAAACTGTTCATAATCCAGGTCATGAATCAAACCGATAACTCCCCATTTATCTTCATCCTCCCCGTAGCGTCTGGCAAAATGACGCATCACGGCCTCCACAGCAATGGCATGGCGGTATAAACTATCGGTTTTATTGTACTGTAAAAACAGTTGAAGGGCTTGTTCGCGCGTTGGAATCGTTGACATATAATACTTGAATTATTCGTTTGGTAGCACAATTTAAATAAAATAGCCTAATAATATTCTGTCGTCGACAAGTAAAAGTGTTTAATTAAGCACTTCATTTAGCAGCTCTGTCATTGCTTAAACAAATTATATTCTGCATATTCGCTAATGAGTAATGATACCAGCAAATTGTCAATAGTTTGAACTACCAACCCCGCACCATAAAGAATAAAATAGCCCTCGTGATGGGCCTTCTTGCCACAATAACCATGATAGCCCTTGGTGGGGTTCATTACTATTCCGTGCGGGGAGCAATAATGGAGGATGTGTATCAACGTCAGCTCATAACCGACCTTAGAGCCCATCAGAGTGAACTTTTGATTACACTTGAAAAGGCCATGGAAACCTCTCTCACAATTGCCGACGACCCTGCCTTTATTCAATGGTTCAGCCAGAAAGAGGTGGACCCTAATGTAAAAGCATTAGCACTTGAAAAGCTTAACTTCCTCAATAAGGAGTTAAAATATCCCACCATTTTTGCGGTTAGCAACACCACCTATGAATACTGGTACCAGGACCATAATTTACTGGATATTGTATCGGAGGATGACCCTGATGACAGCTGGTTTTTTGAAACCTTGCGTCATTCCCGAAAAAGCACACTCAATTTTGACTTCAACAACGTTCTGAAGCAATCAATGCTATTTGTTAATGTAATAATGGGAAGTCCCAGTCAACCGGTTGGGGTGGCGGGTGTAGGCATTGACCCCTCAATACTCATAGAACAGTTTAAGGAGAATAAACCTTCGCCCGATTCGCACCTGTGGCTCATCGACAGAGATGGGAAGATACTGTTGTCGGAAGATATGGAAGAGATCAACAGCAACCTAAGTAAGCTGTTTGAGGCATCCATTCTAAAAAGGCTTCTGAATGGCTCCAATGAGCAGGTAATAAGAGAGGTAAGGCTCGAAGATACGACTTACGAGTTGGCTTCAATGACAGTGGGAACAACAGACTACAGGGTGATTATGGTTGTTCCGCAAAAGGACTTACTCGCTTTTGTGGATGTAATTGGCTACAATACCATATGGCTGACCTTCATCGCCTTATTCCTGACACTGCTTATGTCCTCCCGCATTGCTAAAAACATCTCAATGCCAATAATTGATTTAGCTCAGTTATCTAAACAAATAGCTCATTCTAAATCAAATGTAGGCGTGAAAGACAAGCTTATGAACCGGCGCGATGAAATTGGACAGCTTGCCAGGGAGTTTGATGGGATGCAAAAGCAGTTATCGCACATGATTAGGCAACTGAACAAGGCTAACGCTGATTTGGAAAATGAAAAGACACAGCTGAAAAGCATTAACATTGACTTACAAAAGGCCATTGAAAAGGCCTCAGAAAGCGAGCGTCTAACAAAAGCATTTATGGCAAATATCAGTCATGAAGTGCGCACCCCAATGAACAGCATTATGGGCTTTGCTCAGTTAATTGAAGATGAACTGAGCGATGATGATTCCCTGCGCCAATATGCAAGGCTGGTTGTTAAAAATGGTCACGACCTTTTGGCCATCTTAAACAATATTATTGAAGTTGCAAAAATGGATTCGGGCATTACCAAGCCTTCTATGTCGGAATTCTCAGCCAAAGAGGTGGTAAAAGAAGGAATAAGCCTGTTTTCATTAAGTACGAGAAACAATGTTAGTTTGATAAACAATGCAGCAGACTGTAAAGATGACACTCTCCTAAAATCGGATGAGTTGCTTGTCAAACGCATTTTAAACAACCTGCTGTCCAATGCCATTAAGTATACCCACGAAGGAACCATTGAAGTTGGTTTCAGAACTACTGACAGCGAAATTATTTTTTATGTTTCGGATACCGGAATTGGGATCAGCGCTAACGATCAGCCCTCTGTTTTTAAGCCTTTCTGGCAAGCCAGCCATTCAGCATCGCTAAATGAAGGTGCCGGCTTAGGTCTGGCCATCTCTCAAAAAATGGTTGAGGTACTTTCGGGGCGTATATGGCTTAAAAGTGAGCCGGGGAAAGGCTCCGTATTCTACTTCGCTCTTCCCCTCCACCTATCGTAATTACTTCGGCATCCCTCCTGTCATTCATCTTGCCTACAGGTGAATTCCTTCGCTGTGAACACGCTGGTAAACAGGAGTGTCTCTAAACTGCTGATGCCAGGCCTCCTTAGCGTAGATATAAAGCGAAAAAGACTGACCAGCCTGCATTTCTGCTTTATAGCGCGCATCCATGTACTGCTGCTCAAGCTGAAAGTCCACCTTTTCGTTGGTTAACACATAAACCTGGATGTCTTCATGAACACCCCCCATCTTTGGGAGCAAAACAATTATCTCAGCATAAGGATCTAATGATTGTATATGCTCTTTTACAAAATCGGTAATATCACCCGTTTGATTACTCATTCTATAAATTACAAATTGGTCTACACCTAAGACAAACATTGAGGTGAAGACGCGTACTATTAAAAAGTAATTTTTAAGGCTATAAACATAAGCCTCTCTACTCCATCACATAAACCCGCTTGACCCGGCGGCTGATACTGGTTAATATTTCGTAAGGGATGGTTTCACTGCGTTCCGCAAGTTCACTGATGCTTATTCCGGTCCCGAAAATCTGCACCTCATCGCCTTCACGTACTTGAATCGAAGTCACATCGGCCATGCACATATCCATACAAATATTTCCTACTATAGAAGCTCTTTGCCCGTTGATTAGCACTTGCCCAACTCCATTACTCAGGCGGCGACTGTAACCATCAGCATAACCAATTGGTATGATGGCGATCTGGCGCTCTTTAGTGCTTGTTCCCTTTCGGCTATACCCTATTGTTGCTCCTGCCTTAACAGTTTTCAATTGGGAAACATAGGATTTTAGTGTATTCACCTGCTGCAAAGCTACATCATTTATGGCCGATACGCCATACATACCAATGCCCAGGCGCACCATATCCATTTGAGCCTCGGGGAAGCGCTCAATGCCAGCTGAGTTAAGAATATGCTTGATAACAAAATAGCCCAAGCCGTTTTCCAAAAAGGTGCATGCCTCCCGAAAACCAGTAATCTGCTTTTCTGTAAAACCATCATGAATGGCCTCATCACTCCCAGCCAAGTGTGAAAACACACTTTTTACCTTTAGCTGCGGTGCTACCTGCAAACGCTCTATCAAATCCTGAAGTTCAGAGGGCAAAAACCCTAAACGGTTCATTCCCGTATCCACTTTTATATGCACAGGCACATTGGTTAAACCCTGCCGCTCAACAGCCTTTAGGTAGGCATCCAATACCTGTAAACTATATATTTCAGGCTCCAACTCGTACTCCAGCATGGCCGAGAAACTGGCCAATTCGGGATTCATTACAATAATTGGCAGCGTAATGCCAGCCTTGCGGAGCTCAATGCCCTCATCGGCGAAGGCAACACCCAGGTAATCCACTTTTTGATGCTGCAACAAATTGGCAATTTCGAATGCCCCGGTTCCGTATGAAAAAGCTTTTACCATAGCCAGTAGCCGAGTTGAATTATTCAGCTTTGAACGGAAATGTTGCACATTATGCGCCAGAGCATTAAGATTAATCTCCAATTGTGTTTTATGGCGCCTCTGTTCGAGCAATGCCGCTATTTTTTCGAAGGCAAAATGACGTGATCCTTTTAGCAGGATAGCCTCATTTTCAAATGAATTAACGTCTACCCTTGACAGAAAATCACTGGTTGAACGATAGGCATTAACCCCTTTCATGGCCGTGTATAAACGCTCTCCCACACCAATGAGCTTCTCCACACCCTTCTCCTTAGCTAACAACTGTATTTGCTTATAAAGAGCCTGGTCGTCCATGCCGCTCTGGTAGATATCGGATAATATGAGCGTTTTGGACAGTCCCCGCTTTGCCCCCATCTGGTTGAGGAAATCAAGCCCCAGTTCCAAAGCTGTGAGATCGGCATTGTAGCCATCATCAATCAGCAGACAGTTATTAATGCCCTCTTTCTGTTCCAGGCGCATGGCAATGGACGTCAGTTGTGGCGCCTCTATCCTGATGTGCTTCACTGGCACCCCCAGCTCAAGAGCTACACATGCACAGATTAAAAGGTTATCTACCGATATGCGGTCCTGATGAGGAAAATCAATTGCAAAACACTCGTTTTTATAACTCAGTTGAAGTACCGAACTTCCCTGGTTGCTCCTTTGCTCCAGCAGTCTTAGTGTGTTATGGGCGCTCCGGCCACAGCTAACTATTTGCTTATGAGGATAGCGCTTATTAACAGACTGATAAACAAACTCATCATCACCATGACAGAAAATAGTATGTGCCGTTTCGAACAAATTAAGTTTTTCGGCGAGCTTTTGTTCCATGGAAGAAAAATTCTCCTGATGCGCCCGCCCAAAATTGGTGAGAATTCCCAAGTCCGGCTTGATACATTCAGCCAGAGGCCGCATCTCGTCAGGCTGCGACACACCTGCTTCTATTAAAGCCAGATCAATATCCTTTTCGAGCATCCAAATGGACAAGGTTACGCCAAGCTGGCTATTAAAACTACGAGGTGAACGCCCCACTTTATAGCGTCCCGTCAGCAGGCG
The DNA here is from genome assembly GCF_051851475.1 of Carboxylicivirga taeanensis. Lineage (NCBI taxonomy): Bacteria > Pseudomonadati > Bacteroidota > Bacteroidia > Marinilabiliales > Marinilabiliaceae > Carboxylicivirga > Carboxylicivirga taeanensis. The sequence goes on along the minus strand of NZ_JBPUSJ010000004.1, from coordinate 338,660 downwards.
GGCCAACCACTCCTTTACAATGGTTTTACCATTGCTGCCGGTGATACCAATAAACGGCACATGAAAGGTTTGCCTGATAGCTGCAGCTATGGCTTGCAGGCAACGCACCGACTGTTTGCATTCAATAAAACCGGCTTCGGGATAAGTACTATAGTCGATATACGCCTCCTCTTCAACGATAAAAGCGCGTATGCCCTTTTTATACAGTTCTCCAATATACCGATGCCCATCGTTGTTAATGCTTTTTATTGCTACAAAAAGCGTGTGATCAGACGTAAAGGTTTTACGGCTGTCAAACACAAGCTTCTCAATCAGCAAATGACCATTGCCCTTCATTGTTGCCGAAGCCCATTGAGCCAATTGATTGACAGAATATAGCATATCAGGAATTTGCTTTCATAAAACAACAGCGACATAAAGGCTCGTACTCGTTTTTCTCACCAAGCACCACCAGCTTTTCGTCATTTGACAGACGGTGAGAAAATTGAGCCAGATCGCCACAACGCATACAGATGGCATGCACCTTTGTTACATACTCGGCTGTAGCCAGAAGTGATGGGATTGGCCCGAAAGGCTTGCCTTTAAAATCCATATCCAGACCGGCCACAATTACCCTTATGCCCTGGTTTGCCAACTGCCGGCACACTTCGCTCAATCCGTTATCGAAAAACTGTGCTTCATCAATACCTACCACACTCACATTACTGCTTAAGAGGAGTATATTACCAGAGGATTCGACAGGTGTGGAGCGAATCGCATTGGCATCGTGAGAAACCACCTCGTCTTCGCTATAGCGCACATCAACCATTGGCTTAAAAATTTCAACCTTCTGCCGCGCAATATTGGCCCGCTTAAGCCGGCGTAATAATTCTTCGGTTTTACCCGAAAACATGGAACCTACAATTACCTCTATCCAACCTTTTTGTGAATCTCTATTGGCCTTATTTTCAAGAAACATTTAGTGTATCCTAATTATTTAAATGCAATCGTTAACTTTGTAAGGTATGTAAAAACCGCATTACTGCTATGGAAAAGGAAGCACTCATTGATATAATCCTGAATGATATTAAAGAAGTTCACGCGTTAGTCAACACCTTCAAAGGAAAACATGAGCTGAATTCGGCTTTTATCAATTTAACCCGCACTAAAATAGCAAACATTAGCGAGGAGTTAAGCCTGTTGGAGCAACTTAATGCTGAAAAAAAAGTTCAGCCCAGCCCTGAATCGTTACTAACGTCAGCGCCCAAAACCTCATCAAGTAACGATGACAGTGAAGCATATGCTGAATCATCAAGCCGGTTTGCCCAAGGTGAATCTCACGGAGCCGAAGCTCCCACTCAGGCAGTGGATGAACTAAAAAATCATGCTTCAACCACATCGAACGCGTTAAAAACTGCTACTGAAGCTAACACCAATGCCTTCGATACAGGGGCAAGTAAGCAAGAAGCCGAGAAGACTGATAGTGAAACAGTTCCCCCGACAGGACTTGCAAAGGCTGCTGACATCCTTACAAAGCCAGGTGCAAGCCATACAACTCCAGATGACGGGGAAACATTGAAGAGTGACAGTAAAACAATGCCCCCTGCTGAGCCTGCAAAAGCTACTGACATCCTTACAAAGCCCAGTGCAAGTGACACAACACCAAGTGACCGCGAAACATTGAAGAGTGACGGTGAAACAAAGCCCCCTGCTGAGCCTGCAAAAGCTACTGACATCCTTACAAAGCCAAGTGCAAGCGACACAACACCAAGTGACCGCGAAACATTGAAGAGTGACGGTGAAACAAAGCCCCCTGCAGAGCCTGCAATAACAGCTGACACCCATACACAGGCAAGTGTAAGCCACACATTACCCGGTGAAGACAAAACTTTTGAACTTCACATTGAAACAGCCGCTCAAGAAGTGGTTAGCCGAACTGAAAAACCGGACACTGATGGCGCATACATAAAAAAGGAAATTAAGCCAACAAAAGCAGCTATCCTGGGAGAAGTTATGAGAAAAGAAGGCTCTTCTGTTAATGAAGCCATAGCCAGCCGTAAGGAGCAAACCCAGGATATTAAGCAAATAGGAAAACCGGTGAAAGACGTGCGTCAGGCATTTGGACTCAATGACCGCTTCTATTATCAACGCGAATTATTTAGTAATAACGCTGACCTTTTTAATCAAACACTCGATCAAATTAACCACATGGAAACTTACGGTTCGGCCATCAGCTTTTTACAGTCGAACTACAGCTGGGAAGCCAATGAAGAGGCCGCTGAATCATTTTACAAAAGCATAAAAAGGCGCTTTATTTAATTAGCAGTTGCCAGTACGCCTTTTTATAAACAAAACGATATCAGTAATCTTAGGTGTTTAAGCACACTCTATTATTGCTGAGCACCTTAGTAGATTTTTAAATTAGCAATTCAACAGTTTAGTAATTAATCAAATGAGCAAATTATACGTTGTGCCAACACCAATTGGCAATCTGGAAGACATTACACTAAGAGCCATACGGATACTTAAAGAGGTGGATTTTATTTTGGCGGAAGATACACGCACAACCGGATTCTTGCTAAAACACCTGGAAGTATCCACACGCATGTTTTCGCATCACAAGTTTAACGAGCATAGTTCTGTGGATAAGGTGGCTGAACGATTAAAAGCCGGCGAAACAGGCGCATTGGTGTCGGATGCGGGCACCCCGGCCATATCAGACCCGGGTTACCTCATGGTGAAAAAATGTATAGAAGAAGGCATTGAGGTAGAGTGCTTACCTGGCCCAACGGCATTTGTTCCCGCCCTGGTAAATTCCGGTCTGCCAAACGACCGTTTTTGCTTTGAAGGCTTTCTGCCCCAAAAGAAAGGACGCAAAACGCGGTTGGAATTGCTGGAGAGCGAAACCCGCACCATGGTATTTTATGAGTCTCCTTTCCGGCTGGTTAAAACGCTTACCCAATTCATTGAGCATTTTGGAGCCGAACGAAAAGCCTCTGTATCACGCGAAATAAGTAAACTACATGAGGAAAATAAACAGGGGACGCTGGATGACCTGAAACAACATTTTTCATCTAAAACCGTTAAAGGTGAGATTGTTATTGTGGTAGAGGGCAAAAGTGACGAAAAGAAAAAGAAGGCATAAACCGTACAATAAGCACAAACGCTAGCAAACTACAAATCAAACTTATAATTATGAGATACTTAATAATACTGTCATTTATTTTGGCATTGGCCAGTTGCAAAAACGGCCGATCAGGTATGGATTCCGATGAAGTTAAGGATTCGTTGCGGTTGCTTACCATGGAAAAAGACCGGCAAATGAACAACCTGGTGGCGGCTTTGATTGAAATTGATGAAAACCTGCAGGAGATTAAAGAAAAGGAAAAGCTAATTACGCTCAATGTTGCCAGCAACGAGTCGGGAGGTGAATCTATCGAAGATCGGATTAACCGTGATATACAGGTTATTTATGATCTGATGCTCCAGAACAAGGAACAGATTAGCAAACTGGAAAAACAACTGCAGCAATCGGGTGCCAACAACACCAATTTGAATAAACTGGTTAAACGCCTGAATGCCCAACTTAAAGATAAAACCATCGAGATTATTGAGCTTCAGCAGAAACTTGAGAGTCAAAGCCTGAAGATAAGCAACTTAAATTTCACTATTGAAGGTCTGGAATATGCGGTTGACTCGCTGCAAGGTGTAAAATATGCCACCCAACAGGCGCTTGAAGAAACAACGGAAAAATTATACCGGGCTTACTATGTATTTGGCACTAAAAAAGAGTTGAAGGACCAGGAAATCCTTTCAAGCAATGGCTTCCTAAGCAAACCCAAACTGTTGGCAGAAGGTTTTTCACAGGACTACTTTACCACCATTGACTACCGTGAACTAGATTCGCTGAACGTATACATGCCCAAAGCCAAAATTTTATCGAACCATCCGGAGTCATCCTATACATTGGAGCCCAGTGAAGATGGTGCGATGGTATTAAAAATAGCCGACAAAGAAAGCTTCTGGAGTCTGGGTCGTCATCTGGTTATACAGGTGGATAAATAGCCGTTTGAGCCTAATCAAACAGAAAGCAATAAAAACAAATCATCAGCAAAATCTATTATTTCGCAATACGATAGCTATCAACAGGAAAACACCATGAAACAATACAAACATCTCTTTTTTGATTTAGACCACACCCTTTGGGATTTTGAAGCCAACTCAGAAGCTACCTTAAAGGAGATGTTTGTATCTTATAATCTATCGCGTTTTTTTGAGAACTACGAAGACTTCCACAAACGCTACGAGGTGCACAACCTGTATTTATGGGCGCAATACCGTAAAAGCAAGGTGGATAAAAAAACGTTGAATACACAACGGTTTTACCTCCCGTTTGCCGAAGTGGGCTTTGATGATATAACCGTAGCCCGGCAGTTTGCCAGCGACTATTTGTCCATCAGTGCTACTAAAACGCTGCTCTTTCCCAATACCCTGGAAGTACTCGAACAATTGCAGAAAGACTATCAACTGCACATCATTACCAATGGATTTAAGGAAGTGCAGACACAAAAACTAAATAATAGCGGCCTGAGGCCTTTTTTTACCAATATCTATATTTCTGAGTTAATAGGTGTTCAAAAACCCAACCGCTATTTTTTCGATTATACCGTTAAAAGCTGTCACGCCAGCCGTAAAGAATGTTTGGTTATTGGCGACAGCCTGGAAGCTGATATTAGGGGTGCCAAAAAAGCAGGTATCGACCAGGTGTTTTTTAACACCAAACAGATAGAATGTAACGAAGACATCACCTATGTGATTGGTGAACTAAAAGAATTACTGGAGTTTTTGTAGAAACCTATCGGGCCTTCAGCCCTCCCATTCCCATTATGCATAATTAAACAGGCAAATGGCCTGTTCTGATACATTAAGCCCTTTCAGGGCAATCATATTGCTAAACCGATCAACGAGCCTATTCTAACCAACTCTCACTTTAATTTGATTGCCTGAAAGGCAAACAGGTAACAAAACAGGCCGAAGGCCTGTGGCTTCCAACACACTAAAAAAGTGCTGAAGGCACGGCAGGTTTAATCCCAGACATACCGCTCATCAAAGTCAACTTTATACTGCTTAAGAAACTCAAGCAGCTCATCTTTAAAATGTATAGTGTGATGATGCGCCTTCTGGTTGAGGATATAGCGTTTTACTACTTCAACTTTGGAGGCACTTACGGAGAAGATACCATAACCATCCTGCCAGAAGAAATCAGAAGGACCTTTATCTTTCATCCACTTCGAAGAGGATGATTCTACTTTGGAAACCAAGGAGGCAATGCTCATGATGCGAGGCAGGGTACACAGTACATGAATATGATCCGAACTGGCATAGATGGCTTCAACATACGATTTAGGTGTGAAAAGGTGGCTACCATATAGGCCTGGAGCTCTGAACGCAACTCCTCTTGTATGAGGTGTTGGCGATGTTTGGTTGAGAACACCAGATGCACATACACCTTGGATAAAGATTGTGACATTTTAAATTGGTTTGGTTATTTACAATTTACATAAATAATTCACAAATAACCTATCGGACCTTCAACCCTCCAATACCATTTATGCATAAACAAACAGGCCAATAGCCTGTTCTGTTACATTATGCCCTTTCAGGGCAGCATTCAAATTTAACCCAATAACCTGTAAGGCAAATAGTTAATCAAACCAGTCGAAGGCCTGTGTTGAAAGCAAGTGTGTTTTTTAGTGCTCAAGGCACGATATGGTTTGATTTACAGGCGCGATATCCAGTTCCTCCAAAAGCTGCTCGTCGGCAAATACGTCTCCGGCTGAGCCATCCACTTTCAGGCTTCCCTGTTGCATAACCAAAGCCCTATCAGCCCATTCAGCGGCAAATTGTGAGTCGTGCGTACTCACAATCACTGTTTTCCCGCTTTCACTCAGCTGTTTTAATACATCCAACAAACGCTGCGACTGCCGGTAATCCAGCCAGGCAAAGGGTTCATCAAGCATCACAATTTCAGGTTCCATAGCCAAAACCCCAGCCAGCGCCACCTGTTTCTTCTGTCCATAGCTGAGGGTGTGCACCGCTTTCTTACTCAAATCGCTAATGCCCGATAATTGCAGGTAAGTGGTAACACGTTGTTGGACTTCATCTTCATGCAAACCCATATTTCTTAAGCCAAAGGCAACATCCTCATCCACATGAGTGGACACCACTTGCACATCCGGATCCTGAAATACATAGCCAATAGTACGACACAAGCTCAGACGCTGCTTGCGGCAGTAGCGAAACCGTGTGCCCTGAATGAAATAGTCGCCTTCATCTGGTCGAATAACACCAGCCAATAAAAGACACAGGCTCGACTTACCGGAGCCATTACTCCCCATTAAAGCCACTTTTTCACCTTTATTGATGGAGAATGAAAGTGCATTTAAGGCTTTGATTCCTGATGGATAGGTATATGCTATATTGCTAAGTTGTATGATTGACATATCAGATTTGAATAAAAGATAATGCTACAAAAAAAAGTACGAAACTAACAATGAGGCCGATTCTGCCCCTTGAGCTTTTCTCCCAATGGTGCGGACAATAAGTTCGTCCGTGATAAGCACGCACCTGCATGGCCTGGTAGTTTTGCAACGATAAACGCATACTTTTAATAAATACGGCCGATAGCATAGTGGCAAACGACAAAAGCCCAATTCTGAAACCTGAATACCCCAGGCGCTGTCGCTGTGCCAGCAAAATATCATTGGCACATTTTTTTACGCCAAACAAGTAGCGGTATGATAACACCACCAGCTCAATAAATACCTCGGGCAAACGGAGGCGACGTGCCAAGGTGATGCCTTCTGCAAAGGTCAGGGAGCAGATGGCTATCTGCATAGCGAACAAGCCATTTAAGGCTTTAACAACCATCAGGCCAGCATTCTCTAAGCTAAAAGGAGTAATGTTCCACCACACCCCCAATAGTTGAAACTGTATAAAAGCTTGAGGCATCTTTTGGCCAGTTGTAAAAACCAGGCCTATAGTACCCGCCACGATAAAGGCTGCGCCCAATAAAAGAAACCTCCATTTGTTGCTTCGCTTTCTTCCCAGAAAATGCACAAACAGGCAACCTGCCATCAACAGCAGTAATTGTGTTAGCCAATGGTGCAAACTGACGGCAAGTACCAGCCATGCTGCCACCAGACCAATCTTTTCAGCAGTTCCCTTAAAAAAATGCGTATATGGCACTTGTTCACTTCGCATCCACAGCAGCCTTTTTCCCTTTTATATAACCAATAAAATAAGCTAATACACCTGTTCCAATTGCCGCCTGCAAGGCAAACAACAAGCTTTCTGTTTCACCTCCGGGCGGTGCCCATACCGACTCAAACCAGGGTGTATAACCATCTGCACTATCAATGGCCTCAACGGCCTTGGTATCCGCACCACCAAACTCTGAATCACCTCCCAACCATAAAGCCACAATTGGGATGATCAACACAAATAACAATAGCAGGTAGTTTTGCTTTGTAAGCTTTTTACTTGTCTTCATGAGCCAACTTTGTTTTTACAATTTGCTTAATACTACTGATTGAAAAAATGGCAGACTCCTTAATAAAATCGTTCTGCACCAAAACATTTATAACGATCACACTTAGCAAGCCTTCAACGATGGCTACCGGCACTTGGGTCACTCCAAAAATGCCAATAAACTTAAGGAAAGCACCGCCAACACCACTTACAGAATCGGGATGCGCCAGAGCCAGTTGCAGGGAAGTAACCAAATAGGTGGCCATGTTTCCGATAACAGTGGCCAAAAATAAAGCTACCCGCATGGAGCACCTGCTCTTTTGTAAGGTTTTAAAAAGGAGAAAGGTGATGATTGGACCTACGCAAGCCATGGCGAAAGCATTTGCACCAAGCGTGGTAATGCCACCATGTGCCAACAAAAACACCTGGAAAAGCAATACAATACAGCCAACCACTGACATAGCCATTGGCCCCACTAAGGCTGTACCAAACCCCATGCCTGTGGCATGGGAGCTACTCCCGGTAACCGATGGGAGCTTAAGCGAGGACAAAACAAATGCAAAAGCAACAACCATAGCTAATATCATGCGCCTCTCAGGTGCCTGACTTAATTGCTGCCGCACACTCTTTATTCCCAGTAGTAAAAACGGAATAAACACCACACTCCAAATCACTGACCACCTGGCCGGCAAATACCCCTCCATAATGTGCATACCAAACACTTGTATGGGCATCAGCATCATTAAAAGAATTATCCATTTTTTTTTAGTTATCATGATTGTCAATTTTCTCTGTTATTCATCATTAAGTAACATCACACCCTCATTATTAATTAGAACAAGGCGCATTTCGTAGCCTTTCACAACGGCTCTGGCCGCTAATTCACAGCGCTGCTTTAGTACATTAAAAAAGGGCTCCTCCAATTTGAAGGGAAACAATTGCTCCAGTTCGCGGGCAAGGGTAATGCTCCTCACCTGCTCTACCTGTTTTGCTGAATAGCCAGCCTCCCTGGCCAAATCAGCCAGAAACTCTTTATCCATCACAACATTACGGCTATGGGTATCCAGGTGTCCGGCGGCCAACTTTACGGCTTTACCGGTCATAATGCCCAAATGCACCACTTTAATCGATCGTTGTTTAGCGGCTTCCAGTGCCTCACCTATATAGTTGCCATACTGAACAAAACAGTATGGGGGCAAATGCTTAAAATGGGTTTTCAGGTAACGTTCGCTGCGGCCTCCGGAGTTAAAAACCACCTGAGCGGCCTGATTCTGTTGCACCACATCGAGCTGCCGATGAATCGTGGCCACATAGGCTTCGGACGAGAAAGGCTTGATGCGCCCTGTACTGCCAATAATCGAAAGGCCCCCTTCAATGCCCAGCCGTGGATTAAACGTTTTAAGTGCCAGCTGTTGTCCCTGAGGAATAAACACCTCCACATCGAACCCGGCACCCGATAATTCATACTCATCCAACAGGGCCTCCAGCTCAGCGGCTATCATGGCGCGCGGCACCTTGTTAACGGCCGGCTCATTTAGTGGCAAGTCCAAACCCGGCAATTTAACAATCCCAACCCCTTCTCCTTTTAAAAAGCGGATGTTACCTACCCCGTTCCTATAAACCCGGCAGCCAATGACCAGGCCATCCATCAAATCCGGATCATCTCCACTGTTTTTGATGACCGTTGCATAAGCTGAGTCTTCTTCTCTGCCTTTCGTATGAACAGGCATGCTAACGAACTCACCATCGGGCAAATGAATCCCTATCCGACTATCGCACTCACCCGAAAGCAACAAGGTGGCTGCTGCCTTGGCACAAATGGTCGCGCAAGTCCCGCTGGTATAACCATGCGCCAAATCGGGCTTTGGCAAAGTGTAATTTGCCTCCATGTACTGACGCAGCTCAGCCCTGCTTTTAAAAACCTCTGTAAATACAGGCAAAGCCGGCTGCTCAAGCACCAACAATGGCAATTGATACTTTTGAGCCAGCATAACTTTCTGATCGAACAGGCCATTGTGACCACTGTCCTTTGTTAGCAAGGCGTCTACCTGTAACTGCTCGATAAGTAGTTCGACATCCTTCAGGTTATCAAAGGCCAGCGAACCGATAATTTTGTTCTGATCAACGCCACAGGCTAGCGCTTCATCCCATGACAACTGACGATCCAAGATGCGGTACCAGACTTCTGCCTCAGTCAATCCATTGTGCAACTGACAAACACTTTTTACCCCCATCAACGATAAGATTCTCTTGAAACCACTCGCCTGACAAGTTTGAATCATCGCTTCCAGGGATTCCTGGTATTGCACATTATCAGCGTCTTTTTTTTCTGTAAAAGAGCGCTCAATGCGAATATGAGGCAATTTCAGTGCTGTAGAGCAGGCATGAATATTCCAATGCAACTCCTTGGCATACGGGTGGGCCGCATCAACGATGAGTTTGATTTTATGCGTCCTGCAAAAGCTAATCATCTCATGAACAGGCAAAGCCTGCTCCTGCTTAATACAACCTGCATGGACTTCAAAGGCCGTTGGTGTTTTGGTCGAATAATAGTAGGTGAATCCCATATCGCTTAGCCAATTGGCCGTCGCCTTCGCCTCGGTAGTGCCACCAAATAATAGTATGTCAGGCCTTTTACTCATCCTTCCCTTTACGAAATAAGTGAGTGAATTTCCGGTCGTAAAGCTTAGAACGGTTATCACGGTTATCGATGGCTTCGCCCACCACAATCATTACTGTCAGCTTTAAATTATTGGCTTTCACAATACTGGCCAAGTCCTTCAGCTGCCCTCGCCATATCTGCTCTTCTTTCCAGGTAAGCTTGTAGCATATAGCCACTGGTGTTTCCGGCGGATAGCCTTCCAACAACTGGCGTTGCATCTCGTCAATGAGGCTAACACTTAGAAACAAACAGATGGTACTCTGAAATTTCGCCAACTCCGATAGCTTTTCGCGTGGTGGCATTGGTGTGCGCCCTTCTCCGCGGGTAAGTATAATGGTTTGAATGCGCTCCGGAATGGTGAACTGTGATTGGAGGCGTGCGGCAGCCGCCTGAAACGACGATATGCCAGGTATTATCTCATAAGGTATCTGGTGCTGATCGAAAAAGTTCATTTGCTCTTGAATAGCGCCATAGATACATGGATCGCCCGTATGCAATCGTACTACCAAACCACCTTTGTCATAGCTTGCTTTCATGGTAGCAAACTGCTCTTCCAGGTCCATTTGTGCCGAATTGCGCACCACACAGCCGGCTTTGGCATAATGCGTCAACTGCTCAGGCACCAAACTTCCGGCGTATAATATCAGGTCGGCTGCCTGCAACAAGCGCTTCCCCTTAACCGACACCAGCTCCGGATCGCCAGGTCCTGCGCCGACAATCACCACCTGACCGCGTCGTTCCTGAGCTCTATCTATCGCAATCGCTAAAGTAAAGTGCTTGCCCGCATCGTCGCAGCCTTTAGTTTTTTCAAGCACCAAATTACAATTACCTGCTCCCAATAAAGCCGCTGCTTCGCATACATTAGCAGCCCCAGTCGCCTTAAGAGCCGCGTTGGACACCTCCAGGTTTTCGGCTACCCGGTTTAAATCCTTTGCATCATGGGTTTGAAATGGCACCCTGAGCTCACTGGATAAATCGATAAAAGCCTGTTCGTTCTTTTTGACATCAACTGAATGTATGGCCTTCACGGCATAGCTACTCAGCCCTTTATCTTTAAGAATGGCGGTGATTGCTTTGCCATAATATTCAGAATTCAAGCCCTTTTGCGACCCCGTTCCAATAACGAGGCATTTGGGTCTGAAAAACAAAGATGGGATTTGAGTTTCGGTAGCATAAGGTGAAACCGCTATAATTAACTCAAATTGCGATTCGTCCACTTCGCTGAAATGGTAATATGGTGTGACATATTCGGGCAAGGTATGTTCCAAATGTTGAGTGCCAGCATCTTTCGTTTCTAAAACCAATGCGGTTGGTGCTCCATTTACGAAACGAGCAATAAACTCATTTTCACTCAAGCCCTGGTACTCATTGGTCCAACCATAGTTCTTTCCAATGATGTCCAGAGACCATAAGTCCAATGAATCACTGGCTGTGGTTACAATGGCTTGTCCTCCGGTAATGCGCGCCACACGTTTGGCCAGCTCATTGGCTCCGCCTTTATGCCCCGATACAACGGGCTGCACAAAACGCCCATGAATATCCATATTTAACACCGCCGGATCGGTCTGCTTACTCTCAAGAAACGGAGCGATGGAGCGTACGGTAATGCCTAAAGCACCGATAAAAATAAGGCTATCCAATTGATTAAATTGTTCTTCCAGGAAAGCTGGCAATGACTTAATCGCTTGTGTCCCTTCGTAAGCCGAAGTTGAATACACCACGGCATCCAGTTCCTGTTGAAGGATGCTGGCCAAAGGCAGGGCATGACGGTTATTTATGATGATTGCTGTCTGATTCATATTTATAAAACTTGTCTAGCTATAATTTCATTTTCTCAGTATGATAGTGCTTAGACTTTTCATTTAAACGGGGCTTTGCCCCCGAAACCCCACTTCATTTTATTCGAGTGCATCCACCTTAATGGGTCTCATGAATAGCTTCGCAATTTCTTGTCATGATACAAGAAAACCGAAGCAAAAGAAAATCTAGGTTACAGCCTCTCAGCTCAAATAACTGCGGCTCATTAACTAAAAACGCTGAACTCGCTACGCTCAAACAACACCGTTTTTAAACGTCAATCTCCCCTTGTTCTTTGGCTTCCAGACTGAGACCTTTACACATACCTATTAATTTTACCTACTACATATCAAATAATTATTTACTCTTCATTGCCTGATAAATGATTAATGGATTATGATCGTCCTGTTGCAGGCGCATCTCATCCGAAAGGGTCATCGATACCCCTTCAATGGCATTCTTAAATGCGGCAGCTGTCTCATCACTGACAGCATTAAACACGATGATGCCTCCAGGTTGCAGATGGGACTCCAATTGAGTAACCATTTCGTGCAGACGCCCACCATGACCACCGATAAAAATTCTGTCGGGAGATTTCCATTGAGAGAGATCAAACGAATAAAAGTCCTCGATGCAGAAATGGATGCCCGGAACACGAAACTTTTGCTGATTCTTCAGCATTAACTCCTTCGATTCCTTACGTTTTTCCATGGCGAACACCTCCATATGCGGCGCCAATTGTTTAGCTTCAATGGAAACCGAACCGGTGCAAAAGCCAATATCCCACAATACACTGGCCGTATCGAGCTTTAACATGGATAAGGTCATTAGACGGATGCTGCGCTTGGTTATCATCCTGGGACGCCCTTCGAGGTAATGGAAGTCCGCTTCGGGAATACCCAAACAACGCTCGAAATGCGACGTCTTTTCCAGAACCAGACAATTGGGCATGCTGGTTTGTACTCTGGTCAACTCGTCCACGGAAAGCTGACGAACCCTTTGATGTTCCCCACCCATACGCTCACCGAGATAAACTTTATAGTTGATGAGCCCCGCCTCTTTCATGTGTTGCCCAATGGCAGCAGGTGTTTTGTTTTTATCAGTCAATACGCCAATCAACTCAGAGCCATCCACCAACTCTTTATCGAGGTTAGTCCATGGCCGCCCCGTCAGGGTTGCCACTTTCATCAAGCCATAGGGCAGATGACAATGATGCGCCAGCATCTGCAGGCTGTTAAATGCTGGATACACCTTCAGTGGCGCATCCGGAAATTCGCGTTTCAGGGTGTTGGCAAGGCCAAAAAAAAGTGGATCACCTGAAGCGAAGACTACAACCTCCGCATTGAGGGCACGGTATTGCTCAAAAGTACCTTGTAATGGCACCAGCACTTCAATCCATTGATGGTGGACAGGCAGCAGGTGCTTCACCAGCTCATAATGGCGCGTACCACCAGAGAAGTAATGAGCCGCTGCAATAATGGTTTTCACCTCATCACTAAAAACAGGCGTTACCTCATCGCTGATACCAATCACCTGAAAACTACACATCACGTCCTGGTTTAAGGGTTACAGCCTCCTCCCGACTCAACACCGCATTAACGATGGTCGCTGCCAGATTAGAGCCGCCTTTGCGCCCTTCAATGCTGATGTACGGCAGGTTGTTGAAGGTCATCAAGCGATGCTTGGATTCCTCCACATTAACAAAGCCCACCGGCGCACCAATGATACCAGCCGGCTGAAAGTCCTTTCTGCGCATCAGCTCAGTCAGCTCAATCAATGCCGTTGGCGCATTGCCAAACACATATAATGCATCGGGATGCTCCTCAACAGCCAGGCGGATGCCAGCCTGTGTGCGTGTAATATTTTTTTCTTCGGCCAAGGCAACTGTGCGTTCATCATGCAAATAGCATTTGATGTCAATCCCGTAGCGCTCACAGGCTTTTTTGCGAATGCCGCTCTGCACCATGGTGACATCTGTAATGATGGTACCGCCCTTCAGCAGATAGTCATTCATACGGGCCACTGCATCGTTTTTGATACGCAGCAGCTGTTTCATCTCAAAATCGGCCGTTGTGTGGATGCAGTGCATCATCACCCATTTCTCCTCGTGCGAGATGTCTAAATCGGCCAGTTGCTCTGCAATGGTGCGAAAACTCTCCTGCATAATCAGTGGTCCGGGCGCTCCTTCCTGTTCGTATTTTGAATAGTAGCCGCGCGGGGTAATAAACTTGTTGTTCGACACATAGCTTTGTGAGTTACCAATTACCACAATCGAAAACATATCCACTATCTCCGGGTTAAACTCCCCCAAAGTAGTCAGGGTGATGTGCTCTTCCTCCCGTTCCACCTGACGCAGCACAGCTACTGGTGTCGAGGACGAACGCTCTTCGAGAAACAGTTCCTGCAAGCGATACAGCTGCCAGTAACGTTTCTTGCTGCGCGGATTGTAAAGAACCGTCACAAAATCGCCCATTGCAGCGGCCTTCATCCGCTTCTCAATCAGTTTCCAGGGCGTTAACAAATCCGACAGCGACAGAATCACAAAATCGTGACTCAGGGGCGCCCCCAGTTTGGCTGCCGCGGCCTGAAAAGCAGAAATACCGGGTACCACCTCCACCGGAATAGACGATTGACGCTTATCCGCCATCTCTAAAATCAGCGAAGCCATGCCATAAATACCGGCATCCCCCGAGCTAATAACAGCCACATTCTGACCGGCCTCGGCTTTTTCAAAGGCTATCTTGGCCCTTTCAACTTCCTGCCGCATGCCCGTGTCGATGCACTGCGTTCCTTCCGCCAGGTAGCATTCAATAAACTGGAAATAATATTTGTAGCCAATCACCACATCGGCCGCCTTAATGGCATCGATGGCCGGCTTTAAAAACAGTTCTGGGTTACCCGGGCCTAAACCTATTACTTTTATCGTGCTCATGCTTAATTACTTTTTATTGGTGAGTTACCCAATATTACTTGCTGTTCGTTGCGGATGGTAATGATTGAGAAATACGGTATCCGTCGCTCCGTTAAAACGCGTGCATCTCTGGTAGTAAACTCTTTATCGGTGCCCATGTACTCACCATAGAAGAAGTCCAATTGGTGCTTCTGCAGAAAACCGGCTATCCAGTCTTTGAGTTTCGACACCTTCATAATCACCACCGTTTCGTTGGCACTCACATACTCCCGCAATTGTGTTTCATCTTTTATTTCAGGAACCACCAACACCTTATCGGTTTGCTTACACACCGCCTCACCCGCAAGCGAACCACCAAGTATAAACGCCGGCACTCCCGGAATCATCTCGTAGTGCACCTTCGCCTTTTTGAAATCATCGACCAGATAGGCAAACGTGCTATAGAAGGAGATATCGCCCTCGCTGACCACCGCTACTTTTTTGCCTGATTCAGCTTGCAGAATGCAATCAGCAGCCAATTGACGATACGTTTCATTCACTTCTGACCGGTCGTATTTCATGGCCACTTCAACGGCCCGAAACTTAGAGGAATCAATCTCGAGAGCCCCAAGCACACGCATGGCCATTGAGCTCTTCATCCCCTTTCCATTAGTGGTTTCAGGATAATAGATGACATCCGCTTTTTGCAATGTTTTTAATGCCTTGAGGGTGATCAGCTCCGGATCGCCCGGGCCTAGTGCCACCCCGTATATTGTTCCTTTATTCATTCTTCTGCCTTAATGATGATGATGTCCGCAACAATCGTGTCCGTGATGATGGTGATGCGGCACATAACTCTCCAGTGTCTCCTTATCTACTGCCGTAATTAAGTCCACCTCACCTCTTTCCGCACTTTCCAAACGCTTAATCAGAATCTGTGCTAAATGATCTGAATCGCTTAACAGGGGCGCCACAAACACGTTACGATCAGAATGCTTTTGAGCAAACTCCGCAAATAAAACTTGCGCTTTATCCATATATACACCCGGAAAGAACACATAGGGAACAACAAGGATATTTTTATAGGGTAGCTTTTCGCAGATAGATAAGGCTTCAGGGACCGATGGGTAAGTCATGCGACTGCAGAAGCCATTGATAGCAAACCCATACTTATTGGACTCCTGCACCATGCGAGTTAACCGGGCTAAATCGCCATTGGCAGCTATTTTAGAAGCGCCAACTCCCAAGCCGAACAATAAGGTATCCTTCGGCTCAACCTTATTACCGTGTAAGGCTTTCTCAATCAAATCGTTTGACAAGTGCAACATATCCTCGCAATCGCCTATGTAATGGGCCATTTTAATGGAGACATTGTATTTGGCCTGCAACTGATACAGAATACAAGGAATATCCTTTTGAATGTGCACACCGGTAAACAAGAAAACCGGAACCGCTACTATCTCTGTAACCCCTTTTTGGGTCAGGCGCTTTACCCCTTCTTCGAAATCGGGTTCCGATAGTTCCAGAAAACCGGCTTCCACTTCATAATCGGGCAGCAGTGTCGCTACCTGGCGTGTGTAGTTCAGAAAGGCCTCTTCGCCTCGTTTAACACGGGTACCATGACCGCAGATTAAAACTCCTTTTTTAGACATGTGATATTTCTTGAGGTTTAATAGATTGTATTATGGGTTTTAATTGATTGGAGAAATTCACCACCTCACCAATAACCATGAGCGCTGGTGGCATAAACCCTCTATCCGCCATCGCCTCGCCAATGGTTTCCAGGGTGGCAGTCAGCATCTCCTGCTGAGGATAGGTCCCCCAACGAATCAGAGCCACCGGTGTTTCATTTTTCTTACCCCCGATGATTAGTTCATTGGCAATGCGTTGGGCATTACTTACCCCCATGTACACCACCAGGGTATCCGATGCTTTAGCGAGCGCCTGCCAATCCACCGAGTTCTTCCCTTTAGCCGGATGACCAGTCACGAACGTAACCGATGAGGCCACATGACGAGCCGTTACCGGAATGCCCATATAGGCAGGCACCGCCACACCAGAGGTAATTCCAGGTACCACTTCATAATCAATGCCGTTTTCAATGAGCGTTAATATCTCCTCAACGCCCCGGCCAAAAACAAACGGATCGCCACCTTTCAGACGGACGATGTTTTGGCCTTTGCCGGCATAATGCACCAACAATTCATTTAGGTCGTCTTGCGGATAAGTATGTTTGTCCTTCATCTTGCCAACATAGAGCCGTTCGCACGAAGCCGAACAATACTCCAGCAATTCTTTGTTCACCAGGTAATCGTACAGCACCACATCGGCCTGCTTAAGCAACTTAACGGCTTTTACGCTGACCAGGTCAGCATCGCCCGGGCCGGCACCAACCAGCCATACTTTCCCATATTTAGGATTCATTCTATTGAGTTAAGATTAATCTTGTTATTTTCAATCTGATGGATGAGTTCATCAATGAGACTATTCATCTCATCCTGATACTCTTGATTACCCGTTTCAAGCATCAACTTTCGCTTCTCACCAATCAACGCTACTTGTTCAGGCGTAATAGATGATAATTTAGACATGAAATACCTGCGCAAACGGGCCGACAAAGCAGGTGAAATTCCTTCCGTGGTAATTCCCACATTCAAATGCCCCACCTGACAGCTGGCCGGGATAATAAAATCGCCCTTGTCAGCGCCATCCACACTATTTGCTAAAACATTGTGGCTTTGAGCTTCTGAAATAATTTGTTGATTAACTGTTTGGTTATTGGTAGCGGCAAACACCAGGAAAAAGCCAACGACATCATCGTTTTGATAGCATCGGCTCCTATGCTTCATCCTGTTGTTGTTAACCAACTTCTGCAAAACCGGTGTTAATTCTTTGGAAATAACAGTTACGGCAGCACCGGCAGCAAGTAATTTGTTCACTTTTCGTTGTGCAACTTTACCGCCACCAACAACTAAACAAGCTTTATTTTTTATTTGGATATGAATCGGATAAAATTGCATGCTAATATTCTTTTAAAGCATCCAAAACACAGATCAACAATGCCCTGTTATCCTGATTCAACGAGTTATACAGATGTATCTTCATAGCGCCTTTAAACGCCCCGGAATGAAAGTGAAATGCATAAAAAAACATTCAGCACACTTCGACAATATACTTCTGCCAAAATGGTTAGTAACCATTCTGCAACAGTAAGTTGCCTTACGTACCTGCACTTTTTAGTGCCTTAAATATTGAATTGCTTTTTTATTCATGTATCAAACTTTTAAACCCGAAAGCTTTGATTAATAATCATTTGTTACATGGCAGGTTTTCTGACTTACTCCCTCCTGATTGCGCCTTCCCATTTCGTTAAACTGAAACAGTGACCTTTTGCAATGGAGTTAACAGAGCTTACAGCTGCGGGTACAGCTCCGGAATTACACCGGATTCCCTCTTTCCGTCAAAGTCCGAATAGGTTGACCTTGACTCACCATTTATGGCCACAAATGTAATACAATTTTGCAATCGCCAAACGAGTGACGACATTTTTCTTTAATGAATGATGTACGGCCTCAATTGCGTATATTTGCATTTTTGATAATGATTCTAACAGCCAACCAGTGCGTCAGTCCTGGTTCGAAAAGACCGAAAAGATGCTAAGCGAAAAAGATACAATTTGCGCCATATCAACCGCCCAGGGAATGGGTGCCATTGCAGTTATCCGTTTATCAGGCAATCAATCAATCGCTGTTTGCGAACAGCTGTTCAAACCAGCTAAAGCCGGAAAGAAATTGTCGGAACAAAAGGCCAACACCATTCATTTTGGCAGCATAACTGATGGCGATAAAGACATTGACGAGGTATTGGTTAGCGTTTTTAAAGCACCGCATTCTTTTACCGGTGAAGACATTATTGAAATAGCCTGCCATGGTGCTCCTTATATCCAGCAACAAATTCTTCAACTTCTTACCAGACATGGTGCCCGGCTCGCTACTGCCGGTGAGTTTACCCAACGTGCATTTATCAACGGTAAAATGGACCTGTCACAAGCTGAAGCAGTGGCTGATTTGATTGCTTCACGCAGCGAAGCAGCCCGCCGGGTGGCCCTGCAGCAGATGCGCGGTGGTTTCTCCAGTGAGCTGATTAACCTGCGTATGCATCTTCTCAACTTCATTTCTTTAATAGAACTAGAACTGGATTTTAGTGAAGAGGATGTGGAGTTTGCCAACCGTAGCGAACTCACCAAGTTGGTGAATGAGATTGAGGCTGTATTAAAAAAACTGGTGAACTCATTCTCGCTGGGTAATGCCATCAAAAATGGGATTCCTGTGGCTATAGTGGGACATACCAATGCGGGCAAATCCACCTTGTTAAATACCCTGTTGCAGGAAGAGCGTGCCATCGTTTCGGACATACACGGTACTACACGCGATGTGATTGAGGATACCATCAACATTGAAGGCATCAGCTTCCGCTTTATTGACACAGCCGGTATACGCGCCACTATAGATGAGATTGAGAACCTGGGCATAGAACGTACCTATGACAAAATCACTAAAGCTACCATCATCTTGCTGATGCTGGATGTGAACGACCCGGATGAGAAAATTCACGATGCCATCACTGATGTAAAACAGCGCATGGATGAGCATCAGCAGCTTATAGTGGTAATCAATAAAACCGATTTAGCCAATGAAGGCGTTCAGGAGCGTTTCCAAAAGAGCAGTTTCAAAGAGCTGTCGGGTACCGATGCCATTGTGCCCATCTCGGCCAAACAACAATTAAATATTGATGCCTTAACTGCTGCACTGCTTAAAACTGTTAACCTCTCAGCCATCGATAACGACGAGGTGATTGTTACCAATGTGCGCCATTACGAGGCTCTGCAAAAATCACACGAAGCCATCCTGCGTGTAGTCGATGGCCTGCAAACAGGTATCTCCGGCGATTTCCTGGCCCAGGATATTCGTGAAGTGCTGCATTTCCTTGGTGAGATAACCGGGCAAATAAATACAGACGAAGTATTGGGTAATATTTTCAAGAATTTCTGTATCGGGAAGTAATTTACATATCTAATAATAAACACATTAGCAACACTACCTCCTTCTCAAAAGTTTCTTTATATCTGCTTTTGTGAGATGTATTTTTATTAATAATGCTTACATACTCGCTTAACACTAAACTTTTCTGTTTTAAGTTATCTTCAAATATTGAACTCCAATTCTTAATAATAAATCAATGACTTACTCTGAGAACCATATAGAATGAAAAGAAGGAGGGAATGCCAATTAATTGAATTAAGCCTTCCCCTCTTTCCTACTATTTCTAACTTTCTTTAATTATCTGTCAATAAAAATAGCATTGTTCTAAGCTATTTTTATTTTAAATCCATTTTCGAAATTTGTGAATAATCACCCCTAATGACATTAAAGATATCCATCATTTCTTGTACTTTATCCGGATTGTTTTCGGCCAGATTATTCTGCTGTTCAATATCTTCTATCAGATTATACAATTGATATTCTTGAGCATTCGCAAGTTCAATATTAACAAGATTATTTTTGGCCGGGCCTTTATACGGGGGTATCAATATCCAATCACCATAGCGCAGTGCTGTACGCGTAGTCGCCTCTATAACAAGAGACTCACGACCTTTATTGCCCTTCCCTAAGAAAGCAGTAAGCAAATCCTTACTATCGGTTGAGGATTCGTTTGTGCCAACTAACTTTGCTAAAGAAGCCAATAAATCAATTTGACAAACTAAAGCATCTGAAATGCCGGGCTGAATAGTACCTTTCCAATAGGTAATAAATGGAACTCTTGTCCCAGCTTCAAACAAACTGTACTTTCCACCACGCAATGGACCTGCCGGAGTATGATTCCCTAATTTCTCAACCGCATCATCAAAATAGCCGTCATTCAATACAGGTCCGTTATCACTTGAAAATACAATTAATGTATTATCTAAAATGCCTTCTTCCTCCAAAGTTTTAATAAATTCTCCAACACACCAATCTGCCTCGAGAATGACATCACCCCGAGGGCCCATGCCCGATTTACCTTCAAAACGAGGGTGAGGTGTTCGCGGCACATGAGGTTGCTGCATGGCATAATACAAGAAGAAGGGTTTATCCTTGTGTGACTTGACATATTCTTGCACTTTCACTAAAAAGTGATCGGCCATATCGATATCGCTCCATTTAGCTGCTTCACCACCTTTCATGTAGCCAATACGAGGCACACCATTTACAATTGTTGAGTTATGACCATGATGCCACATCATCTCACAAAGTTCAGGATTATCTTTACCTGTTGGCTGGCCTTCAAAGTTATTTTTATAATCTATTTCAATCGGGTCATTGGCATCGAGGCCTTGTACCAATCCATCTTTTAAATATACAGTTGGCACACGATCCTGTGTGGCAGCCATGTAATAGGCATAATCAAATCCTACTTCATTAGGACCTGGCGAAACAGTCTTATTCCAATCAACATGACCTGTGCCAAGGCCTAAATGCCATTTGCCAACTAATGCTGTTTGATAGCCTTGCTTTTTCAGCATCTTCGGTAAAGTAACCTGGCATGTATCTATAATAAGTGGTGCTGTTCCCGGAAGAATCTTAGCTTGCTTATTTTTCCATGGATAAACACCTGTTAACAGGGCATATCGACTCGGTGTACATGTAGCTGATGAAGCATAACCATTAGTAAATTTCACACCTCCATTAGCTAAAACATCAATATTTGGAGTATGTATTTTAGTGGCTCCATATGAGCTTAAATCACCATATCCCAAGTCATCTAAATATATAATTACAATATTTGGAGATTTGCTTTCCACTTTCAATGATTTGTCTTGGTTAGTGTTGCATGCCATTAACCCACCTAATAAGATGGTAACGATTGCAAAAAATGAACTTATTGATTGTAACATGGTAAGAACTTATTAATGTTTTACTCGCATAGAACTAATATATTGCTGCCTTTCAAAGTTTCAGCCTTTGCTGTAATTTCAATCTGACCACTTTCTCCTGTAGCTTGTATCATCAACAGACATTTACCATTAAATGCCTTACGCTGACTAACTTTATGCGGTGATAAATCCAGTATATCCCCATTTTCAACACCAATTATACGTGCCGGACCATCCACATCGAATTCTATCAAATGATTAGCATTTGGGACCATCACTCCTTTATTATCTACAACTGTAATTTCACAATGCACAACATCTATATTGTTACTTTTTACGGTGGCTTTATCAACTTCAATGCTTAATCCTGAAGCCTCTCCTGCTGTGACATATTGTTTTTCGACTATAGCAATACCGTTTGATTTTGCAACAACTGAAAGTTTACCAGCGTCATAAGGTACTAACCAAACCATCTGCCTTTCTTTACCCATATTCTTTTCTCCTAAAGACTGACCATTAAGAAACAACTCAGCTGACTCACAATTAGTATAAACTACTACCGGTATTTCCACCCCCTCTTTACCGGGATGGGTCCAATGCGGTAACAAATGAACCATCGGTTTATCACTCCATAAACTTTGGTATAGATAATAGTGGTCCTTTGGGAAACCAGCCAGGTCAATAATCCCAAAATTTGCTGTACGCGCCGGCCAGTTAAATGACTCACCCAGATAATCGAAACCGGTCCATCGGAAGTTGCCGAGGTAATAGTCTCTTTCTTCAACCCTGTTCCAATCGTGGCGAACACCAACTCGAACAATGGAATTATCATATGAAGATTGATACCTTGGCGTGATATTAGTAAATACTTCTTTATCGGATAAATCATCAATCTTATAAATCTTATCCTCCATTTGAGCAAAGTGCTCCGGCTTCTCCCAAGGGGCAGGATTGTCTTTTGTTCGATACCAAGTTTTTGTTCGATAAACTCCACGTGTTTGGAGCGTATGTGTAATTTCTGTACCAATAATCGCCTTCTCGGGATGTCTTTTGTGATAATCGGCCAAACTTCCTTTGAACTCACCATGCCCATTAAACCCTGCAATATCTATATGAGGAGCCATATATCCCCGGCCTTGTGTGATAGGCCTTGTATTATCTATACCCCGAGCGAAGTCAACAATTTCCTCTTGTTCTTCATCAGTAAAACCATGCACCTCGTTACCAATACTCCAGATAACAACAGATGGATGATTACGGTCACGTTTCATAAAATCGGTCAGGTCGCGTTTCCACCATTCAGCAAAATAATTGCCATAATCATGTTTGGCTTTGGGATTCCACCATCCGTCAAAAGCCTCATCCATTACCATAAAACCCATGGTGTCGCACATGGTATAAAACTCGGGTGAGAATGGGTTATGAGTCGTTCGCAAAGCGTTACATCCCATTTCTTTAAGCATCTTCAAACGGCGATATAAGACATCATCTGGCACAGCTGCCCCAACCGGTCCTGCATCGTGATGATTACTTAACCCTTTGAACTTGATAGATTGCCCATTCAGGAAGAAACCTTTGCTGCCTTTTAACTCAATAGAACGAATACCCAATGGTGTGATGTAATGATCCATACATGTTCCATCCACAATTAGACTTGTTACAACGCTGTACATATTGGGTTGGTTGGGTGACCATAATAGAGGATTTTTTACTTCAAAGTTTTGCTTGACCTCTGTATGCCTCGCCATTTCGACCTTATTAACTGATTTGGCTACAACATTTCCGGCTGCATCTTTAATAAGACTGCTTACAAGCACCAACTGTTTACTGCCTGTTTCATTGCTTATTTGCATTTGCAAGTTGACATTTGCTGTCTGCGAACTCACTTTAGTTGTGATAACAAACGTTCCCCACTGCGGAATATAGATGTCCTTTGTTTTTGTCAGCCAAACATGACGGTATATCCCTGAACCAGTATACCACCTTCCACTAGGTGCTTTGGAATGATCGACACGTACAGCCAATACATTATTCCCCTTAGTTATATATGGCGTAATATCATAGCTAAAGCTTATGTACCCATATGGTCTATTACCTAAATGATGCCCGTTGATCCACACATCACTATTCATATATACACCATCAAACTCAACAAAAAACTTCTCATCCGAGTGCAACTCCTTAATTTCAATTTGCTTTCTGTACCAACCAATTCCCGTAGGTAGGAATGCACCGGCAATACCTGCCGGATTGTTTTCATTATATTCACCTTCAATACTCCAGTCGTGTGGAACATTTAATTGACGCCATTTACTATCGTCAAAGGATACTTGCTCCGCACCGTGTACATCTTGCTGCATAAAGCGCCAATCCATATCAAGTGACACTCTGGAACGTGTCTCAGAGATGTCAACGCTCTGACATGCTACCAAAGCAACTAAAACCAATAATGACAGTATTTTGCTATATATCATAGTTCAAGTCTTAATCATTAATAATCTGTTTGTCTTTTTTTCTTTCTTTCTGCTGGTCATAATCCGGATTACTCATTGGCATTTGTGCATTCACATTTTTTCGCCATGCATCCATTTTTTTTCTCATTTCAATCACTCTATCAGGAAACTTACTATGTAGATTATGCCTCTCTCCCTGATCTTCCTCTAAATTGTATAATTCAATACTATCCGTTTCAAAGTTTTCAATTAGCTTCCACTTTCCTTGCCTGATGGCACCATGGGGCACAGCACCTTCCTGATGATAATGAGGGTAGTGCCAGTACAAAGCATCACGATTAAGCATTTGTTCCCCATTAAAAATTGATAGCCAACTAATTCCATCATATTCTTTGGCTTGACTTGAATTCTGAAACCCGGCTAACTCAAGTAAAGTAGGATAATAGTCTTCAGTTATCACGGGTTCGTGAATTATATGATGTGTTTTAATATAAGCGGGCGCATGCAAAATAGTAGGTATACGAATACCTCCTTCATACATACCTCCTTTACCATGACGTAAAGGTGCATTGTTTGTGATCTTACGCTGCCCATTACCGATTAAGCCTCCATTGTCAGAAGCAAACAGTATAATTGTATTCTCATACAGGCCACGCTCTTTGAGTTTAGCAATCACTTTTCCAACCGCATCGTCAGTATGTTCCACCATTGCTGCATAAACAGGGTTATGGTGTTGCTTAGAACTATCTTGTAAAGCCAGATACTTTTGAACCTTTTCCTCTTGTGCCTGAAGTGGCATATGAACGTTATACAACCAGAGATTGATAAAGAATGGTTTTTCTGATTGCTCTTCTATCACTTGGCAAACCTCATCAGCTAAGCGTTCTGTCAAATATTCATCAACTTCACCATCGTCCATCCGAGGATTTCCGTATGGAGAAAAATAGCCATTTGAACCATTTTTTACATTTCTATTGGGAGAGCCTTTAGACCACCCTCCTATATTGACATCAAAACCATGGTATTCCGGCCAGTCTTTTTCACTTTCACCTAAATGCCATTTACCGATATGCGCTGTATAATACCCGGCATCTTTAAATGCCTCCGCCAGGGTGTATTCTGAAGAATCTATAATCATTTTCCAGTCAGGCACCTTTAATCTGGCCCAAGGGTATTTATGGCCTTCAATCCAATCTGTCAGATGCAGCCGAGCCGGGTTTTTACCCGTCATTAGGGCTGCTCGTGTTGGCGAACATACGTTACAAGAACTGTAGGAGTTGGTAAATAAAATACCGTCTTCTGCCAATTGGTCAATATTTGGAGTAGAGTGGTAATCGCTGCCATAACAACCTAAGTCTTTCCACCCCATATCATCCACTAATATCACTATCACATTAGGCGATAATCTTTCTTGATTTGATTGACAAGCGGATAGGAACATCAACAATATGCTCAAAATGCCAGCATAATGCTTCAACTTTTGTTTTTTAGATGACTCAATCATATTAATCCACATGTAGGTAGGTTGGTGCGGAAAACTGATAGACCTCCGAATCTGTTCTTGCTTCTTTCATTATTCGATTCATCTTCGTAACAATTTCAGGATGTTCGGAAGCAATATTATTGGTTTCACCCGGGTCGATGCTTAAATCATATAGTTCTATTGGTTGGTCAGGTTGTTCAAGAACATTATACTTTACCCCCTTCCATTTCTCTTTACGAACAGCTATTCGTCCTCCCTTTTCATGAAACTCCCAATACAAATAGTCGTGCTGCTTTTGATTTGACTTGCCCAACAATGTTGGAAGAAAAGATATACCATCTATTTTCCTATCTATATCAACTCCAATAATATCGGCTATAGTCGGCATCACATCCCAAAAAGCGGAGATATGTTTGGTTGTGCTCCCAGCTTGAATCTTCCCTGGCCAATGGGCAATCATTGGCACATGAATTCCTCCCTCGTACAAGTCTCGTTTGTACCCTTTGTATGGACCATTACTATCAAAATAATCGGGATCGGCACCACCTTCCTGATGCGGTCCGTTATCTGAAGTGAATAATACTATCGTATTATCGGCAATGCCTAAATCATTAAGTTTATTCAATATTTCACCAACCTGCTGGTCCAATAAGGTCACCATAGCAGCAAATGTGGCATGGCAATTTTCTTGCGAACCATATGGTCCCTGACGATATTTTTCACCTTCATCAGTCCCTTTGTATTGTTTTTCAGGAAGTAATTTCCCTTTAAATGCATCAATATTTTGCTGCGGCATTAACAACTCTGCATGCGGTATTGGCGAAGCATAGTACATAAAAAAGGGTTCTCCTTTATTATCTTCAATAAACGCGAGTGCTTTATCATGAATCAAATCAGCTGCATAATCGTTTTGTTCTATACCTTTATTCCCCTCTAAAATAACTTTTGTCTGGTTATGCCATAGATGATATGGATAGTAGTGGTGAGCCAATCGCTGGCAGTTATAACCATAGAATTCATGGAAACCCTGCTTATTAGGGTCACCTTCTGAACCCGGATAACCTAAGCCCCATTTACCAAAAACACCAGTTTTATAACGAGCTTCCTGTAGCATTTCGGCCATAGTAAAAGTACTGTCAGGCAGTGGATGCTGTCCCTCCGGCAACACTTCCTTGTTTCCACGTATGGTGGTATGACCTGTATGCTGTCCTGTTAAAAGCGCCGAACGTGAGGGTGCACACACGGTAGAACCTGCATAGTGCTGCGTAAACACCATCCCATTTTCGGCCAGCTTATCAATATTGGGCGTTTTGAATTTTGATTGACCATTAAAACCAACATCGCCATAACCTAAGTCGTCAGCCAGGATATAAATAATATTGGGGTGTTTATCATTAACAACCTCTTTTCTGGAATGACAAGCCGAGAAGCCTGCTAAAATGCCAAACACTAGAAGTAATCTTTTTATAATTCTCATATATTCCGATTTAATTTCGTTACCAAACAACTACTTTTGTCCCTTCCCCTATACTTCCGGCATGTTCTGAGCAGAGACAAAAGTTATTGTATTATCTTGTTTCAACCTGTACATTAGTTGTTTTAAGCTCATCGCTATAAGCCTTGATGCTGACCTTGCCTGTATTGCCCTTTTCACTTTTAATTATAAGCATACATAAACCATTGAATGCTTTTCTGTAATTAGCTTGAAAGGGTTCAGTGGTAGCAGCATTACCATTTCCAACGGCGGCAATGGTTGCAGGCCCTTTCACCTCAAAATGCACCAGGTTATCTGCTAAAGGACAAAAATTGCCTTGCTTATCTTCAATACGTACCGTTATAAATGATAGGTCATAGCCATCAGCTTCTATTACCTTTCTATCAGGTATTAATCGTATTTGGGCTGGTTCTCCAGCTGTAACAATTGTTTTGATTGCCGCAGCTTTTCCATTTTTATATGCCACTATTTTCAATTCACCAGGCTCAAATTTCACCTTCCAGTTCAGTCGATATGGTGAGTCCCAGGTTGTTTGTGGTTTCTTCCACCAGTTAAAGACTGATGGAATGGTTGTTTTGTCTTCACCCATTACTTTTTTACCAAGTGACTGCCCATTCAGGAATAATTCGGCTTCATCGCAGTTGGTGTAGCAAAATACCGGAATGCTATCATGTTGAGTACCCTCCCAATTCCAATGTGGTAGAATATGCACCATTGGTTCATCTGTCCAAACACTCTGATATAGATAAAAACGATCTTTTGGAAAACCACACAAGTCGACAATACCAAAGTATGAACTGCGCGATGGCCAGTCGCCTGTCCACTTACCATGTGTATGGTTATCCTGTCCGTTATAAGGTGTTGGTTCACCCAAATAGTCAAAACCGGTCCATACAAATTCACCTAATGAACGAGTCATTGTTTCCTGAGCATAAAACTCAAAATCTGGAGGATATGCCCATGGTGGACTGATAATGTCATAGCTGCTTACTTGTAAAGATTCGTGTTTATCGTAATTATCCAACGGCAGATGATAAACACCTCTTGAACTTACACACGATGATGTTTCAGAGCCATATACAATCCAATCCGGATGTTTGCCCAGTAGATTATCATACTGTGTTGGTTTATAATTAAATCCGACAAGATCAATAGCACCTGCCAATCCGTTGTTTACACATGCCGGATACATATTAAATCCAGCGGTTACTGGCCTGGTTGGGTCTTCATCATGGCATATCTTTGTTAATGATTTGGCAAGCTCACCACCTCGAGACAACCGCTGCTCCACAATTTCGTTACCTATGCTATACATCACCACCGATGGATGATTGCGGTCACGCTTAATCATATCTCTTAAGTCGCGCTCATGCCAATCGTCCCAGTATTTATGATACCCATTTTCAGTCTTTGGTGCTTTCCAACAGTCAAACGCTTCTATCTGAACCAGGATGCCCATTTTATCACATAATTCAATCTGTTCTGGGGACGGAGGATTATGACTTGTACGAATCGCATTCACTCCCATTTGTTTCATAATTTCCAGCTGACGCTGAGTCGCCCGATAATTCACTGCAGCGCCTAAGGGCCCTAAATCGTGATGCAGGCATACTCCCTGAAAACGTACTTGACGACCGTTTAGTAAGAATCCTTCTGCATTGGAATATTCAATAGAACGGACTCCAAAAGTTGAGCTATAAGTGTCGACCGTGTTTCCATCTTTTTTCACCAGTGACTCCAACTGGTATAAATATGGATTGTCCAAGTCCCACAAATGTGGTGATTGCAGGTTAATTATTTGCTGAACTGTTACTTGCTTGTCATGAATTATTATATCTGATTCGCTTGAAGCCACAATTGTACCTTCCTTATCGATTATCCGGGATAGAAGACTATAACTACCCGCCATATCAGGTGCCACGTCAATGGTTGTTGCAATATTAACTTGAGCTTCTTCCTCAGAAACTTGTGGTGTTGTAATGTATGTACCCCAATGTGCTACATGTACAGGATTCTTAATTTCCATCCACACATTTCGATATATACCAGCACCCGGATACCATCGGGAAGACAACTCTTCCGGCGCTACTTTTACCGCCACCACATTTTCCTGTCCGAAGTTAACATAAGGTGTCAAATCTACCTCGAATCCTATATAACCGAAAGGTCTGTGCGCAACTCGCTGCCCATTTATATACACTTCAGCGTTGTTCATAACTCCATCAAACTCCATGTTGACGATTTTGCCTTGATAAGATTTATCGAGCGTAAAACGCTTACGGTACCATGCAGTTCCTGAGACAGGCAAGCCTCCTGTCCGTGCATCATGTTTTTCGTCAAAGGGACCTTCTATGGCCCAGTCGTGTGGAAGATGCAAGTGTCTCCAATTTGTGTCATTAAAATCATACAAACTTTCATTACCGGTTTGGCCTAAACTGAAACGCCAGTTCTGATTAAAAGACAATCGTTCCCTTTTCTCAAGCCCCAGGCTATAACAGGTTATCAAAAAAAGAACCACTAAACTTATCGTATATTTCATCATTATAATTTTTAGCACAAAAAAGTATGTTATAAATTCAGAATTTTCTCAGTAAAGGTGTACTCCCCATTTTCAAGGCTTATGATATATACTCCAGCGGGCTGAGAACTCATATTTATTGGGGTAAGGGAACACACCTTTAGATTCTCATAAACTATAAGTCCCGAAGTATTATATATCCTAACTTTAATTTCTGTATTTATTGGTTTGATAGTCCAACTGGTTGTTGAGATATCTGATGCTAGCACGTATGGTTTTTCAAATTCATTAACACCAATATTAATATCAGCAGCAATATCTTCAGTTTGATAAATACCATTACGCTTCAGGAAAGTAACCATCTCAAACAAGACATCTTCATACTGCTCCCAACCGGGATTAAAAAAAGCATGGGGTTCATCAGCATAAATAATGCTTGTTGCATCACCTCCACTATCATTAATCTTTTGGGCAAAAAGAATACTCTGCTGATGACTAATCGTTGCATCTGCATCTCCATGTATCAATATTGTTGCAGGTGGATTTGTCCTTAAATTATAATAGGCTGAATTTTGGGTGGCAGACGGTTCTTGCTGTCCATAATCATTTCCTGTGCCCCAAGGCCCGTAGTTATCCACAAAATTATATATGCCGTTAAACCCAACAAAAGCTTTAGTGCTTGAATATCTTTGGGCAACTAATGAGGCCAATGGTGTACCTGCTGATCCACCACTAAAAAATGAGTTACCTATATCTAAATTATACGTATCAGCATTCTCAACCACCCATTGATAAGCTGCGTCAATATCTTCCATAGCCTGAGTAAAGTCGCCATTGGACCCTTTGCATCGATATGCAATACCAATGTTGGCAATGCCCAAATTGGCTGCCAGGTACTCGGCATGAGGACTATTACTTGCATAGGAGTTACTAAGGGTACCTCCATTCCAACCTCCACCGTGTACCCAAAAGTGGACTGGTACTTTCCCATTCCTCCTCAATGGTAAAACAAGTTTTAACGGAATATTATGAGTGCCATCGTTTCTAGTGGCAATAGTAGGAATCTCAACATGTTCAATTCCAAAATCATTCTCAGTCTCAACAATAAACTCATATTCAGCTCGAACACCTTCATAAAGGCTCCCATCGGCAGACTCTAGCAATGGATTAACTACAACAGAAACTAAGTCACCCTTTGTCCAACTGCTATTTGGTTTAAGATTTAAGGTTGTTGACGAAGTTGTTGTCCACAAGCAAATATCATTAGCTAAAACCTTATTGATGTAAACATCAGGGTAGTTGATAATCGGTTGTTTCAACTCTTTAGAAAAGGTTAATGAAATAGAACCAGATGAAGAAAGCTCTGTGCTTGCGACTGGGGTAAATTCAGAAACCTCAAAAGCAGAATTGCTTAAATCAGAATACTCTTCGGCTAACCAATTTCTTATCTCTGCAAATTGGGCGGGTGGTAGAGTCCTGTTATAAGTAAGGAGTTCTGCCACCTCGGTATGATCATATGTTTGACTGCCAGAAGGTGTTAAGTGGAGGTTGAAATTCAGATCAAGAGCACCGGGCTCTATTGTGCCAATAATACTACCGGAAGAAACCTCGTCAGATTGACTATCGAAGTAAAGGTAATCGCCTGCTTCATTTATCGTAAATCCAAAATAAAAAAATGAATTTGGTGACATTTGAGATAATATGACCTGTGTCCACTTTGGATTTCCATACTGTAGAACTAACTCTTCTTTTGCATTGCATGCAAATCTAAAACCGGTATAAGAAGACCAGTCAGCGCTGGGTCTGAAATTACACAATAATGAAGCAATATTTTTAACATCGCCTACTTTACCAACATAAAAAACAGTATAACTCTGATTGCTAAAAAACTGATTTGAATTGATAAGATGCAAACAGGAGTTATTCGCAGTGAAGCCTACATTTACTTTCCCGGGGTAAGTTTCATACATCAATTGACCTGTTAGGTTTAGGTTGTTCTGCTCAGCATGACAATTGTTGCCGATCTGATTTTGCCATAAAACAACACCTCCATCCTGTTCTGTTATGCCTGAGCCATTTTTAAGCCATATGCTTAGCCCATCACTAATTGGTGGATCTGCTGAATATACAGGACTGAGAATTAGCATTACCCAAAAAAGAACTATATATTTCATTGTGCTTACTTTTAATAGTTGTTTAAAACCGTAATAGATAAGGGAGGTAAAACTATTTCTGCAATACCCTCATTTATTACATTTAAGGTCTGATAATTTAATAAATCAAGTTCCCTATCATCTGGATTTTCTCCTTTCAAAACAGCATGATTTAAGGCGCTTAAATTTTTGGGCATATTCTGGAGTTGGAGAGTCACCTTTAAATGCGAGGTATCCTTATTCATTAATAGAACATTACACTCTTTACGATTTCTATTAATACTGGCATAACTACGCAGATATGTTGAGGCATGGCTGGTACGAACACAATGATTTAATAAATTCTGATTAATTAATTTAATAATTTCAGCTGTCGGTTTGAGTTCGTTGTTGTCAATTCTTAATAGCACAGATACATCATCTGCTTCGTCATCTGTATATCCTTTCCAGGGAGAGTGTGTACC
This sequence comes from Carboxylicivirga taeanensis, assembly GCF_051851475.1. NCBI lineage: Bacteria > Pseudomonadati > Bacteroidota > Bacteroidia > Marinilabiliales > Marinilabiliaceae > Carboxylicivirga > Carboxylicivirga taeanensis. The sequence goes on along the minus strand of NZ_JBPUSJ010000004.1, from coordinate 306,323 downwards.
CCAGTTATAAATGTACGATACATTGGACATATTAATCTCATTGGACAACATCTCGAACCACCACAGAGCCTTATATACGTTATTAATATCCCCCATCCCTTGACCTGAAGGTGAAACCCCGGTTTCAGTAATTAATATTTCCATATCGGGTTTTGATGATTGATGCACCGCATCCTTCATCTTTATAACATTAGGAATAAAAGGGTCATTATATTCTTTCCATAACTCATAGGTACTACAAGATTCCTTATAAGCCCACAGGTATTGGTGACACGAAGCAAAATCAATTAAATCTGGGGTTTGTGAAATAATTCTTTTAAAAAATGTCGTCTTACTCAGGATGCCAGGACCCACTTTTATTTCCGAGTCAACAGCTTTCATTGCAGCAGAAATTTGCTGGTAAGCATCAACATACTCTTCCAAACTAATATATTCCGGATGATGATCGACTTCATTACCAATTTGCCAGTATTCTACATGGTAGTTTCTCTCCTTAACATACCTAACCCACTCAGCAGCTGAAGTAATCAACTGCTCTAGAGTTGGCCCTCCTTTATACTTGAATGACAAAGCATTTACAACAACAAGCGGTTTGATATCCAAACGAGTACACAAAGACATGTATTCATCAAAATCCATGGCTGACTTAAATGTCCCATCTTCTTTCGTTGCCCAATCCCATTGTGCTGGCGTTTGCGTTTTAGTTGCAACTGCAGGTCTCAGACCCTTTTGTGCATTGTCATAAGGAGGCGTATGCCACAGGTAATTATCAGCCAAATGGCCGTATGGAAATCTCAATGAGCCACATCCCAATTCGTTTATAGCTTCACTAAATGACTTATGATTATTAGGTCTTTTGGCATCTGAATCGAGCAACCAGCACAAATTCGCAGAAGCAACTCCAATTGGGATATCGGATTTAATTATTGCATTAAAATCCACAACAATAGTATCCTGAGAAAAGGACTGAACGGGCCATAAAGCCAACCATATCAGACAAAAAAAGGTATGCTTAATTATGTTCATAGAGATACTTTTGGCATCCACCTGCCAGAACAGACGGATGCTAATACATTAATTACCTATCATTTGCTGATAGGAGAACGATAATAAGTGTTGAATATTTGAATCGTTCCTTAACGGCAAGTATTCGTCAGCTCATTTAGTTTTTAATAACGACTTTAGTTAAGGAATTCTGAGGCAAGCTTAACTTAACCCTTGACGAAGACTCAACTGTTGCAACAGTTTGAATTATTTCACCTGTCACACCATCTTCTGAGCCAACATAAGATTTAGCTGTAACCATTTTAGCATTAATACCTTTTAAATCAATTCCTGTACTTAAAGGCACCTCATTTTGATTCTTATTCAGAAGGTATATGATTAGTTGATCACTTTCATCATCCCACACTGCTACATCGTAAACGCCATTAATCAGTGACGAGCATCTAACTTGCATTTTGCCCATGGCTTCGCCAAATAACTCGAATACTTTTGTTGCAGGGTTCTCCCTGTAGTTGTCCGTTGGATCCAATAAATACCGATTTACGGATGGCGAAGCATTTTCTGTTGGCCAATGTACCCCCCAAAAGTTGGCCATAAACAAGCCTGCATCGATGAATTGAGTAAACTGTTCCGATAACATCAAAGCTGATTCAAACTTAGACGGGGTTTCATCATCTGAGGGCGATGGTCCCAGGTTCCACTCATTGGATGCCAGTTTAATATGAGTATGACCTGTACGATGCAGTAAAGGTGTAAACTCCATTATCTCGCGAAAATAGCTTAAGCCATTGTACCATTGATTTTGAGTACTCATCGGGTAACTATTTATCCACCTGTTAAAAGTGGAAGTTCCGAACTCCCAATACCAGTGCACCTCCATGATATTGATATTCTCACCTGCTATAGAAATAAGTTTTTCCATACCAGCTGAACTAGTGGAAATTTTGCTATCCCAATTAACAATGGTTTCAATGTTTGGGTTTACCGCTTTCATTGCCGGTACATACAAATTAATTTGTTCTGCATATTCTTCAGGGGTCATCGTATAGTTAGCTCCTTTATGGTAGGCTTCGTTATCTAAGTACCAATACTTTACTTCATACCCCTGGTCTTTACAGTACTGCATTAGAGCAACTGCTTCATCAATTCCATCCTGTACACGGTTATATTTCAGCCCTGACCCCATGTTAATTCCCAGCATTGGTTCAGCCCCAATCGCATTCACATTAGTCATATACTCATCCACATCCATAAATTCAGTTGATGGCATATCATTAGCCGAGTCATAATTCGGATCCCAATTATCCTTCCAGCCTTGTCCATTAAGGTTATTCCAGTGATAGCGGTTCACTACTGCACCACCAGGATAACGTAGAATACCAGTATTCATGCGCTTAAACATTTCAGGTAACTGTCCCGAACCATTTTCCCACATGGCATCTTTTTCAAAACAATAAATACAATTAAACCCCATTAATAAAGGGCTCACAATCCCTTTCTCGTCATTAAGGTCCACCATGATATCATAAGTCGTATCATTTAATTGCGAGGACTCTATTGTATCTTCTTCACATGCATTGAATCCTAAAATTAGTATTAGTGCAGCAATATATATTAATAATTGATTCATTTTTAACAAGTTTAATTATGTGTGACTACGGTCTTTAAAAACGGCTACTGTCCTACTAATTAGTCAACTTTAACAACCTTAAAATTCTTAATGTAGTACGGATTCTGGGTATTGTATCCTGGTGAAAGCTTAATACTAAATGCATCTACTTCATTCACTGCTACATCGCCTGTATGTCGTCCGCCATCCTTTACAGACAAGGTTATTGTATGCCAAGCATTAGCAGAAGGAAGCGTTGATGTATAAGTCTCAAACAAACCTGCTTTATCATTTTTATACTTACCGAAATTAGCCATATAAAGGTCAAATGCTAATGCAAATGGCAATTCACCTGGCGCATCAGGATCGGCTGAATTGTCGTAATAAACATCAAACTGGAATGCTCGTTTACCTATAAGAATATCATTAATATATACATCAGGAATTGCTGTACCAAGATTTGCTATCACATTTGTAAACCCACTGTTTTTAATCACTTTTACAGCCTTCTCGCCCTCCGGCGCATCTGCATTAAGGGTAAAAACGGTATTAAAGCTTGCCTCATCTAATAGCCAAAGAGCTCTTAAGGTAAAATTATCAATCTCGTGGTCGCCCGATGAGGTAATTTTTGCGGCAAAGTTACCTCCACCCTGATTAGGAACTGGCTCATCCACAAACTCTACCAACGGACCACCAAAATCAGTCACCAAAAATTCAGGAGCTAAACGTCCTTCGCCTTTTGCGACAACTTTTTGAGCAGAAACAGTGATACCATCTTCATCAACTACCGAGAAAACTAGGGCAGTATCTTCCACATCTGGCATTACAAAGGTATATGTTACATCTTCTTTTAACTGACCATAGGCTGAAGTATGCACTTGTTCGTTGTTTAACAACATCCCAACAAGGCCAGCTTCACCTTCTAGATGGAACGAAAAAGTGTGTCCATCTTCGACCATAATGGAAACAGTATCTGACACTTCATCTATAAACTCAATGGTTGGTGCCGGATAATCTGGCAATCGTGTTTCAAAGGTTGGCTCTGCTTCCTCACAGGCGAAAGTGAAAAATACCAGGAAAGCCAAAGTTATTATATGTTTTAAATATCTCATCATCTTCTGTTTAGTTAGTTTTACCATCCAAAATTCTGATCCAAATTCTGATTAATTTCGCTTGCCGTGAAAGGTATGGGATATAAATAATGGCGTTGTGTCGGAAACAAATACCCCGATTTATCTCCATTCGAATTACCAGGTTCAAGTAACACTCCCATACGTGTATAATCAAACCATCCGTGACCTTCACCTGTTAGTTCCCATTTACGTTCTTGTAAAATCTTCTGACGTAATTCTTCCTGATTATCTGTGGTTACAGGATTCAACCCTGCTCTAACACGTACCTCATTGATTCCCGAACGCTTATTAACTGCACCCAATTCATTTAACGCCTCTGAATACATCAGTAAAACGTCAGCGTATCGAAGAACCGGAAAATCGCAGCCATAATCTTTTCCATCTATGGCACTAAAGCTTGGATCAGGACCTTCCTGAATATCACTTAAGAATTTACGCAAATGGGGCGCCACTAGTGGTGAATTTGGATATTCCACAGTAGCACCATTACCATCTATATATGAAGTCATGAACGAAGCATCTCTCCGTTGATCGTTAGCAGGATAAGAATTAAAGAACGTAATTGGCGTTCCGGCTGATTTCCATTCGACCAATGCAATACCTGACCCCTTTGGCACCCAGATTGGTGTCCAGGAATTACCTTCACCTCCATTATATCCTCCCGTTCCAGCCAAGTACTGAACTGAAAATATTACCTCTTTACCAGTTGGATTATCGACATCAAAGACATCCTCATAAACAGGCTCCAACTTATAAATATTTAAGTCGATAACTTCTTGTAATTTATTGGCTGCCATCTGGTAATACCGCGCATCACCTTTTTCCAGCTCTCCACTTGAACAATTAAGTGCGTAACCAGCCATAGTCAGATATACCTTACCCAGTAAAGCCTTAGCAGCTCCCAAAGTAGCCCTGCCTGCCTCTTCCTGCATTTCGGGTAAGTGCGATTCCGCATATTCCAGATCCTGAATTATTTGCTTATAAACTTCATTTCTAGAAACCTGCTCCATAAATTGATTCTCAACAATCGAAGTTGTTTCAGAGGTTAGTAAAGGAATATGCCCAAACAAACGGACCAGATTAAAATAGTTAAGCGCTCTCAAAAATCTTGCTTCTCCAATAATTCGCTTTTTTATTTGCTCATTATTAAAGCTAATAGCTGGTACACGATCAATTACCGTATTTGCTCGGTTATTTATCCTCCATGCTGCATTCCAGAAAGGATACAGTCGGCTATTTTCATCATCCTCGTAGGTATATCGGTCAAAAGCATCAGACCAAAAACTATAGTGCATTTCAGTGGGGTAATCTGCCAAGTGCCACATTGTTCTTCCATAGTAGTCATCACTCTGAAAACCATCATACACTCCATTTAACGCCGCAATTGCATCTGCCTCAGTTTTGTAAAAATTCGCAGGACCTAGTTGACTGTACATTTTTTCATCAAGAAAGCTATCATCACAAGCAACTGACGTCAAAATAATGAGCAACCAAAAACTATATTGTTTGATTATATTATTCATAACTCTGATTTTATAAAAGATTAGAATGTGACATTAACTCCCATCGAGTAAACCCTTGGCATTGGATAGGCTGAATTATCTATTCCCAGATTAGTAGCACTTTTACCTCCTGTATTCACATCCGGATCAAATCCTGAATAATTCGTAAGGGTTATTAGATTTTGCCCTGACACGAAAACTCTTGCAGCCTGAATGCTTTTAATTCGCTTTACCGGAATGTTATAGGATAGATTCAAATTCTGAAGCTTGATATAGCTTCCATCTTCAATGTTTGGCATGCTTCCTATACCTCCCATACGCATGAAAGAAGCATCGGGATTTTGAGGTGTCCAACTGTTCAATACAACTCGATCAAGATTATTACGCATATTGCTCACCTGTTGTAGATATCCACCTGTTTTGTTAAGTATATTGTTACCCTGACTACCTGTAATGAACACAGATAAGTCAAATCCTTTAAAGGAGAAATCATTCGTTATTCCGAATATAAAATCGGGATTAGGATCTCCAAGTATCGTCCAGTCTTCTCCTGATATCTTACCATCGGGCATACGATTGCCATTTTCATCCAAAGCCCCGCCAATGTCTGCATATCTCACATCACCAGGTTGAGCAGCCGGCATTACCAGACTTCCGTCCGGGTTCATATAGGCATATACTTCATCCCAGTCTCTGAAAATTCCTTCAAACTGTCTTCCTCTAAAAACTCCGACAGGTAATCCAACTTTCCATTGGTTCGCTTCATCGTCTAGCGCAATTATTTTATTTCTATTAAAGGATATATTTCCTGATAGATTCCATTTGAAGGCTCCTTCACTGATTGCTGCAAATACAGAAATCTCTAATCCTCTATTCTCAAGTTCTCCAGCATTGGTCATAGAAGCGTAATAACCAGACATTGGATCAAGCTTTTTATTCCATAATAAATCTTGCGTGTGTTGCTTGTAAACATCCACGGACAAGCTTAAACGGTTATTTATCACACCTACATCCACACCTAGGTTTGCTGTAGTGGTATATTCCCAACCTAAATCAGGGTTACCCAGAGTACTGGGATAAACAGCAGATTGAACTGCTTCATTAAAAGGATAACCTCCTATTCCTAGTATCACTTGTGATTTATACAATCCGATATTAGAATTGCCGGACAATCCATAACTAGTTCTTAACTTAAGATTTGAAATTACCGGCATGTTTTCTTTCACGAAATTTTCCTCTGAAAGACGCCACGCAATTGCTCCTGAAGGAAAGAAGGCCCACCTATTATCTTTTGAAAGTTTAGAAGAACCATCATAACGTCCCGTCAGCGTCAACAGGTATTTCTCATCAATAGTATAGTTTACCCTTCCAAAGTATGATTCAAGTTGCCAAGCTGTTTTCCATGAAGTAGGTTCTCCAAACTCCTCTGCAGAAGACATATTATTATACATCAAAACATCTGATGGGAAACCGATTCCATTCATGCCACTCGATTCTCCTACTTCCCATTCCCGGGAATATCCGGCCATCAGATCCATCGTATGAATACCCCATTTAGTCTTGTAATTGACAATATTATCATTCACAAAGTGATCTATCTTATTATTGTCTAAAGACGCTCGACCACCTACTAATGAGCCACTAATTGTTGTCGTGGGGTTATAATTGTACCTTTTTACATGACGAATATCGACACCATAACTTAACTTTATATTCAAGCCTTTAACTGGCTTTAAATTTGCAAAAACAGAACCAATAGATCGATCAGTTAAAAGCTTATTAGTTATTTCGTTGGCATTAGCAACGGGGTTTTCAATTCCCTGTGCTCCGGGGAAATTGTTAGCCATATAGTTCCCATTGATATCATAAACTGGCAAAACAGGTGACATCTTAATGGCGGCATTAATTGTTCCTCCACCAGACTCCATATTAGTATTCTCACCAGAACTATTTGTTGTGTACCTGCTGATGGTTAAATTATTACCAATTGATAACCAATTATTAATCGTTACATCCGTATTCACTTTAAAAGAACCCCGACTAAAATCCCCTCCAAGAATAACCCCTTCATGGTCAAGATAGTTACCTGAAAGAGCATATTTAACATCTTTTGTTCCTCCTGTAATACTAACCTGATGGTTTTGAGCAAAACCTGTTTGAGTAATCTGCTCAATCCAGTCCGTCCCCTTACCAATCGTCTCCGGAGATGGGAAATACCGATTTTCACCAACATAAACAGCAGCACTTCCTGTATTAACAAGCCATTCATTAAATTTTAAAGCAAACTCCTCACCATTTAACAAATCTAATCTACTTTGAATCTGCTCGAACTTAAAATAATTAGAATATTCTACCCTTGCTTTACCTTCCTTCCCTCTTTTAGTCGAGATCAACACAACACCGTTAGCACCCCTTGAACCATAAATTGCGGTTGATGATGCATCCTTTAGAATTTCCATCGACTCAATGTCTTCAGGATTGAAAGAGTTTAAGGTTCCTTCATCTACTGGAATACCATCAACAACATATAGTGGTTGGATGGAACTATTGATTGAGTTACCTCCCCTAATAATAACACTCACACTTCCACCTGGAGCTGCCGATGATGTTTTTACTTGCACACCAGATGCCCTGCCTTGTAATGCTCGGTCAAATGACTGAACGGGCATCTTTGCAATCTCTTCGGCTTTAACCGATGTCACCGAACCTGTCAGATCGCTCTTTTTAACGGAACCATAACCGATTGCCACCACTTCATCCAGACCTATCATATCTGGAATCAACTTAATATCTATCGTTGCATCTCCGTTAATTTTTTTTTCTACCCTTTTAAAGCCAATAAATGAGTAAATTAAATCAACCACACCACTAACCTCGATGTGATAACGACCATTAACGTCAGTTATCGTTCCGTTAGAGGTACCTTTTTCAATCACAGACACACCTGGCACAGCAATTCCCTTGTCATCTGTTACTATGCCATCCACCTTATATTGCGCACCGATATCTACAAAGGATACTAGCGCTATGTACAGCAATAGCAAAGCTCTTTTTGTTAATTTCATAATTTGGATTTAATTGTTTAAAGATAAATTTTTATAGCCATCATGGTTAAATAAATCAATGCACCAATGATTACAGCTGAAATGATTTTTTCTAACCAGAACTTCCTCTTAATAATTTTTTTCATCCACAAAAACAGTTAATTCTTCCGCAAACATAGCTGTAAGAAGCTATAATCCTACTGCCCAAAACAACAAGAAAATAGCACTCACAACACTTATCTGATTTGTGCTAACATTTCGTCATTTTGTGCTACTGGCATCCATTTCGTACAATTATTCAATCACATATATAACATCATCTTTACTAGCCCTGATTTACTTTTACTTCTAAATACTCTGTCAAAAAATCGAATTAAAACATTCATTTAAATTGAGAAATATGAAAAAATCAAGACTCCTTTCTTTGGCCATATTGGCTATTATTAGTTCTTTATCTGTTGCACAGACAACATGGTATGTTAGCACAACAGGTGATGACGAATACAATACTGGTAGTGAACTATCACCTTGGGCAAGCATTAAAAAATCAATAACAGAAGCTAACTCAGGTGATATTATACACGTTGAAGCCGGTATTTATACAGAAGTAAATATTACTGTCAGCAAAGACGTGACTATCATTGGAAAATCAGCTGCCTCAACAATTATCCAGGCAACTGCAAGTAAACCAGATGGAGCAGGTACAGATATGGCTCCTAATCAACGTGTTTTCTTGATCAATACTTCAGTAACAGCCACCTTAAAAAACATGAGCATTCGTTATGGGAATATTAGCGGTGGTGTAGGTGGTGGAATTAACACACAGATTAGTGCTAACTTAACACTTGAGAGCTGCAATATCTATGATAATTTCACAGACGCAGCTGCAGGTGGAGTGGGCGGCTATGGTAAAGTTACCATTAGAAACTGTTCTATTTTTGATAATAAAGCCAAACAAAATGGAGGTGGTCTGGCCTTCTTTGGCACACCTCTTTCAATGGAAAATTGTGTGATCTATAGAAACCACTCTGATGCTAAAGGCGGAGCCATTGCAATGGCTAACGACGGAGCCACATTATCCCTGAATAATAACACAATCACTAACAACACAACCAGTTCGGATGTTCGAAAAGGTATCTATTTTAACCTTGGTACTTGCACTACATTAACCAATAATATACTATTTAACGCATCTTCTTCAGGGGTTGACTTTGGATATGACGGTGGTGCCAATCCTGTTGCCGAATCAATAATTAAGAACAATATTATTTCGAAGTGCTGGTTAGAGGAGATCCGAAATGAAGCAAATAGTATCACATGGGAAAGTAATACAGCCGTTACAGAGTCTAACTTAAAATTAGGTCCTCTACAAGATAATGGCAATGGTATCCATACATTAGCTCTCAAGATTGGAAGTATAGCAATAGGTGCGGCTGATGCAACAACGGCCACCCCTACCGATATTCATGGCACAAGCAGAACAGGCAATCCTGACATTGGCGCGTATGAATACTCCACTGCCACAAATATCGACCACCAAGTTATTGATACACGAATTACTCCAAATCCTAGTAATGGCACATTCAATATAATGGCCAGCGAACTTTCTAATGGGCAAGTTGATATATATGCTTTAAATGGTAAGCTCATCCATTCATCACCTATTATACCAGGGAACAAGGTAATTACCCTTCCGTCTTATATTAATGGCATGGTTTTTATTAAGGTGAGCGGCAATGACTACTCGCAAGTATACAAACATATAGTACGCAAGTAAATAAGCGTTTGTTACAGTCCGTGCCAGTACCAAACTGCACGGACTTTCTGTTTAATATAAAATACAAATCCTATGATGAAAAAAAATATACCTCTAATTACGTGCTTCATATGCTTTTCCATGTTTATGCACGCTCAGGTTCGAATTACCATTAATGGCACACACGAAAAGCATACAATTAGCCCCATGATTCAAGGCCATGGTTTAGTATATTCACATGAAGCCGACAGTATTTATGAAGACGGCAGGATGGCGCAACTATTTAAAGATGTTGGCACCAGTTTTTTACGCTGGCCAGGTGGAACTGTCGTCACCCATTATCACTGGAATGATTTAAATGGCAATGGCTGGTCTGATAATTGGGATCCTAATTACGATACCGCTAATAATGCCTCTCCTGCTAACTACATGGATTTGGATGAATACATCAATTTATGTAATACCTCGGAGGTAGAACCCATGCTTGGTATAAATATGAGTTCCGGCATGGAATGGAACAGACAAAACGATGCGTTAAATGAAGCTGTTTCTTTAATCAAGTATTGTCAGGCTAAACAATTTGATGTGCAATATTTCTACCTTGACAATGAAACCTATCACAATGGTAACTTATATAATAAGGACCCGGACAATGACGGAGAATCTTGGTCAGCATCAAACTATGCTGCGCAAATCAATATTTATGCTGACTCTATTAAAAAATACATCCCCGATGCTAAACTTATTGCAAACTGGTCTAATAAAATAAGAACAGATAATGGTTTCGCCACTTTAATGAATATTGCCGGTGATAATATCGACTATATTGACATTCATTGGTATTGGCGATGGGATGAAGCGAGTTGGGAGCTCTGGAAATCGCAAACTCCTATTCAATTTGAAAACCAATGGTATAATGGAGGCACCTACGTTGAAGAAATAGAATACTTTAATAATCTAACTTCTCAACTTAACAAACCACATATTAAGATAGCCTCTTTAGAGTGGAATCTTGGTCCCGGACCATGGCAAACAGACGCACATCACACTAAATTTAAGACTGCCTTAATGCAATCAGAAATGCAAATGCAAATGATGCAAGGTGGTATGGAAGTTGCCTCATTATGGTCAACACAATGGCCTGGTACCGTTGATAGTGATGATCGCTTTCTAGTAGACCCGGATGGTGGTTATGTACCTAATCCAACAGCAACAGTATTTGGATTATATAAATATGCACTGAATGGTAAATTAGTAGAAAGTTCTTGTAACGATGATAATATCATGCTCTCAACAGTTATTCGCAACAACAATAGTGCAATTGTTTTTTTATTAAGTAAAAAAGACATTGATACCAATGTTGAATTTACCTTAAGTGGCTATGATATCTTATCGGTGAAGCAAGCAGTACGCTTTAAAGATCCCGGAATTCTTCAGAACATAAGTTTGTGGCAAAACAATAGCAATTACCTGGCCGCCATAAAAGCCAACACTCTAACAATGATAGAATTTGAAATTGACCAGTTAAATCTAATTGAAAATGGAGATTTCGAGAGTGGTATAAATAAGTGGGATACATGGAATAGTGTTCAATCAGGCACAGAAGCTGTTTATGGAAATGGTTCCTTGCAGCTGGATGGTAATGCTTCTGCAAGCCAATGGGTTCAAGTCCAACCTTCAACCTCATATACACTTTCAGCCTTTGCCAAAGTTAATGATCCTGCAGTAAAGGTTCAATTAGGTATTTCAGATTATAAATATATTGATATCCATGATACTTCATTTGCTTTACAACAGCTGATGTTTACCACAGGTACCAATACTGACTCTGTTAAAGTATACTATTGGAGACCACCAAGTGCTGTTGGTAAAGCCACTTTAGATGAGGTGGTTTTAAAAGAAACTGCTTACATCCTTAATCCTTCATTTGAACAGGGTTTGCATGCCTGGAACACATGGCAAACAGTAATCGAAGAGAATACAGAAGTTGCAGAAGGGTTAATAAGTTTGAAGTTAGACGGCAATGCATCTGCTTATCAATGGATATCGATAAAACCAGAAACTTCTTATAAGGTGATATTTAAGGCTAAGGTTGATAACCCAACAATACCTGTAACATGTGGTATTCAAAAACCGGACGGAAACAATTATTCCACTATTAATATTGATGATACCAATTATACGACTTACACTCTCAATTTCACAAGCGAAGCAGGAGCTGAGCAAATCAAACTCTTTTTTTGGCGACCGCAAAATTCTCAAGGAGGCGCTTATTTAGATGATTTACAAATCATCGAAGAGTTAAGTTTAAAATGTGCTACTCTGGTTGGGGAACTTAATTTCAAACACAATAAAGTGAAAGTATGGCCAAACCCTGCAACTAATCAAATAAATATTGATTGCTCAGATATGGCAGAAAGTATTCAGGTCAGCCTATTGGATGTTTCTGGAAAACAACTACTTAAAAAAGGTGTTTCTGCCATTAATGGGCTTGTGCAAATTGATATTAGTCAAATCCCTTCTGGAATACATCTATTACAACTGGTTGATAGCAGAAAACAAAGTATTCAGGTGAAACTAAAAGTTGAGTAGTTATACTTTCATCACCTGCTAATTGTAGCTCCTGATTGAGGCGTCAGGAGTTTTTTCATTCTTGTATTCCTTGGGAGAAACACCGTACAATGCTTTAAAACTTCTTGTAAAGTATGAGCGGTGATTAAACCCTGCCATGTACATAACATCAGTCACATTTAGACCTTCTTCTTTTAATAACTGAGCAGCTCTTTTTAAACGGAAGGTTCTGATAAATTCAGTAGCCGATTGACCGGTCAAGGCTTTGATTTTCCGGTAAAGGTTGGTGGTTTTCATTCCCATCTTATCAGCTAATATGGCTACATTCAATTCCGGATTGTCTATTTCCTTCTCCATATGAGCTTTCAGGTCATCCAGAAACTTTTCATCTAAAGTTGTGACAGTTATTTTAGATGGCTCTAATTTTATTTGCTTAGCGTAAATTACCTTTAATTGTGTTCGCTGATCAATTAGGTTTTGAATCCTAATCAGCAAATATGCCATATTAAATGGTTTCTGCATATAATCATCAGCTCCTGTTTCAATTCCTTCCGTCTGACTTTCTAAACCTCCTTTGGCAGTCAACAATATGAATGGTATATGACAGGTACGCAAATCGTCTTTTATATTTTGACAAAGTTGAATACCATTCATAACTGGCATCATCCAGTCTGATATTATCAGATCTGGCACTTCAGCAAGTGCCAGACGGAAGCCCTCTTGACCATTCTCAGCAACAAGGACTTCATATTTTTCATGCAGACCATCAGCCAGATATTCTCCTAAGTCTTTATCATCTTCGACAATTAATATTTTTAATCGTTTTGTATCCGGCTCACCTTCAAATGGTTTTTCACGGCCAAGTTCTGATTCAATATCGATTTCTACTTTCGCAAATTGAGCCTTACGTTTTATTACTTGATTATCCTTTTGTAAATTAAATGGTATTGAAAATGTGAAGCAACTTCCTTTCCCAAGCTCACTTTCTAAAAATATTTTGCCTCCCTGCAGGGTTACATACTCTTTAACCATAGACAGGCCTATACCCGTACCTTGCTGACTACTATAATTATCTGCACCTAAAGTATAAAAGCGATTAAATATATTTCCCTGATCCTCCTTTCTGATTCCTCCGCCATTATCAATAATTGACACTAAAAGTTCATTTTGTTTCTTATTGACTTGTCGTCCGTCTTGAAGTTGTACTTTAATTACACCTCCATCTGGCGTAAACTTTAAAGCATTAGAGAGAAGATTAACTAATATCTTCTCAGTTTTTTCCATATCGAAGTGCATTAGCAATGACTCTTCATGAGAAACATATTGGAGAAGCATATCTCGACGCTCTGCTTCACTTTTAAACTGAGAGACAACATTATCAATAAACCAGATAATGTTATACTCCTGAACATTTAATATTTCACCACCACTATCAATATTTCGTATATCAAGTATTTGACTGACAAGCTTTTTTAAACGATCTGTATTTCGCTTAACCAGCTTAAGTGGTTTCCTGACAGACTCATCTATGTTCTTTGTCAATAAATCATCAATAGGGCTACTTATTAATGTTAAAGGCGTTTTAAGTTCATGAGAGATATTTGTAAAGAAACGAGTTTTTATTTCAATTAATTCCTCGCTTTTTTGTCTTTGAAGCGTTTGAAAACGAATATCACTTAAATGCTTCTCTCTGGCTATTAACATTCGTCTGGAAACAAAGAAAAGAGTAATTATCAAACAGATATATAACACTATAGCCCAGGTTGAGAAGTAGAAGGGAGGATTTACCTTAATAACCATCGTCCTGACTTCATCTCCAAATAGTCCATACGTATTAGAAGCTTTAACCATAAGCTTATAAGTTCCTGGTCTAACTTGGGTATATGCTGCGTAATTTTGATTGCCCCTAGTCGTTTGCCACTCCTTATCAAAACCCTCGAGTAGATATTTATAAGCACAGGAATTCTCAAAGCTGTATTGAAAAGAAGAGAATTCCATTGTGAATGAATTCTGTAAGTAATCCAACTCAATGTATTCTGTTTCATCAATCTGACTCTCAATCACGTTTCTATCATTATTTAATAAGAATGGCCTCACTTCATCATTATGAATCGAAAAAGATGTCCAGTGTACTTTTGGAATACGTTTATCAATCTTTAGTGCTTTGACATGTACGGTTACGAAACCTTTATTCCCACTAAGAACCATCCTTCCATCATCTAATAGTTTTAAATCAGTAATAGAAGTAAGCCCTAACTTAACATTAGGGATTCTAATCAATTCTTCGTTTTTTAGGTCATATAGGTGAAAGCTATTTCTAGCAACAAAATAAACTACTGAATCTAATGCGGCAACGCTACTCACACTTTTCGGTAAATCCCGCAGCCAATTAAACTGTGTACCTCCGGCCTCAAGGTGATAAAGCCCTTTACCGGTGGCCATCCATAAAGAACTGTCTTTATCAATAAAGAATTGCGAAATGAAATGATTTGTATTTCCTCCAGAAAGGTGTGAATACCTCTCAAAAATGCCACTCACAACATTGAGCCGATTAACACCTTTGTTGGTGGCCACCCACACATTATCCTCGTCAATCTCAATATCGAATACTTTATTTGATATTAGGGAGTTTTCATTATTGCTTTGATGTTTGTAATTAACAAACTCCAATTGATTATGCTGGTTCCAAAATGCTTTATAAATACCTTTGTTATATGTTCCTACCCAAAGTGCTCCTTCATTATCCTCTTCAATACAACTAATGTAGTTAGTCTCTAAACTTCTTCGCCCATTATTGTTTGCCACATAGGCACTGAATTCACCTTTTAAATTATCATAAAAATTGAGACCACCAGAAGTTGCTATCCAAACATTCCCATTCGAATCGCAATAAACTTCATTCACTTTATTATGCAGTAACAATGGGGGTAAATATTGTTTATATTTTTCCTCGTGGTTTTTATAATGGATCACTCCCTCATCAGAAGCAATCCAAATATCATCATTATTATTCTTGCTAACACTGTTAACTTTTAATACACCCCTAATTAACTCAATGTTATTTACAATAACTTGTCCATTTATATAGGCTTTATCTATACCTATGTCTGTTGCCAGCCAAACATTATTTAACTTATCAATATATACATGATTAATTACATTACTTGAAGGGGAAAATAAATTTCTATGGTCATAAAAATAGTTCTCAAACCGGTTTTTCTCAATATCAAATATGCTTAACCCCATGTCTGTTCCGAGCCACAGTTTTGTACTTTGAACGCATACGGACTTTACAACACTGTTACTAATTGAGTTACGTTCTTCTTGATGTCTATATTGTTTAAATACATTATTAATTGTGTTAAATAAGCACAAACCAGTTTCGGTGCCCACAACCAAAATACTATCAGCATCCCCTTGGCTCGATTGGATACTCAATATCAAATTATTCCGATGTTTAAGAGAGTCTGCTCTTTGCAAGCGATAGTGCTTAATCTGTTTTTGTTTTCTATCAAGCAGATTAAGCTGATCATACGTTCCAATCCATAATCGCTTTTGAAGATCTTCATAGATGCATCGTACAACATTGTTACTTAGTCCTGTTCTGAGTCCTGGTTGATGAATATACCGCTCCTTCATCTCTCCCCTTTGATCGTAGATGAAAAGTCCTTCTTCTGTTCCAATAACTATCTCGTCACTACTTGTTAGATATAATGTTCTACACACTTTATTTCTCAAGTGTTTATCGCTTATTAACTTTGCAAGCTGTGTATTCTTATTATATATAAAAACACCGGTATTCGTTCCAACCCATATTTGATTAGCTCTATCTTCAACTAATGCACTCACATAACCGAAACTACTTCGTTGAGCTTCGACATTAACATTCTCGATAGACTTTACTTTGTAACCATCGTAACATATTAGACCACTTGATGTTCCAAACCACATTAGACCTGTCTTATCCTCCAGTATGCAAAGTATTTTTGTATTAATAATCTCGGGCGGTAAATCAATATGCTCAAACTTCAATACATCCTTAGCACTAAGAACAGAAGTTAAATTGATAAAAATAACGGTAAATAATATCTTCAAGTGACGACTGGTTAGCATAGTTCAAAAATAATCATTTAAAAGAATAATCAAGAAAATCAAAGATGTATTGCAATTCCAAAATTCAATGATATTATAAGTGCTTATTAATGTATTTATAGCCAAATAATCACTCTTTACCATCTTGCCTAAACTCACTTAGTACACTTAAAAGATGTCAAAATGTAAAACGCATTTGTAAAATCAGTTTTTGAGATTGTCAATACCTACAAGGCTTGCAAAAGGTCGAATTATCTTTCTGAATAGTGGTTAGATAGTAACTATAGTTATAAAGCAAGCAATTACATAATGTAATATTGGAAGCTAAACAACTGCCCTTATTTATAAAGAAGAATAGTTATTATTAAAATATATCTACAACTTTTTTTGTTGATGTACTAATCCTGTGTAAGAAGAAAAAGCATTGTAAATAAGTTAGTTTTTTATAAAATTGCCAAAGCCTTGAAAGTTAGTTAAGATTGCTCCATAATGCTGTAGTGAAGGTGTTTCTAGTGAAACATACGGATTTAAATCCTCTAAGTAATATTTACAACTAAATCCTTGCAAAGAACTAGATATCAGTAATTAGAAAATTACGTATCGGAAAGTAGGTAAATCCGAGCTTATGACGACTTAATTCACAACCATACAATAGACTTTTATTACCCAATCTTATATGCAATGTGCGCCTGTAAAATAAACCCTGTCCGAAAAGCTTAACTTAGTTGACAGGGCTTATTCTGCAGCCTTCATGATTCTGTCGAAATGCCCGATTACTAGTTTGTGTTTCGCTCAAAGAACTTTTCTACTTCCTGGTTCCAATACTCTATAGTCTTTGCTCTTTTCTTATTGGTGAATTCATTGGTTTCGTTGTACTTTTTTATTTCCTCATTAAACTCGGCAACGGCTTTATTGTAGCTCTCAACCTGCTCACCATTCATTTTTTGAATTGTAAAAACAGCCTTTCTAATCTGATCCGAATAAATGATGTCAACAGCTTCTTTAGTGGGGATGTACTTTAACTCCACGGTGCTATCCCGATCACTCCTGATTGACCTAATAATGTCCCCTTCGTTAAACTGATTGGAGTGCCATGCCGGTCCTCCAGGAATGAGCGATTCGATAACCAGCTCTCCTCTATTATTGCGATACAGCTCCATCCCAAACGACAGGCTCTCATCGGATAGTGACTGATTAAAAAAATCGGTTTCGGAGGGCGATAAATACAGCGTATGAGGATCGAAAGTATTTGATAAAGCTTTTAGAAAACACGCTTCGACATACTGTGCTGCGCTATTGTCCTGCCCCAGCTTATTTTGTATCCAGCATAACTCCCACTCAATGGCTTCCTCTTTTAAGGCCTCCAGCTATTTACTGTCCACAGCCGCTTTACTGGTAAGAGAATCGGCTTGCTGCAAATACAAGCTGAGTACTTTGTATTTTATCAACTTCTTGTATCGGGCCGCCAGAGCATTGGGGTTTAAATACCCCCGGTTAGGATAAAATTCGATGGATTCAGATAACCCGTAATTGTACTCTCGATTCTGTTGAGCATTGAGGAACAAGTTTGTTTCCCGTATTCGTTTATCATATAAAGATGCAATTTCACTGATAAATGAATAGTCTTTATTGTTAATATAATTATCTAATTCGTACCTGAACTTATCAAGCTGTTCCAGGTCGTTCGTTGAAAAGATGAGTTTTCTTTCATCCAGACTCAGAATAAAGTCATCGAATAAAAACGCTGAAAAAGCATCATCAATTAATCGCGGTTGATAATGGTATTGCTCTATTGCTTGAAGTATAAGCTGCGATTTACCGGCTACTTAGCTGACCTGCCCGCTAACTTTGTGTTGCGATAATTGGGTAAACAGAATAACGAATGTATACAATAAAAACTTCATCGTGTAAACGGCCTTCATGAGTGGGTTATAAGTTTGTTATCATCAGCCTGATTACGCAAATTAATTACATAAGTCACATTTTATGATAACTTAATCGACCCCATGAAACTCCTGGACGAAAACCATAAATGAAAAATATAAACCCCGTTAGCTGCGCCAATGTTTACAACTCCTTCAGTAACCCAGGCATCACACTGATAAGTTATGTTAGCAGTGGCTTTGATGACCGAACCATACCAATTATGACAGCTACTTATGTTAGCTGGTGGCTAAAGAGCCCTCATTACCGGCCAAAGGAGATTAAGACTTCCCGTGCCCTGAAACAGTTCCGCGTTAACAGCGGAAGCAGCAGGCTATTCTTCTCTGCAGCCTCCCCCGACTGCTTACATCCGACTATGCGCGGGTTCCCCTTGGCTTCTGTGCTTTTTTGCGCCTGGAGAAGAAGACCTTCAGGAATCACCTTCCACAATCTCTACTTTGACACCTGGCCGTCCCCTATCTTGTTGCGCACAATATGGCACATACTTTTTATGCCGTTGTTACCTGACTCATCTGCCTGTATTATTTCCCAATTTGCGACACCCATGTATAGCCTACCGTTCCTATCAGGAACCCCATCCACAAGGTACCGTTGAGCCTCTCCTGTCCGATTAATGGTAGTACTACCGATGCTATCCCTATTGCCGTTAATAGCAAACTATAAGCAAAATGTTTGGCAAAAGCCGGCGTGACCCAGCGTGCAAAAGTAGATGAATAAGGCAGTGTTAAAAACATTGAACTAATGGCACCGGTTATCGGGTACCAGTCGAACTGAAGGTGTAAAACATACTGTATGAGTGCCGAAGCTAATAAAAAAGCCATGATGTTGGCTCCCAATATTTCGCCTTTATCCAGGGCGTGCTTTCCATATTTGTTAAAGCGCATGAAAATATTGAAGATGGGATTGATGGTCCACACCATGAACACAAAGGCGATGTACAGGCCAACAACAACTGAGAACAGGGGTGCCAGGTCTGAGTTTGTCTGGCTCAGTTTATTGGCTATCCGCATAATAATGAAGGCTCCAATGATAAAGCCCCACCTGGCTTTGGATGAGAGCTTACCCACCCAATTGTAGTAATTATAGAACGCGTTGAACAGTGGATTTTGCGCTTTAATGGCCATTACTAAACCCGACTTGGCATAGTCGCTGGTAGGATCGAGCATGACGGCCGATTTAAAATGCTCCAAAGAGGCTTTTACCTGCCCCGTATCTAAAGACGACCAGCCTTTAGCGGCAAAAGCATGGGCACTTTCGGGGTTGTCGTTCAGAGCTTCGTCGGCCATGGCATCTGCCTCCCTGTATTTACCCAGCCCCCTTAGCAGCAGCGATTTTATTTGCTTAGAAGCGGCATGTTCGGGATTTATTGCCAGGGCCTTATTAATGGTGGTTAAGCCCTTTTGATGGTTCCCCTGATCGTTCAGGATAGCGGCATAGAGACACAGGTAATCTTCATCCTCCGGTTCGATGCGCAAGGCCTCCTGTATGGCGTCACTGGCCAGTTTGTAATCGTCTGTACGGATATAACACTTAGCCAGCACGTAAAAAGCATAGGCGGCATGGGGCATCAGGCCTACCCCTTTGTGTGCTGCCTGCAGCGCCTCTTTATTTTTGCCTAAGCCGGACAAACTTAAGGCTAAAAGGGCATAGTAAATGCCATTGTTGGGCTCTTCGAGCAGCTGTGCTCTTATCTCCCTTTCGGCCTGTGAATATTTATCTTGTTGGAGTAGTAATTCTATTCTGGCAATCTGGCTCATCTGCTTATTTTATATTTAAGTAAGTTAGTATATCATCGTACTGGCCGCTCTGGTTGGAGTAGACAGCATAATTTTTAGCGGTTTCGAACCATACTTTACAGGATGGCTTAATGCGCTTTATTGCCGACAGGAAATCCCTGGTTTTAATCGGGGTTTCTTTGCCCGTTTCGATAATGGTTTTTAGTTTCTCCTCAATAACCACATCGACCAGAGCTTTCATATCGGCCCCGGTAAAATCTTTGGTATTCCGGGCAATTTTGGCGCTATCCAGATCCATGGCCGGCTTATCTTTCAATTGAATTTCCAATATCTCTTTGCGAGCCTCTTCATCGGGTGGCGGAATAAAAATGATGCGATCGAAGCGCCCCGGTCTTTTAAAGGCTGCATCGATGTGCCAGGGTGCATTTGTTGCCCCAAGAACAAGGATGCCATCGTTTTCGGCCTGCAGCCCGTCCATCTCCTGCAAAAACTGGTTTATCACATTTTTTCCGGCACTGTTTTTCATATCGGTGCGGTTAGCGCCCAAGGCATCCACCTCATCGAAAAATATGACGCAAGGGGTATTTTTTCGGGCATACTCAAAAATGTCGTGTAGTTGTCGCTCGCTTTGGCCGAGGTACATATCGAGCACATCATTAATGCCCACCGAGATAAATGCCGAATCAATTTCGCCGGCAGTTGCCCTGGCAATATGGGTTTTTCCGCACCCCGGAGGTCCGTACAGCAATATACCACCCCCAATTTTTTTTCCGTATTGCTTAAATAAATCGGCATGCTTAATGGGGTTGATGATTTTCATGGAGATATCCTCCTTTACCGACTTCATCCCTCCTACATCTTTAAACGATACATTGGGCTTTTCCAGTGGGATGATGGGTGCGGCCGGTTTTTCCTCAACAAGCAAGCTTACCCTTTCGTCCTCTTCGCAACTCTCGTCCTCTGTGGCCTTAAACAGCTCATCCAGTTCATCGTCGCGGTAGTCGGGATGCAGGGCATTCAGCGCCCGATACAGGCGACCGGCCGCCGTTTGGTTGTTCTCCTTGTTATAGAACAGAATTAACCATTTATAGGCTTCAGCATCCTGCATGCCTTGCTCAATATGATGCTCCAGCAGCAAAATACCTTGCGATATTTTATTGTTTTTATAAAGCAAGCGGGCATACTCCAACTGATAACCCGGGTCAGTATTTGCCAACTGCTTACATACTGTCTCGGCCTCCTGCCACATACAGGCCTCTTGGAGGGCTTCTAAATACATCTGCAGCAACACGGGATTGTCGGGCGATAGCTCCACCGCACTTTTCAGTTGCTGTATTTTTTCATCATTCATAGGCTTTGCAATAGTGTCTGTTTCATTTTCCAATTCCTTCACTGTTTCTTTCAAAACAGCCCCTTTGCCAGTTGCGGTCTGTGAGTTCATACCCATAAGTGTATCGCACGGGCCGCCTGCTATCCTCTCCGTTGATTGTGCAAATCCTTCCACCTTACAAGGTGCCCGGTTTCTTTTAGGCATAGCCAACCGGTTGGTAAGACCTCACCTTGGCAGCAAAACAGCAGGTATGCCCGATAGTAAGCAATATTAAACGGCCACAACACTTCATGCGTGTTCGATTGATCGGGATGCTAAAAATAACAAAATTTGTGACTGTTATGTTAGCCATGCCAATGAATCAACTCAAGCATTCAATATAAGCTGGCCACGCGATTCGTAACCACACTCCCCACGTGCTGAATAAAAACAGGCACCAAAGCCATTAAATGGGTAGTAATCAACCCCTCGCCCCACCTTATTATTCAGCTACATCTGCTGTAAAGCCTAACCAAAAGGCCGCTGTACATATTCCTATCGCATTTACCAAAAGTGCGCATGTGATTCGATATGCCACAACGGAATTTCCCCGTATACAGGCATGTGCATTACTTTAGTTCAGAAGTGGTATTAGGAGTAATAACCTTTTACTACAAATTCCGTAGTACTATTCATAATAATTCATATAAAAACACCAAATCCTTAAAAATCATGACGATAAAAACAACCAGTTTATTTTTAATTCTGTTTGCCTTTCTATTGGGGGGCTGCAGCAGCAGCGATTCGGATACCGCCGGAGAAAACACTGCGATTCCGTTGGAAGCAACAATATGGGGCGCCCAAATACATGGCCACTATGAGGCAGGCACACCACTTACTGAGGATAACTACATCAGCCTTATACTAATAGGAAAGGAAACAGGCAAGTACCATCTATCAACTGCTAAAGTGAATGGCTATAGCTTCTCGGCTTCTGGTGAATTTGACGCCGTTGGTGAGCAGGAAATTATTTTACAAGCCGAAGGCACCCCTGAAAAAGAGCAACTGGATGAATTTAAAATCACCACATTGCAGGATGAAGAAACCATTGAACTTCAGGTCTTATCTAATGTTTCCAGTAAAATAGTTGTGGCTTCGGGCGAGCGTAATTCGACGGGAGTGACCTACGCCATCAGTGGACGTGGTGAGCTTTTGTGGGAAAAAGAAGGCTATGGCAGTTATGCCACCATTATAGATGGTAACATCTACATGAAATATGAAGGGAATTTGTGCGCTTTTAACCTTGAAACGGGCGCCGAATTGTGGACAAACGAAAGCTTTTACAGTATTAGTTATGTTTCCTCGTACAATAACACCATCTATGTGTCAGAGCTAAATGGTAAACTACATGCCATTAACCCTGGCGATGGAAGCATCACATGGACACACACGCCTCCATCCTATCATAACGCTTACGGAGTTACCTATAAAGACAATATTAGCTACCATGCATCGGGTGAGGTTTATGCGCTAAGCTCTGACAATACAGTGCTATGGCATACCGATTTTATCACTAATGGCGGCGAATCTGCGCCAACCATATCAGGCAATCAACTTTTTGTAAGAGATTGGTATAAATTGTACGCCGTAGACATTACAAACGGCAGCAAACTATGGGAAAAAGATTATAGAGGAATAGGCAGTCCGGTTGTGTATAACAATAAACTGTACTTAAATACCATCGATGATAAGTGCCTATGCCTCGAACCAGGCACAGGTGATATTATTTGGGAATTCACTTTAGATGATCTTAGTCGTTCGCCTTATCCGCATGATGGGAAATTATATCTCACAACAGACTTTGGCTTTACCATTATGGTGGCCCTTGATGCAACAACCGGTGAAGAGCTTTGGAAGAAAAGTGGCTCTTTTGCTGAGACAGACATTCTAGTGATGGATAACATAGCTTACATGGGCACTGTCAATAACATTGTTGGGCTCTATCATACCACCGGACAAGTTGTTTCCATCTTAAGCAATGGCAATCGCCTGTGGCATCATATCATAAGTGCTATTTACGATACTGAAACCAAAGAAGCTGTTTACCCGATTCCGGTTAATAACCGGGTTGAATAACTGGCAATCAATAGAACATCAAAAACCGGAAATAGCGGTTTCAGATCTTGCTAAGGTTTTACCCGGTATTTGTAGGTACCATGGTCGATCCATGGTCGTACCATCTTCGTACCATGTTCGGTAAAAGGGCTGCCTAACCGAAGGTGGTACGAAGCAGGATCGAACCAAAATCGAAGCAGGAACGAAGCAGAATCGAACATCGTCCGAACAACCTACAGCTAAATCGCTCTTCCATTGGCTAGTCTAAACTCATTTAAGTGCTCGTGCTCCGCATTAGTTAGTGACAAACTAACTTTTACAGGCGACGAAGATGCAATCTTCGCCGAGCACCTTTTTTTATGAGACTTCAGCGAGCAGGAGTGCCCACACATATCAATGTGGATAAATCGGCCTATAGTAAAATTGAAAAAGGGACACGCAGTGTTACTGTAGAGGAACTGCAGAAGATGGCACAGCTCTTTAACATGACTACCGACCAGGTTTTAAACTATGACGGTAAAATACCTACCGAAGTTACCATTGAAGATAAAACAGCCGTTGAGCAAATGCCCTTAATCCAACAGCTTGATGATGACGACAAGCAGACCATCTTTAAGCTGATTGATAAAATGCTTACCAATAAAAAGTTTAAAGACTTCTTTAATAAAAATATTGCGGCTTTATAAATGTAAAAATCCCGACATAATTGCCGGGATTCTTTATAATTATTTAACAATACTAATAAAGTCTAATCTTAGAAAGATTTACTTAGCCTTTCTATAGTAAAATACTCCAATCAGCGTTAACAATACTCCAATAGCAACAAGTACTAATGGGTGTATAGTGTTACCATTAAACACTTTGTCAAACTGATTTGACAATTCTAAAATTAAATAAGCTATTCCATTACTTAATATTAATAAGACTCCAAGCGCAATGGCAATTATTGAGTATCTATTACTATTACTTCTCTTACTTTTTATGAATCTCATTTCTATATTATTAAATGTTTATCTATGTAGTAAAAGTTAATTCTCTTGAACATGGTGATAATATAACCAACTTTATAACTTCTTCTTCCGATTTAATTCTAATTTTTCGAAAGAATATCAGGAACTTTTTTACCTCAAGAACTTTATAATCTTTTAAAACCAGAACTCCATTATGAAACATTATAAACATTTCTTTATCACTCACCTTTAAGGTCTTAAGCCTACTATACACTAAGGAAATCATAAATATGATTAATACAAATATATCAATAAACAAATACACCTCAAATAAATCATGAAAGCGACCAGACGTTAATATAAGAATGAAAAAAAAGAGGAATAAAGCTCCTGTTGATAAAGGAATTATGATATTGTAAAGCACTGTCAATCTACTCGAAACAAACTTACTTTTAGGTATATATGCAAAGTATGCCTCATAAATAACATAAAAAGATGACAGTATAAAAGCAAGTATACTTACAACACCTATTCCTACCGGAACC
Source organism: Carboxylicivirga taeanensis (assembly GCF_051851475.1). Lineage (NCBI taxonomy): Bacteria > Pseudomonadati > Bacteroidota > Bacteroidia > Marinilabiliales > Marinilabiliaceae > Carboxylicivirga > Carboxylicivirga taeanensis. Next base: position 281,012 of record NZ_JBPUSJ010000004.1, on the reverse strand, counting down.
GTCTCTAATAAGCCATTAGGTATAATACTAAATAAAGTGAAGATAGCACAACCGACATATAATAAATAACTTTTCAAAATCATAAAACTAAAATTTAAAACCCCATCTTGCTGTTCCTGACACTCCCCAAACTACGGAAGCTCCACCGCTTAATTCTAATCCCACAAATCCACCAACAAATCCTGAGCTATTAAAACTTACATTACCGCGAAAAATAGTCCAACCTAAATTTACATTATGCACATTAGTTCCATAGTTATTATCCAACTTATAACCACCTCCAAATCCGGCATATGCTCCATTTATACGGAATAACTCCACTTTGTCTGCCATTACCAATGGCTTTAATTCATGAGAAGCCCAATCTTGCTTTTTATTACTGAATTCACCTTCCAGCACCGTTTGATTTAACATTCCTATCTCAAAACCAATTAAATTCTTACAAATTGCACCTGCTTGCATTCCATGAGTAACATTCCCTTCAACTCCATAATAATGATGTTCTTTTGCCCAATCTAATGCATCTCCTATCCAACTACCCCCACCATTTGCGTCAACGCTACCAAGCCCTAAAGCCCCAGTAATAACATTACTATTACTACCCCCAATTAGATTATTGAAATCAGCAGTGTTATTATCCCGAAAGATACTTGTACCCTCTTTTTTGTTATTGATAGCCCAGGTTCCATCAGAACTTTCTTGAATTTTATTACCACTAAACCAGCCGGTTCGAATATTATTATCTTTTGCCCACTTTTTTGCATCGCCTTCAGATTCAAACATGCCACTCGGATCGTTTAATCTAATAGGGTTATTAAACCCGTATCTAAACGGCGTCCAATTTGGGGCTTTATCCGCCAAAGGATCCACCCCATAAAACACACTTATCCTCGGGTCATAATATCTGGCTCCATAGTAATACAAGCCTGTTTCGGCGTCTAATTCTTTACCGTTGTAAAGATAAGCCGTGTATTCAGCATCGGTGCGTTCCTCAATAAAGGTTTGCCAACATATTGTTTATATGGTGTTGGCGATTTACGCTGCGCTCCAATTCACCAAACGGGAAATACTCCATACAAAATATATTGCGGCACAGGTTATGCTAGTACACCTCGCCGCATACCTAAGTTTGCCCCGTCATCTATACTCCTGGCAACCATTAGCAAAAAATATATGTCAAAGTACGTGCTAATGGTTATTATTTTTAAATACCAAAGACCTTATTTAATACAACGAAGCGAGATACTTACGCCGAACGTTTTGCAGCTTATAATCGCTATGCTCAACTATTCCTTTCTAAACTGATTTAAATGCCTTTGCTTCGTAATGTTAGTTACAAAGTAACTGCTACAGGCGACGAAGTTGCAAACTTCGCCGAGCTTATTGATTATTTAATTATTCTGCATTGAGCCAAGATTTAAATAAGTTCTTATCTCTCAAAAATTAAATTATAGAATAATTATTGGTTTATAAACTCTATCAAATTTTTGTATATATTTTGACATTATTCCACAAGGAACAGCCTCTATCCATCCAAAATTATTATTTTGTAATCCTTCTAAAGAATTATCAAGTACAATACCACTATCAAAAACTAGAATATTGTCACAATACATTAACAATTGATTCTCAATTGTTGCAAAATCCCCTCCCGTATAAATAAATTTCCAATTCTTCATTATTCCTTTTATAAGGTCGGTATCTGTCGTTTCAAAGACTTTACCTTGAGGTATTTCTTTATTGATATTTTTCCTATCTCCCTTATTTATAACAATAACGATTTTCCAAGAGCCTTCTTCAGAGTCATACATATCTATGAGCTTTAATGTATCACCTTTAATATAGCTATCCTTAATGAAGGTATACGAACAATCCAAATTAGTTCTGTATATTATCGGATTGTAAAATAAATAAATTGCTAAACTCAATAATAGTAATACAATTATAATTTTAAATTTATTATTATTCATTGACTCCATTTTTTATAATTATTTCTCCACTTATTTTCGTGCCATCTTTTTTCGTATAATTTAGTAATTGCATATCTGTTCTTGGTCCTCCAGGATAGTCTACCCTTGTACTTGACCCATGAACTTTAGACTTATTATCAACCAACTTTGTAAATTGATCTACAACACTTTTTTCAAATGGTATATCTCCATCAACTGCTGTTCTACAACCTCCAACAACATTAATCCAGGCTCCGCTTTCAAAGGCATCAGATTCAAAATCATCACCAGGTTCAATATAATCACCACTACCAGCATATCCAACTTCAAGATCTCCAGGTGTAGCATGTCCAACATAATAGAAGCTTGTTATTTTATCCTTCTGTCTAGAATCATCACCTGATTTATTATTTATGTAACTTATAATATCATCAGAATCTTCAACAACGATTACATTTATCCCAAGCTTCTCTGCTTTCGCCGTATAGTTTTTTAACATTTTACTATCATGTCCAGCATCTTTTGATTTATCGTCATAAATAATCCAAGTTACTTCTTCCCCTTTTCTTTTGGTTCTTTTCTGAGCTGCTTGTGCTCTATTTAATCCATTGATTAAAAAGTGTAGCTTATTTCCATGATTCCCTGGCTGACCAGAAAGAACTATCCCTTCTTTTCCATCTGGATCAATAACATTTAAAGAATTGTTAAAAGTATATTCAAAAGGAGAGTGGTTTGGATACTTACCTGTCAAAGGATCAACTCCATACCACATACTTATCCTCGGGTCATAATATCTGGCACCATAATAATACAAGCCTGTTTCTGCATCTAATTCTTTACCGTTGTAAAGATAAGCCGTGTATTCAGCATCGGTGCGTTCCTCAATAAAGGTTTCTCCAAAGGGGAAATACTCCATGTGCTGGTAAACCTCGCCGGATACGTCTGTAATATACGAAGAACTACCCAAATGGTCGGGGTGATAATAGAATTGCAGGTTCTCCACTTTGTTAGAGGGAGTTTCATCACTGCCCGGCTGGTTGGCATTGCCACCTCCGTTCATCAGGTCCTGATTACGGTAGTATTTTTTCAGACGTCCATAGGGCACTTTGCCACTTTTACCGGCCGTAAATACGGCTCCATCCAAGCCCAAACTTTCAAAATTGGCGTAGATGGCTGCTTTGAGTTCTTTCCCCTTTAAATCAAAATCAATGGTATTGCCACCGGCTGTTGAGTCTTTGGGATTAAGCAGGTTCTGATACTCCCCCATTTCGCCCAGCTTGGACACAATGCGCTGCCCTTCGATGTAAAAGTCAATTTAGACATATTAGAATCTCTTAAAGACCTTTCATTATACCTTTGAAGAAAATGCGAAGTATAGTGGTACATATTATGCCGAAATATGGTTCAATGAAAAGCACCCTTTCCGTGGTTCTTTGAAACCAATATGGCATTTTAACCACACTTCTTTAATTTCTTTAGCCAAATTTTCGGAAGACATATTTGGTACTATCATAATAAGCTAAATTTAAGAACTTATTAGGTGTTGTGGCATCTGCCGAACGAAAATATAGTTAGTATATCCTCACAGTCGGAGAGAATATGCATATTTCTTGTCGTGCACTTCTATCTTCCCTGCCAGTTAACTGCTTCAGTACTACGTTTGGCTGGTGTATGTTTTCCTTCTAACAGAACTGCATATCGGGTAATTATTTATATATTGAATAGTAATTACCATAGCTTACCCCAGCTACTATCGTCACACCATTTGCGGTAATGGGCATAAATTCCATTCCAACTGCACTTTAATCGGAATTCTACGTCCGTGGCAGCCTGTTTTAAGGCAAAAAAAATGGGTTTAATAACTTGACAGAAGTTAACCTTAGTATTGTTCCATGAATTGCCAAATATATAATATGTCTTTTGTTTAATTGTTTGTGTACTTAGCACTTTGATAGATATTTATTAAACCTACCAGGTATCTATCTCATTATCGGTCATCTTTATAATTTAAAAGCTCTATGTTAAGACTTTAAGCAACTTCATTATAATAGCTTCTGATAATTCTTCATTCCCAACAGTATTCATTCAATATAAATAATTTACTTTGACCCTTAAATGATAATTCGTATCTGGCAAAAAATATCAAAACAGGACAACTTAGATGAATGCCAATATGACTAATCTTTAAAAACGAAAAAATAATATGCTATTTCTAACTTGCATTAAAATAGTTTTGGATCGTTACATGCACTTTTTTAAGCTAATTTCTTTGAAAAAGTTATTATTACTATGTTTTCTTCTAGGCTCAGCTAGTCAGTGGATAGTTAGCCAGAACAAAGTAGATAGTTTGATGCAGCAACTTAAATCAGAAAAAGAGACAAATAAGAAGATTCAATTATATATAGATTTATGCCGTGCACATATTGCCCACGATTATGAAACAAGTAAGTTGTATGCACAGCGTGCTGCGGCATTAGCGAAGGAAGTTGATAACACCTTTGGCCTTGCTCAAAGTTACTCTTGTGAAGGTTCGTTATATAATTATTATCAACAGTATATACCAGCCATATGTATTCTCGAAAAAGCAATTGCCCTTTACGGTGATAATCAATTTTTGGAGGAAGTTGGGTATGACAACTTACAACTAGCAAACTCATATAAGAATATTGGTAATTATGCTACAGGATTAGAGCGAGCATTTAAAGCGAACGATATTTACAAAAAACTTAATAATCAGAATGGCTTACGCCGTGTAAGCAATTTACTAGGCAGTTTATATCGCTATTTAGGAAATTATGACAAATCTATCTATTACTACTCAAAAAGCCTTGAGATTAGTGAATTACAAGATTACCAGCCAGGAATGGCAGCCGCATTAAATAATTGGGGGCTAGTACATAAATTGCAAGGAAATAATGAATTAGCTTTGGAGTATTACGCTAGAAGTGGTGCAATTGAAAAGATGTTAGGAGATAAGCATGGAATAGGTATTTACTATAATAACGTTGGAATCATCCATTTGGAAAGCAATAGGCTTGATAGTGCCTTTGTCTATTTTAAATATGCACTGGCTTTGCGAGAAGAAACTGGCGATGAGAAAGGAAAGGCAAACGTGTATGATAATTTGGGCGATTATTATCAAAAAATTGGAAACTTAAAGAAAGCAGAAGAATATTATATTAGGTGTATTGAGCTTGCTAAAAAACTTCATTTGGTTAGGCTCGAAAGTGTTGCATACAAATCCCTTACAGAAACTTATGAGAAAAATGAGAATTATAAAGCTGCTTTCTCTGCTCATAAACGCTTTAAACAGCTAAGCGATAGTCTTTTTAATTATAATAAAGCATTGGAATATATGCAGCTGGAAATGCAGCACCAAAAAAAAGAAGATTTAGCACTATCTGAGCTAAAAACACAACGAGAGCGTTTTATCTATTTTATTGTTATAGGTTTATTTCTGATTTTATTTATGGTTTTTATGATCATGATTCAAAAGCAACGTAGCAGGTCTATTTACCAAAAATTACGTGCTGCTGAGTTGGAGAAGAAGCAAAAAAAAATCAATCAAGCATTGGAAAGAAAAAATAAAGAGTTAGTGTCGTTTTCAATGAACATTGCTCAGCATCATGAGTTGTGTTTATCAGTAATAAATAAGCTTGAAACAACAATTGGATCTCTTAAAAAGGATAATAAACCAATCATTCAGAATATTATTAATGAAATTAAATCTGACCTAAACCATAGTTCGTGGGAGGAGTTTGAAGTACGCTTTTTACAGGTTCACCAAAGTTTTTATGATAACTTAATGAGTCAATTCCCTTCATTATCGCAAAATGAAAAGCGACTTTGTGCCTTCTTAAGACTAGATATGTCAACCAAAGAAATATCTTCTATAACCGGACAAACTCCACATACAATTAATGTTGCTCGAACACGTTTACGTAAAAAACTAAACCTTGCAAATACCGATGTAGCATTAAACGACTTCTTAATTTCATATTAATTGATAACCAGCAACATAAATTAACATGTATGCTAAATGTATTACTAGTGTATTGTCCTTGTATGCAGTAATCTTATTGAAAGTCAGAATTAACTTAACATTTTAGTGGGGCTTAAACAACCATTGCCCTATGAAAAAAAAGGAAAATAAATCTTATCCATCTAATGGTAATCGACTGCTCAAACAGCATTTTAATGTGCAAAAGTGGCTTTTCAATCTAACGCATTTTTGCCTTACATCTTTGAGAAATACATATTATTTTGTTAACATTAGTCGGTTTCCAATTCCCCTAGTACTCTTCAAGAAGAGTTATTTATCAAACAACTATCAAAGGAGTTTTGGTTTTGTCTTATCTGTCCACAATTACCGGAAAAGATACTGAGCTTATAATCAACACATCTATTTGGACTTGCAATAACTATGCAAGGATAAACATATTTATAAACCAAATTCAACAGTGTTAATAGAAGTGTCGCAAAGCCACTGTCATATTTTCTTTTGCTTTAATCAGTATGTCCTAATGAGGATATGCGTTAACTATAAAGACCTTATGTAAAAGTATAAAGGTTAATTCTACACTTTAAAATTTAAACTATGATGAAACTGCGATTATCATTATTTGTGTGCATAAGTTTGCTTGTGTCCCAAATATTCGCTCAAAGCCATTCGGTATCTGGTAAGGTTACCGACACCGAAGGAATGGCACTACCAGGTGTAACAGTGGTGATTAAGGGCACCACCAATGGCACAGTAACCGGTTATGACGGAGAATACCAAATAAATACAACCACAGGCAAAGAAACTTTGGTTTTCTCTTTTATAGGATTTACGACCTTGGAACAACCTATTGAAAGTAAAACAAGCATGAATGTTGTTCTAACAAGTGACATTGAAGAAATTGATGAAGTGATGGTTGTAGCCTATGGTACATCAAAGAAAGCATCGTTCACTGGCTCTGCGGCCGTTGTTAAATCGGAAGCAATTAATAAAGTGCCGGTTACTTCCGTCGAAAAAGCACTATCGGGGACTATTGCCGGCGTAACAGTGGCAGAAACAAGCGGTCAACCGGGGTCTTATTCTGAAATTCGAATCAGAGGGCTTGGCTCATTCGCCGCTTCAAACTCTCCACTCTATGTAATTGACGGTGTGCCAATCACAACAGGGTCTATGTCCGAAGGTGGTAACTTAATGTCTTCCATTCCAACAGGTGATATTGAAAGTATTACAGTATTAAAAGATGCAGCAGCAGCTTCACTATATGGCTCTCGCGCAGCGAATGGGGTTATTTTAATCACAACCAAACAAGGTAAAAAAGGTGTTACTAAATATAACCTTAAGGCTAGTTATGGAATATCGGACTTTGCCGTAGATAATTACAAAGGGGTTAGTGGCGAAGATCACATTATGCTACATAAAGAATCGTTGGAGAATTATTACGGTGTGGGCCATGAAAAAGTTGACAATACTATGAATGGCTTTGAATGGTATAAGCCTGAAGGCGGCTTCACTGACTGGTATGATCTTCTTTTTAGGAAAGGTGCCACAACAAACATTGAGTTATCAGCTACCGGAGGAACAGAAAAAACACAGTTTTATATCTCCGGCAGTATGTTAGATCAAGAAGGTTTAGCACTGAACTCTGATTTTAAACGGTATTCGGGTCGCGTAAAACTAACACACCAGGTGAATCGCAAAATCAATATAGGTGTTAATATTCTAACTTCTCATACAGACCAAGATGTGGCTAACAATGGATCCAGTTACTTTAATCCATTTTATAATGTTAGTAGAAATACCTGGCCGACAGAAACTCCTTATGACGAAAATGGTGATTTAAAATATGAACTAGTAAATGCCGGCTATTATAATCTTCTCCGCGAATATGAATTAAATGAAAAAACGGCTCAAGTATTCAGAAGCATGAGCTCCGCTTATTTCGAATACAAACCGATTAACACACTAACGTTTAGGTCAACTAACAGCTACGATTGGATAAATAATGATTATGTTCGCTATGGTTCTCCATCATCACGTTCCTATGAAGATGTCAAGGGCGGGGTGTATAACGAAAATAGTAAGAGAAAACGCTTAACAACTTCAAACCTGTTAACTTTTGACAAAACATTCGCTGATCAGCACCACTTAAATGTAATTGGAGCTTTTGAAGCTGAAAAATACGAATCTAGTAATTACGCAGCCGAAGGAGAAGGTCTGCCTAATGAAAGCTTAAAGGAGTTATCTGTAACTGCTGTTCCCGTTGGCGCTTATGGCTATTCAAGTGCCTATACCATGGTCTCTTACCTATCGAGAGTAAATTATGATTTTAAGGATAAATACTATTTTTCAGGTAGTCTGCGTAGAGACGGTAGTTCAAGACTTGGCAATAATGAAAGATGGGCCGACTTCTGGTCTGTTTCAGGCTCTTGGCGAATAACAGAGGAGAATTTCATGAGTGGTTTCGACTTTCTGGATGATCTAAAAATCAGGGCATCATATGGAACAAATGGAACCTTGCCTCCAGGTTATTACGATCACCTCGCACTTTATAGTTATGACGAAAAATACGATAGCAAAAATGCGGCGACTGAAGATCAAATTGCTAGCCCTGACTTAACCTGGGAAAAAAATAAGACGTTCAATATTGGTTTGGAATATGGATTATTTAACCGCATCAGAGGTAGCGTTGAATATTTCCAAAGGCATACGTCGGATTTAATAATGGACTTGGATTTAGCCCCAACCATTGGCGCAGGCAGCACCATGGTGAATATTGGAGAAATGCAAAATAAAGGGCTGGAAATTGAGCTCCATACAGACAATATTATTAATGGAAATTTCAGATGGTCATCTACCTTTATTTTCTCCAGCGTGAGAAACGAAATTGTTAAGCTTGCTGGAGGTAAAGATATCGAAACGGGTCGGTATATACGCCGCGAAGGCTTGCCTTACTATTCGTTCTACATGCCAATATGGGCAGGTGTTGACCCGGCTGATGGCTCACCAATGTGGTATGTTATTGATGACAATGGAAATATTACGGATGAAGTAACGCATGATCACAAAGAGGCAAAAGATGCTTATGCAGGTTCGGCAGAGCCCGATTTTTATGGAAGTATTGGAAACGAACTATCCTACAAGAATTTTACCCTGTCATTTTTATTTAACTATTCCGTAGGTGGAAAAATATGGTATAACTCAGGATATAAGTCGTGGAACGATGGACGAAGTCCAAAATATGTTATTCAGGAAAGTCAGCTAGACCGTTGGCAAAAACCAGGTGATATTGCCAAGCATCCAAAGCGAATCTGGGGTGGAAATAATAGTTCCGATATACGCTCCACCAGATTTTTGTTCGATAATAATTATCTGCGTTTAAAAGATATCACACTATCGTATAATCTTCCCAGCTCATTGCTATCAAAAGTTGGTATCAGTAATTTGAGAACATATATACAGGGAAGGAATTTATTGACTTTTGCATCTCAAGACATTGTAGATCCTGAACATGGAGGAGCCAATGGATATGCCTATTTTGAGATGCCACCGGTAAAAACAATATCGTTTGGTGTTGAAATTGGATTCTAGAAGTCGTGTTTAAATAAAAAAAAAGATAAATGAAAAAAATAAAGTTTATAATAAGCTTATTCATCATTGCATTACTATTTGTCGTGCAATCGTGTTCTGAAGATTTTCTTGTTGAGTATCCAACAGATAAACAAGCTCCCGAAGACATTCAGAAAATGGCTGATGTAGAGGTGGTTATTAATGGGACATATAACCTAATGCAGAGTGTCGGTTTCTTAAATAGTAATATCATTACTCGTAATGACATGCGTTCCGACGATATGCAGGTGCCTGATTTTGGTAGACTCGAAGACGAGTACCGTTATGATTTTGATGAGCAAAATAGTGTGTTAAGTATCTGGTCAACCCCTTACACTATAATCAGACAGGCTAATAATGTTATTGCCATGCTTGAAGGCATCAATGTAGAATCACCAACTGACAAGGCTAAAAAGGATGACATGACCGGTCAATCCCTCACTATTAGAGCTTTAGCGCACTTTTCGCTTTGCAACTCGTATGGCTTACCCTACGCGCATAACGACGGACAATCATTGGGTATTCCAATTGTTACCGAGGTATTGCCGAAGGATGCACAAGTGAAAAGAAGTACAGTAGCTCAAGTATATGATCAAATAATTAAAGATTTAACAACTGCCATTCCCTTGTTATCTGAGGCACCAAAAGGCGGAAAAATTAACTCATGGGCAGCTAAAACCCTACTGGCAAGGGTTTATTTGTACAAAGAAGATAATACTAAGGCGTATGAAACAGCTGTTGATGTGATTAAGAAAAGTCCATATGTTTTATTAAAAAGAAGTGAATATGTAGATGCATGGTCAAAAGAATTCAATTCCGAATCGATTTTCTCATGTGTTAACAATGCGGCCGACAATGGCGGTGGCAACTCAATAGCCTACCTTTCAGACCCTGAGGGATATGGTCAATTTATTGCATCACAAGATTTAATCGATTTAGTTAACTCGGATCCTGACGATATTCGAAATGAGATATTATATATCGACCAGCTTAGTGTAATAGGCGATCCAACAACTTATGGAAGGATACTCAAGTATCCTGGCATTGGGAATACAAAAGCTATTATCGTAGATCATTTTGAAGGTGATGGTGAACCAAAACCTGAGTTAGCATCCTCGGCTACAACAAGTAATGTACCCATCTTTCGTCTATCAGAACTCTACCTAATTGCTGCAGAAGCTGCAGTTAAAGGAGGTGGATCGGATGCCGCGACCTATTTAAATGCCATTGTTGAACGAGCAAATCCTGCTGCAAAGGTTGCCGAAGCTGACGTTACCCTTGACAGGGTATTAACGGAAAGAAGAAAGGAATTGATGGCTGAAGGACACCGCTTTTTTGATCTGATCCGTAATAAGCGGGATATCGTTAGAACGGAGTGTGCAAGAACAGCTCATATGACGGCTCGGATGCATATCCCATATGACGACTATCAGGTTGTGTTTGCCATTCCTTTAGAAGAACTAAAAATAAATCCCTTAACACAGAACCCTGGTTATTAGAGCTTTGTTGATAACAAAAAATTTAGCTATGAAAAATAAGCATTTAAATAAAATACTCATCTTGTGTATGAGTGTGCTAATAGTCTTTGGACTGTTTAGCTCGTGTGAAGAAGAGAAGACCGAAGTTTTCTGGGATGATAATCAAGCTGCTACTTTAATCAGTATATCACCTACCAGTGCAAAGGAGGGGAATGAAATTACCATTGAGGGTAAATATTTCTCATCAACAGCCGATAATAAGGTGACACTTAACGGTCTTGATGCCGAGGTTACTGCAGCCAACATCACAACAATCAAGGCCATTGTTCCTGAAGGTGCCACATCGGGAGATATTGTAGTTACCAAGAATGGAATGGCATCAAATAGTTTAGCTTGTACAATAGTGCCACTAGATATTCCAACACTAATTTCTATTAGTCCTGAAAAGGGTAAAGTAGGTCAAGAGGTTATTATTACCGGTAAAGACTTTAGTACTACACCATCCGAAAATATAGTAAAATTTAATGGTACCGAAGCTACTGTAGTTGAATCTACAGAAACGACCATTACTGTTATTGTTCCTGCCGGCGCTACTACTGGAAACGTGACGGTTACAAGAGATCGTGAATCAAACGGTGTTATGTTTACAGTGACAATATCCTATAATATAACGGTTCAGATTACAGAATCAGGAGATGATGCAGAGGAAGGCGCATTAAATGGGGCAATGGCTTTAACTAGCAGTGATTTGGAACTTGCCGAATACGACACCTGGGATGCCATCTCAGGTACTGATCAGGGGGTACAAACAATAGGTCTTCGGTTCAATGCCATTGAAATACCCACAGGAGCCAATGTTCTGTCTGCTTCAATTCAGTTTACTTGCGATGCTGTTGGTGCCGACGAAGCCGAGATGACCATTTATGGTGAGAATACAGGCAATTCGCAACCTTTTACCGAAGAGGCTTATAATGTAAGCATGAGATCTAAAACAACCGAAAATTCGGTTTGGGTAATTCCGGAATGGGAAGTAGTAGGAGATGCAGGTTTAGCACAAAGAACTAGTGAGTTAGCTGGTATTGTTCAGGAAATTGTGGACAGACAGGATTGGAATTCAGGTAATAGTATGTCTTTCATTTTAACACCTAGCGGTTCAAGTATTAATGAAACAAGTAGTAGTGGAGGACGAGAAGCAGAAACAGCTGATGGATCTTCCAGTGGTACTCTTGCACCTGTATTAACAATTATATATGAGTTGTAATCAGTTCTTTATGCGCATTACAGTTTCATTGATTGCATGAATATAATATGGTAAGCCTCTTTGTTATTAACGAAGAGGCTTCTCTTTATAAACAGCTTAAAATGATTTCAAAAATATCGTTACAAAAACTTGCACTTATTTTGTTGGTATCTGTCCTATTTCTGACATGTCGGCAAGAAAAGGAGACACCCCAACTAACTGATAATGTCAGACGTATTGATGGTCCATATGTATTTTATGAGGGGACTGACACAAAAGTTGTTGGCGTAAATAGTTCTAACCAAATCACGAAAACTGATTATTCAGGGGAACTGAATGTTATTGTTCCGGAGCAAATGCCGGAGCAGTTTAGTCTAAAGCTAATGAATAGTATAGAGAATCCTTCCTCTCAATATAAGAAGTCAGATAACATATTCGTTGTTTCTGATATTGAAGGCAATTATTACTCTTTCGCAAAATTACTGATTGGAAACGGCATAACAGATGCTAAATTAAATTGGGCATTTGGAGATGGAGATCTTGTGTTGGTAGGTGATTTTGTTGATCGCGGTGAATTTGTTACCCAGGTACTGTGGTTGGTGTACAAGCTCGAGATGGAAGCAAAAGAACACGGGGGGCAGGTACATATGATTATCGGCAACCACGAAGCCATGTTACTTGAGGGCGACTGGCGATATACAAGGCTGAAATACCGGGAGCTTGCCAATGCTTTGGGTATTGATATAAGGGAACTTTATGGTGTCAGCACTGAATTGGGAAGATGGCTTCGCTCCAAAAATATGATTGAAAAAATTGGTGATATTCTGTTTGTTCATGGAGGAATTAGCAATACTTTACTGGATAAGCAGCTTAATCTCGATGAAATTAACCGGATTGCCCAGGAAAATTATGGTGCTGATTTAGATAACAATAATCTGGAAATTGCAAATCTGTTGTTTGGACGATATGGTCCGCTTTGGTATAGAGGACTAGTAAAATCTTACAAAGACTATTACCCAAAAGTGAACTCCGAAGATATAGATCGTATATTATCGTATTATCAGGCCAAAAATATTGTTATTGGTCATTGTGTTGTCAATGATATTTCAACCGATTTTAATGGAAAAGTTGTTAGAGTTGACGTGGAGCACCCCGTTACAAGCGATGATAAAATGGAATCGCGGGCATTGCTAATTAAAGATGGAGGCTTTTATCGAATGGATGATCAGGGAAATAAAACTAAGTTAAATTAATTATTGAGTAATATAAGAGATATAAATAAGATTTTTAATACAAAAAAATATACATTATAAATCTTGCTATCTAACTTGGACGAGCTAAGACATAACCTGTTTGGTTTTGGCTCGTCCAAGTTAAGTTTATGATTTCTGACTAACGCACCTCAAATTCCTGATGGTCGGGTTTTACATACTTTTTCGTTTCTAATTCTTTAAGGATAACCTCAATGGCTTTTTCCAGCTGTGGGTCAATATTTTTGGCTAACTGACCCGCATCTTCATCCACTTCCACATCTGGATCAACGCCGTGCCCTTCTTTAAACCATTCCCCGGTATAAGGGTCGTACATACGGAAAGTTGGCGCGGTTACTGTTCCACCATCGATGAGTGGCGGCATACCTGAAATACCAATTAGTCCGCCCCAGGTGCGTGTACCCACCAGTTGGCCTAAGCCGGCCTTACGGAAATAGTCGGGGAAGGCATCACCTCCTGAACCACTCCAACCATTAATCAACATCACTTTAGGCCCAAAATGAGCTACCGGAGGCCACTGCCAGTCTTGACCGTCGCGCACGGCCCAAAAGGCCAGAGGCTTACGATTCAAGAGCTCTATAAAACGGTCAGGTATTTGTCCGCCGTTATTAAAGCGTTCGTCGATAATTAAGGCGCTTTTGGTCCATTGCCCCATAAACTGTCGCACCAACTCATTTTGTCCATCGATACCTGTACTGGGCACATAAATATAGCCTACCTGCCCGTTGCTTGCTTCTGCCACACGGGCCCGTTTGCTTTCGATCCATTGGAGGTTACGCAGGCGGTACTCGTCCTCCATGGCCGTAACCACAACCTTTCGGGCACCAGCCAATTGAGGTACACTATTCACTGTTAATTCAATGGTTTTGCCGGCGTAGCCTTGCAAGGCGGAATATGGCGATGCATTCACATCTACCGGGGTGCCGTTCACAGCCAATAAATAATCGCCCTCATTAACCTTTACACCCGATGCCGTCAAAGGTGAAACAACTTCTGCATCCCAGGTGCTGCCTTTTACGATGTGGCTGATGATGTAATGATTGTCTTTAACCGCAAAGTCAACACCAAGGTAACCTACGGCCAGTTTTTGAGCCTTTTCGGTATCTCCTCCTCCTTTATAGGCATGTGAGGCATTCAATTCGCCAATCATCTCACCCAATACAAAATTCACATCCCAACGGGTTACACAGGCTTCCAGTAAAGGCAGATACTGTTGGTAGATGGCTTGCCAATCCAGTCCATGCATGTTTTTATCGTAAAAGAAATCGCGCTCCATGCGCCAGGCATCGCGATAGATTTGCAACCACTCTTCTTTTGGATGGATGGCAACTCTCAGCTCCTTGGTATTTAAAGGCTTATCCAATTTCTGATCTTCAGAAGGCGAAATAATAGCCAGCACCTGCTCTTTTCTTACCAGTAATTTTTCTCCATTAGCGGCGACTTGATAGCCGTCAATATCTTTCACAATGGTTTTTTCTTCACGCTCTTCCAGATCGTAGTATTTGAGCGTACGTTTATCATCATCCCCGGCCATAAACAACACCTTGCCCTCCACCGAAGCTATGTTGCTATAGTCGCCATTTTTAACAGACAGCATAACGATGCGGCTCTCGAACCCGTCAATATCAATTCTGGTGTCTTTAGTTTCGTCATTAGAATCATCCGTGTCATCCTCTCCTTTTTTCTCCTTATCGGACTCTTTTTTATCGTCCTTCTTTATTTCAACGCTATCGTTACGGAACGATAAAGGAGAGGCCGTGTCTTTTGTTAAAGGTACGGCAGCCAGCAGGGTTGACTTTGGATAAATAAAGCTGTTGTCGAAATCGCTGTATTCGGGATTAAAATGACGATTGGTGGTAAAATACAAGTATTTACCCTCCACATCAAACACCGGGTTGGCGTCGTTATAATAACCACTGGTTACCTGGTATAAACGGCGATTGGCAATATCGAACAATGCAATGGCCGATGTTCTTTTATCGGTATCTTTGGCATAGGCCAGCCACTGACTATTGGCATCCCATGAAACGCTGAAACTACTTAAACCTCCGTGAAAATAATACAACTGTTTATCGATGGTGAGTACCTCTTTCGTGTCGATAAATACCACCTTAATTTCCATGTTCTGCTCTATAAAAGCCAGTTTTTTACTGTCGGGCGACCAATGCAAACTGTAACGAAAGCCATTGGTAAACGAGGTGATGGTTTGGGTTGAGCCATCCTCCATGTTACGCAGTACCAACTGGTATTCTCCAGTGGCATCGCTCCAATATGCCAGGTATTTGCCGTTAGGCGACCAAGCCGGTGAGCGTTCTGCCACACCCGAAGTCTGTGTGAGGTTGATGGTATATCCGTGCTCAGCAGGTACGGTAAATATTTCGCCTCGTGCTTCCAGCACCACTCGTTTGGCATCGTGCGCAATAAACGCATTGGAGAACCGGCCTTTTAAATCAATGTTTTGAGGCAATAGGCTTTGTTGGTCCGTCACTACATTCACTTTAACCTCCTTGCTGCTACCCGCTGCGATATTGTAGACATACAGCTTGCCGGCGGCTTCAAAAACAATGTCATCGGGCCCCATAGAAGGGTAATGCACATCGGTATCGGTAAACTGCGTCAGCTGTTTCACCTCTTTGGTCGTTAGGTCGTATTTCCACAGGTTAAAACGCTTGGCATCACCACGGTCTGACAAGAAATACACTTCATTGCCCTTCATCATTGGCAACTCATTATTGGCGGCATGTTTGGCGATCTTTTCGGCCGATTTGGTTTCCAGATTCATCAGCCATATATCTGGGGCAGTACCTCCACGATACCTTTTCCAGGTGCGTGTTAACCTGCTTTTATCGGTAAAGGCAATGGTTTGTCCGTCTTCTGAAAAAGACCCAAACTCGGCATGTTCGATGGCCAGTTTTTGAGGCAGTCCTGTTTCGGGCTGGGTTAAGTAAAACTGGTTCCATCGCATTTTACCACTTTTACGCGCCGAGGCAAACAATACCTGAGTGCCGTTGGGGTGCCAGTCAACCACCCTATCGTCATAGCCATGCCAGGTATGGCGCGTGGGCACGCCACCGTTTACCGGAATGGAGTAAACATCCATGTTTCCTGAATAATTGCCGCTAAAGGCAATGGTTTGGCCATCGGGAGAAAACTTAGGAAAGGCCTCTTCACCTTTAGGAGAGCTTAATTTTGTAGCGGTGCCGCCGTCTTTATCCACAATCCAGATATCGCCGGCATAGGTGAAAGTGATTTGGGTTTTACTAATGTCGGGATACCGAAACATCCGCGCATCAATTTGAGCATGTGCGGCCGCCCAAACACATAAAAACAGTATTGAAAAGATCGATTTTTGCATTCTTTTATAGATTTGTTAAAGGGTTAATAATACGACTATCATGCCTGTAATTTCATGATATTTAATGAAAAACAAAAATCCAATCAGAAATTCTTTTCCCTGCTTGTGCTTCCTATTTTAATTTTAATCATTGTCTTGCTAAGTTTTGAAGCCTGTACTCCGTAATCTGTATCTGGAAATTATGGCCCAACAAAGAAATAGTTAAAAGGAAGAAAGATGAAGCCAACTTGTCAATTATTGGCCAAGGCATACACCAATATTTGCAAGTATCCATACCAGCGCCATTCTAACCTGACATGATTGAAATAAATACTTTAAAAAAGCAGGCCAAGCATAAATAACAAAAGCCACCTTCCTGAAAACAAGAAGGTGGCTCAACACAAATGCGCAAGGCAGTTGTTAGTTTTAGATTTTAGCAGCACTACTCAGCGCCTGTTTGATGCAGCAAGTGCCCCATCAAACAGGCTATAATACTCTGGCATATAGTTTATTCAAATTCGGCTTTAAGGCCTTCTTCCACCTCTTTCCAAAGGTTTTCGTCAATGATATGTACAATATCAAAAACCATTAAACCATCTGATTCTTTAATGTTCATAGCGATGGTTTGGCTCAACTGTGGTCGGTTATTGTAAAACTGGTCCACCAAAATTCCACCGTAAAACTTATTGTCACCTAGGATCCGACGCAAGTTTTTACAACTTCCTTCAACACAGTACCAATCACCTTTTTGAGCTTCACTATCCGTTTCGTTCCAAACAGCTTCGTTTTTCGCGCGGTGCTCCTCGATGGTAACATTCGTATAATAGTTACCTGTTGTGTATAAATCCATCAACTCGGCATAACCTGTATTTTTATACTCGGCACTGGCCCAGTCAAATTCTTGTGACGGATCATAGTTTTTACTCGCCCAGTTAACCCCGACTTCGTAGTAAGAAGGGTACCAAGCGCCGGTATAAGTTCCATAGCTGATATCAGGATTGATGGCCTTCACGGCAGCTCTAGACTTAGCCATAAAGTCATAAATTACCTGTGCTCTCCACTCGATCCATTGCTTAAATAAAGGCCCGTCTACCCGCTTATTTTTACCGTTTTCATCCTTTTGCCACTCGTAAATATCTGTTGGCCAGTTCGCCACATTCTGACCAATTACTTTCTCAAAAGTTGCTTTTGATAAATCACTAAAATCACCCATTATTCCGTCGTATCTCACTCTATCGGTAATAATACCATCCAATTTGGGATACATAGTTGTTACTTCCTCCAAAATAGAAATAATGTATGCCTGGTACTCCATATTAACAGGGTTAACCATGGCACTATACTTATTTTTTAGGTTCGTAATGCTAGTCAGGCCTTGTTCTGGGCTGTATACAATTGTTCCCCACTCAGGGTGATCTTCGTAAACAGGTCCGAGATCGAAATGGTTATGCCCTGCAACAAATATATTTAACGAGGCATGCACCTCTAAACCATACTTGTGTCCTGCTTGAATAAAGTAGCCTAAGTAGTCAAAATCGCCCCGCTTGTAGCCTTTCCACTCCTTTAATTCGTTAGCTATTTTACTAGGGTACAGCACACTTCCATCAATTGGTCGCACATCCACTACTGCATGCGTAAACCCTAAGTCGGCAATCTTTTCCAGGTAAAAATCAATACTATCTTTATTACTAAAGCGTTCAAAGTTGGCGGTCGCATCAAACCACATCAATTTTTCTTTTCCCTTTTTCTTTTGCGGCACCGAATTACAGGCCGCTAATACGATCGCGAAGATCAAAAATAAAACACTCGTTTTTTTCATGATAATTAATTATTGATATTGATTGTTATAATAATTTTCTAGTGTATTTCAATTTCATCAACAAAAATGAAGGCGGGCTTTCCTTTAGCCGGATGCCACTCGGGTATGTTCCGATTACTACCTACAATTATTTTCACAAATCGGGTATTGTACTTCTTGAAGTTGATTGTATAGTTCTCAATCTCAAAAACATTACTGGTACATTTATCCAAAGACACCGACTTGGTAAAATGATAGGTTTCATTGTCATCTGAGAAATGAACTTCAATATAAGTTGGTCTGAATATCCAGTCGGCTGTCGACACAAAAGCATTGAGAGCAATAGACTGTATGGGTGTTTCCTGTTTTAAATCAATGGTTACCGATAAATCCTCATTGTTATACCCCAACCAATAGCCAGATTTGTAATTTTTTTGCCCGGTGAGCCCATCATTTAACAATAAAGCGCCATTAAAGGCATAATCATGATAGGCTGGTGTATTTAATTGGATTGGCTTTAAAGTGGCTTTGTTAAAGCTGAATGATTGTTCCAACACTCTTGAGGCATGCTCCCCATGATAAGCAATGGCCTTCACCACCATACTTTGATCAATAGCAATTGGCCCTGTGTACAATTGACTGTTTCTATCGGGTGTTGAACCGTCGGTGGTGAAACGAATTTCACCGCTGCCATAGGTCGATAATTGAAGAGCCATCGTATTTTCAACGGTATCGCGCAAGCACTCCTTCTTAATGTCAAAGATGTGTTTGGCATAATTATATCCGGCCGCATCATAGACTAAAAGCATTCTTTCCAAACGCTGCTGAAAGGCATCGTAATCCTTGTCTGCACTGCTCCATGCTACTTCACTAAAGGCCGCCAAACGAGGCAGTAGCATGTACTCAACGTGTTTGAAGGTTTTTATATATTCTGTCCAAATATTAGCCTGCAAACCTATAATATTGCCTTTTGCCTCTGGTGATTCCACTTTCTCGAATGGGTCCCAGTTATAAACCATTTCCAATGTTGTACTCCCTCCAATGGCCAATGGTTCATTCAGGATATCTTTTGTCTGGTAATAATCGAAATACACATGTGTATTGGGTGACAGAACCACTTTATTACCAAGCTGTGCGGCTTTTAGCCCGTGCCCTACACCTCTCCAGGCCATGACGGTTGCTGTTGGTGACACACCACCTTCAAGAATTTCGTCCCAGCCAATTAAGTAACGCCCGTTTTTATTGAGATGATTCTCCACTTTTCGGGTAAAATAACTCTGCAACTTCTGTTCGGCCGTAAAATGGTCATCTGACTTAAACCCTAAAGCTTTAATTTCCTTTTGACAGTGCTTACAGCTCTCCCACCGCGTTTTTGGACATTCGTCTCCTCCAATGTGAATATACTTTGAAGGGAATAAATCCATTACCTCATCCAGAACGCAGTAAATAAACTCATAGGATTCCTCCTTGCCTACACACAATACATCTTCGAACACACCCCACTTATCGGCCACCTTTAGTTGTTTGTTTTGGCACCCTAATTCTGGGTAAGCTGTTAATGCAGCCACCATGTGGCCCGGCATATCAATTTCGGGTATTACAGTGATGTAACGTTCTGCCGCGTAACCTACTATATCACGAACCTCATCCTGAGTGTAATAGCCCCCATGAGGCTGCTCATCATAATCGGGCGAATTCCGGCCAATGACAGTACGTTCTCTGCAGGCTCCCACTTGAGTTAATTTCGGATACTTTTTAATCTCCAAACGCCACCCCTGATCATCGGTTAGGTGCCAATGAAAGGTATTTATCTTGTGTAAGGCCAGCATATCAATAAAGCGTTTTATAGAATCCGCTGTAAAAAAATGTCTGGCCACATCTAAGTGAACACCTCTATAGGCATTAGCAGGCTCATCTTCAATCAATACGCCTGGTAAGGAAATGGATTGACCATCGAATTCATTTTTAAGGGGCAGCAATTGCTTTAAGGATTGAAATCCAAAGAAGGCAGCAGAGGCAGAAGCGGCCTCAACCACCACTCTGCTATCAGAAATCTGCAACCGGTATTTTTCTTGGTTTTCAAAAGCCTTATAAACAAAAGCAACATTAGCAGATACTCGCTTCTGGGTGAGCATGCAGTTCATTTGATAGTTACTAGTCAGCAATTGACACATCTGCTTAGCTACAGGCTGAAAAAATGAACTGTCGTAAGATATATGAATGGCATCCGTATTTTGCCAGCGCAGTTGCACACCTGTTTCGACTACGCTCTGGGGCAGTGGAATAATTCCTACGGGGCTCTTGTCAGCACCTGGTTTACATGCCACAAAGGCAAATAAAACAACGCCTATCAACAATGATCTCATATTATTTCTTTAAATATTTCTTAATAATGGGATACATATTTTCAGCATAGCGGCTAAAACCCAGATCTGTGAGGTGAATACCATCAACGGTTGGCTCACCATCATCTCCAATCAGGTGTTCCGGCGAAACATAACGCAGGTACTTATCGCCCTTTTTCTTCAGATCCTTGCAGATGGCTGCTAATGATTCATTTTTTTCATTTACCACGGCACTGATATGCTGATCAAACTGCCCATGTGGAAATAGAATGCTTCCAATAATGATGACAGGCGTTTTAGGATGCTTTACACGCAAACGACGAACAAACTCTTCTGTTTTATCTATAATTTGCTGATTGGTGACATTAGGTACAAAATCAAGAACAAATACAGAGGCCTCAGAACCAGCCATTACATCAGCAATTTCATAATCCAGCTGGCCGTTTCCACTGAAACCAAGATTGATTACCTCCCGGTTCAATCGACGGCTCAATATATTGGTAGCAGCCATGCCAGGACGCGAAGCACATGCTCCCTGTGTGATACTGGTTCCATAAAAAACAACGGGTTTTTCAGAAACGGGCGAAGCTAATTGTGGTTGCTCAATAAGTGCTGTTGAGTCTACGCCAATTCTTAAGGCCTCAAGCCCATCATACAATGGCAAATAGAGCATGTATTCACACATCTCCCCTTTCATGTTATCGATGATGGTTGCCGTCGTCTTTTTTCCTGTTGGCTTACCCGAGTTAACAAAACGCCACTCTCCATTTTTATAACCATATAAATCAAGGCCCTTAACACCAACTGCTGCCATATGGTTTAATCCTACATTGCCAGTGAGTTCCCAACTGGCCGAAATCGTTTTGGCATTGCTGCGAAAACGTAAATATAACCCGGCACTATTAGTTCCTAAGTAAAATAAGCGGTCGCGCACCTGCCCTTCCAGACTGGCTGGTAAACGCTCATAACGAGAGCCGGTTTCGTTGGTTACTTTTCCATATAGAGGAAACGAGGCTGCATCATAATACTTTTGTTGCGACTGAGCACATACACCCCAAAACAGGCCAAAGCAAATCATTAAAAATCTGACAGTCATACTATTCATTTTATATACTAAACAGTGTTTATGTTCTCCAAAACCACTTTAAACGGGTAAAAAACATGGCCAGCAACATGGCCAGTGTGGTAACAATCAAGCCTCTTAGGAAACCTGTCCACGCATTGGCATTAAGCATATCCAAAAACTGTGTGAGGCGACACAAGTTAAGCAAGGGCATAATTACCAAACTGGATGCCACATAAGCAATCATTGGATTCTGCCCAGCCATTTCAAAACCTTTAAAAACACCTCTAATTTTATAGACATCGCATATTATAGAGAAGGCCATCATCGCAAAAAATGCTAATCCGGAAGTGACAAAATAGAAGCTGTAGGTTGAAGAATCTTTTCTGATTCCTCCCTCATAACCTTCAAATACCAAACCCAGGGCGAGTAAATAAGTGCCTGCCACCAGCATTCTGCGCCAAAAAATGCCATTGGCCGAATTGGGTTTTATTAACCAGTACATTGCACCAACCAACACACCAGATAAAGCAAGGTTGAGAACCATATACCGCATATACAAACAGTAAAGATTAGTTACAATCAGTCCAACAGCGGCAATGAGGATAGCAGGGTATAAATATGCTGGTTTTGCTGATGCCTTATCGGCGCCGGATTGCTTTGTCCATTCCAGTAAATATTCCCCCGCAATGGAGCCTGGTATCACTATAAATAAATATTTCAGATAATAGAATTTATATAACCAGGGCAAAGGTGTCCAATGAAAAAAGGCGCTGGTCCAGGATTCGGCATTCGAGCTTGCCAAAAATACTCCCATCACCAAAGGTAAGATAGCAATACGTGCCAGGCGTTTACCATGCGTAAGCAGGTAAGCCAAAGAGCCGAATATGGCCATATTTGCTAATACCAGAATAATAATATTGCTGAAACCCAGACTGAATTCCCGTCCTTTTGCATACTCGGTATTTAGTAAGATGATTACCGCAATCAGATACGAGGCTCCTTTTATCAGCCAGTGTCCCCATTGTGGCATTGCTAATGGAATACGCATAAACATGGGGAACATTAATACGAATGCTCCAATTGCCATTAACCAGGAAGTTGTGTCCTGAGGTGCACTCACAATATGCGGATACATGTGCTGGATAAATATGGCAAAAAAAGTTAACTGAGCTCCCCTGATCAGGCTATCGCGAAGCAAGGTGATAAGTTTGATGCCCTTATCCCGTTTTCGACCTAAAGAAAAGGGGAAAGAAGCCCCCATGGCAAATAAAAAGAAAGGAAATACAAGGTCTACCCAGGTAATTCCGAAATTTGATCCGTTAAATGCATGCGTTGGCGGAGGAGTTTGCGCATGGTACATCCAGCCTGGCAAAACACCATAGGCTACGGTGGCAGATAGTATCATTGTTACAATGGCATATCCACGAAAAACATCCAGAGAAGTTGCTCTTTGACTCATTAATTCCTATTTAATATTCTTATTTTTAAACTGTTAATAAACAGCTACAGCCGTTACAATTGTGCGTTGCTCGCCATCACTAGGGATAATCGTTTCCCGTCCGTTAACCAACAGACAGCTTGAACCACCACCATCGAGATTAATGGCCGCTACGCAGCCTAATTCATGTAAAAAATTGGCTACATCAAACAACGATAAACCAGGTGTATCGGGTGTTTTATTTCGTCCTTCGCAAGCAAAAAATACCAGGTACCCATGCGAGGTAATACCAATGGCTGAGCGCGGGTGGTTATAGGACGCCTGAATACCGCTGGCATTATCAAACATTTCGGACTCCCATGTTACCTTAACTTCTCCATTTTTGATAAGCATTGGGCCGGCACCAATGGCCGTTTCCGGCGCCCATTCCTGCGCCCCTTCGGGAAAAGCTTTGTTAGGAATGGGTAATGGCTCGTTGCCTGTTTTGTTAGCTGCTGGCGAAGGGTAGGCATACGTTACTCCCTGACTGGTATACACCCAATCGGCTGCGAAGCTTTGTTCCCCAAAAAAGCCAAACGCAGCCTGTGTAGGATAATATACCTTTTTCACATCATTAACAGTCCGGTACACCATTGGTGTCCCTTCGCGGACAAGCTGACCATCCCGAATGATTAACCCAAGGGCATTTCCCGAATAAAAATAGCCTGCATTTAATATGACCACCGGTTGGTTATTCGCTTCGTAAAACTCACTGGGCGTTTGGTAACCCGATTTTTCTCCCAAAACACCAAACTGTGCCTTAGGGTTATTCATGTCAGCCACAGCGATATAGGCTTTTATCTTTTTACCATCTACAGTTCCCATGTTCTCATACACCGAAAGATACTCGGGCACATTGCCAAAATTGTCTGTTCCAATCCATCCGGCACTTGAGGGATCAAAAACAGGGTTTGAAAAACTGATGTTAAACTTAAAGCTAATAACAGCCCCATTGTGCTGAACCTTGAGTATTGGCGATGCTGAAAGGTCAAGTACCATAATCTCATCCTGAGTATCAGGCAAACTTACTCCTTCGGCTAATTTCAGCTGCAGTTTTACTGCAGTTATATCTGTCCCTTTAACGAATTGCAGGCTGATGTAACGGGCGAAGTTATCTACTTCTACCTGTACCACTTCGGGTGAAATAACTTCAACAGCATCAATGTAGCTTCGGTTAATATCGGTGCTCTGCTCATTTTTATCACACGAAGCAAACACTGTAAATAACAGTAGTATTGAATAGATGCCCATCATGTTAAACTGGATTTTCATTTTCATCTTAGATAACGTTAGACGTATAATTAAAAGGCCTTTACCAATTGCTTATTTTATTCGATAACCAACCTGAACGGAGCAGCTGGCAGCCCTTCTGTATTTGACAAGTTAGAAATGACGAAGTTTTTGAAACTGTACCTTACTTCCCGAGGCTCAGGTATTGAATCATTCCAAATGGTCACCCGCGAAGAACCGCCCAAAATCTCCGCTTGGGCTGGTACAAATTCGCCATCAACGCCAGCAATTTCGAAGCCCTTTAACAACTCATTCTCGGGATAAAGTCCATTTTCAGCATGATCAAAGTAGACTTGGATTTTATTCTCTTTTTTTACATACTTATTGTAAACAGGCCCACAACAGGCTATTCCTTGTATCTGATAGGTTTGTGCCAGCGCCCAATATGCCAGCCGTTTTCCAACCTGCTTTTTGTGAGGACCATGAATACACTTTTCATTGCCTAAATCAGAGGTAAAAGCCATACCAACATTGGGAATAGAGTGCATCGACTTCAATTGCGACTCCCTGAATAATGGAAGGTTCTCTGCATTTTTGTCGTGCGAGCGATAGGGTGCAATTTCTGTGTAATATACAGGCATCTGCGGATCATTAAAAAACTGTCGCCACTGCCCTACCCAGGCTTCAAATAACCTTGAGTATAATTCCGGGTTGGCGCTGTTACTCTCGCCCTGATACCAAATAACGCCCTTTATGTCGACATCTTTAAGCGGATGAATCATGGCATTAAACAAAACTGTTGGTGTTTGGGTGGGTGACTTTATCTCCCCCTCTAACATGGACCAATTCGTTTCTTCAAAGCCCTCTAAGGTTGCCTTGTCCATCCATGGTTCAATCTTTGATGCGCTCCACGACGACGCAATAACGCCAACGGGTATATCTAACACCTCTTGCAATTGTTGGGCAAAGAAATAAGCCGTAGCACTAAAATTCCCAACATGAAGAGGTTCATGCTCTAACCAGCTTCCTTCCAGCTCACACTTAGGTGATAAGCTATAGTCTCTTTTTACAGTAAACATTCTAATGGGCTGCTCCTTGTCTGCTCCAACAATGGCATTATGCGAGCCAAACACCGGCTGACCTTTAAACCCTTTTACAGGCATTTCCATGTTAGACTGGCCGCCGCACAACCACACTTCACCAATTAATACATTATTGATGGTATGCTTATCTCCATCATTAATTTCAATGGCATGGGCAATGTTACTGCCTTTTGAAGTCGGTATCCATACTTCCCAACGGCCGTTGGTATCGCAGGATGCTTTAAAGGATTCAGAAGACCAAGATGCTTTAACTTTTACTTTATTCCCGGCATCCGACCATCCCCATATTTTCAGTGTTGAATTTTGTTGCACAACCATGTTGTCTCCAATAATGGAAGGCAACTTAATTTTTGCGTTAATATTGTTGAAATTAGTCACACAAAGTATTAACAAAAAGCAGCTTAGAACTCTAGTTTTCATCTGATTATATTTTATTTCAATTGACCTATGAATCTATCCGGAGAATAATCTTCCTCTTTGATGAGGATACCTCATGGAGTATTTTATCTGTCCTACTTACTATTCAGAGTTGCCATATAGGTGGTTCCAAAAGAATCGGTCACCCTCACCTCAATAACAGCGTTAGCCTTAGCCGGCTGTGCTTTAAACAGATGAGTCGTTTTTGAAGGCCCAATCCATTTGTAATCAAGCTTATCTTTATCAGCATATATCTTTGCCACATCCGGGTCATAGCCCTGATACTGGGTCATTTCTCCTTTGTTAACACCATCTTCATACCACTCCACAGTCCAGCCGGGGCCCCAGTTCCAAATATTGACAATGAATTCATCAGGCAGATTTGCATCATAGCCCACCGGGTAGAGCTTAAACTGATAGTCTTTTTCATACCCAATACTTTTGTAATACCAGGAAACAGAATCGTCTTCCACTTCAAATACCTGGTATCCACAAGGGGTTCCATCTGTACACACCGGTCCTTGCCACCAGGCACCCGAAACAGACGCGCAGATGTGTTCATATATATTTTCTTTATGTTGTAAGTTTTGATTACAGTGCTCATGTCCTGAGAGAATATGAGCTTTGTAAGGTTCCAGTATTTTGTATAAAGCCAGGCGATTACTAATTCCTTTTCCTAATGAAGCGTAATCAAATGCTTTACTTCCTGTTTTTATGGCTGTTGGAATATGCAAGGCCACAAAAACTAATGATCCCTCGGGTACGTGGGCTAAATCTTTTTCTAACCAATTAAGCATTTCTTCTTCCAGGTAGCCAATATAGAAGTATTGGTGCCCCAGGTAAAATACATCGTTGAGGACGACGTAATGTGCTTTACCTCTGTTAAAGGAATAATAGGAAGGACCGAAGAACGATTCGTAGGAAGCACTGCTCTTATCATTGGAACGATTATTATAATCCAAATCGTGGTTTCCAATGACTCTGAAAAACGGAATCTCAAGTTGGTTAAGGGTGGAAATATATTGAGGATAGATAGAGTGCTTATCTGCTACTAAATCGCCACAATCAATTCCAAAAAATGTTTCTTTTAGTGGGTGTTGGTTTACTAATTGCCGGCAATCATCAATTGCTTTCTCATACATAGTGAACTCTTTATCTTTGAGCAATTGTGCATCGGCATGTAAGAGAAAAGCATGCTTGTTATCGGAGCTTTCAAGCGGCATCAATTCAAAATCATAACCTTTTTCTTTGTTTTCCTGAATCTGGTGATAGAATAGTGGCGTGCCATTCTCCACAGTTATTTGATATCCAGACGGAATGGAGATAAACACAAAGGCATTACCCTTGCGAATTGGTAAGGAGTATCGCCCCTTAGCATCAGATGAGGTTACAGAATAGCCATTTGAGACGACTATATCCTTGAGGCCTTTTCCCTGGCAAGTAACTCTGCCAGAAATTGTTTGTCCAAATACATCCAAACATAATATTAACAAAAAGCTTAGGATTAAGCTTCTACCTGTAACTATTCTATAACCAGTCATCATCATCATTTTGCAAATGTTTATTTTTCAGTGCTTATTGCTTCATCAATGCCCTCTTTAACGTATGGCCACTGATTTTTAAGCTTTAGGTGTATCATATCGAACAAGAAATATCCATCGCAAGCATTTATTGCCGCATCAACCGATTGAGTGATTGCACTATTGATTGTTGCATCGCTTTCGGTTGCCCATGCACCATTGCCAATATCAGGACCTCCAATCACCACAGCATCTTTACGAATTTTATCTTTAGCCTGCTGACAGAATCCCTGAATAGTCCACTCATTGCTACCATATACTTTTGTTGGCGCGGCATAAGCCCCTATCAACATCACATCCATGTGGTCGGCATATCCGTAAGTTTGATAGTTCTTACTGGCCCACTGGGAATAGTACGCTGATGTGTTATAATCTGGACTGGCCCAGTTAACACCCACTCCATAATACACAGAGTACCAACCACCTACATACACACCAAACTGAATATCAGGATTAACTCCTTTAACCCGGTTGCGTGCGCTTTCCATAAAATCATGAATAACTTTGGCTCTGAACTCCAGCCATTGTTTAAAATAGACTGGCAAAGTGGAAGGTAAGTTTCCGGGCTTCGTGCCAGGAACCATCACATCGTTGGGAAAGTTGGCCACTTGGTGTCCCAGGAATTGTTCGAACTTAGCCTTTGTGTAGTCCGAAAAGTCACTGCCAAACTCATCGAAACGGCCCCTATCAAGGATGATACCGTCAAGGTTTTCATAAGCAGCCAGATCTTCTACTAATTGCAATAAAAAGTTTTGTACCTCTTCATTTACCGGATTGAAAAATTTAGAACCACTACCTCCTTTGTCCAAGGTGTTAATGATGCCCGATTCAGTCAATAGTTCTGTTGCCCAGCTCTTTTTCGTAGCATCGCGGAAGAGTAAGCCCTCACCGCCCAAACTTGTGGCATTTCCTCCTGAAAAAGTATTGATTCCTGCGAAAATCTTCAGGCCTAAGCTATGACCTGTTTCAATAAACGCATCCAGATAATCCCATGTTGCAGTTCTTTCGATTTTGGAATACCCCTCAGGCAACCATGCGCCTAACCATTTCACCTGGTCAACCACGTCGGTTTTAAATAGCACATCCCCTGTTGTAGGCCTTACATCAACTACTACATGTGTAAAACCAGCCTCCTTTGCAAGTTTTAAATCTCTCAGTATGTTTTCTTTGCTATTTGCAAAATCGGGAAAATTAGCGGCCGCATCGACCCAAATCACTTTCGGTTTATCAATATTGGCTACTTCTTCGTCATCCCACTCCCATGTTACCTCATTGTCGTCATCTTTACACGATGACAAGGAGAAGAAGGACATAAGACAAAGCGTTAGAACGAACGGTTTGAATGCCTGTTTAAATCTCATTGGGAAGTATTTCATTGTTATTACTGTTACATTAATTATCCAAAAACCTGGTGCTTGCTTTAACAAGCACCAAGTCAAATTAAACTCAGATATCTAGACAGTCGAACTGGTATCCAACTACATATCCGTTGGTAAACATGAAGTAAACATACAAGAAGAAGCCATCTTCTGAAGTAACCATGGCCACATCACCTGTTCCATTGGCATTAGCAACTACTGGTGTCACAGCATTTGCACCAAATTTGTTACGCTCGCACTCCCAAACAACAGCCCCACAGGTACCGGTTTCAGGATTACCTCTGAAGGTAGCTGAACTGGTAACATCCAGTAGCCAAACCACATCAGCAGATGCATAAGGATACCCATTTACCCAATTATGCAATGTGTATTTGGCATTATTAAACTGGGTGTAATCTACAGCATTTGTATAAAATTGTGTATTAACTGCGTCCAACGCCATACTTACCGTATTCGTTGAGCCATCTACCCATGCAAAGGTATTGTCGGTAGAAGATGCAACATAGTAGTCACTGGTCACATCTGTATTGGAGGTATATACAATATCACAGTGTGCTCCCCATCCATTTGCTAACCCACTCATTGTAACGATTTCAGGCTCTTGTGATGTTAACACGCCTCCAACCACGGTCCAACGAGCAAACTTTTGTCCGGCGGCTAAAATTGGCGCAGTAATAATGGCATCACTATTAATACTTCCCTGAATGGACATCTTCCGTCCCATTGCCTGACCACCTGCGTATTCGATGTACAACTCAGGTGCAGCGCCAAGACCTTTAATACTCCATATTTTAAAGCT
This sequence comes from Carboxylicivirga taeanensis, assembly GCF_051851475.1. Classification (NCBI taxonomy): domain Bacteria; kingdom Pseudomonadati; phylum Bacteroidota; class Bacteroidia; order Marinilabiliales; family Marinilabiliaceae; genus Carboxylicivirga; species Carboxylicivirga taeanensis. The sequence goes on along the minus strand of NZ_JBPUSJ010000004.1, from coordinate 250,940 downwards.
ACCAGCATTAGGAGCCAGGTTACAAACCAGAACATTACCTGCATCATCGGCAGTGCTGTAGAAGTTTGTCAAACCACCTTTGATAGCCCCTAATTCAATTTCACCCAACATTTCACCATTTTTAGGATCGATATAGATGCTGTTAAGATTCCGTGTATTAATTGCAACAAAATCTTTTGTAGCAGCAATACCACCGGTAACATTATCAACTGTAATGCCCAAATCAGACTTCAGATGTTTTGCAAACATAAGTTTGCCACTTCCTAAACGGATACCATATGGCAGTTTATTCGGAGCACTCTTCATCACCGAATATACACTTTTTGAAACCCCGTCGTGTGCAGTTACCGTTAAGTCAAAACCCCCTTCATAGTCTAACTTTTCCACCGATGGATCGGGCGAAATAGTGGCATGGTATGAGAGTGTTACCTCTGCCAAAGCCGGTTCAATAATATCTGTCGTAACCAACGTTATTGTTTTTGACTCTTCATTGACAATGCCAGTTAAACCCAATGACGGTAATGCAAACTCTTTTATTTGGCATTGGTTACTTTTATAAATTTCGCTGGTAATAATATATTCCTTTTTCTCTTTCACCTGATCCGTTAATGTAATCACATTTTCCTGATTCAAATCCATGTACAAAAGAGCCGGGCTAATGATCACATTATCATCAAGGTTAGCAGACATGCGCATGTGCTGCAATTGTTCGGCTGTTACCTGGTTATTGCTACTTTCAGGGAAGTAGTAAGGAATTGGAATCACAATTTTATTACTTCCTTCGGTAATGGTTCCGGTGAATTCTCCGCTACCATCAGCAAACTTGGCCTTAATGCTGTTAATTCCACCTCTTGATACGGATGGCTTCAGGTCGTCTGGCTGCTGACAACCACTCATAACGCCAAGTGTAATGCAAATAAATGCTGTTAATATCTTTTTCATAGTCTAATAGTTATTTCCATTCATCATATTGTTCAATGGCTGAGTTATTAGCCAGTTCATCGTAAGGAACAGGTAACACATAACTCTTCTCTAAAAACTTACGATCCTGCAAGTCACAATCCACATATTGGTAATTGTAACCACTGCCGCTAGGAGTAATTTTCAGACCATGCACCCGGTAGTTATTGTACTCAACATGAGCCAATTTCCATCTGCGCATGTCCCAATACAAATGTCCTTCGTAAGCCAATTCAACTTTACGTTCCTGACGGATGGCTTTGAATAATTCACCCCCAGAAATAGGAGCCAATGCAGGTATACCGAAACCATTACGTGTTCTTACCACGTTTAAGTCCGCCACTGCCTCACCACTTTTATTGAGGTGATAGTTAGCTTCTGCGCGGTTTAAATACACCTCAGCTAAACGCAGCTCAACCCATGTTTGCGTGCTCTTGTAAGTTACTAAATCAGTATTTGACTCATCACGGAACTTGCGCAAGTAATAACCGGTTGTTGTTCGACCCTGAGCATACGTTTCATCGCGATAGCCCATGTAACGCCCAAATGTTCCATCCACACAGTTTTCCATTACATTGTCCATCCAGGTACATCCGTTGTAAATAACTGTTGCATGAAAGCGGGGATCTAACTCCTGGTAAGGAGGAGTTGTTGTTGTACCTCCTTCTGTATGCCAGGCACTCCAGTCTACTGAACCACCATCCTTATGCTCGTAACTCTCCACCATTTCCTGAGTAGGTGTTCCACTGCCACCTTGGTTCTCAATCTCACCAAAGGTTGCATAATCTTTGTCGAAAGAGTGATTTGGTCCTTGAATCTGGTAATTATATTCAAGTATAGACTCCGTATTATTACCAACTGTAGCCTCTGCATAATTATCGACAAGGCTATATTTACCAAGCTCTATAACTTTGGTGGCAGCATCTTTGGCACTTTGCCAACGCTTAGCGTACAACATGGCCCTGGATTTAAAGGCCCAGGCTGCTCCTTTAGTGATGCGGCCCTTTTCAGAACCAGTCCATTCGGCCGGTAGCAATTCAGCCGCTCTATCCAAATCCTCTTCAATTAAATTCCAGGTTTCCGCGGCTGTTGCACGTGGCTTATCTTTCTGTAAGTCCATGTTAGTGTACAGAATAACCCCATCGTGACGCTTCGCCAGCTGGAAATACAAAAAGGCTCTGAAGAAAAGTGCCTGGCCTTCCACCACATTATTATCCTCTTCGTCTAATTGAGAGTACTTACTCAAACCTACTAGAAACTCATTTACGCGACGAATGCGCTCATAGGTTGTACTCCAGGTATCTAAAAGGTTACCGGTTGGCGACATGGTTTCTGGAGTAAAAACATAAGCGTTCGCATCACCCGCTTTCGGACCTAGAGCGTATGAACCATATTTCAAAGTTTCCGTCAGACCTTCGGTCATGCTCCCTTTGAACTGAGAATTACCAAAATTGCCATATCGATCGATATAAGGGTAAAATCCGTTCAGGTAGATATTAATACTCTCATAGCTTTCCCAGGCCAGTTTGTCTGATACGCGGTCTTTAGGCATCGTATCCAGCCAATCTGAGCAACTGCACAAACTTGTCGCAAAGACAAATAAGATATATTTTAAATATTTGAATTTCATAAGATTATCAATTTGATTATTAGAAATCTAATTTAACACCAACAGACATTACCCTTTGCTGAGGATAGTAGCCACTATTAACACCTGGTGCTTCGGGATCAATGCCATAACCACTTACATGGCTTAGGGTGAATAGATTCTGTCCTTCAGCATATACTCTGATATTGCCGATTCCTGCCCTTTCAATCCATCGTTTAGGAATGCTGTAACCAATTTGCATGTTTTTAAGGCGCAGGTAATCCCCATTGCGGTACCAATAGGTGGATGCATAGCCATTATTGGAACTGGCAGGAACTAATGACAAACGTGGAAATTCAGCTCCTCTGTTATCCTCGCGCCATGAATTCTCCACCAGGTATTTTGGTGAGTTACCACCGTGGTAAAATGGTCGTGACATAGACGTATGATCCATGATGTAGTTATGGTAGACACCTGTTAAGGCAATATCACGGCCTAATGCACCTGCGAACCTAATCGAGAAATCCAGATTCTTCCAGCCACCTGACAGGTTGATACCTCCCACAAACTTAGGAATCCCTGATTTACCAACGAAACCACGATCCTGATCATATGAAATGACGCCATCCCCATTTAAATCGCGATACCTGATATCGCCCACGCGTACATCTTTTCCGACGATGGTTGGCGAATTATCAATTTCTTCCTGGCTTTGGAACAAGCCATCGGCAATAAACCCAACTTGTGCACCTACTTCTTTACCAGTTACTTTTAACCAATCAGGTGTATTCTCTGAATCGCCATAACGCAACCAAGTTCTTTTGGTATAAGTACCTGTAAGACCTACCCGGTAGTGGAAATCACCAATACGGTTTGTATGGGTTAATGATACCTCAAAACCCTTATGCTCCTGCTCGTTGTTATTTTCATAAGCAAACACATAGCCCCCAAAGGAAGGAGGATAAGTTGCAGCCAATGAAGAAAGCATATCATACTTAAATTTATAGAATACATCAAATTCCACAGCCAATAGGCCATTCCACATATGGGCATCAATACCAGCATTGTATTGAAGTGCTTTTGCCCAGGTTAAATTAATGTTACCTGGCTTAGAAGTGTACATACCCGATTGAGGAGATCCTCCCAGAATAACAGCTGGATCATCTAACATCTGCATGGTATTCAGGTAAGTGTAAGGACTTACCTCTGTCGTACCAGTTAAGCCTACACCTGCTCTTAATTTCAGGTTATTAATAAAGCTCACGTTATTGGCAAACCAATCTTCCTGTGAGATGCGCCAGCCGGCAGAAGCCGCCGGGAATGGACTCCAGCGTTTGCCACCAACCATTCCACCAAACACATCGCTACCATCGTAACGCATGGATACTTCGGCCATGTACTTTTGATCGAAATCGTAAGTTACACGTGCCAGATATCCGGCCAACCTTCTGTTATAGCTAGTACCTGACACCTTAGTCTTATCCTGAATATTTGCAAAATCCAGCTCATCCAATTCCAGGATTGGAAAGCCATAACCATAAGCAGCAAACTTATTTCCAGTACGCTCCTTCGTTTCCACCAACGCCAATGCAGTAAAGGAATGCTTACCAAACGCCCCTTCGTACTTCAGGCTGGTATTAGTCGTTAGGTTGGCCGAATAACTAAGTCCCTCTCCTAAAGAAGCCAGGTTACCTCGCGGATCATTTGTCAAACTGTAGGAAATATCAGTGTTTGACGCTGATGGCAATGATGCTACATACGTTTGGTAGGGTGTAGAGAAATTCTTAGACGTTTGGTAATTAATATCATAAGCTGCTAAAAACTTAGCAGATAAGCCCTTTATAAAAGGCACTTCATAATTCAAAGCTAAATTAGTCTGCACCTTATTGCTTAAATTGTTTTTGTAACCAGACTCCTCAGCTGCTGCAATGGGGTTAATGTAAACACTCGATGTGCGCGTTGAAACGGGTATCCCATCAATTTCACTGGGCACATAAGGATGTGCTCTCAGCGCCTGCTGCGGAATATTGTTCCAATCGTTAGGACTTCCACTAAAAGCCGGGGAATTTCTATCTTCAATACGACCCGAAATATCAAAGGTCAAATCCAGATTATTGGCCACACGGGCATCAATATTTGAACGAATGTTAATTCGATCGTAATTAAAGCCGGACAGGTTTCCTTTCTGACTGTAGGTACCTAATGATACAAAATATTGTAACTTCTCGCTTCCACCGCTGGCATTCAGGTTGAAATTGGAGTTAGTTCCAACACCAAACGCCTCTTTATACCAGTTGGTATTGCCCCAACCATCAGACGGATCATTATTCAGCATCATTTCAATGTGCTTTGAGGTAAACACAGGGGCATCACCATCCATCTCACGCGCCTTGTTATACCAGTAAGCGTAACCAGGGCCATCCAACATCTCCAGCATATTCGCATTGGAGCTGATACCATAACCACCTGTAAACGATATTCGTGAAGCTCCACTTCGACCCCTTTTGGTAGTCACAATCACCACTGCATTGGCATCCAAACCATACACCGATGCAGAAGCTGCATCTTTCAGTACTGATATGGTAGCAATTTCATTGGGATCAATTTCATTGAAGTCACGCTCAACACCATCTACAATGTATTTGGCACCTTCACCACGAATACTAATGCTCGCAGCATCGCTACCCGGCTGACCTGATGTTTGATTAGTAATTACCCCGGAAATTAAACCACCCAGCATATTACTTACGTTTGCTACCGGTGCTTTCTCCAGCTCTTTGCCATTAATCTGGCTAACCGCCCCGGTAATACTGGCACGTTTTTGGGTACCGTAACCAACTACCACCACTTCGTCAAGCCCTAATTCTTCGGTCTTTAGAACGATATTCAGCTCGGTGCGGTTATTTAAAGGTACGGTTTGATTAACAAACCCAATACAAGTAAATAGCAGAGATACATCGTTAGATGGTACCTCTAACTCAAATCGCCCATCGATATTAACTATGGTACCAATGGTGGTGTTCTCAACAATAATGGCCGCACCAATAACTGGTTCGTTTTGCTCATCGACCACAGTTCCTCTCACCATAACTTGTGCCTGGGCACTGCTCTCTAATGCGAGAAAAAGGAATGAAAGGAGCAAGTAAATGCCTAACCTTCGAAAAGGTTTAATGAATTTTTTCCTCATTTTAATGATTTTAGTAATTGAAGTATTATAGTACAGATGCAAAATGATCTACGTCTAGATTCTGTTAGCTGTTTTCCCGAAACGCTGATTTTGCTTAATTCAATATTATTTATCTTGTGATAATTCTTCGAGCAATTGCCAGCACTGGTATAAACCTCGTGGCACGTGAAAGCATCCTTTCCATTTGCCACCCTTTAAGGGCAGCAATACCTCTCCCTGGCGGTTTAAATACCCAAACCACTCACCATTGGCAGTATCGGGGAACCGGTCCCAGGTGTATTTATGCAGTTTCTTAAACCACTCCAGACTCTCTTCTGAACCCGTAAGCTTGTAACCTTTAAGCGTCGTAATAAGGGCCTCCAGATGCACCCACCACAGCTTCTGATCGTGCTCTAATTGCTGTGGAGGATAGCCCAGGCGGTCTTTAAAATAAACGATTCCGCCGTACTGCTCATCCCATCCATAATTAATCATCTTAAGCGCCACCTCATTCGCTTTTTGCACTAACTCGGGCCGGTTAAGCCTCACCCCTAAGTCCATAATGAACCACATGGCTTCGATGGCATGACCGGGATTTACCAATCGCCCCTCAAAGGAATCTGAAAGCTGACCATCTTTGGTTACATTCTCAACCACAATACCCAGTTCGGGACGATAAAACACATTCATCACCTCATAAATGCATTTTTCAATGGTTTCGTGCAGAACAGTAGGTTCAAGTAAAAACTCAATCTCTAAGGCCAGATTACAAAGAATCATTGGCAGTGCAAAATCTTTCAGCTCACGCGTGCCTGCGTGTGCTTTGCTCCATTTTCCTTTGGGGTTGCTACTTTTTGCTAAAATAACCTCCCAGGTGCTTTTTGCTACATGCGCATACTCCTCGTTACCGGTAGCTTTATAAAGCTGGCCGAAAGCCATTGTTGCAAAAGTGTAACTAAAGATATTGTAAGGCTCAATTAAAGGCTTTCCTTCCTTGTTGAGGCTGAAATACCAGTTATAATTTCCATCGTGCCCGTTGCTGGCAAGAAACTTGGCCCCATGTATTGCACAATCCAACCATTCCTGCTTCTTCTCAACTTTGTTATATAACATGGAGAAGAGCCAAACCTGCCTGGCTTGTAACCATATGAACTTATCACTATCGAACACCTTACCCTTCTGATCGAGACAAGTAAAGTATCCTCCATCCTCCATATCCAGGCTATTATCTAACCAAAAAGGCAATACACTCCCAAACAGCTCCTTTTTATAGGAGCTGGCCAATTCTTTAAAATCCATTATATAATCTTAATTTAAATTATTCCCAGTGTTGCTCTATTTCTTCCAGCGACTTTCCTGCTGTCTCTGGTATTTTTCTCCATACAATCCACATATAAGGCAAACACATAAAAGCGAATAAGAGGAATGTACCTGCTGGTTTTGCATTTTCCAACAACCAGGGTGTTAATTGTCCTATACAATAGGTGCCAATCCACAACGAAAACCCAGCAATTGACATGGCCACTCCCCGGATTTTAGTCGGATACATTTCGGATAAGAGTACCCATACAACAGCACATATTGAAATGGCACAACAAAAAATGTAAGCCAAAAAGAAGATCAGTAGTAGATAACTGTAGTCAGTTGAACCAAACTTAAAGAAAGCTGCTAAAGCCACTAAGCTGATTAACATCCCTGATACACCAAAATAAACCAATTTCTTACGTCCTACTTTATCAATAATTAGCAAGGCAATAACCGTGGTAATAGTATTGACTAAACCAACCAGAATCTGATAGAAAAGCGAATCTCCTCCTGAAAGCCCGCTACTCTCGAAAATCATTGGTCCATAGTACAGTACAGCATTCACTCCCATAAATTGTCCAAGGATAGCAATCAGTACTCCATAAACAATGGCCTTAAAGATTCCAGGCTTTCTTATGAGCGTCCAATCTGACCCAACTGCACTTTGAATACTGGTTTTAATTTCACTTAGCTGCTGGTTTACTGCCTCTTTACCGATGTAAATTTTATTCAAAGTACTGAGCGCTTCGGCCTCATTATTTTTAGAAATTAACCAACGAGGGCTCTCCGGAATGAAGAAAATGAGGATAAAGAAGATTAAGGCAGGTAATGTTTCTGCACCCAACATCCCTCTCCAAAACTCCTTGCCAAAAATGTAATTAGCGAAGCCTGTTGCATCTGGAGATAGCGCTGACGAATACTCTAAAATGTGGTAGTTTACCCAGTAAGCACCTAAAAAACCAACGGTTATCGCCAATTGATAGGTCGCGACTAAACTACCTCGCAGTCTCGTTACCGCTAGTTCACTGATGTACAATGGCGATATAATAGATACAACGCCAATTCCAATTCCTCCAATAATCCGGTAAAATACCAGCGCACTAAAACTATTGACCATGGTACAACCAATGGCTGACATGCTAAATAATACTGCCGCAGCTACCATAGTTTTCTTTCGACCATATTTATCACCAACGACCCCGGCTACCGATACGCCGAAGATGGAGCCAATTAGCGCGCAACCTACGTACCATCCCTGCTGAATAACATCCAGCTGAAATTGCTCGGCCACTTTGACTATCGTTCCGGAAATCACTGCTGTATCGTACCCGAATAGAAAACCACCGCAAGCCGCAATAACAGATAGGAATGTTACGTATTTTATATTTTCACTCCGCATAGTTACTTAATATTAAAGTATTCTTTATACCTGTTGTAAAGGTGCCCTGCCTGACCATACGCCGATTGTGGCGACATAAAGTGCGGGAACTCAAAGGTGATTGCCTTGTCGTAGCCTGCACGCTGAGCTGCTTCGAGCTTTAGGCGCAGCTTATCAAATTTAATTGGCAAGAATTTAATTGGCATATCACGGTCAAATGTTTCTGCATTCGTCCAGCACTGCATGCCATATTTATCAGCCATCTTCTTATTCACCTCAAAGAAGGCATCCAGCTCATCGTAATCGATATGACCATCCTGAAATGCCACTGCATCAATCACATCATTAATACCATCGAAAATCTCACTCCATTCTCTTTCGTGTTCGCGAACCGATACGGCCTGTGCTTTTGTAAGACCAGAGCTAGCTGCCTGAACGGCTTTTTTACCATCAATCCAAGGACTGATAAACGTTGGCAAACCACCCGATACATCCTTACATTGTTTACCCATTGTATGGAATGCTCCAATTGCTCCTTTTGTTTTTCGGCTAATCTCACCACTCACGTACCAGCCCTGGAAGCTCTTATACTTTGAGCCATAGTTCTCCCACACCTCGTCAATCACGTACTTATTATCTTCTACTTCCCACGACAAGTCGCCTGTATCCCAATATTTACCTGAGTCGTACAGGCCGAAATAGAACTTCATATCGTACTTATCGGCCAAACGCAGATACATATCTAACAAATCGGTACTTGGCTTATAGCACCCTTTACCAATCAGGTATTTACTTGGATAAGTAATAAACTTTCGGTAGCCTGAACGAATCATAATAACCGTATCGATACCAATGGCTTTCATGTGCTGAAAATCCTGGTCCCACTCTTTTTCTCCCCAGTTTTGGTGAGGAATGTCATGCGATATTTCGTCCAAAAATGTTCCAGTCAGTTTTAAACCCTGCGCTTTTGGCACGATCAAACCACTACCCTGCCCAGCATCTGAAATTACATTACTTTTTGCAACGTTACACGCTTGCGCACCATTCAGCATAAAAGCACCGGCTCCTGCCATTGATACTTTCTTTAAAAAATCACGCCTATTTTTCATTTCAATACTTATATTTTAATGTCTGAATACAATCAATTAATGAACCCACCGTCGATTCCAACAGCTTTTCTATTAAATGGGTCTAGCAGATAATCGACTAAGACAGCGAATTCACCTCGCTTAATCGGCGTATTAAAGGAAAACCCTTCTTTGACGTTTAAAAGGCTAAATACTTCTTCCTTTTGGCTGCTTGTCAAAGTAATTCCTTCTGCATCCGAGATGTTATCGATGAGTTGAAGGGCTTCTTTCCACGAAACTGAATTATCTGTTTCGCCATTAAACTTTACCGATGGATACACATCGTTTAAGTCCGACAGATGCGAAGCTAAAAGCAAAGAATCAGCGTTAATCCAAGTCTGGTTGCTCCAATCCACATTTTTGCCTTCGCCTTTTAAAATACCCGTTGAACCAATTCGTTGCAACGATTTAAACCATGGGTGGTCTAACTGAACATCCAGGTAAGGCAATAAATAACACTTGCTATCCAGCAAGGTATTCTGTAAAGTTCGAACTGGTACGTCACCCACATTCATATTTTCATTAACAGCAAGGGCGGCAAGGGCACCGGCAGCTTGTCCGATTTGCAACACAACAGGCTGTAAACGCGTCGTTCCATTTACCAGGTTACTCACACTAATTGACTTTTCGGCCACAATAAAATTGTCCACACTTTTCGGAAGTATTGTCCCCATTGGCAAGCCATAGGAAGGAATTGCATAAAAGTACAGGTTTGGCAGTTCAGACCATCCGCTGTACCTCGCGTGGTGATGATCAACGGGATAATCGCCAACAGCAATACATGTGCGATATAGCTTGTTTTCCTGCTTATAAGGCTCTACAATATCATTCAAATTAAATCTAACCTTACCTTTTATCCGGCGCGACTCACGGTGGTAGGGTATGAGCGGCATTAAATCTTCAGTAGGAAATTCGTCATCTGCCAGGTATAAATTTTTAAAGCCCAATTCGTGCTGAATAAAGTATACGAATTTCATGGTAAAATCCTTGGCCAGCTGATAAGCTTCCTCGCGCTCTGCATCAGACATATCAATGGTATTGATGTAGTAATCGTTTCCATCAATCGGCCAGTTAATCATGTACTTATTATTTGGCAATTGACCATAGGTAATCAGCATCTCTTTTGACCACATGCGCTCTGGTTCTTTTGGGTTGATGCAGTGCTCATTAATACATGAACAAGCAAAATCTTTAGGATCATAACCCTTGGGCTGCTCAATGCTCATGTCACGACCATAATCTTTCAGAATAGCTACATAGGTGAGATCCTGAATAATATCGTTCGCTTTTTCTGGGGCGATGGATTCATTGGTATCATACTTACTCTCCATACCAATATCGTAAGGCACATTAAGCGCTGCAGCAACATCGCCCAACTCAGTAGCATCAATCAACACTTTACCACTAATAACCGATACTTTGCCATCCTTTTCAACGGTCACCTCATACACATCCTCCTGTTTCGTAACCTGCTTCCATTCTGTTTGATAAAGCACCTCTATCTTGCTCTCTGCGGCCACTATCTGCTTAAGGATACGGTTACCCACCGATGGCTCAAACAGCACATGACTCACCCATCCGGTTTTTAAACTATCCAAGCCCCCATAATTGGCCGCCAGACTATCTCTGAATTCTCCAAAAAAGCCCGATGGCAAATTATAGTTCCCATCAACAGCACTAACACCGGCACTGGTTAACATACCACCCAGCCAGTCTGACTTTTCAATCAACACCACGTTTGCTCCCTGACGAGCAGCTTGCACACTAGCTGCAACACCACTAGCTCCGCCACCAATAACAATTACAGTATCGCCAGGTTTATTTGGCGCACATGCTACAAGAGCAAATAATAAGATAATTTTCAAAAAACTTTTCATAATAATTAAATCATTTCTAACCTCTTTAGTACTAATGAACCAGCTCCTACTGTTTCGATATCTGAACGCACTGAACTACTAATCACTTTACATTGGGGCAATAAACTGCTTAACGCTGACAAGTATAATCCTGACTGGATAGCATTTAAAAAGTAATCGCCTACTCTACCATACCTCCCGCTAACTATAATACACTGTGGATTAAGCAAATTAATAACATTACCTAATGCCTCTCCCAATACTTTACCTTGCTGTTGTAATAAAAATATACTTAAACCATCCCCCTTATTAGCCGCTTCAATAATATCACTATAGTGGATCGATTTTTTGTCCGAAATCTCACAGGTACTCTTCTCTCCTCTATCAATAGCCAGATTGTACATTTCTTCGAGGGCTTTTCCCGACACTTCAGTATCCAAGCAGCCTCGCTTGCCACAAATACACAAACTCCCTTTATTACCAGCAAATTGCATATGCCCAAACTCTCCGGCAAAACCATCTCCTCCACTCACCAACTTGTTATTAGCAACGATGGACATACCAATTCCGCGCCCAATGTTAATGATTAAAGCATTGGTTAAATCCTGGTCTTTATAAAAGTATTGCTCAGCTAAACCAATAGCCCTGGTATCGTTATCAATAAAAACATGCAATTCAAGTTTTTTTCGCAAATAATCTGCAATCGACTCATCTCCTTTAGAAAGGTAGTTAAACGACTGACCAGTTAATCCATTCACTCGTCCGGTTAATGTTACTCCAACTCCAAGAATATTTTGTTTATCAACTCCTGAGTTCGCAATTTCATTTTCCATGAATTGTAGAACATCTGCCCGACACTCAAGTGTATCTGATAGCACAAATGTATCATCAATCACCTCAAAAACTGGCTGCAACGAAATATCATATATGTACAGCTGAATTTTTTTCAGGTTAATTGACACACCTACAACATAAAATTTCTCCCTATTAAGAGCATAGATCGAAGGCTTTCTACCAAAACTTTCTGTAGCCCGTTTACCTTCCTCAATAACATAGCCTTGATCAATTAAATCATTCACCAACTTAGTTACAGTAGGAATACTTGCTTTTACGCCCTTGGCAATAACTGTTATCGTCTCTGCTTCTGGTTGTTTTGCAAGAAACTTAATAACTTGTCCGGCCTGTTTATTATACCGACCAGTCACGTTATTTTCGTATCCCAGCTTTAGATAATTGTGTAATGACATATCTTCTTATTTAGGTCTGCAATTTAAGAATATTTCTTAATCATAATCCACTTTTTAAATTATTTTATTAATGATAATCGTCATTAAAAAGTTTCTGATTATGTATCATACGGTCATATTCAATCGTATCATTCGGTTTTTAATCGCAATAAAATGGGATGAAAATAACCTAGCACAAACACCCAACAATCGTAACAACCAAGATGAATGTCTATTATAACATTTAATGACTTTTTAATATTATTATGTCATACATATAAGCCAAGTTCCTTAACATAGTCCGTTAACGCTAATTAGTTAATAAAACTTTTTAGTAACAGGAGCAGTTGAAATAAAAGTTTTAACTAACTATTAATATAACTGCATAGCAAAGAGAAATCGCAAGCGCTGCAAAACAGGTAATGATCCAAAGCACTAAAACAGGAAGATTATTAAACGAAGAAAATACTTGGCAAGTATTTTCTGAAAAGGAGAGCAAAAATGTGGATTGATTATCCAACCCTGGCAAGAAATCTTAAAGAAGAAACTAATTGGCAGCTAACAGCAGAACAATGCGAAGCCATAAGAAGAAAGCAAAGCCTCGAAAAGTGCTTACTGAAGCAGGAACAGGGAAGTGATATCCTTTCTTTACACGGTGATAAACGAGCAGGGAAGTTTTTGAACATAATTAAGCCGGATTAAACATTATTAATCCGGCTACATATCAATCATCAATAATTTATCAAACTCTCACCTATTTAGAAATACGCTAGAGCAAACTAGGTCATTTATTATCAACCAATAAGCCACCCTTCTCTCCAGTTCATTTTTCTAATAGCACAACACAAGCCGACTTATAGCTCTACTTTAACATGAACTACTCCAGATGAACGGACAGGCACGATTTGTACTTCAATCTCGACGCCATCTACCCAGATTTTCGTTTGGGCATTGGCCGACTTGCTTTTATTAATCACCTCAATATTGTACTGGGCACCACGATACTTGCGCTTTACTTTAAAACCATCCCAGTCAGCAGGAATGCAAGGATCAATAACTAAGCCCTTATAATCGGGACGGATCCCCAGGATATACTGACTGATGGTATAGAAATTCAAGGCGGCCGTACCCGTTAACCAGGAGTTTTTCGCCTCACCCGGCTTATAGGCATCTTTACCTGCAATCATCTGCGAGTAGACGTATGGTTCTGTTTTGTGCAAATCACTAATGTCTTCCAGATAGGCCGGACAAATTTTCCTAAAGTACTCCCAGGCTTGCTCGGCACGGCCCTGCTTAACTTCCCCAATGATCACCCATGGATTATTATGACAGAAGATACCTGCATTTTCTTTGTAGCCGGCCGGGTAGGTTGAGATTTCGCCATACTCCACCACATATTCGGAGAATGGTGGATTATTCAACACAATCCCATATTCGCAGTCCAAACGTTCCTTCACTGAGTTGAGCGATGTTTCGCACATTCCCTCTTCTTTACCAATTTCAGCCATGGTACACCAGCCTTGGGATTCGATAAAAATCTGCCCCTCTTTGTTTTCATGGCTTCCAACTTTTCGACCATAAAAATCGTAGGCACGAAGAAACCAGTCACCATCCCAGCCATGTTGTTTCACCGCTTCATCCATTGCATCCACGTGGCCTTGAGCACGAGCCGCTTCCTCTTCCTTATTGAGTACCTTACACAGCTCAATATAATCCCTTCCGTATACAACAAACAAGCCTGCAATCATTAAGGATTCGGCTTTGGAACCCTGCGTATTGTTTTCGGTGGTTTGAAACGATTCGTTAGGGTCGTTTGAGAAACAATTGAGGTTTAAACAGTCATTCCAATCGGCACGCCCAATTAAAGGTAATCCGTGCGGACCTAAATTATTAACCACATGATTGAAAGACACGGTTAAGTGATGAAACAAAGGTTGTGCTAAACTCATGTCGTTATCGTAGGGTACCATTTCATCTAAAATGCTGAAGTCACCCGTTTCTTTAATGTAGCTCACAACACCAAGAATCAACCACATCGGATCATCGTTGAATCCACCACCAACATCATTATTGCCTCGCTTGGTTAGGGGCTGGTACTGATGATAGCATCCGCCATCGGGAAATTGCGTTGAGGCAATATCTATGATGCGTTCGCGTGCCCGTTCTGGTATTTGATGTACAAAGCCAATTAAGTCCTGGTTGGAATCGCGAAAGCCCATTCCACGACCGATGCCACTCTCAAAATAAGAAGCCGAACGTGAGAAGTTAAAGGTGATCATGCACTGATACTGGTTCCAGATATTCACCATGCGGTCGAGCTTTTTGTCACCCGATTCAACACTGTAAACATCCAATAGGTTATTCCAGTAGGCTTTTAGTTCATTAAAAGCAGCATCAACTTTATCACTTGTATTGAACCTTGCCAAAGTGGCTTTCGCTTTAGTTTTGTTGATAACCCCCTTGCTCTCCCATTTTTCATCGTCAGCATTTTCAACATAGCCTAACACAAAAATGTAATCTTTACTTTCGCCCGGCTTCAACTCCACCTCAATGTAATGCGAGGCAATTGGTGACCAGCCGTGCGCTTCACTCATTCCGGGTTTTCCTTCCAATACCCTTTGAGGCTCATGAAATCCGTTATACAAGCCCATAAAGGTTTCCCTATCGGTGTCGTAACCATCTATATCCGTATTAACAGAGTAAAAAGCATAGTGATTGCGACGTTCTTTATATTCTGTTTTATGGTATATGGTTGAACCTTCTACTTCGACTTCGCCCGTTGAGAAATTACACTGAAAATTTTCCATATCTGTCGCCGCATTCCACAAGGCCCACTCAGTAAATGAGAACAATTTCAGGGTTTTAGTTTCATTGCTGGTATTTTTCAATGTCAACTTTTGTACTTCGGCCCAGGTTTTTAAAGGCACAAAAAACAACACCTCTGCACTCACCCCACTTTTCTCACCTTTCAGCTTGGTGTAATTCATTCCGTGCCGGCACTCGTAGCTATCCAGCGGTGTTTTACATGGCTTCCAACCGGGTGACCAAACAGAATCGCCATCGTTGATATAAAAGTAACGGCCGCCACTGTCCATTGGCACATTATTATATCTATATCGTGTAATACGTCGGAATTTGGCATCCTTATAAAAAGAATACCCCCCGCTGTATTAGATATCAATGAAAAGAAATCTTCATTACCCAAATAATTAATCCAGGGCCAGGGAGTTTGTGAAGTTGTAATCACATACTCTTTTGCTTCATCATCAAAATATCCGTATTTCATAACTTTATAATATAAGCTTTTATCAAATTCAATTATCCTGTTCACTAATTATTACTGCATGCGGCGTGCTGCCAGCTCATGTGTAATTTCATCCATTTTTGTCTGATTCAAGGGGTAGAGCGTCATAAGCACAGCAGCTAACAGAGCCACTAATGCGGGAATCCAACTCATGAGCATTTTTATGCCGGGAATGGCTCCTTCAATGGTGGACGAATCCATGCCATCATACCTAAAAGCTGCCAGTATAGCACCGATAAGAGCGGCTGCCAATCCGCCTCCAAACTTAGTTACAAAAGAACCCGCCGAATAGATTAAACCTGTAGCCCGACGGCCATTCTTGTATTCCGAATAGTCGGCGGCATCACCCAACATGGTGAAAAATAGGGTTGGGAAAATAGCGGCGGCAAACTCAGACACAATGCCGATGGTAAATATGGCGCCGATGTCTTGTGGTCCGCAAAAAATAAACAAGGCATTTACACCACCTGAAAATAACAGGGCGTATATAAACAGGCGTCGCTTTTTACAGCGAAACGGCTGAAGTATTGAGCACAAACACCTCGGGTCCAAAGTTGTTACTGGTAGAAGACAACCCCGAGCTATTGGATAACCTGGCCATTGAACTGAGCGACCAATACCAGGTACTAAAGGCATCTAACGGCGAAGAGGGCTTTCAAGTAGCTAGCCAGGAATTGCCTGACATCATAGTATCAGATGTGATGATGCCAAAGATGAACGGACATCAACTGTGTGTTAAACTGAAAAGTGAACTCTCCACCTGTCATATTCCGATTGTACTGCTCACGGCCCTCGATTCGCCTGAATATAAACGCGAAGGACTGGAGCATGGAGCTGATGCCTATCTGGAAAAACCCTTTGACATCAAACTTCTGCGTGTACAAATTGCCAACTTACTCAAGAATCGCCAGTTACTGAAAAAGCAGTTTCTGGAACCATCTACACAGGTCGAAGAAGTAACAACCAACAGCACCGACCAGGCCTTTTTGGAGCAGATAAAAGCCTTTGTGATCAATAATCTCGATAGCGAAAAACTGACGGTTAAAAATACAGCCAAGGAACTGGGAATGAGCCGCCCGGTATTGTACCGTAAGATTAAATCGATGACCGATGTATCACCCCAACAGTTTTTAATGACTATTAAACTGCAGGAAGCTGCCCGCATAATGAAAGAGGATGGGAAAAATATTAGTGAAACAGCCTATCTCATTGGCTTTACCGACCCAAAGTATTTCAGCCAGACTTTTAAAAGGTACTTCGGAGTAACACCCAGTCAATATCTAAAGGGCTAACCAGTTGACCCTAAAGTCATCTGTTGAGTTGAGATAACAGGCGATCGTCACAACAATCATTAATTGCCTTTGACCTTTGTTAAAAAGCAACTTAACTTTGCAGATTGCATCAGCGAACAAGATAATTAGTGGGTGCAAAAAGGACAGGAAACAGGGGAGTAGTTAGATTGTGTAAACATCTGAATGGCAAAATATTAACTAATTAAACCTGTGAGACATGAAAACAATGACCGCTAACACCAGCCATCTGCTCCTAACCAGCGAGGAGCAGGAAGCAATTACCTGCGAAATAAACGGATTAATCCAAAGCATGCGTAAGGGCATGGAGCTGCTTGATATTGAAATGGCTTTTAAAGATTTTCTCACTACACCGGAGTTTAACTACATCAGCATTCATGGAAAAGTATTGGACTATGCCGGTCTGATCCACGAAGCCAGTGAAATATTTACCCCAGCACAAAAGGTGCATTACAATTTCCATATAGAAAACATTAAAATACTTGCGCCAGAGGCCGTTTTAGCTACCTACATATCCAGTGGTACTTTCTATTTTGCCGATTCAACCCTTCAGTTCCCCGACTGTGCCAGCTCGCTGGTATGGATTAAAACAGAAGACGGCTGGAAAGTGCTTCAGATGCAGGAGTCGGTGCAAGAAGCTACTTTTAAGCAGACGATGATTAGGCATGACTTATGAGCAATGGACCAGCCTGCATGGCCGGCTGTTTACCGCGCTATGTTGATAGTAATTGCGACCATTTCAGGCTGGTTTACAAACATCTGGTTAGCATTTTTCAATATAGGCATCTAAACCTGTCACTAAACAAATACATTTATTTGATTGTCTAATTAAGCAGGTGGTTAATCCATAAGCCTATGATGTATGAAAGCTGCAAAAGATGAGCACAATAAGGCTTTTAAAGAGGTGGTCATTGTCGATGACCAAAACCTGTTTGCCGAGGGGATAACAACAATTATCAATGGCATTAAACACGTAAAAGTAACAGCAACCCTGGATACTGGGGAAAAGCTGACAGAAAAACTAAGTCTATTAAAGCCCGACGTCCTTTTTCTGGACCTCAACCTACCGGGTAAAAATGGCCTTGAAATATTAAAAGCCATCAGAAGCCGGTTCCCCGAAATGATTATTGCCATTTTAACCATATACGAAGATGCCTACCTGGTTAGAAAAATAAAGGAGAGTAAGGCCAATGCTTACCTCTCGAAAAGAGCTGGTATTGAGGAACTGGAGACAGTCATTTTTTCAGCCCCCGATAGTCCTTTTTATCTAAGTGAAGATGTACAGACTTCTCAGAGCACTGCCTTTGAGCTGGCCAACGATGATTTCACCGTTAAAGCACAAATTACGCAGCGCGAAAAAGAAATTATCCGACTGATTGTGAACGGGAAGAGCACCGAAGAGATATCAGAAGCTTTAATCATCAGTTATGAGACCGTTAAATCACACCGAAAAAATATCTTTCGCAAACTTAAGCTGAACAAGGTGACCGAACTAATTAAATATGCGTATGAACACCAGTTGCTTTAAGCGTTGCTCATTTATTAAAATACTGCCGACGGCGCTGGTACTATTTAGCCTTATGGCCTGTCACGAAACGCTGCCAAGAGCTGATAAACCGGTCGTTAATCTGACTGATAATTTTAGTTCCATAACCCTCAAAGAACACAGCTTCTTATATGCATCGCAGCAGGAAGAACCCGTGAAGAGAGTCGCCCAAAAGCTGAGGAATACTATGCCAGGCAGCGGCAAACCAAAATACAATGATTATGTGTACCTATTCTTCACCCTGCACAACCAAAGCAAGCATTCTGATTACCTTCTGGAGATCAACAACAATTACCTTCATCAATACGAACTCTATCAATTATCAGCCGATAGCATTCATCTATTAGCAAAAGGGGGCATTATCTATCCTTACCATCAGCGAAGCATCGAAAACAGGCGTTTCATCGAAAAACTAAAGATACCTCATGACTCAGCGTATGCTTACCTCCTAAAGATCGACGACCGGGAGCGCGAAACCAGTCTATCGCTTAGGGTGTGGCACACGGCTGCCTTCAACAAACGCGAAGCCCGCGACCTACTATTTTATAACCTTTATTTCGGCGGCCTGGTATTTATCGCTCTTTTTAGTCTGCTAATGGGTGGAATACTAAAGATGAGGGTGTTTTTTGCCTACAGCTTGTATGCCGTGCTTATGGCTTGGTTCATGTTTGACAACCTGGGCTTTGCTTACGAATTTTTTTATCCAAATGCGCCTGCCGTGAAACGCGTTCTGGATACGCTGCTTATCACGCCCTTGCTTTTTTCATTCGTTAATTTTGGCGCCGTTTTCTTTGATGTGAAGCGTAAACACCCACTGTTATATCGCTATGTCAGATTCTACTACCTGGCATTGGCTTTGTACCTCCTTGTATGGGCCGTTAGTCGTGCCGATCTTCTTATCCATTATTACATCCGGATAAACTACCTTTTTGTGCTGCTAACCTTTGTGGTACAAATCGCCATTTTGGTGCAGGCTCTGAAACACCAACGCACTAAAGCCCTGTTTTTTACGGCAGCCGTTACGGTGCTACTTATAGGAGCGGTTTTGTTTGCCCTCTCCTATGCCGGCTACCTGCCCTACGAATGGTTTCCTACCAACCCGCTCTTAATCGGCTCGGTAATTGAGTTTGGAATTTTTTCGCTGGCTCTGATATACGAAGTACATCAAATCAATAAAACGAATAATAAACTACTAATGGCCAATGCACGGCATCAAAAGGAGCTATTGGCAGCCTATGTGGAAGGTACGGAAAAAGAACGTGCCCGCCTCTCGGCCGAATTGCACGATAATGTAGGCAGCCGTCTGGCACTGCTCAAGCATAAATTAAAAGATAAGCGCCATAGCGCAAATGAATTATCCTCCGACCTTGATAAACTGTATCAGAACGTGCGAACGATGTCGCATACCCTATCGCCCCATGCCTTTGAGATCATCAGCCTGCGCGACTTTTTAAAGCACTATTTTACCGACTACCAAGAAAGCACGGGAATACATGTCAAACCGTATTTTGAAGGCTTGCCCGCAGCCAGAAGCCCGGAGTTGACCCGCCAGGTATTTCGTATCGTTCAGGAAGCCCTTCAGAATATACAGAAACATGCCGCTGCCTCCATGGTGGAAGTGCAGCTGATTAGGCACCATAACGAACTAATCCTGACCATTGACGATGATGGACAAGGCTTCGAACCCTCCAAAATAGATAATAACAAATCTCATGGCCTATTCAACATGCGATCGCGTTGCGAAGCCATGGGAGGACACTTCGACATTAGCTCCAGGCCAGGTAAAGGCACTCATATTGTGGCCAATATTCCTTTTAAAGCCTAGATACAAGGGCCTCTTTTAGTCAATTTACCCCTTTCGGGGGATTTCAACTCGATTGTTTCCAGTGTACTTTTGAATTATACTCAGAGCAATAATAATGTGATTGTCTGTAAGGTATAGCACCAGCTATTGGATGATAAAAAAGGGAAATTGAACAGTAAATTGAATGAATCATGGAAGAGGTTTATGCGAAGAAGCAACAAGATAAAAGTGGGTTTTTAACGAGCATTGTTTCGCATCTGCCGGCATCTCTGCATGTTATTGAAATAAATGATCGCTTAGAAACTAAACTTTATTGGAGTAGTGGCAACTACGAGAAATATACAGGCGTTACTGTAGAACGAAGGAAAGCAATGGGTTTCCTGCATCCCCGGCATATTTATCATCCCGATGATGTGGAAGCTGTTTTGAAATTGACGAGACATTTATATGCAAATCCCCGTGCTGAAGCCTCTCTCTTCTGTCGATTCGTTATACAAGGCCATTCACAATGGGTTTATGTGAAGCTTCGGCGCCTATTCGTTGAAACCGGGAAAAGGCATGCTTTGAGCCTGTTCTTCCCCTTGACGGACAATAAGGAGATGAACCATCTACAATTCGAGACATATCTAAACGAAATTGCGTGCGTGAAAAACAAGCTAAAACTTGCGGCCCTCACCCCCAGCGAATTAAAGGTACTCAGCTTATTGGGAAGTGGTTTATCCACCAAAGAAGCGGCCGATGCCCTTTGCCGGAGCAGCGATACCGTGAATAATCAC
Organism: Carboxylicivirga taeanensis; assembly: GCF_051851475.1. Lineage (NCBI taxonomy): Bacteria > Pseudomonadati > Bacteroidota > Bacteroidia > Marinilabiliales > Marinilabiliaceae > Carboxylicivirga > Carboxylicivirga taeanensis. The sequence continues at coordinate 229,594 of NZ_JBPUSJ010000004.1, read as the reverse complement.
CGACGTGCTATATTTAAGAAACTTAAAGTGCATAAGATAAGTGAGCTGGTTGCCTTTGCTAAAGATTGTGGACTGGATGCATCTTACAAAAGGGAAACCCACACCAATCATACTCATTTTTTAGGTGTAAAAACCATACATACAGCTGCTATGCAGTTATAACAGCGTGGACAATGGCCTCCATCACAAAATGCTTGAAAAGCTGGACCTACAGTGAATCCCCTCGGTATCCTGTTTTCAATTTTTAGCACAAGAATAGTCTATGCTCCCTGGTTTAGCCGTTACCACGCTTACGCTGCTTGAGATATTGCAACAGCGCAATTACCGATAAAAGAACGGCCGTGCAAACAACAGAGCCTTCCAGACCAAATGTCCCGCCTGTAAAATAGTCGGCTCCCCTATTTTCAAGGGTCAATAATGAATAGCTACCTGTTCCGCTTACGGCAAAACCTAAAACCGGTCCCTGCCAAAAGTTCCATAAGGCATGAAAACCAATGGCGCCCCACAGGTTACCAGATAGCTGATAGAAGACTCCCAATAACAATCCGGCTAAAAATATATTGAACAGGCCTAAAAGTGTAATGGAGGGGTTTAATCCATGTAAGATGGTAAACAGCAACGAGCTAATGAGCAGTCCCCAGGTAGAATTCAGGGCCTTCGACAGGTTCGTTTGTATATAGCCTCTGAACACAAGCTCTTCGAAGAACCCAACAAACACATACCCTAACAAAGAAAGACCAAGCGCCAACGCATTGAAATGGACATCGGTGACATGAATCAGCTGAAAAAGCAACAAGACCACAAAAACTAAGCTGACAGAAACAATGGCTGTCACAGCGCCCCATCCACCTTGCTGATACTTTAGGTGCAGACCAATACTTGACATGCTTTCCTTATCCAGTTGGGTTCTGAACCAATATACCACACCCAATAAACCAACAGCCGCCACCAAATGCCCAAGCATTTTACCTAAAGGTGCGTAGTTAAATGGCATTCGCACTATTTCAGACAGCAATAAAACAAAGATGGTGGCGAGCAGCATCAGGAGAATACGCAGCCAAAGAGGCAGTTTCTTTTTCATATTTTCCGCATTTTATTTCACTAAGAAAAGGGATGGGCAGTGCTACGTCATCGGTTCTGACAATTACACTCCCCAATCCCTCTACGTTTTATTCTTTAACGATTGTCGCTTTATCTATCCACCAAATTCGTCGGCATCCGCCTGCAGCTCCTTATCCCATTTTTCCTTGGGCAGCTCCGACCAAATCTCAATTAAATTATTTTCCGGATCTCTGAAATGAACGGCTCGCATCCCCCATCCGGTCATATCTGTAGGTGTGTTTATAAATACAACTCCTTTGGCCGATAGCTTCTCAAATGTTGCATCAACATCATCCACCTTCAGGATAAGAGCCATCTTTTCGCGCATATTGCTTGGCAAAGCCTGCTCGGCATTGCCTATGGCCTGGGCCATCAAATCAGATTTAAAGATGGACAGCCCCGTCCCATTAGGCGCTTGTCCGATGGTAAAACTGGCATACTCACCGCCCAACTTACCCCATGTAACGTTAAAGCCTAATTGCTCAGAATAAAACTGAAAACATTTGTCAAAATCTTCTACTAAAAGTCGAATGTTAATTAATTCCATGTTGTTGATTTTAAATTAGTATTCGACAAAACTACAGCCGGTCAAAATCATAGTATTGTATAAATCGGTCATTCTGCTTCAAATTCAGTTGTGCCGGCGTTAAGCCGGTGAAGTGCTTGATTTCGCGAATAAAATGCGACTGATCGTAGTAATGGACATAATCAGTCTGATTACTTTTCACCATGTGCAAACATTTTTTAAAGCGAACAATTTTTGAATAATCCTTAATTCCCATGCCAAGCATGCGGCTTACCAGGCGGTGCAGCTGTCTTGCGCTCAAGCCTATTGTTTGGGCGATTGCATCAACAGGTTTGTTGCCTCCGGAAGCTTCTACCAGCTCAAAGCACTTTTTCAGGCGCTTATCAATGTTATTATCCGGAATGAGCCTTAAAAGCTGCTGGTTCAGATAATGTACCAGGTACTCCGGAAACCCGTTTAAACCATCAACCACCATCTGTTCATTAACACCCAGATCCTTCAGGGTCATATGCTGGTAGTGGTCTATCGTGTCTTTAATGCTGAATTGAAACAAGCCTCCAATGGCGATGGGTTTAAAGCGGATACCAAACACCTCTGTGTTTTCCGTATAGCTAATAGATATAGATTTGCTCCAGATGCCGGTGAGCAACGTATCAACAATCTGGTTGCCCCTCATAACAATGAGCAAATCAAAATAGCCATCGGGCAAAATATCGAAGGGCTTTAAGCACTTTGTCCGGATACTGAAATACCAATAGCACTTGATGAAATCCTTCAAGCGCTCATCGGGTTCAAATTCGCGATATGTTATCTCGTTCGCCTTCATAGACCGTTCACTAACCGTTATTTTATAAGCAGTAAGCTTATCCTCGTCCTACTTACATTACATAATTATAAAAATAGATAATTCATGGTACTTTTCAAGTTTTGGTCACAAAAAAACGGCTGACGAAAAGCTATTTCTTCGACACGCTAGCTGGAAAACCCATGCTCCACTATTGCAGAATTTTACCTTAACCCAAGGCACCTACAAACGTGTTGCGAACAAAAAAATTAGCAGCTGTTCGTTCGGTATCCTCAGCAACAATTGTTTAACAACATTTATTTGTTATGGCAAAAACCGAAAGCCCTAATTGGGCTGAAAACGGCCTAGAATAAGGCATATCGACAGCTCCCCCTTGGTAAAAAATTAGTAGCTTCGCGGCGAAAAAATTATTAACAAACAAAAATATAATGAGAGGATTAAAGTACACCTTATTGATAGTTGCATTAGTTGCAATGACGAGTTCTTTAGTTGCACAAAGCACCTATTATGCCAAATCGGGTGGAGGATTAAACATGAGAAAAGGGGCCGGAACCAATCATTCGGTGGTAGCATCCATCCCGGCGAGTGGCGCTGTCAAAGTAATTGATAAGGACAACGGTGAATGGTGGAAAGTAGAGTATAAAGGCAAACAGGGCTATGTTTCATCAAAATACCTCACTGAAGAGAAGAGCGAAGCGGCCCAAAGCGCTAAAAAAAGTAATAGCTCAAACGCAAGAACGAACAAAAGCAGCCGTTCGTCACAAAACAACCGGTCAACACAAAGCAGACGCTCTTCGTCGGCATCATCTTCCGCTTCGGCATCGGCTTACGACTGGGGAATTGGCTTGCGATTGGGTAACCCGAGTGGTATAACGGTTAAACGCTATAAGCAGAATGGCAAAGCACTGGAGTTTAGCCTGGGACGCACCCACATGTTTGACGATGACTATTACGATGATCGCTTCAACGATTGGTATTACGATGAAGGATTTGGCTATGCCGATATTCAGTACCTGGGCTATAAAGTATCGAGCCCTATCGGTCTTCAGGTGCATTACTTAATTCATAAGCCTATTAACCGACTGGGCGACGAAAGTGTAAGCGGACTGGATTGGTATTATGGCTTTGGTGGTCAGCTGCGTTTCCAGAGCTATACCTACAATTACCGTTACCGCCTGCCCGGAAGAAATGACTGGTTCTATAACACTGGCGAAAAAGAAACGGATGTGGATCTGGGAGCAGATGGAGTTATCGGTTTAGAATACACACTGCCAAAGGCGCCTGTCTCCTTTTTCCTGGATGCCACCTTATTTATGGAAATTGTTGACGATCCGTTCCACTTTTCATTGATGGGAGGCATTGGTGCCCGTTACAGGTTTTAACAGGTCAGCACCCATTACATAAAATACAGGTATCAGCAGATACCGTACAAATGCTCCCGCTTACCATTGGTAGACGGGAGTTTTTTTACCTTACAACTAAAGAGTTTAACCCGCTAAAAACACAAAACTCTTACCAGCTATTGCCAGTTGATCCGACGGATGGCCGTTGTATTTTCTTCGACACTTATTCCAACACAAAGTTAATGGGAACGGTAAAAGATATATCCGAGGGCAAATTATGATGCCTCCCAGGAATCCATCGAGGCAGTAATTTCACCACCCTCATGGCTTCATTATTCAGGTCGCTGTGCGCCGAGCGTTCGATGGCAACATTTTCTACAAAGCCGTTTTCATTAACAATAAAAGAAACAAAAACTCGTCCGCTCACCCCATTCTGCTGGGCCTCCGGAGGATACACAACAGTAGTCGCAATAAAATTGGCCAAGGCCTCCGGGCCTCCTACAAACTGGGCCAGTTCATAGATATTCTGCTCGCCTTCCAGTTGCTTCCCATTTTCATCCCAAAATGTAAAGGCCTTTAATTTGCCGCGTTTATAATGCTCAATGGAGCTTACCGAGCCATCTTCGCGGTACCATTTCCATTCTCCCTTCATTTTGTCGTTTTTATACTCGCCATGCGAGCGTCGCCCTCCGCTGGGATAGAAATATTCAAAATAGCCCTGCCGCTTCTCCTGCAGGCTGCTTCGGTAGGTCCCACTCATTTGCAGCTGACCATTTATAAAATAATCCCTGACGTGACAGCGACGCCCTTTGCCCCTAAAGGCTTCCCGATAGTAAGCAGCCTGCTCCTTACCTACCTCTTTCCAATGCGTATCATAGTAGGTGACGATGGTATTTTGGGAATGGGCCATTTCAAAAAGAGAGCATACAATTAGCAAAAATGTAAATCGCATTTTTAGTGTATCCATAATTAGTGAGGTATAATAAATATGGCCATGAAGGACTGCTTTTGAGCTGTATTGATACATCCTTCATGGCGCAATGGGTTAATTCGGCAATGGTGTTTATTTATCGCCTATGCGTTTATTGGTTCGAACGTATATATGGGTAAAGGCCAATGCTTCCAAAACGGTGATATCCTTTAAAACCAGGCTGTCAGCATCCACCTTTACCAGTTCATACTGCCTGTTACCCAGGGTCAATTCATTGTCATTAAGGCGGTATCGGACATCCGTACTTTGGCTGCCCTGCTTCACTTTCATAGTGCCATCCTCCCTAAACAGCAGTAATACTTCCAGCGGCTCCGAGGTAGTATCCCCAAATTCGATTAGCGGCTCTATTTCCAGTTCATTCACTTCGTCCACTTTTTCCCAGGTTCCAACGAGCTGTGTTTTCTTTGGAGGACCACAAGCAGCCAGGAGTCCAAATATCAAGGCTGCAGTAATAATTAGTTTGTTCATTTGTGTTTAACTTTATTGTTTGAGGTGTTTATAAATTTTGATTAGTATATATCAAAACACTTAAAAGGTTACAAAAAGGAGGTAATAATAATCAAACACCTGTTTAATAAGGCCTAATACAGGGAGTAACTATTGATAAAATGCTGAAATACTACATTTGTAGCTTTACTAAATATTTCATCAATAAGCACAGAAAGACCCCCATATTTCCCATGCATAACTTAGCGTATTTACTACTAAATGAAGCAGATCTATTGTTTTTTATGAAAAATGTCTTATTTTCATTCCCGGTTTTGCTGGTTCTGCCAATCAGGCACCAACAAACACTAACTAATCGGTATTTAAAGAATTTTCAAAAGACTTAAGCCACTATGCTTAGGCGCCGTTCTTTGACATACTGATACCGCACACATTTTCGTCCCTGCCTGTTAAGTTCCAATCATAAAAGCTTTAGTTAATAGGTCTTTCCATCCTCCCGCTGAAACTAATCAGCACCTTATTGAAGCTTTGAGACACTGATTAAAGACCGACAGGGCGTTATTAACGTTTTCTATCTGCTTATTGAAACGTGTCTATCACTTATTAAAGATGGTAAGCACATTATTGAGGCTTTCCACCTGCTTATTAAGGACGGACAGCACCTTATTAATAATTTCCATCTACTTATTAAACCTTGCCTGTTGCTTATTGAGATGGGGCACAGCCTTATTAAAGGTTTCCCAGTGCTTATTATGGATTGACAGGACATTATTAACAAATTCCTTCTGCTTATTAGCGGTGAGGATCAATAAACAGACTCAGGAATATCGGAGTGATGAAGCCAACCACCATCACCCCCTTAAACCATGCACCAAGCTCCCTTGTGTCAAACAAGGCACCCTTTTCTTTATCCTATTCATTAACCATTAAAACTTTAAGGCATGAAAAAAACCGAGAGAACTTACAATTTAAGCGATGCAGTCCTGCTTCGCTATGGGAACCGTATAGCTGAGGTGATACCGGAAGATTTTGAGGCGTTTAAAACCTTTGACACCACGTTTCCCGACAGCTATCAGGCCGACCTGAAAACAAGCCTGGCCAGTGTAATGGCCCTCAAAACAGATATGGTCATAGTGGATGAGATGGCAGAGAAAACACAGGCCGTTCAAGAGGCTATGGCAGCCTGTAATTCGGCGTTCCGAACCATCAAATTTTTTGTGAACAAAGCATTTCCGGGCAATACAGCGGTGCATAACCAGTTTGGCTTTAATGACATTGCCAAAGCACGGCGCAACCATGGCACCATGCTGTTGTTTATGGGAGATTTTACCAAGGTGACACAAAGCTACAGAACAGCGTTGCTGGAGGCCGGTTGTAGTGAAGGCCTTCTTGACAGCCTGCCGCAGCTCCACCAGGAGCTACAGGAGGCGGAAACGGCTCAGGAGCTGTTTAAAAAAGAACGGGGGCTGCTCACCCAGCAACGCGTTGAGAAGCTTAATGAGTTATACAAATTGCTGACACCGGTAAGCGAAATGGCCCAAATTATTTATGCCAACGACGAGGCTCGCCGGGCCCGTTATTCCTTACCAAGTCCGAATGCATCCACCCCTTCATCGAGCAATGGTGCCGATGAAGTAACCGATGCTTGATAAACAGCGTTCGCGCTCAAATTTTATAAGCTGGTGAATACTTTTTTTTAGTTGCTATAGTTGAACCCGTTGGGCACCTGTTGTCTGGCGGGTTTTTTTGTGCCCAGCCCAGTCGCTCCTCTAAGCCGAGACACTCAAACCTGGCAGGCATGCCAATAATTGGAGACGAAAATGATTAAAAAAAGCATCCCGAAGCGTCATAAACAACTCCGGGATGCACAGGTTACAGTTATTAGCATGTATCATTTTATGGCATCGAAGGCGTCAGGCGTTCTGCCAGCTCGTTGGCAAACATGGCGGCCCCTTGAATACCAAAGTGGACTTTGTCGCTCAACACATCGGGGCGCAGATTGGATTCGGAGGTGATCTTATCGCCCTCAATGAGGTAAAGGCGCCTGTCCCCCTCTGACTGGAGCTGGTACACGAGGTGTTTCAAGGCCCTACTATACTCATTGGGCTTCACCCCTGTTCGCTCATTGCCCTCTGCCCGCGTATGTGTGAGGGTGATGCAGTAAATATTGGCCTTTGGCTGATTCTGCCTGATTTCCTTGAGGTAGCTCAGATAGGCCCCTGTAAACTCATTCACCCATAAAAAGATTGTTGCCCGGGCCGTCAGGATTGGCTATCAAACATCGGCTGTTACTCAGTTTGATCTGTAAGCCAGCCTACGCGAAAAGCCCTTTGCCTAAGGGAGTTGTGTTCAAAAAACAAAACCGCCAGACACGCAAAACTGAAAATACCATTCATTTTTGCGTGCTTAGCGGTTTCAAAACGCTGTTTTATCTGTTTCAAAGTTCAAATTTGATGCCTTGAGATAATGGCAATTCATCTGAGTAATTAATTGTCACCGTTTGGCGGCGCATGTAATTTCGCCAGGCATCACTGCCGCTCTCCCGACCGCCGCCTGTTTCCTTCTCACCGCCAAAAGCCCCGCCAATTTCAGCTCCTGATGTGCCGATGTTCACATTGGCAATACCACAGTCGCTTCCATTGTGCGACAAAAAGTATTCGGCCTCGCGGATATTCGTTGTCATAATGGTCGATGATAAGCCTTGTGGTACATCGTTTTGAATTTTTACCGCCTCTTTCAAATCATCATAAGCGATGATGTAAAGCAAGGGTGCAAACAGTTCCTTTTGAAGATTAGGAAAACTGGCATCGACCAAGGCAATGGATGGCGTAACATAGCAGCCGTTTTTCAGGTGGTCGGCCTCCAAACGTCCGCCCTCCACAAGCATCTGCCCGCCTAGTTTCTTGCACACGTCAATACCAGCCAGATAGCTCTCCACAGCCAGCTTGTCGACCAACGGGCCCATATGTGTTTTAGCATCTAAAGGATCGCCAATAGTAATTTGCGCATAAGCATTCACTAAGCGGCTAATCACCTCCTCCAGCACAGAACGGTGAACGATGAGGCGCCGGGTGGAAGTACAGCGCTGTCCGCTGGTTCCAATGGCTCCAAAATAGGCGGCCGGAATGGCAATGTTCAGATCCGCATTTTCGGTAATGATCATGGCATTATTGCCCCCCAACTCCAGTAGCGACTTACCAAATCGTTTGGCAACAGTTTGCCCAACCGCCTTACCCATCGGCACCGAGCCGGTGGCCGAAATTAAAGGCAAACGATTATCCTCGCTCATCCACTCTCCCACTTCTCTGGCACCGCTTATCAGGCAGCTAATACCTTGAGGCAGCTGATTGGCTACCAGTATTTCGGCAATGAGTTTTTGGCATACCAAAGCGGTGAGTGGCGTTTTTTCTGAAGCTTTCCAGATACAAACATTCCCGCATACCCAGGCTATGGCACTGTTCCAACTCCAAACTGCCACCGGGAAATTAAAGGCCGATATAATGCCCACAACACCCAAAGGATGCCACTGCTCATACATGCGGTGCATCGGGCGTTCGCTATGCATGGTAAGTCCATAAAGCTGACGCGATAAGCCAACTGCGAAATCACAAATATCAATCATCTCCTGCACTTCCCCATAACTCTCCTGCAGGCTTTTCCCCATTTCGTGAGCTACCAGTTTCGACAGCATCTCTTTCTCTTCCCTGAGTTTATGCCCAAACTGCCGCACAATTTCACCGCGCTTTGGAGCCGGGACATTACGCCATTTCAAGAAAGCTCCCTGTGCTTCTTCGACTACTTTTTGATACGCCTGTTTATCGGTAAGTTTAATGGAGGCAATGGGCTGATTATTATGGGGCGACAGAACTTCGAGAAGTGAACCGCTGGAGATTACAGACTGTTGACCCGTCCAGGAGCCCTCGTTAACTCCATTTATTTGAAAATGATCAAGAATATTTTGCAGCATATTTTTTTAAAATTTAAGTAAATGGATACGTTGCTGTATCCTTTAATGTCATTTGGAGGTGTCAGTCTTTTAAAACCTTATTAAAAGAAACCTGGTAACCAACACCAATATTTTTGAAATCTGATATCGCTAAAACTGAAACCGTCAGTTCACATTTTTACGTGTTTGGCTGGAATAGGTGCTTTCAAAAATTTTATCGGCATTGGCAGTTTCAAAGCCTTCTCGCCTGTGCGCTCTTCCAATTTTATCGGCAGGAAGGTGTGTAAATTCGGGCAATATTTTTCGTTCGGCAAATTCCACATAACTGCCAGATATTTTATGAATCTCATTACCCGCAAAGGTGGCATCAATCATTTGTGAAACCGATGAGCTTTGTTTCAGCAGCCCATCGCGACTGACTTTTATAAGTCCACCTGCATTGTTTAAGTTGATGCCAATATGCAACAGCAGCTTATTAAACTCTTCCAAGGTATTAAAGGGCTCCGGCAAATTATGAACACTTATGGTAAAATGGTTCAGGTAGTACTTATTATAAATCGTCCACGAAGCATATTCACTGACCTCTGCCAAGGTATTGAATTCATTCCAGCTTGGTGTGCGCCAAAGAGGTGAGTGTAAAAATTCATCAACCTTTGCGGCATCGTTAAGATCCAAGTCGTCCACCGGATCGCTTTTTACTTCATCGGTAAATGAGTGTATCAGCTTTTGAATGGACGAAGGAAAATCATCCACCCGCAGTTCGCTTATGAAAATGCGTGGCAACCTATCTTCGGGCGGTGCATACCAGCGGGCATCGATTTTTTTCTGCTCAAAATAATAATCGTCTCTGGGCTGGTAACCATGGTGTAAAAATATTTTTTCCAGCGATTGAATCCCCAGCTGCGGCACCCCAATTGTCCTGAAAGCGATATGGTCGTTTTCAATATCGGACAACTCTTGAATAATTCCCCGCTCCTTAAGAGCCTGAGTAATTTTTTTAACATCACTCACCCGCTGCTGATAACGGGTCATTAATCCTTCCAGTATTTGATTAAGTGTATCCATGCTACATTTGGTTTTTATAATACTGTCCATAGCTTGTTGACAGAAAATCATCCAGACTAATATCTTCTTGTTTCAAATAACCTTTTAAAGCGGTTTTCCCCTGACTTACCAGCTCAACAACACTGCATACACTGGCTGCTGTTGTCCAGGATATTGCCCGGTACTCCTTGCCATCGATCGTTTGTGGCAGATAGGTTTGGAAAAACTCCTCCCGAAAGAGCCGATCGGTTTGCCAACCTTCAACGGCCGCATAAACATGCACCATGTCTTCGTTAACAGGTGGTTTGGCAATGGTTAGCACTTCTTCCAGAATGTCTCTTTTATCCTTTAAAATAAGCTCTGTGATTAAAAACCGCATGAGCCGGGCATGTCCCGGATACCGTATTGTCTTGTAATTTAATGTATCGACCTTGCCCTCTAAGGTTTTACAGAGCGTTCCCAGGCCGCCACTCGTGTAAAAAGCCTCATATTCGCGCCCCTCAATGTTGATGGTTTCAAGCCCCATTAAGGACGAAACAAATTTTCTCTTGCCGTTGGCGATGACTTCAGCATCTTCAATGTACTCATTGATCACACCGGCCGGAGACCAGTTAAAGGAGTAACCTAACAGCCCGTTGGGATACCTGGGCAGCGCTCCTACACGCAACTCAACGTCTCTGAGCCGGGTAAACTTCTTGATGAGATCATAGCCCACAATGGCAATGTATCCGGGAGCCAGGCCACATTGAGGCGCCATCACTCCTTTTGAAGTTTCGGCAAGTGCCTGTATTTCGACTGATGTTTTAATATCCTCGGTTAAATCAAAATAATGTATGCCAAGTTGGTGAGCCACCTTCGCGATAACGATATTGTACTTATATGGCAAGCAGGAAACAACAGCATCGAATGATTTAAGCTGCTCCAGGGTAGCTGAGTGATCGGAAATGTCAATAATTGAACTTTGCAAGGGGAAAGGGCTGGTAAGTGGCTGCGAATCGAAACCGTGCACCTGAAAGGACTTGTTAAGAAGAATGGCCACCAAAGAGCCTACTTTTCCGAGACCAACTACGGCAATGTTTTTTATCATATGTATAGGTATTAGATTGTTATGTACACTCTTAAAGGTATGAAAGAAATTATTGATATGCACAATAAACTATCGTTGAAAGCTACGTTCTGCCCACTCCGCCTTGTCTGGTATAGTGTGTTAGGGCTTGCCCTTAAACACTGTTTAAATGGATAATACCTAAGCTTCAATAGATGCTGGTGTAACAGGCCTTAGCAGGAAGTTTTGATATGGGCTTTATGGGCAACTGATGTAAGAACAGGACAACAAAAAAGCCAAAAAGCGACATCGCTGGTTGGCAATGTCGCTTTTTGGCTTATCATTTATTCTGTCTGAATTAGAGTCAATAACTCCTTTGAGAAAGACAGCTTATTCGACTATGAGTTCATCGACAAAAACCCAGGCCGGTTTTCCTTCCCCATTATGTCCTTGCGGACAAACATTGCTTTGGGCTTTTACACGGATGTAACGGGCTTGTTTGGCATTTAGATCAATGGTAAAATCATGAATAACTTCTTCGGAGGATGGAGCAATAGGATTACTTATAGTCCCAACCTTTTTAAACCGGCGCCCATCAAGCGACACTTCAAATACCACCTCCTGTGGCATGAAAATCCAGTCGCGGTATTTTTGTAAGCAACCCAAGGTGATGCGCTTCACGTCCGTTACCTGGCCTAAATCGATGGTGGCCTCCACATCCTGCCCATTAAAACCATGCCAATATTGCACAACATTTGTTGTTCCGCGCACGCCATCTGTTAGTGAGTTTGGCCCGTCGGCTTTATAAGAAGAGCTGAACGCGTTCTTGTACTCTACCGCATGACCAATGGCTTCATGCATAACAAAATACTGGCTGTTAGGCGCCATGCCCATCACCTTGCCATTAACCACCGATGAAGCCTTGAGCTGCACTGAAGCATCAATCACCAGCGGGGCGGTATACTTTTGGCTCTCAACTGTTGGATCCTCACCATCCAGTGTGTAAACAATTTCAGCACCAGGCAGCTCGGTTGATAGCTCAACCGTTAACTGACCACCTTCGGAAACGGGTTGAATGGCCACCGTAGCATTGCCTACACAGTAGTTTAAACCTTTCTGTTCATACACTTTAAACTGTTTGCGGATGCGCTGATTAAAACTGCTCCAATCCTTGTTCTCCTGTGGCGTCCACACCACCTCAGCCAATGCAGCCATACGTGGTAAAACCATGTATTCGAGGTGTTCGACGGTGGTTATAAACTCCGTCCATACATTCGCCTGAGCTCCCAGCACATGCCCGGCATTCTTTTGGGACAACTCAGCTGGTACCGGTTCATAGTCATAAACGGTTTTCAGAGTGTTGAAACCGCCAATGGCCAGGGGTTCCCCAGCGGGGCCCGCCTGATAGTGATCGAAATAACAGGGTTTACCTGGCGTCATCACCACATCATGCCCCATGTTGGCAGCTTCGATGCCCCCTTTTTCGCCTCTCCAGCTCATCACTGTTGCCTGAGGAGCCAGACCACCTTCCAGTATCTCATCCCATCCAATCAGTTTCCGATTTTTGCTGACCAAGAATTTTTCGATGCGTTTGATAAAGTAGCTCTGCAGCTCATTCTCATCTTTCAAACCTTCACTTTTCATGCGCTTCTGACAGCTGGCACATTTCGTCCACGATTCTTTATTGACCTCATCGCCACCGATATGTATGTATTCTGATGGAAATAAGTCAATGACTTCCGTTAAAATATTTTCAAGAAAGGTGAAAACTGCATCATCGCCAGCACAATAATTGGAGTAAATATTGTCGTAATTACCTCCTGTAAGCGGCAGCTGCGCTTGCTTGTTACACGAAAACTCTGGATACGAGGCAATGGCAGAAGCCACGTGACCAGGCATTTCAATCTCCGGAACAATTGTAATATTCCGCTCTGACGCATAGGCAATGATCTCGCGAACTTGCTCCTGAGTGTAATAGCCTCCATAAGTAGGCACTTGGCCGGCTTTAGCTTGCGGACGCTCTGTCCAGGGCAAATGATTATAATCTACCCGCCAGGCACCTATATCGGTTAATTTAGGATATTGTTTAATTTCAATGCGCCAACCGGTATCGTCCACCAGGTGCCAGTGGAAAACATTCATTTTGTACGAAGCCATTAAATCAATGTATTCCTTAATCACTTCGGGCCCAAAAAAATGACGACTTACATCTAAATGCATTCCCCGCCACTTAAACCTTGGATAATCCTCAATTTCCAAACTTGGTAATACCAATGGAGCATTCGTGCGTATAGGCGGCAGCATTTGCAATACCGATTGCAACCCATAAATTATTCCTGCTTTTGCATTGGCCACTATCTCTATATGCGATGGTGTAACCAGCAAACGGTACCCTTCCTGCCCCAGAGATTCTGCTTTACTCAGCGATAGTTGGATGTCTTGCGCCTGCCCTTTATTTAGCTTCAGGTCGTAACCCGAAATTTTCTCAATGGCTTTAGTAAAGAAACGGGCAGCCTGCTCTAACTCCGGCTGATCAGCATTAAAACTGATGGTCGTTTTTTCCGTAATTTCAAAATTCCCCTCGCCCATTTGTACAGACACGGGTTGTGGGATGATTGTCCCCTTTTGCTGTCCCACTGCAGCAAGCGTAAAGAAAGCCAGAAGTACCAGGCTTAAACAAAACTGCTTCATATCTCCTTTATTCATTTATTTTCCTCCTTCTCCAAAAGCCTCTTGCTGACGTTCCACTTCCTTTAATTTCAGGTCGTTTAGCTCTTTTCTAAGACGCTCCAACTCCTTTTTCAGCTCGTCATCGCCAGCCTGATTAGTGGTTGTTTCCTGGCGCATCGTCTGTGCACGATCTTGCCACTCCTGCTGGCTATACAGTAACTTGTTGGCAGATGCCACACTTGTCAGCTCTAACTCAGCACTTAAAGGCACTTGACTTCCCGGCATTAATACAGAGGCAGAAATTTTAATAAGTCCCGCTTTTGTTGTGGACTGAATCAAGGCCGGAGCTGTTCCCCACACAACCGGACGAGGGTTGGCCATTATGGACGCATCGCCTATTAACTGCCCTTCTCCCGTTACCTCAAGTTTTACAAAATAATTATTGAGACGCTTGATGTTTCCGTTCTTATCAGCTACACCAGCCACCACAGTCACGCAATCTGACCCGTTTGCAGTTAATTCAACGCCTTCATCATCGACCCAAAGCACCAGCTTATGCGGTCTTCTGGCCGGTGTAATTCGGTGTGAGCATACCTTATTGCCATTAATATATCCATCGGCCTGCATAAATACTTCATTCTGTCGCTTCTTACGCGACAATGCTTTATCGGCCATAAAATCATACACATCCTCAAAAACGATTATCGGATTGGGGATGCCATCGCCAGTTGCCTCTTTCTTATATACATACTCTTTCCCATCCTGGAATACCTGCAGACGTACCTCATCGCAGTTTGAGTACACAGTCACATCAGGTGACGAAAAAGGCGTCATCTCATGGGCGATGAAAACGCTCGGTCCGTTTTCTGCCAGCTGGTCGCTACTCTCTGAAGAGCGCTGTGCTTTAAATAGTTCGTAGGCATACTTTGGCTGACGAAATGCATCCATAATACCTCCATAGAACGGATCCGGATGATAGCCCCTCTGGTGATCAAAAGAGTGCCACAGGCAGCCTCCTACATGCTGTCGGTTAGCGCGGTACAGCGCATCAAAGCTGGTCGCCTTATAATCGGGCTTTGCATAATGTTTCGCTTGTATCAGCATGGCCTGCTCTCCCCAGGCTCTGTTAACACGGCTGGGTGAGTTATGAGAGTTCCAATCATCCACATTATCGCCCCATTCACGTGTAAAATAGGTTTTATTTGGATCCAGATGTTTTACGCCGCCCAAATCATCGCCGTTGGTTGGATGGCCAAATAAGATATCGAAATGTTCGTTCCCTTTGGCTTCCGCATCGCACGCGCAGTAGCACCCATCAAAAGGAAACTCCTCTTCAACGATGTTGCGGGTGTTTTTTGCAAAATAATCAGGATACCAGGTTTCATTTAAAATTGGCTCCCACAACCAAACACTCACATGATTTCTGTCGCGGCGAACCATGTTTCGTATATCGTGATAAACGCGCTTTTCAAAGATGGGATCTTCGTTCCAGAACTGCCAGCCGGGTGTGTTCACAATAACAAACAATCCCAATTCATCACAGGCATCCATAAAAGCCGGATCTTGCGGATAATGGGCATTCCTGATGACTTTTAAGCCTACGTCTCTCAATTTTTTGGCATCGCGCCAGTGCAAACTATTGGGCAGTGCATTGCCCAGAATAGCGAAATCCTGATGGCGATTCGCTCCAATCAGTGGTTGTGGATAAGGTTTACCGTTGAGCCAAAAGCCCTGCTCGCCTTTAAACTCAAGGCTGCGGATACCAATGCGCTTGCGGTAGCCATCAATCACCTGACCATTTTCGTCTTTAACCCTTACTAACAGATTGTACAGGAACGGCGAATCGGGTGACCAAAGCTTTGGATCGGTCACATGGGCTGTCAGGCTTACGCTTTTGGCATTACGCCCTTTAAGGCGCAACTTGGCCGCTGATTCCATCACTTGATTTCCTTCACGATCCTTTAGTTCGTACTCGATGGTTCCCCTAAAAGCACCTGCCTGCTCATTGCGAACATGCGCTTTAAGCACCAATTCGGCACTTTGCTCCGACACCTTATCAAAAGCTACCAGCAGGCCTCCGCCAGCCACCTCGTCCTCAAAATTAGGGTCTGTAACGTACACGTTATTGTGTGCTACCAGCCAACAATCGCGGTAAATCCCTCCAAAGTAGGCAAAGTCAAGCATTTCCTGAGGTTTCCCCGGAGGATATAAGGGATCGTTGCTGTTGTCGGCCAACACGGCAATAACATTATCGCCCTCCCAGTTAATGTAGTTGGTTACATCGGCAATAACAGGCAGGAAACCACCAAAATGCTTCTTCACCAGCTGGCCGTTTATCCATACTTTTGACTTGCCCATGATGCCTTCAAAGTGCAAAAACAGTTTTTTCCCTTTGATCGCTGGGGC
This sequence comes from Carboxylicivirga taeanensis, assembly GCF_051851475.1. Lineage (NCBI taxonomy): Bacteria > Pseudomonadati > Bacteroidota > Bacteroidia > Marinilabiliales > Marinilabiliaceae > Carboxylicivirga > Carboxylicivirga taeanensis. The sequence continues at coordinate 213,270 of NZ_JBPUSJ010000004.1, read as the reverse complement.
CGGTTCGAAATGCTTCCGATACCATACTTCGCCCTGGTAGTTAATACCCCCACTGGCCTCCGTTGGCAAATATTCGATTCCGTGTGGCAGTGCCACTACCTCCCAGTTACTGTCATCAAAATTATTTTTGTAGGCCTCGCTATTACTTCCTTTATAAAAACGCCACGCAACATTCATTGAATAGACTTCACGGCCTGTATTCTGTAACTGGAAAAATCCAGCCGTGGAAAATTCCGGATTATAACTGGCTGCCGTACTCAAGCAGCACAGCAGTCCAATCAGGCCTAAAAGCAAATTTCTCATTATTAATTGGCTTTATATTAATTATTTGTACTGGTATACATTATAGGGTTTTGACTGACCTTTGAGGCGCAAAACAACTACTCCATGAGCTGGCACATCAAAGCACAGGCTCTTATCGTTTAATGTTTCTGAGGTATGTTTAGCCCACAAATCGCGGTAGGTATAGCCTCGTGTTGCATCGATTCCAACCGCCTCCAATTCAAATTCCATTGACGCTGGTGTTTCGCCGCGGTTCAGTAAGGCCACTGCCACTTCTCCACTCATGGTTGATCCCAATGGTTTGCCCCACACTTCCAATTCACCCAGGTCGATGATGCGACGTGCCTGGTAACACAAAGGGTCCTGATTTAAGGCGATAACTTCTTTGTTGGTTAGAATTTCAAGTGTTTGTTCCGACATGGTGCTAAGGTCATTGCCTGCCATAAGCGGCGAGTTCATCATGCACCACATTGAAAAATGCGCTTTATCTTCCTCATAACTCATGCCACGGCCAACCTGTAGCATATCCATGTCGTTAAAATGACCGGGAGAGGCATGCTTCCACAGGTCAGCATTCAAATCGATAATGTGCAAAATGGAGTGGAATTTATTATCAATATCGCCCGATATGCGCCATGAATCAGCAATAGAAGTTGCCCATATTCCGGGGAATTCCCACCGACAAATGTTATAGATTGTGCCTGGTTTAATTTCCTTGATGATATTTGCAATTTCGGTATAACGGGTTTCTTCATCCAGGCCCAGCCACTGGCCACCACACCAGTCTACTTTAATAAAATCGTAGCCCCAGTCTTTGAGCATCAAGGTCAAATCCTGACGATCATGGCCATAAAGCCCCATGCCCACACCAATGGTATCTTTATCCCAGTACGATGCACACGTATTGATGCCCGCATCGGAATAAATTCCTGCCTTTAGCCCTTTACTGTGAATATAATCCGCAATTACTTTCATTCCATTTGGAAAACGGGTTGGATGCGGAATAATATTTCCCTGCTCATCACGACCTCCAAAAAAGCCATCGTCGATGTTTATAAAGTTATAGCCCGCCTCTTTTAAACCACTTGACACCAAGGCATCGGCCTGCTTTTTAATAATGTCTTCTGATATATTTACTCGATACTGATTCCAGCTGGCCCAGCCCATTAAAGGGGTAAGCTGCTTTTGAGTAGTTTGGGTAGATGGCTCCTTCTTTGTGTTTTGACAACACGCAGTTGTTAAAAAAACAGCCACTACTAAAAATGCTATTTGCTTCATTTCAATAACTTATTATGATGTTTATTTTGTGATCACGCCCAATTCACCAACTGAAACCCAAGCCTCATTATATGCACCGGCTGTGCTTTGTAACTTAATGAAACGCGCCGGATGGCTACTATTAAAACGGACATCCTGTTTAACCGGGTTGTTTTTAATATTGCTAAACTCTCCTTTAGCGATAACCGGTGTCCAGTTTTTTCCATCGGTACTTACATAAAAGGCATACTTAAAGATGGTTCCACTCTTGTTATGGTCGCTGCGAGGGGTATAGCTAAACCCTTTTAAATTCAGTTGCTCACCTAAATCAATTGTAATGAAATGCGGGTGTGCTTTTACCTGATCGCCCCACGGGGTATGCCACATGGTAGCCGGATTTCCATCAATGGCGAAATCAGCGCCGAACTGCTCGGTTTGTGCACTCACATTAACCACCTTCCATTTTTTGGTACAAATATCAAATTGCTGCGTAACCACACTACTTTGTTGAGCAAAATCATTAATAAAAGCACGGGCTTTCACTAGTCCGCCTTTTGGCAAACTAAAGGGAGCCGTGTAGGGCGTTGATTTGGCCGTAGGTTCTGTGCCGTCTAAAGTATAGGTAATAAGCGGGTGTGGTGTTTCGGTTTGAATAGTCACCATTCCATCGCGGTCGCGATTAATAACTGGCTCTGATAATATTTCGGGCGACAGGTAAAGTGCAATGTTATTAATGAGTGCTCCATCGCGTGCCTGCTCAATGGTTACCCTAATTTCGTCGGTGGTAATATTGGGAAAGCGAAGCAGGCGTTTGTAGCCAATCGTGGTTCCATTGGCTATCTCGGTCCAGTTACCAGCCACTTTGGCTTCCACCTTAAATTTTTCAACTCGCTGACCTTTAGCGATGTATTCCTGCAGCATTATCACATTAACTTTCTGCGGCTGTTGGAGCTTATAGCTTGCTGAAACTGGCAGTTGCGAGATACTCCAATAGGTATCATAAGCATCATCAGTGGCTTTTTCTGCCTCTTTAACATCCAGAGCATGTGCCTCTGCCATCAGGTTTTCGTCAAATGTTGCATCCAGGTAAGATTTAAATGCTTTTAAACAAGCCACGTCATTTTCATGAATCAGGCCACGCGTATCAGGAGGTATATTTAATAACAAAACGGCATTCATACCCACCGAATTAAAGTAAATATCAACCATTTTGGTTAATGATTTCACTTTGTCATCTTCGTGCTTGTGGTAGAACCATCCCGGTCTGATGGACACATCCACTTCGGCCGGATACCAAAATAGATGGTCTGCTTTTTCGATAATGGCACGGCTGCCTAAATCCTTCGATTTAGCTTTCAGTTCCAGTTTTTCGTTGATAGCGGCCATTTCTGGACGACCACCGGGCGCATAGGCAGTCACACTCCATTCAGTTTCCCTTCCATAGCCCGTTTCTGTACCAACCCAGCGTACATCTTCTCCCATAATGGCTGTTACAGCATCGGGTTGATGCTTTTTTATGGTGGCGTAGTAGGATTCCCAATCGTACTCTTGTTTTTTCCCGTTGGGCCCTTCACCACAAGCGCCGTCGAACCATACCTCATCTACATTTCCGTACCAGGTAAGCAGCTCGGTTAGTTGTTGGTTAAACATATCGTTATAAGCCGGTGAATCGCCATAGCACTCTGCGTTGCGATCCCAAGGTGACAGATAGACACCAAACTTAAGGTCAAATTCATCACAGGCCTCTTTTAATTCCTTTACTACGTCTCCTTGCCCATTTTTCCAGGGTGCTGAAACGACTGAGTGTTGGGTTGTTTTGGTTGGCCAAAGGCAAAAGCCATCGTGGTGTTTAGCGGTAAGAATAACCATCTTCATACCGGCATCGCTCAATGTTTTGGCCCATTGGCGAGCATCTAATTCTGTTGGGTTGAATAGTTGCGGAGATTCGTCTCCATGTCCCCATTCCATATCTGTAAAGGTATTTATGGTAAAATGAATAAACGCTGTCATTTCCATTTTTTGCCAATCCAGCTGTTGGGGTGTTGGTACCACATGAGCTGCCATTTTAACCTTTTCTTCCAGGCTGACATTCTCCCCAAATTTTACTTCTTTTACGAAAACATCCTCTTTACTGGCTTGCGAGCATCCAAGCAGTGCTCCGGCACATAAGATTAATCCAATGAAATATTTCAATTTTACCATGCTGTAACGTATTTAAAAGACGAATGTCGTTAAAATGGACAATTCTGTTATTCCAACTTTAAATCAGGAACAGCACATCTATTATGCACTGTTCCTGTTTGTTTTTCAATCATTTAAAGCACATGCTTCAATGTAGTTTCAGATTAATAGGTGCTTCGGTCCGTATCCTCATACTGCTCCTGAAGCTCTTCAAGCTGCTTTTTCAATTTTTCGACCAGCGGCTTCATCGATTCACGATTGTAAAGGTTAACCATTTCGTTTGGATCGTCAACCAGGTCATACAATTCCCACGCATCAATATCATTATAGAAATGGATCAACTTATAACGGCCTGTGCGAATACCATAGTGACGCTTGACCATGTGCTCGTTCGGATATTCGTAATAATGGTAATAGATCGCATCCCGCCATTCCGGTTCCTTTTCCTCAAATAATTTGACTAACGATTGGCCCTGCATCTCGGCAGGAACATCAATACCTGCCACATTAAGAAACGTTGGGGCATAGTCGATATTTTGCACTAACTGGTGCAACTGTGTATTTGGCTTTATTGCTTTTGGATAGCGCATAACCAGTGGCGTTCTTAAAGACTGCTCATACATAAAGCGCTTATCGAACCATCCATGCTCACCCATATAAAAGCCCTGATCTGAAGTGTAAACGATAAGTGTATTATCCAATTCTCCTTTTTCTTCCAGGTAATCGAGCAAGCGGCCAACATTATTATCTACAGATGTTACGCAACGCAGGTAATCTTGCATGTAACGCTGATATTTATACAATGCCAGCTCTTTGCCTTTTAGGTTTTTCGACTTAAAATCAGCAATTACCGGCTCATATTCCTTGTCCCAGGCAGCCCTTTGTTCAGGGTTCATTCTGGCAATCATGTTCTCGTAGGCACTGCGGTACTGCGTCTGGATTTCACCTTCTTTATCAAGTAATTTCAGGTCGTAAACCAAATCCATGTCCTTATCGATGCTCATGCGCTGTTCAGCAGCCGCCTGACGTCCTTTGTAATCATCGAAAAAGGTTTCGGGCACGTCAAATTCCTTGTTTTTAAACAAATGGAACAACGCTGTATCTGGTTGCCAGATGCGGTGTGTCGCCTTGTGATGCACCAATAAACAAAAGGGTTTATCATCATCCCTGTTCTCGAGCCAATCAATACTCTTATCGGTAATAACATTGGTCACATATCCCTCTGAGGTAATGGTATCGCCATTATCAATAAAATCAGAGTTGTAGTAATCACCCTGCTCAATCAATACCTCATAGTTATCGAAACCTGTAGGCAAGCTCCGCAAGTGCCATTTACCAATCAGACTGGTCTGGTAACCATTCTTACGCAAGATTTTTGGGAATGTCATCTGACTTCCGTCAAAAGTAAGCGTGTTATTAATGTGTCCGTTCTTATGGCTGTGTTTACCCGTAAGCATTACGGCGCGGCTGGGACCACAAATAGAGTTGGTTACAAAACTATTTCTAAAGATAGCGCCCTCCTCGCCAATGCGATCCAGGTTGGGCGTTTCGATGAAACGATCATCGTATGCACTAAATGTTTGCAAGGAGTGATCATCAGTCATTATAAACAAAATATTAGGCTTTTTTTGCGCCTTTTCATTTTCTTTGACTGAATTACAACCTGCAAATAAGAGGCTCACAAGCCCTATCATTACAGATATATTCTTATACCCTTTGTTCATTTGTTTATTAATTTCTAAAGTTCAATTAATTTATATGATCGGCAATAATTATTTTATCACAGATAGCTTATAGGTATAACTATAATTACCTGGTTGAATGCGATACTGCTCAATGGTTTTTGACTTTTCAGACCATGAGTTGGTACCACCCACACCCACCTGAATCAGATCCACATTAAGCGTCAGGTGCTCTGCTTCTTCCAACTCGTTAATGTGCTTGGCTTGTTCCAGGTTGTCAGCTGTCCACGGCCACACAGAAGTGCTTAATGCCTGCTCACCGGTAATTCTTAATCCTTTCCCTTTATTGTTAGTCAGCTCTAACCAGCGCACTTCGGTGTAGTTGCTGCACTCCTGCGGAGTCACGTAGTGGTGAACAAAATCTTCCACTTTACCACTGTGCACATCCAGTTCGGCTGCAAAAGCACGGTCATTATAGTTTTCCCATGGTCCTTTACCGTAAAACTTCATGTTTTGCAACGATTTACTGATTGCCAATTCTGAACCAATTCGCAATGGCATTGGCATTTGTTCGCTCATATTTACTGATAAACGCACCACTACGTTAGCCTGATTATCGATGCTGTAGTTAATTGCTACGTTTAACGAATCGCTATAAACCTGCGTTACACTCACCTGGTAACCTGCTGCGTCTATCTGATCAACAGCTACAGTAACCTTTGCATTGGCATCCTTCAGGTCGTTCCATATGCCCGATTGCTTATGTGATTTCCATCCACGGAAATCGTTATCGGTTTGCGGACGCCAGAAGTTAGCCTGAGGACCGACCTCAATTAGCTCCTGCCCTTTGTATGAATAGCTGGTCATCTCACCAGTCAGCTTCGACCACTTTATTTCGAAGGCCTTGGTACCGATTACAATTTGCTCGTCCGACTCCGTCAGCACTAAACCTTTAGTACCTGCACCAGTAGTGGAAACAGCAGCAGCCTGCGGAGCAATTACAAATTGTTGTTTAGCGATTTCATAACCAGCCTCTGAGTACAACGTTTTGTTTCTTTGATGCATACTCACACGCAACACATACTCTTTGTCTGCGCTAAATTTTACTTTATGCAAGGGCAGCGTTACCTCCTCTTTTTGTCCAGGCTCAAGTACGAAATCATCCAGCTCACCCGAACGAAGCACTTTGCCTTGCTCTGCTACCGACCATTTGAAATAATAGTCGCTGGTTGAAATGAAGTTATACAAGCTTTCAATGGTAATTTTTCCTTCTTTGGCACTGATGGCCTCAATACGAACGGGCTGGAACACGTATTTACATTCCTGCAACTGAGGCTTCACTGAACGATCCGGGTTCACAATACCATTAAGACAGAAATTACCCAGGTTTGGCTGATCGCCAAAATCGCCACCGTACTTCCAGTAAACGGTACCATCTTCATCCTCGGCACGGATGCCCTGATCAATCCAATCCCAAATAAATCCACCTGAAATAATAGGATATTGGTAAACAATGTCCCAAAACTCTTTTAAGTGTCCAAGTGAGTTACCCATTGCATGCGCATACTCACACATCACTACCGGACGCTTTAGTTTTGAGTTAGAACCTAACGCCTCCAATTGCTCCAGTGAAGGATACATACGGCTTAACATATCCACATAAGCCGGATCAGTTGGGTTAGCCATTGTGCTGTGGTAGTTAACACCCCACTGCTTCGAAGTTAATGGAATATAATCGGGATGCGTTGGCTGTCCCTGAGCTCCTTCGTAATGCACCAGACGGGTCGGATCAAAATCACGAATCCATCCGGCAGCCGCTGCATGATTAGGACCACAACCAGACTCGTTTCCTAGCGACCAGGAAAAGATAGAGGCGTGGTTTTTGTCGCGTTCCACCATGCGAATTACTCGATCCATAAAGGAAAGATTCCACGATGGGTCATTGGCCAACTTACCTCCATAACCATGCGACTCAATATTTGCCTCATCCATCACATAAATTCCATACTGATCGCACAACTCATAAATATATGGATCATTCGGGTAATGCGCCGTACGCACAGCATTTAGGTTATACAGCTTCAACAGCTCAATGTCGCGCTTCATCTCTTCACGAGTCATTGTTTTTCCGCCTCTATCACTATGGTCATGTCGGTTGACCCCTTTAAGTTTAACTGCCTGACCATTTACCAGGAATACCCCTTTATCGTTGTACGTGTACTCTCTGAATCCTACATGGTTACTGCGGGCTTCAATCACTTTACCATTCTCATCAAGCAAAGTTAAAACGGCTTTATACAGATATGGCTGCTCATCACTCCACAAACGTGGCTCTTTAATGCTGGCCTCCATTCGGCCAAAGTAAACATTATCACGGGCAGGGTACCACTCGTTGATAATGCTTTTAACTGACATGCGCATAGCACTATCCAATACCGCTTTCCCGGTATGATCATACAGGTTTACCTCAAGATTCCAATCTTTATACTCCCCTTTGAAAGCAACTACTTCGGGCCTTACCTGGAACAAGGCTCCTGTATAGTCAGCATTCAGCTTAGTACGAATAAAAAAGTCGTTGATATGAATGTTTGGCTGAGCCATCAGATAAACCTCGCGATGAATACCACTCATGCGCCAATGGTCCTGATCTTCAAGGTAGCTACCATCTGACCAACGAATTACCTGTACAGCCAGTTTGTTTTTACCGGGTTTCAGGTACTTGGTTAAATCAAACTCAGTAGGCAGGCGACTGCCCTGGCTATATCCCACATACTCACCATTTAACCAACAATAGAAAGCTGAAGATACGCCTCCAAAGTGGATAATAACCTGCTCGTTATTCCATTTCTCAGGCAGTTCGAATTCTTTAATATAGGAGCCCACCGGATTGGTTCTGTCGATTAAAGGAGCATTGGGCGTAAACGGATATACCTCATTGGTATAAATTGGTGTACCATACCCGTGCATTTCCCAACAAGATGGCACTGGGATAAGTGACCACTCGCTGGCGTCATAATTGTTAGCAACGAAATCGGTTGATCGCTGCTTACTGTCGGGGGTAAAATTAAATTGCCAGTCCCCATTTAATAATTTGATTTCTGCCTGTTCTCTATCCATACTCTGGGCAGCACTAACTGTTCGGAAAGAGTAAGAGGTCGCTCGGGCTTCCATCTTATTCTCCTGAATCACGCGCTGATTTTCCCATATGTTGCTTTGGCCCCTCGCGCCACCAACAACAAACAAAGCACACACGGCTAAAACTAATCTAATCATTCTCTAGTTTTTTAGATGTTTAAATTGTTTAACTCAATTCAATTACCCACAAATTTACGCATCTATCAACGTTTTGGTAAGGGACGATTTCGTCAAAAAACACTGCTTTTTTGTTCGGTAACATGGGGCGTATTCTGTTCAAAATAGGATGACATTTTATTCACCCACCCAGCTAACTCACTAATGCATTGACTTTTGTCTGAATAACAGGAATTGACGTATATACATCAGTGGTCTGAAGTTTTTCGTACTTTTGGTAGGTCAATCAATATAAATAAGGGAATGATGCCACAACGACTTCTTGCGATTCTTATTTTTGCATGCATTTTTCAGTTTGTATCAGGTGCCAAATACACGATCAGTGCTGATTACATCACGATGCAGGAAGGGCTGTCAGACAACAATGTCAATGCCATTCTCAAAGACCAGGCGGGGTTTATTTGGTTTGGCACCTCAGATGGGCTAAACCGCTACGATGGATTTACCGTTAAATCGTATCACACCCCTAATTCATCGCTCAACATTAATTTTTTATACCAGTGCTCTGAAGGGTACCTTTGGGTAGGAACCCCTAACAGCCTGCACATATTCAACCCTGTTACCGAATCATTTTTAACCACTGTGAATCTTAGCCCCGACAATGCGGATAACCTGATCAGGCTAACAGGTATTGCCGGCGACCTTGAGCAGGGCCTGCTATTAGCCACCAATTCGGGTTTAGCGGTATTAACGTTCAGTGAGCCGGTTCCTGATGGAGAAAATGCTCAAATAAACTGGTTGCAAAACAATGCATCCAGCAGTACGTATGCCAATGTTTTTACCGCCATTGCCAACGAGCAAAATGGCACCTACTGGCTTGGTACGCCAACCAATCAACTGGTAAAATATGTGCGGGAAACAAACACATTCACGTCCTTTGAGCTCCAGCGTTCCAACCCCACTCATAGCCAGTTTACCATCACTAATCTGCAGTTAATCGATAACCGCCTGATAATTTCCACGGTGGGGAACGGAATCTACCTCTTTGACACAAAAACAGGCGACACCAGTGTGATTGTTCATCAAGGTAGCGATGAATCGATTATCAGCCATAAAGATGTGTATGGGGTAGTAAAAGATTCGCACGGTAGTTATTGGGTGGCTACCTGGGATGGGTTGGATCATCTGCAGGAGCTCAGTGCCACAACGCATAGTGAGCATTATAACTGGGATCATCCTTTGTTTAAGGATCAGCTGGAAAACAGGATGATATCCATATTAGCCGATCCCTCAGGTGTGGTATGGGTTGGCACCCACGGCGGCGGCGCTGTAAAAATTAATCTTGAGAAACAGTTTTTCAACCGGATACGGTTCAATAGCCTTTATGAAGTAAAATCTTTTACCAGCGATGCCCATCAGCTTTATACTGCGCTCTACCATGGTGGCATAAAAAAAACTACCCTGCCTCTCCCCTCCAATGGAGTTTCAAGCTTTGAACAGTTTTCGACAAAAGGCACTGGCAAGCGATACATCCCTACTGACATCGTTCTCTCATCGGTAAAAGATGAAGAAGGTAACATTTGGTTTGGCACAATGGAGTCCTCGCTGCTGCTTTACCAACCCAAACAGGACATAATCAGGGAAGTACCCGTTAAGATCACAAACCAAAGAGCATGGAAGGGCCGCATCAATGCGCTTCTCATCGACCGGCAGGGACGCTTCTGGTTGGGTACCAGCAATGGGCTGGTATTGTTCGACAGGCAAACCAATACATTTCGCCTCAGTCAATCGAATCCTAAAGCCCAATACCAGCTTACCGGTAATTACATACGCGCACTTTTGGAGGATCAGCAAGGCAATATATGGGTGGGCACCAACAGAGGACTCAATAAATTAATCTACCACGAAGATTACACCTTTCAATTTAACCACTTTAATGACCTGCACCCCTCAAGCTACCTGCTGGATAATAATGAGGTATGGGCACTTCATCAAATGCCTGACGGGCGCATCTGGATAGGTTATCGCAGTGCGTTGGGGTACTACGATGCTTTGCAATCAACCATTCACTTTTTAAATAAGCGCGATGGACTGTGTCACAACTTTGTGACCTGCTTTACACACCATAGCGATAACTCCTTATGGATTGGCACTAACTCCGGGATCTCGAGACTGAATACCCAGGACCTGAGCTTTACCAATTATTACATTGCCAATAACCTGCGTGCCGCATTTAAAACAACAGACGGACAACTGCTGTTCGGGAACAACAAGGGCCTGCTATACTTCTACCCTGACAGCATTAAAAAACGAAATTTTAAAACCCCGGTTTACATTACCGATATCCTGATTCAAAACCGAACCGTTGACGTTAATGAACCGGTAAATGATAAGGTAGTACTGTCCAAAGCTGCTCCTTACACCTCTGAAATTGACTTGTTTCACCCCATCAACAGCCTGGCGATTAACTATGTTGGCTTATCGTACCTTAATCAAAAATCCAATCAGTATAAATACAGGTTGACTGGCCTTGAGAACGATTGGACCACAACAGATGGGACACAACGCAGCGTTACCTACAACAACCTAAAACCGGGCAGCTATCGTTTTGAAGTTAAAGCAGCCAACAGCGATGGCATGTGGAATGAAGAGACCACCCATTTACGAATAACCATCCATCCGGCATGGTATGCCAGCTGGTGGGGACGTTTACTACTTATCAGTCTCAGTGTGTTGGTGTTAATAACTTTGTATCTACTCCGAATGAAACAGATCTACCGGGCCAAAAACCTGGAGCTACAAAGCAGGGAGTTAGAGCACGAACTGACCATTGCCCGCATTGAAAGAAGCAAAGAACATGAACTGGCTGAAGTAAAAAGCCGCTTCTTTACAAATATATCGCACGAACTTAGAACACCACTTACTTTAATAATGGCTCCGGCCAAAGACCTGATTAAAGATACAACACTGCCTGATGCGGTAAAGCACAAGCTGGCAACCATCCACCAGCAGGCTCAGCAATTGTACGAATTGATTAGCCAACTGTTGGATCTGCGGAAAATTGAAGTTGGACAAATGAAGCTTCAGGCCTCTGAAAATTATATTGAGAAGTTTATTGTACAGATAGTTGAACACTTTAAGCCTTATGCTTTGCACAAAGGCATTAAGCTTATAATAAGTAAGCCTGATGGCGACACCCTGCTTTGGTTTGATGTCAAGAAATTGCACATTGTCGTTTCCAACTTACTGTCAAATGCTATAAAATTCTCTCCCGCCAAGGAGCAGGTAATTATACGCTTAAGCTGCACTGACAATAAGTATTATATAACAGTAACAGACAATGGACCGGGCATTCCTAAGAACGAACTGGAGAAAATATTTGAACGTTTTTATCAAACTAAGAACCAACCAGTAAGCGACCATAGCGGCTCAGGTGTTGGCCTATCGCTGGCTCAGGAATTTATTCTGCTTCACCATGGCAACATTAAGGTAAGCAGTGCACCGGGACACGGTGCCGAATTTACAATAGAGCTTCCTCTGGGCGATACACATCTAAGTCAAAACGAAAAGGGCGAGAGTACTATACGCAGCACCAGCATAGAAAAGGCACCTATACCTGACCAGACTCCTACCCCAATCACCCCCCCGGATGCCAATCCAATTAAACTATTGTTGGCTGAAGACCATCAGCAGCTGAGGGAGTACTTAAGTGCTCTATTGAGTAATGAATATACCGTGCTTAGCACCAATAACGGAAAGGAAGCTTTTGCGGCATTAAAATCAGAACTGCCGGATATTGTTGTATCGGATATTATGATGCCTGAAATGGACGGCATTGAACTCTGTGAAGCCATAAAGAATGACGATACACTCTGTCATTTACCCGTTATTTTATTAACGGCTAAAAGTGGCGACAAAGACATAATAGAAGGCCTGGAAAACGGTGCCGATGATTACATTACAAAGCCTTTTACCCCCGAAGTATTGCTCGCTAAAATAGATAATTTGGTAAAAAGCAGGCGCCAACTCAAAAAATACTACAGCCAGAAGCTTACCTTATCATCTTCCGAAATAGAAATAGATCCGCATCAGGAGCAGTTTATTAAACAAGCAATTGATATTGTGGAGCATAACCTGACCAATCCGCAGTTTAATGCATCATTACTGGCAGAATCGTTAAACATGAGTCAGCCAACGCTCTACCGACGCATCAAAACATTTACCGGAAATAATATTGCTACATTCATTCGCTCCATCCGAATCAGACAAGCAGCCCTGCTACTAAAATCTGGTAATTACACGGTTGGCGAAACGGCTGCACGTGTTGGGTTTAATGACCTGGCCTATTTTCGAAAGTGCTTTAGTCAGCAGTTGGGGACTACTCCATCGAAGTATAAAAACAGCCTGTAACAGCTTGGCTGTTCTTTTGTTTTGAGAGCTTTAATACCCGCGGTTGGATATAGTTAACGCACCATTAGAGGCTGCAGCTACCAACTACATTATGAATCCGGACTATTCAGTGGCAGTGTTACATAAAAGGTGGCACCTTGGCCTTCCGCCGAATCCACATTAATTTCGCCACCAAGCAACATAAGGATCTCTTTTACAATAGACAGGCCCAGACCATTTCCGCCGTACTGACGACTCATGGATACTTCCACCTGCCTGAAGCGATCGAATATAATCGCATGCTTCTCCTTAGCAATACCAATACCCGTATCTTCCACAAATAGGGTATAAGTCGTTTCAGAAATATTATACACTCCAAACCTGATGCGGCCTTCTGAAGTAAACTTCACAGCGTTATCCAGCAAATTGATAAGCACCTGCGTGAGTCGTCCCTCATCGGTAGTTACCTGCAAGCCCTTACCAGGGTTTGTAAGCACTAGCTCAATGGGTTTAGCAACGATTTCTATTTTGGAGGTATACACCTCTTGCAAATTCTCCAGTATATGAGCAATATGAGCAGGTTTGGCATGAATCTCCAGTGTTCCATTTTCAATGGCTGAAATATCGAGGATATCGTTAACAATATTTAATAAATTATCGCTACACTGTCTGATAACCTGTATGTAATATTTTCTTTCCTCAATATCATCACCATGGCTGTTCACCATCAAATCTGAAAAACCGATGATGCCATTAAGCGGGGTTCTGATTTCATGACTCATATTAGCCAGAAATATTGACTTTAAGCGATCCGCCTTTTCAGCCTTTATTTTGGCCTGTTTGAGCTCGAGGTTAACCTGGTTGAGGGCTTCATTTTTATTTTTAAGCGATATTTCGAACTTTTTTTCAGTTGTGATATCCTGTGTCACCCCAATTGCTGCTGTGGGGCGTTGGTTGCCATCATACTCCACAAAAGCCTTCTTCCGGATCCACTTCACCTTGTTATCTACCACAATCCGATGCTCAATATCATAGCTACCACCTCTAAGCGCGGCTCTCCAGGCACTCATTACTTTCTCTCGATCATCTTTATGAATCAGGTTGAAATACCATTTATAGTCAAAGAACTGCAATTCTTCAATTCCAAATATTCGGCAGTTCTCCATTGTCCACGATACCTTGTTATTGATTAAATCAATTTTCCACGAACCAATTCTACCAATTTCCTGTGCCTTTTGCAGGTAAAAGCGTTCGAGCTTTAATACACCGATATCCCTGAAAATAGCAAGAAAGTGCAGTTCATTATTCAGGTATATGGCTGATGCTGAGAAGAGAATTGTTTTTGTCGAACCATCTTTGTGATTTAACTGAAGCTCAACATTATCCACATATCCCTTTTCCAAAATACGTTTCCGCAGCACCTCCCGGTCGTTGGGATTTTTCCACACACCTAAACTGGTTGTTGATTTCCCTAAAACTTCAGCTTTTGAATACCCTAAAATATGAGAACAGCTCTTATTTGCATCAACAAACACACTGTCGGTTGTAATGATGGCCATTCCAGCCGGATTGGCATCAAACGAAGCCCTGAATTTCCGTTCGCTCTCCTCCAACTTAGCTATGGCCTTTTTTTCGGAAGTAATGTCCTTAAGTGTGCAATAAGCCCGTTTGTATGTCCCTTTTTCATCATAATACCTGCAAACCTCCATGGCCACGTCAATGCTGGTTCCATCTTTGCAGATTAAAGAAGTTTCCAGCTCGAGAAGATTATCTTTGAATACATCTTCATTGAGCTGACTCATCATCGCCTGCTTCTGGCTGGGGTGAATCAAATGGCCAAACGAACGGCCAGTAATCTCTTCCTTTGTATACCCCATCATGCGTTCCCATTGAGGGTTCACATCCAGAACGTTCGCCTCACTGCTAATTGCCAGATAGGCCAAGGGAGCATTGTAGTATAGGGCACGGTATTTTTCTTCACTTTTTTTGATTTCAGCCTCTTTTTGCTTCAGCGGAGTTACATCTTCCAAAGTAAGTAATACAGACTCATTCTCCCCTCCGGAAAGTGTGGTGGATGACAGCAGAAAATCCTTCTTTTCATGCTGTTTATCCGGAGAATTAACATGCAGTGTAACGCCTACTTTATCATACGACTTACCGGTGGCGAAGGTGTTGACAAAGGTTTGTCTCAACACACACTGCGGACATTCTTCTGTAAATCCGCAGCGCTGAGCATAGCGCACCGTATTAATGCAGTTTAATGCTTCGCCGGCATATAAACCTTTTGTTTGTAGCTTATGAGTATTCCCTAATTTTAATCCTGCTTTATTAATATTGGCAATTTCATAATTCCCGTTCAACAAAATCATTGCCGATGGCGAACTGTTAAAGATTGTTTTCAGCATTCGTTCGTTATGCTTGCTTTGCAGCAAGGCATCGCCAAACCGCTTATTGACATGCTTGATACGTTTATTAATATTCTGGAATTCATAATCGCCAAACCCTTTTCGAATCAAAGCACTACAACAGTGCTTTAGATTTTTAAGTAGATTTCTTTCCCCCATAGATTGTGCTAAATTACATCCAACAAATCACAATTTAACTTATAATTCAACAAAAAAAATCTGAAATAGCTTATAAAGCTAATAATCAATCCATTTACAATTACTCAACCAACGGTGCTCAGCTTTTCTAACAAATCTCGCCGCGCTACCTTTATGCTATCCTTAGTGATTTTAATTATCCCATCGTGGTGCATTTGCTGCAGAATTTTATTGGTGCTCTCCTTTGAAGTGGCTGAAAGCTCAGACAGTTCCTTACGATTTAGCAGATTCAATACATCACTATGAAAAACTTCGCTAGTGAGGTAGAGCAAGGCTGAAGCCAACTTTCCATAACTGTTACGTGTACATGTTGTAGTGAGCTTACCGTACATAAAATTAAACTCGCGGGCAATGGAATTAAGCAGAAAATCCTGTGCCTTCTTTTCTTTTAAGATGATTTTGTTGAGCCAATCCCTTTTAATAAAGCAAACCTTGCAGCCCGTTACAGCCACAAATGAAAATGGATAGCGATCTGCCTTTAGTAGTTCAGGAAGCGCTAAAAAGGTTTGTGGTTCAATAATCTTTAAAATAACATTCTTATCATTTTTGCCTTCCAGCACTTTCTTAACAACTCCTTCCTGTAAAAATGCGACCTGAGAAACAAAACTTCCCTGCTTCATTACCGTATCACCCTCTTCAAGAGTTAGTACACTGACGTTATCAACTGCCTGATGCCGCTCCCTTCCGGCTACAATATGCTGCAAACAATTAATGCTGCATGCAACACATTCTCCCTTATCTGAAAAAAATTTCATGCATAAAGAAACAAACTTTTTAGAATACTACCTTCCCAAAAAATAGGTGCAATTACTAATATTTTTCAACCTAACCACTTACCACCAATCCTTAAATACCTGTTACGTAACGCTTTTATGAAAACAACAAAGCTTTTATGTCTGACATATAAAAGGTAAAATTACTTCGGCTTACGCGTAATTTTTCGCCTGCGATTAACGAAACACCAGGCAACACACCACTACTTTTGTCATCAACCTTTTTCAACGCCTGGAAGTAATTATCCAGGTGTACTAAATCCAGGGTAGCATAGAGCTACAGACAAAATCGAAAACAAGCATTTCACAAACACTCAAAAACAAAATCTATGAATCTTTCATCGAAAAGCAGTGGTATTGTTTCCGCACTGCACAACACCCTTAGTTGGTTTAATGATTTAAAATTGGGCATTAAACTCAGCCTGGGGTTTGGCGGACTACTGGCTATCGCATTAATAATAGGCTTACTGGCTATATTTAACATGGTAAAGATTGCGGACGAATCGGATCTTTTGGCTCATGAATATGTGCCTGAGGTAGAGGTTGCCACTGAACTTCGAACAGCAGCCAACCGGGCCATGCACAGCATTATTGCCTACAGCTATACGGAAGAGGAAAACTTTTACGCCGAAGGCCAAAAGCAAATAAAAGCGATTACAGAGGCCCTTGCTAAAGGTAAACACCTATCTGCAAATTCCAGGCAACTGGATTCTCTGGCTATAGGCCTGCAAATAGCAGAGGAGGCCACCAATATCTATGTAGGTTTAATTCAACAAACCGCCGAAGTGAACAAGACCTTGGATGAGGCTCGAGAAATTATGGACGAATCGGCTCTGGAATACATGACCAATTGCAACGACTACCTCATGCGCCAAGAGCAAGCCATGATGCAAGAGCTTCAGGCGGGCAGCACTAATACAGAAAGGTTAAAAAAAATAACCCTGATTAATAAAATCATAGAAGTGGGCAACATTGTGCGCGTTGGCAACTTTAAATCCCAGGTTATGCGCGACCCTGCCATTTTCGATGAGGCATTGAACCAATTCTCTCACGTGTATAATTATTTAAAAGAAATACGCCGCTATACCCGGATGCGTTCCGACATCAAAGCACTGAACACCATACAGATGGAAACGGAACACTACCACAAGGCAATGGAAACCTATATTGTTAACTGGAAAAAAAGAGAAGAGCTCACAGCTCAAAGCAGTGAGGCCGCTAACGCCTTTATTCTTAGTTGTGCCGATATATCCGATTCCGGCCTTTATGCCACCCAACGGATGGCCGATGATAACATCGAAACCCTTAGTGTTGCCAATACCATTATGATAACAGGTTTGATACTGGCTTTAATAGCTGGTGTTGTTTGCGCTTTTGCCCTTACAAAAGCAATCACCACTCCTATTAATAAGGGGGTTGACTTTGCAAAACAACTGGCCCAAGGCGATCTTACTGCCTCTATTGAAATTGAACAGCGCGATGAAATTGGCCAACTGGCAGCAGCCCTGTCTAACATGGGCCACAAACTGCGCGAAACGGTAGGCAGCATCATTGAGGGAGCCAATACTATTGCAGCAGCCAGCCAGCAAATGAGCAGCACCTCCCAAGCCTTGAGTCAGGGGGCCAGCGAGCAGGCTTCATCCGTAGAGGAAGTCACCAGCAGCATGGAAGAAATGGCAGCTAACATCAACAGCAATTCGGATAACGCACAGCAAACCAAACGTATTTCGGTAACTGCAGCCAGTGGCATTACTGAAGGTGGTGAGGCTACTCAAACAACAGTTGAGAGCATGAATACCATAGCGACCAAACTTTCAATCATTAATGACATATCGTTCCAAACGAATATTCTGGCATTAAATGCAGCGGTGGAAGCTGCCAGAGCTGGGGAGCAAGGCAGAGGCTTTGCAGTGGTTGCTGCTGAAGTCAGAAAACTGGCGGAAAGAAGCAAAGTGTCGGCCAACGAAATTGATGTGGTATTGAAAAATGGGACCTTGGTAGCACGAAATGCCGCTAGTAAACTAAAAGAAATAGCCCCTGAAATTAGCAAAACAGCCGACCTGGTAGAGGAAATTGCCTCGGCCAGTCTGGAGCAAAACATGGGTGCTGAACAGGTAAATAAGGCCATGCAACAGCTGAATACAATTACTCAGCAGAATGCAGCTGCCTCTGAAGAAATGGCAACCGGAGCAGAAGAATTATCAGCGCAGGCCGAGCAGCTTAAGGAGGTCGTGTCTTTCTTTAAAATAGGCCAAAAAGATACCTCAATCAGCATAAAAAATGAGGTGAAAACGAACAATCGATTACACGCAAACGCAGCTACCCCTTTGACAAGCCAGAATAAGAATGTTACTTTAGCGTTTAATTTAAACACCGAAATTGATTCTGATTTTGAAAAATTTTAACTGACTATATGCATAAAGTTCTTGTTATTGATGATTCTGAAGTAAGCCTTTTTCTGATTAAAGCCATTTTTAGTGACGATAACACTATAGAAATACTGACTGAAAAAGACAGCGTTAATGCGGTTGATACAATCAGAAAAGAAAAACCTGACATTATTATTCTCGATTTAATGATGCCAGTAATCAATGGCTTTGATTTATTGGAAAAAATAAAATCAGACTCAGCAATAAAACAGATACCTATCATTGTGATTACCGCAAGTCAGGACGAAGACTCATACAATAGAGCAATGGAGTATGGTGTGAATGAATACTTTACAAAGCCTATTGAAATGAAAAATATAGTTAACTGTATTAAAAGGATGGTTGCATCGTAAATAGCTCGCATGCTACATCCTTTGTATTAACCTTGATCAACAACCGGCACATCACTGTTCCGGTTGTTTTTATTTGCCTTTAAGCCCAGTTGATCAGTTTTCGACTCATTAATAAACAATGAACGAGGCACAGCTCATTTAAACTAATTTTCGGAAGACTGATTTGCATTAACTTCCGAAGCCAGTTTGCTATTTTGACGATATTGCATGGGCGTTTCGCCAGTCTGCTGTTTAAAAAAGGTGCTGAAATAACTTTGACTTTTGAAGCCAATCTTTTCTGCTATCCCACCTAATAACTCATCAGAATGAACTAACAGCTCTTTTGCTTCGGCAATTCGATAATCGTTAATGTAGGTGTTAATACCAAGGCCTAAAATGGATTTAAATTTATTGTATAAAGTAGCCCTGCTAATGGCCATGCGATCCACCAACATGTCAACACCCAAATCAGGGTTACTTAATTCCTGGGTGATGATTTCGTTCACCTGCTTAAGAAACTGTTCATCCGCATTACTCACGGTTAGGTGGGCCACTGCACTCTCCTGCAATAAGGCTGATTGATAGCTCTCCTGAATCTTTTGGCGACTCAGTAAAAGGTTGTAAATAACATCCACCAGTAAATCATTGCTAAAGGGTTTGGTTAGATACCTGTCGGCTCCCATTTTGTAGCCCTTCTCAACCGAAACTTCATCATGGCGCGCTGTTAATAACACGACCGGTATGTGGCTGATCTCAATGGTAGATTTCACGCGTCGGCAAAGTTCGTTTCCATCCATCAGTGGCATCATCACATCCGATAAAATAATATCAGGCATCTCCGTTAAGGCTTTATTAAACCCTTCCTCCCCGTTTCTGGCAACAATAACCCGCTTAAACAGGCTACGCAAGAGACGCTTAATGTATTGAGATAAATCTTCATTGTCCTCAACCACCAACAAGGTAAGCTGCCCCAATAATGCCATTTGTTCCTCATTGCCACTTCCTTTTTCATCAGACTTCAGATTTTTCAATATCTGCTCATCCATCGGCTCAACCGGGCAATCGTTTTCGTCCCATGCACTTTTAGATGGCAATTCAAAGAAGAAACGAGCTCCTTCGGTCTCGTTGTTGGCAGCACCTATCTTACCGCCATGGCGCTCAACCAGTGCTTTTGCATATGCCAACCCAATCCCATAACCATTACCACTGCCAGTTGCCTGAAAGAAGCGCTTAAACAGCTCACTGAGCTGCTCAGCAGGGATGCCCGGTCCCTCATCACTAAACGTGACCTTTACAGTTGCCTGGTCCGTTAATTGTGTGGAAACACCCAATGTTTTTGTTTCTGGTGCATGTCTGATGACATTTATAATCAGGTTATAAACTACTTTAGTAATGGCCTGCTTATCCAGGCTAAGCTCTTTAATTTGTGGGTCAAGCTGAAAATCGACCTGCATACCCGAATTTTTCAACTCAAAATCGAAGCCGTCAATCACTTCTTTTAGCCATTCATTAAAAGGCACCGGGGCCAGCTGAAGCACCTCTTCCGGATTTTCGACGCGCTCGAGGTTTAAAGCCTGCTCGACTAAACCTTTGAGGTACTTAACCTGCTTGTAAACCAGCTGCAGCAGTTCTTTATCTCGGGCCTGATGCTCATCTTCCTTGATTAACTGCTCGAGAGGGGCATAAATTAAAGTAAGAGGAGTACGTATCTCGTGAGAAATATTGGTCATAAAAGCAAGTTTTTGCTCGTTAAGCAACTTATCTTTCTCCTGTATTTCCATTTGCACTTTTACCATATGTCGGTTATACAGTACTGCCCAAATCACCAGCACAACAGTAATAGCGGCCACTACAATCAACAGTTTAAACCAAATGGTTTGCCACCAGGGAGGTAATACACTAATATTCATTACTGTTGCGGCAGGCGTCCAAATACCATCGGCGTCAACCACTTTGGCTTTCACCTTGTAGTTGCCAGGCTTTAGACCAATAATACTTATGCGCTGATCATTGGTTTCGATAAACTGCTCAGAAAAGCCCTCAATGGCATATTTTATGGTTTTATCTCTAAATAAATCGGCTGATTTTACCATCAGGTTAAACTCCAACATACCAAAATTATAGGGCAATTGAACTGATTTGTCCTGCTGGTAATTCCTGAGAATACTTTCGTCTCCTGCCTTGCCATTTTTTCGAATATTGGTTACCATTAGCTGTACACTGTCCTGACGGTGAAAATATTGATCCTCCCGGATATGCACCAGCCCATTGGCCCCACCTTTGAGAATATGCCGGCCAATAGCTACATTGGGTTTATCGTAATACTCATTGGGCATAAACCCATCGGAAACACCCATACGGTGCAAAGAACCCGATTCCTTATCCAACATTACAATATTTCGACCTGCACCAATCCATAATTGTTTTTCACTGCCTTCAGCAATGCTTGTTACAGTTCCCAGTCCTCCTAAATTAATTTCGTGTTTTGACTGCTGCTGACCTGATATATAATAAAAAGACTTTGACGTTGACACCCAAAGGCTTCGCTCCTTATCCACGAAGGCACATTTTATAGTTTCTCCGGCATTAACCCGATGGATCTGCTCAATACTCTTATTGAGCGAATGGTAACAATAAATTCCATTTTGGCCATATAGATACACATCAGACTGCTGACGTCCTGCCAACTTCAAACCTCCTTCACCTTGGTGAATTTTTGGCGAAAAAATGAGCTCTATGGTTCTCTCTGGCACATCAATTAGCTGCAATTGGCTATCTATTACCAGAATCTGCCGATCGCTTGTCTTGAATAAACTCACCCCCATATAGCCTTGACCAGGGATATAGGCATCTCCCTGAGGTGTCAGGTGAAAATCAGAAAGTGTGCCCGAACGTGTATTAAATATTTTAAGCCCTTCAGCAAAGCAGTTGATTAAAAGCTCATCATCGGAAAGCTGAATGATGGCATTTATTTTTTTATTTCGAGTGGATGCAAAATGCTCAAATGTGCCGGTATTTAACCGGTATTTATTAATGCCTCCTCCATCGGTTCCTACCCAAACAGTATTATCTGATTCGGCAAATAAGCTTAACACGGTTTGACTACTTAGACCGTTGGTATTGCCCCAAGGTACATCGGAAAACGAAGTAGCACATACTTCTTTTAAATTAAAGGCACCACCATTAACCGTACCCAACCACATATTGCTGTACTCATCCAGGAAAATTTCACTAATAGAATTAAGTGCAGGATTATAATCAGAGGCGATTTGTACAGTGTAAATTTGATTCTCTTTCAGGTTTAACCGTTGTAATCCGCCGCCATCTGTGCCAATCCATATTTCATTATCTATCTCGCACAATGCAAGTACAATGTCACTTCGAAGTGCCGAATTAGATGAATGATACTGCTGAAGCAACTCCCCATCCGCACTTATTTTGTACAGTCCCTTCTTATAAACACTCACCCATAATTGGTCTTCATCATCTTTAAGAACAGTCAATAAGTTGTTTTCACCAATCCATTGAAGTTTTGTTAGCTGTCCTGTATTCAGGTCGCATCTAAACAAGCCATTCCACCTGGATGCGATAAGCACCTGATTGTTGTTCCATTCCACAATTTTATATAGCAGTGGCAGTGATTGAGTGTCTCCTTTGAAATAGAGTTGTTTGATTTGATTATCGGTAGAGTTATAAATTGCCAGATGATCGGTGGTACCAAAAATGACGGAATCGCCACATGCTAACGCATTACTATAAACGACGGATCGGCTGCCCGATTCTGAAGGTAACTGTCTGAACAAATCGTGCTCAAAATCATACTTTGCCAATCCTTTGCCGGTTCCAACCCATATGTTTCGTTCGCCGTCTTCTACAATAAAATAGATGAAATCATCCAGTAAGCCTGAAGGTCGTTCTGAATGCCGGAAATAGGTATGCATAGTTACGCCATCGTACCTGTTTAAGCCGTTGCGGGTACCCAACCAGAGGCGTCCAACTTTATCGCGGTTTAAAGCAAGAATTTTACTCTGAGATAAGCCTTTTTCGAGCGAAATATGTTGTAAAGAATAAATAACATCCTGTGTGGCATTGCCCGGTAAAGGCTTCATTTGCAACAACACCAATAAGCACAGGTAAAGCACCCGCTTTTCAAATCTCCTCATCCAACTCTTTTTTAGTTTTTTTCTCAGCATTCAAAACTAGTAAAAAAAGACTCACTCAGAAATGAAAAAAGCGCCTTAACTAAAGAGTTTTAGAAAAGGTGCTTATTCGGATGCTAATATGCATTTAATATATCAACAGCTCATCAATAGCAATTCGTGCCGGCTGTCCTTCGCGGACATGTCCTACAGGACAATTTCCAGGCTTGGTTAATTGCAAGTGAATATACCTTGCTTGCGCGCCTAATTTTTCAAGCTTAAGCGATGTTTTATAAATTCCTGACTGAAACCTGATTTGTTCTTCAACATTGATTTCGCCAATGGTTTCATAGTGCTCCCCATCGATGGAAGCAGACACGACCAATTTAGAAGGCAAATGCACACCACCTCCGTTATTATTAAGCAGGCTCAACTCAATGGTTTCAAATGCCGTTGAACGGTTTAAATCAATTGTGAATTCACCATCTTTATTATAAAGATCGACGTACTCACCGTCGGTGTTTTTTTCACTTCCCAGCAGGCCATTGGTCAGTAACCAGGCATTGGCTTCTTTCGATACAACAACTTCACCGGCTGCCTTGTGCTTCAGGCTATTCAGCGTTAAAACCTGTCCCATGCGCACCCCATTTTTAAATGCGGCTGCACGCACCACCGTTGATGGCTCTTCATTGAATGCCTGACTATAGAGGTCTGAATTGGCCAATGGCTCACTGCCATCTGTTGTATAGCGAATTTCCACATCGGGGCGGATACAACTAAATGCCACATTAAGCGCCTGATTAACTGGCTTAACCTGGTGAAAGAGGTTATTTAATGATGTGGCGTAATGAAGACCATTCGCTTCATAAATATTAAACAGCTTATCCACTCGTTTCACAAAGCCTTCCCAACTTCTGCCCTCTTTTTGCGTCCAGGCATTTTCGGCCAACGCCGCTAAACGTGGGAAAATCAAATATTCAGCGTCCTCGGGAGAAGTCACAAACTCTGTCCATAAACAGCCCTGAATACCCTGCAGATGTTTAGCCTGCTGCTCGGTCATTGCCTCAAAAGGATTGTACGCATACACATCCTGAAGGGTATTATTTCCAAAATAGGTATAAGGCTCAAACCATTGAGGTCCCTGGTAACGGATAAAGTACAAAGCACGTGCTGGCGTCATGATAATCGGATTTCCCTGGTCAGCTGCTTTAAGAGCGGCATGGCCCATACCTCTCCAACCCATAACGGTTGTACCGGCCGGCACCTTTGAGTTGGTCAGCTCGTCCCATCCCATTACCTTTTTACCTTTGGATTTAATGTACTGAGACATTCGCTCAATAAAATACCCCTGAAGTGCTTCTTCTGATTCAAGACCCTCTTCTTGAATGCGCTGCTGACAGCGCGGACACTTACTCCAGTATTCTTTATTGGCTTCGTCGCCACCAACATGAATGTATTGACCCGGAAAAAGCTCTACAACTTCATCAATCACATCCTCAAGAAAATGAAAAACCTGGTCATTGCCGGCGCAATAAATAATGGACGAGTTCTTTCCGCCTATGCCGGGTAATACATGGATGGGCTTTTCAACCACCGGGCAAGCCAGTTCAGGATAAGCTGCCAAAGACGAGTTGGTATGTGCCGGCATTTCAATCTCCGGAATAATCTCTACAAAACGCTCCTGTGCATAGGCAACAATTTCCTTAATATCCTCTTGGGTGTAATAGCCTCCAACAGGTGTCGCCTCGTTGTGTTGCGGGTTCGTGCGCATTGAAAAGAAAGAATTTCTTTCTACACGCCAGGCACCTATGTCGGTAAGGGCTGGATACTTTTTAATCTCCAGACGCCATCCGTTATCATCCACCAAGTGCAGGTGCAGGTAGTTAATTTTGTGGAATGCCAGGTTATCAATCAAACGTAATAAGTCCTCTTTTGGCATAAAATATCGGGATACATCGAGCATAAAACCCCGGTAATGAAATTGGGGACTATCACTGATTATGACAGCAGGAACACTCCAGCTTACTCCCTCGGCAAAGTGCTCGCCCATTAACTCAACAGGCAATAACTGCTTTAAAGTTTGTAAGGCGTAATAAAACCCTTTATCCCCGCTGGCTTCAATAACAATAGACTTTTTGGTGACAGATAGTTCATAGGCCTCCTTATCAAGTGTTGCATCTGTTTTGAAGAGCAGGTAATTACGGCGAGCCTTTCCTCCTATTTGGGGATTGTAGTGATAGTTAGCCGAGATACGAAACAACTCGGTAAACGTATCCAAAAGCCGCGCCTGAGCCTCGTTTTCAATAATCCATTTTGTATCTGCATCAAATCGAAACTCTCCTTCTTTTAACTGATAGCTATTGGGCAAGGGAATAACATTGATTGCCACAATTGACTCCGTCGCCACTAACCCGATCATTACCAGCATGATCAAGGCTATTTTCCTGCATATTTTACTCATATAAAAAGACATAGTAATACCATAAGACCTGCTTCACAACCAAGCTGTGAAGCAGGTCTTAAATTATAAGATCCAGTAATTTGTAATTAGTTAATCCAGGTCTGCACTGTAGTCTGCTGTACCTGCTACTTTAGCTGGCCAACCTGGATTTTGGTATATAGGTGATGTTGATACATCGCCATTCTCTGAGGTCATAATAATTTCGCTCACTGGAATTGGCTCCAGGTAATGTGCTTTTGGGAACGTATAACCATCGTAATACTCGGCACTTGAGTTGAGTTTAAGGGGCTGAATGTAATTACCCATACCTGGCTGACTCACAATATCAGCAGTGATCTGCTCTGGCTCATACAGTTCATGCATCTGTTCCCACAGGTTGATGCCTTCAACATTGTATTTCACCATGTGGTCGAGTGCCCGCCACCTTTTCAAATCAAGGAAACGAAGTCCTTCAGCCACAAACTCACAACGACGCTCCCGGCGAATATTATACAGCGTTGGAGAAACGTAAGTGTTCCGTGACTTGGTCGCCAAATCGTTTTCCCGGCTCAAATCGGTCAGACTAATGGTTAATTGGTAATCCTCATTCACTCCAGCTCTTTTTCGCAAAGCCTTCCAATACAAATCGCATTTACCATCAAGTGCATTATGACGCTCGTAGTAGGCTTCCAGATAGTTCAAATAAGCCTCTGCAGCACGAAATACTGGTACAGCTGATGTTCCGGCTCCTTGCTCGTCCTGCCCTTCTTCGTAGCTGATCCACTTTTTAAGCTCATAACCGGTAGCTGTTCCCTGATTACCCAGGAAATAAATATTTGGGAGGTAATCAACGATGGTATCCTCTACCATTTGACCCTCTACATCGATTAGTTGAGTTACAAAGCCTGCATCTTTTACTGATTGAACCAGACGATTATCCCGGTTCTGAATCACATTGTGCACCATGGCATCGCCCTGATATAGATTATTAACATCAGCATACACCGGACGTCCGTCAGTCAGCAAAAAGGATTCTACGCAGGCGCGCGTCAGGCCTGTTCCCCCACCTGTGCGTGCCAAATAGTGTGTGGCACTGTGCGAAGCAATACCTTTACTATAGTGCACTGCCAGAATCACTTCATCGATGTCTTCGATTCCGCTTGTTCGATTAAAAAGCTCTTGGTAGTTGTCATACAATTCGGTTTGTTGTGCAACAGCATCAGCGGCTGTGTAAGCCTGCTCAAAAAAGTAATTGTATTCACTTTCGATTGATCCACCGGCAAAAGCGAAATCAGGATACATTTTGCTACCAGGCCATTTACTGTTGCCTGGTGCTAAAGCTGTTCCCTGGTGGTACTTCAACCAAGTTCCCTCGAAAAGAGCCACTCTCGATTTAAACAACAGGGCAGCCTGCTGATTTAAACGACCAGTCTCCGGCTCTTCATCTAACAGAAGGCTTGCGGCCTTATCCAGGTCACTAAGGATGAAACGGGCCACCTCGTTACGAGGCGCTCTTTGACTTGCTGCTACTAAATCTTCGTACTTATCGCTAAGCACCGTTTTAATAATCGGTACATCGCCAATGTTTGATAATAAGCGGAAGTAATCATATGCCCTGAAGAAATAGGCTTCACCCAAATAATGATTTACCAACTCTTCGGAACCAGATATCGCGGCATTTTCACGATTGTACTCAATTTTATCGATGAAATAGTTGATATCACGAATAACTTCAAACTTCCACTCCGAATCCTTTACTAAGGGTGTCTGTTTCTGCCCTTTGAACAAATTGGCATCAGGCCAGTGTGAGGCCTGATTATCACTATTATTATCGGTGGCATAAATACCTCCCCACCAATTGTTCATACCTGGCAATTTCTTATAGAATGTTGCGGTGAACATCGACATGTCATTAACATCCTTAAAGAACACTTCATCAGAACCAAAGTCCATTGGCTCGCGTTGAAGAAAATCGTCGCACGCTGTAAAAGCCAGCAACAGTATGATTGATAAATATTTTAAATGCTTCATTGCTGATATTTTTTTGTAGTCACTTCGGTTTATTAAAATGTTACAGATAATCCAACTGCGAAAGTGGCATACATTGGGTATGTTTTTCCAGAACCATATTCGTCGGCTCCATTACCAATCGCCTCAGGATCCAAAATCATCAGATTTGTATACGTCCATAAGTTTTCGGCAGAGAAATAAATACGTCCTTTTTGGATGTATTTGGACATAAAATTGGTTTTTGGCAAATTAAAGCCAACCTGAACGTTTTTAAGTCGGATGTAGGACGCATCCTGCATGTAATAATCGTTTACATGGCGGTTATTACCTGTGGTTCGTAAACGCGCGTAATATGGATCCAGATTTGCTCCCAGAGGGTGACCAGCTGGTCGGAAATAGTCCAGGTGATCGTTGAAAAGTGTCCGTTGCCAAGGAGCAGAGAAACCAAAGAAAGTCGAGCTGTCTTTAAAGAAAACATCGCGCTTGCCCACGCCCTGAAAGAAAACACTGAAATCGATAAATTTATATTTACCTCCCAGGCGAAGACCATATAAGTAGCGCGGTGTGGCATTACCAATTACCGTTAAATCACCCGGATCATGCACCGAGTTACCACCCACATTCACACTCCCTGAGTTATCGATATCTTTGTACATGAAATCGCCAGCACCCCACTTATCACCTAAGCTGGTTTGAGAAGTATGTGCCAACCACTCTTCCATCTCCAAATCACTTTTAGCGATGCCTTCAACCTGGTAACCCCAGATATCACCCATCTTTTTGCCTTCGAAGAACTCCTCGATGTTGCCATCCGGACTATCGTATTTGGTGACTTCACTCTGGTAGTCACTTACCGACACAGAGATGTCGTAGCTAAAATCGGCTCCAATACGATCGCGATAGAATAATTCCAATTCCCAACCGTCGGTTCTTAACTCTGCATTGTTTGTTTTAGGTGGCTCAGCACCAAACACTCCAGGCAGTGGCTTAGCCGGACCAACCATATCTTTGGTTGTTCTGCGGTACCAATCGAACGAACCACCAAAACGGTTTCCCCAAAAGGCAAAATCAACACCTGCTCCAATATTTTCAATACGCTCCCAGGTTAAGTCGGTTGTAAATGGCACTGGAGCTTCCAAAATCATGGCATTATCGCCCGCTAAAACAAAGCCCCCTAAAGTAGGCAACATTTTCTGGAAATATGGGTAAAAGCTGGAGGTGTTTTGGTTACCCAACTGTCCATAAGAAGCTCTTAATTTAATCACTTCAAAGCCGCTGTTGGCTAACCCAGTCATAAAGCCTTCACGTGCCAGGTTCCATCCTAAAGAGAATGATGGAAACACGCCCCAACGCTTATCCTGAGGGAAACGAGATGCGGCATCTCCGCGAACATTTGCTTCGAACATATACTTATCGTCGTATACATAGTTCACACGCGAGAAAATACCCAAGTTCGACCATTCACCTTTCTTTTCAGACATCATAGGATTCGTACCGGCCGATGATGGCAAAAATGGCAGATCATCCAATAATATATCATCTGAGGCAATACGAGCTGTCTCGGTGTAAAAATACTCAGTTTGCACACCAGCCAATACCTTAAAGAAATGCTTATTACGCTTCAACTCATAATCACTTCGGAAGTTGGTATTCACATAGTTCACATAGCCATATCCTTTTTCGTAATAGTTGGTGCCTGCCGGTGGCTGGCGTCTGAAAGTACCATTATCACGAATATCTGAGATATCATTCACTCCTTCAAGCACACCAAAATACTCTTGTGTCCCATCAGGCAGTGTTTGCTGTAGTTTCTTAAACTGACGGGTATTGCGCGGGTTTTCAATGCGACTACCAAAATCAGCATAAAATTTCCAATCTCTAATTGGTTCAAAGGTCAGTTTAGCCTGATTGTAAAGCTGCTGGTTCTTCTGTACTTGGCGACCACCATTTGTTAAGGATGGTATGAGTGATTGTGGATTGTATTCGCCATTTGGCAAATAAACCGGTACGTTTGATGGACGACGGCCCAGGTTATGGAAAAATAAAGATCCCATGGCACTAGGCTTATTGTTTTCTGTTGTTACCAAACGGGTGTTCCAGGTTAAATCCAGTTTATCGTTAAGTTTAACATTCACACGCCCATTAATAGAAAATCGTTCAAAAAAGTCATCAGCATATCTAAATAGACCGTTCTGCTTAAGGTAGTTACCTGAGAAATAGTAAATCACTTTATCACCACCTCCACTTAAGCTAAGGTTATGCTCATGTGATGGCACAATGCTGTTCAAATGCTCCTCGTACCAGTTGGTGTTACCATAGGCCTGCTGACCGTTTAACCAGTAGTTTTGGAAAGGGTGTGCCTCTGTACCATGCTCCAGCTCACCTCTTTGGTAGCGCAGGATCTTATCCAGATTAGATTGACCAAACTGTGCGCTACCTCCTGCGTTAATAAAGGCATCGTTAACCATTAAAGCATAGGTGTACGAATCTACCGGGTCGGGCACATTCAAAGGTTGTGATAACCGTACGTTGGATGAGTAGGTAAATTCCTTTTTACGATTACCTGATTTAGTAGTAATCAGAATTACCCCAAATGGTGCACGGGAACCATAAATAGAAGCCGATGCTGCATCCTTCAGTACCGAAATATTTTCAATATCGTTGGGGTTAACGGTAGAAATATCGCCTTCCATTCCGTCAATCAGTACCAATGGGCTAGAGCTGGAGCCTTCACCAATTGTACCGGCACCACGGATATTAATATCCATACTCTGACCGGGCGCCCCACCATTATCGTTTGTAATGTTCAAACCAGCAATAACTCCCTGCAAACCATCTGCCACGTTGGCAATAGGACGCGAATCAATGGCTTTTGTATCAATGGTTTTAACAGCTCCAGTCGCATTCGCTTTTTTCTGAGTACCAAAACCTACAATTACCACCTCGTCCAAATCGAGGTTACTACTCATTTTTACATTAAACACGCGCTGACTTCCTACTTTGAACTCCTGATTTTTGAAGCCAACAAACGAAAAACTGATCACACTCTCTTCGCCTGGAACTTTTAAGCTAAAATTACCATCGATATCGGTTATGGTTCCAACGGTTGATCCTTTAACTATTACAGAAGCACCAGGCAGTCCCATATCGGTGTCATCCTTTACGTTACCCGTAATAGTAATATCTTGTGCCATGACGGATATGCCTGACAGCCAAATAAAAATTATTGCAAGTGCATTATATATCTTCTTCATCACTTTAGTCACTTAGGTTATTCTTCAATCATTGATTTTTGCGAAAACTGAAGCTTATACATGATTGTGCTGTCTTGAGTTGTTATGTACTGTGTCTGAACCTTTCTTCGGGTAGACACTGTACTGTTGGGATTTGACGAGCGAGGATTGATGTTATAGTCAATAATCGCATCACCCACTCCACCTACTTTTGCATTTCTAATCCAGGTTGCACGCTCAGAACTAAAAGGAATAGTAGGTGCTGTCCATCGCGCATTAGAGCTTAAGCGGATGTAAAGACGGTTTTTATACTTTGGTAATAAAATGGTTGGCAGCGTATATAATTTTGCCGTTTTACCTTCATAATAAACGGTATCCACTTCCATTTTATCAAAACTACCGTCCGCCAGAAACACACTGTCCTTTTGAAGGTAATAACGCACATAAGTTGTGTCTGTAGGCTCTGGATTTATAAAATTATAATCATAGATACCCACGGAATCGGTAATACTCACGATTTGTAACTCGGAGGGCAATGTCAGATCGCCAAACTCCTTATCATCCTTGTCACATCCGGACCAGATAACCATGACCATGACCAGACATAACAATCCCTTTAGTTTATTCATCTTCTTTTATGTTTAAATTCTAATTCCCTTCTGAGTAATATTATTCAATCACCACCTTTACCTGATAATGCTTCCCAGATTGGGAAGTCACTTTTAGGATGTACATACCTTTACTAACGTCTGAGGTATTAATGGTGGTTTGCTGCTGACGGTTAATAATTTTACCGTTCCCGCTATTCACCAATACCACCTGCTTTACTTCCTCGCCTTCGGGCAACTCAACATTTACGTAGTTAGTGGCCGGATTAGGGTAAACACGGATAGAACTCTGTGTAACAGGTTTATTAGGAATAGCAGTTGGTGTTGAGTTTACATCAGTTACCAAAGTATCGACATTACTGTGCAACGAGTAACTGGCAGCTTTTACCAGGCTATAAGGATGTGAAGTTTTCACATCGTTCCCCATGTCCCAATACATGATACCACCCAAGTCGTTATCGTGAATAAACTCACAACGATCGATTACCTGGTTATAGCCGGTTATATAACGACGGTTGCCAGTTGCATCAATAACGCTATTCATATCAGGCGTGTAACCTCCGTCAAGCAAGCCGTTTCGAACACCAATCGGAGGAACACTGAGCTGCGCGTCTGTTGCCGGATCATACCCTCTTGAAGTAGTGGTTGCATAAGACAGAACTATTTTATCTAATGGGTAACGGCCATTGGCTGTAAAACGCGTTAAAGCATCCTGATAGGTTTCCCAAAGAAACACGTGCTTACCCGGACCATAAATTTGAAATGGGAAATAATCCACCATATCCACGTATTGATATGGCAACTCATAAGATACATAGTGAGGTGTTACGGTCAGTATCTTATCGGCCGGAAATTGAGCTCTAATTTCCTCAATTACTTTACCATAATCCTCCCAACAGGCACCTGAGTAACACCATTCAAAATCAAGATCAATTCCGTCGAACTGCTCGGCTACTCTGGCAATTTCAGAAGCGAATGTACTGCGGAAAGCAGGATCGGCAAAAGCATTTTCCCAGCCTGAGAAGCTGTGCAGACCACCCCTTATTTTATAGCCACGGTGACCTTTGTAATGATCGCGCATGATATTGATAAAATGCTTAGCCGAATAGGAGTCGTAACCCACATTATCCGGATTATCGTAATTCCAATACGAATCTACAGTAAATAGTGTTTGGGCTTCGACTTTGCGTGTGTCGCTAGGCATGGGTGTATCTGTCATAGCCGCTGCCATGTTACCCGATGAACGATAGGCATTCCATAGAACAGTCTCATCAAACTTGGCATTCAGATTCACCCCAATCAAAGCAGGAGTCTCTTCTAAACCAGTTAGCGTGTAGCTATTCACTTCCTGGTTATTATTAACAGCGTAATAGGTTTCACCATTAAAGGTGGTTTGATAAACCTGGTTTTTTACAGTAGAATAAGCAGCAACTCCCAAGTGCACCCATTCGCCCACTTTCATATAGTTAATTCGGCTATAATCTACACCATTTACGCGTACATAAATTCTTTTTTTAGCTTCATCGCCCAAACGGATTGAGAAACCCTCAGTTGGAGATTTTTCTTTTTTGAAAATATAAGCCCCTTCGGTCCACTCTTCCAGATAAATCCAGGTTGAGAACGAATATTTATCATTTGGGTTAAGCGCATCCGGTCCTACATTCATCTGAGCTCCTTGCCCATGTAGAGCCAATACGCCTTTGCGGCCTTGATATTCGCCCAGGTAGTTACCATTAGATACCTGACCTTCGTTATAAGGAAATGGCACCGTCACTTTACCAGTTTTATCGGTGCTAATGGATAAAAGGATGAGATCGTTGGATAGCAAATACTTATCGTGATCAATCTCACGGTCGGCCCAACGACCAAAATCGGAATAGGCAACCGAACGACGGTATTTAAAGGCGGTGTTATCGTTTACCAGCTGACGTTCAGCTCCTGACTGAAAGCTTCCGTGGTGTTTAAAACAATAGTCCACAACATCGGGACACAAATTTTGATCAAACTTGTAGTAAACGACTAATTCTTTATAGTTAGGGTGGTGCTTATTAACGGTGTTGCGCCACAGTTGAAAAAAATTATCAGTAATGGCGGCTTTCCATATACGCAGCTCATCAATCCGTCCTTCGTAATTATTGCCTCCTACAACCACGCCACTGTTGCTTGCCGGAAAGTTTAAATTGATTGCACGAGAATCAATTATCTCATTATTAATAAAAATATCGGCATTTCCTTGCTCATACACCACACTCACCTGGTTCCAGCTACCAGCTGTTAATAATGGTGAAGTAATGGTTAACTGTTCTGCTCCAGCCTGAATGGTTAAATTATTTTCACTGGCCAGTTTAATACTATACTCCTCGGCACCATTGCCCCTAGCCAAAATGGTGGCACCATTTGTCCATACATCCGGATTCATCCAGAATTGTAATGTATAGCTATCTAATTGATTGAGTTCGTCAATAGCTGGCACAGATACCGAACCACCGGAACTAAGTTTTAATGCATAGTTGTCTACCTGTGCTGCAGCATTAAAAACAGACAGACACATTGCGAAAAACAATACGAGTAATTTATTCATCTTTCCCTCCTTTTAACAGAAAAAGCATAACGGCCAATACCTGCTACCTGGCCGTTATGCTCATTAATCATTTATTGAACTGCAACCTTCGTTGTCTGATTTCCTGAACGAACAATATAAATGCCCTTCGCTAAAGCAAGACTTACTTCAGGCTGTGTAGCATTTTGTGCAACCATTAACTGACCAGTCATTGAGTAAACCTCTAATGCGGTGTTAACGGTTACATTTTTCAAATGCAACTGACCAGCTGTTGAATGCCATTGAAGTTTAGTGGCTTCCAACTCAGGCTCAATACTGGTAGCCACCGGGTTGGATGTAAGTGTTAATTCTTCGAATTCAACAGGGGCTCCTGTTGGATTAGCTGTAAATGTAATCTCTTTAATTAATAAAGCAGTGCTTTGGGCATTGCCACCCATACGCAAATTAAATCGCAAAGGCGTACCAGCCACTTCGGGTGCTGAAAAATCGTATTCACAGGCAATCCATTTATCGGCATTATATGTTATTTCTTCTTCTTCAGTTTCTTCATTGAACACCACATCTGTAAAGTCACCACTTTTAAATTCACGGGTCGCATCCAGATTTGCTCCATCTTTTTTTGCATTATTGGTATAAGTATATCCGAGTATATCAAATAACTTACTAGAAGTACTAATCGCATTCTGATGAATGTGGAATACAACGCGCATACGAACGGTAGCCTGAGCTTCAGCCTCAGCTAACTGCTCTTGAGTCGCTTCGCTACCACTAATGCCATCTGGTAGAAAATCTGCTACAGCAGGTGTACTGTTTATATCAGTGAACAACATCATACTCCACCAGCCAAGGCTAAAACCTGGCTTCCCGGCTTGTCCGTAAGGGAAGGTAGACTCACTGCCTTTCATTAACAACACTTTGCCAACTTCACCTCCCATATCGATCACCTGAAAATAGCTGTTAAGAATATCTCCTGGTCCTGTTCCATCAAAGGTTAATGATGTGGCCATGTTAGGGTTTCCAATTACAATAAATCCATTGTTCCAATGATCTTTAACATCCTGATCACTTGGTGTTGGATTGGAACCACTTACTTGTTTATCTAAACTATATGGTCCGGTTGGCAGTGTATTAAATTTATAACGTGATGGTGTTATATCTGTTTGAGCGGATAGCTCGGTGCTGAAGAGTGCACCACATACACATAATAGGGTAAAAAACTTTTTCATACTAACGATGATTTAGAAAATTGATAATTTAATTAGTTGTAACTTTTAATTGCTTCAAATTTATTGGCAGCCCGTCAGAGTCCTTTCTTAAATCATCTGTATTTCTTTCAATCATGTCCAAATATGGATAATCGCCATTTTTGAGAATGCAGAACCCAAGCGGGTTAGACGATTTTTAAAATCATTTAGACGATACCTAAAACGCGGCAGCACTCACAATAAATGGAGGAAACAAAGTTGCGCCTCAAGTGCCAACCTATTGTTAGAACAATGGCAAAAAAGAAGAGCAATGAAGCCTAAAAATGGTGAGTTTTTAGCACGCCTGCTATTGGAAAAGTGCAAAAATTAAATGAAGATCAAGCATCCAACCAAGAATTAAATGGCGGATAGATGGGGTAAATAATGGTGGGATAAAGAAAATAAATTCAGGTGCAATTATAGCCTGTTCAATAGCGAAGGCTGACCTCTGTAAAAAGTGGACAGCCTTTACTCATAAGCTCTTCTCATTACAAATGGAAATCACCCGCCTGCTCCGGCTGATAAAGGATCTCTTCGATGAGCAAAGTAATAGTCCCTTTTGGCACTTCCCACTCAATGGTATCACCTTTCTGATAGCCCAACAAAGCCGTTGCAATAGGTGCAAAAATTGACAGTTTATTTTTTTTGATATCAGCCTGGTCGGGGTATACAATCTGAATATCCACTGTTCGCCCCGTATCCATGTAGCGAATGCGCACAATTGAATTCATGGTTACTACCTGGGGAGGCACATTTTCAGGAGCAAAACATTTTCCCTTATCAATCTCCTGCAGAAGATTGTAGATTTCCTTGGTCTGATACTTTTTTCGGTTATTACTATCCGCAACGAGACGTTTTATGCGGGCCGAATCGTTTTGATTAATAATTAAATGTTTCATAAGTTATTGTTTAATAAAAAAGGCCGGTATTAACCGGCCTCCTGAATTTTTATTTCTATTATTTATATAAAATTCCTAACAGCCGTTATGCATTTCTGCCATACTGCTGCTTAAAAACCTTAATAAATTGTTAACTGCTATCATCATAATTATACGCATTGCTTTCACAAACATACTAATAATCATGATGCCTTGAGTTGTTTTAGAAATATTTAACATATCAAACATCCTTCATAAAACACAAAACGAAGAGTTCATATATAATCCTAGCCTACAGGCTGTTAATCATTAGTAACTTTCATAGTCTCCCTTTTTATTTAACTCTATATCCAAATTAAAGCCTTGCGAAGCTGGTTGACCAGTCACAGGCCTTTGTTCTTCCTCTTCGTTCAAAAAAGTAGGTTTTTGTTTGTTTACCTTTTGAGGGACATCATTTAAGTTGAAAAAAGCAATCAATTCTGACAACTGATCGGCCTGCCCAGCCAACTCTTCGGAGCTGGAAGCAATTTCTTCGGAAGCTGCAGCATTTTTTTGTGTCAGATTATTTAATTGCATAATAGCTTGATTCACCTCTTCGGTGGCATGCGTTTGCTCAATACTTCCGGCTGCTATCTCGTTGACGAGCTCGGCCGATTTAATGACTTCAGGTAGGAGGCTTACCAGCTTTTCTCCTGCCTGCTCTGTAATATGCAAATTAGATTCAGCTGAGGCAATTATTTCAACTGCTGCGGCCTTACTTCGTTCGGCCAGCTTACGCACTTCTACTGCTACCACGGCAAACCCACGGCCATGTTCGCCTGCCCTTGCCGCTTCCACAGCTGCGTTTAGTGCCAAAATATTGGTTTGCATGGCAATTTCATTAATAATTTTAATCTGTTCAGCAATCAGGCGCGTTGAATTGACCCCTTCTTTTGCCCGTTCAGTTACTTCAGATATGCCTGCTTTGGTGCTGGTTGACAGCTTTTCGGACTGCACGGCATTTTCATTATTCTGCTGTATATTAGAAGTTATTTCCTCCATGGTTGAAGATACTTCCTCAACCGAGGAGGCTTGTATATTGGCACTTTGAGCAAGCTGCTCGGCCGAACTGCTCATTTGCTGACTGGCAGCTGCAATATTATTGGCTCCGGTCACTATACCACTCACAATCTCTCTCAACTTGAGGACCATCTGGTTCAAGGAATCGGATAGTATTCCCACTTCATCTTTACGCTTAATCTCAATAGTGGAATCCAAATTTCCTTCCGCAATGGTTTGTGCAAAAAGGACTGCCTCCTTAATGACACCTGTTATAGAGCCCGTTAGTGGAATATTGATGAGTAAAAACACAATAATAGCCACTAAAATTGCTATCATGAAAACGCGTCGTGACTGCTGAATCATATTCATCAGATCTTCCTCAACAAGTGTAATGGTGATGTAGCTATCGATGGTATCCAAGTATTGGTAGTACACAATCTTTGGCACACCATCGTGTTGATAGGCGAAACGACCTGTTTGCTCGGCTTTTGACTTTACTTGCTGAAAAACCTCGGAGTTGGCAATATTTTCTCCCTGCTGTGTTGGGTGCAAAATCAAATCACCATCTGCATCCACCATAAAAGGATACCCTTGCTCGAAATACACCTTCTTTTTAAAATACTCACCCAAATGACTCATGTCTTTTTCAGGAATGCCCACGTATAGTGCCCCAATCACTTCGCCCTGATCCAACACCGGCTCATAATAGGTGATATACCAATCGGTTACCACAAATGCTCTACCTACGTATGGCTCACCTGCCGACAGCGTTTTTGCCACTTCAGTAGTATTTGGTATATAGGTACCAACAGCACTCTCCCCGTTTTCTGTTAACACATTAGAGGCAACACGAATATATCCCTCTGAAAAACGTTGAAGCACAGTGGCATTTCCCACTCCTAAATCCTTAATGTGATCGACCAGCTCCTCATCCTTTTGCACTTGCCAATTGTTTATCGTCCACTTAGGCAATACAATATCAAGTGTTTCCCCAGTGAGATGATTTTCAGCCTGAAAAGGAATGGTTTCGGTAGCTGAGACTTTGAATTCGCCCTGACTATAAAAGTGCTCTTTAAACAGCGCCTGAATAAGAAGCACCTTCTCCCTATTCATATCTATCTCCCGGTGAATCACATCCTTCAAATCGCTTAACTGCTCCTGCATGCGCACATCAGCATCTGCCAGAATCTTAAGCCGCTGCTGACGGGTAATATAGCCCCCCAAACCCATCATAATCAGCACCATCACTAAACTAACAATCACGTTGAGTTTAACGCCAATTTTTAAATCATTAATAAAATTTCTCATGGTAAATGTTTAAATAAAATAGCAAATAGGAGCACACAGGCTCCATATTTAAATTATACTATCAACAAGACGACTTTACAGGTGTTACCTGCAAGGCCTCTCAAACTTTGCCTGCCAATACTAAGCGTATAAAAAATGAATTGTTAGCTTTCCCTTGTAATGGGCTAATGTACGCGCAGTTAAGTAGTTTGTTTCACCACAATTTTTTACTCACAAGTGCTAAAAGAACAATAATACTTTTGTTGGTTTCGCTAAAGATAA
This sequence comes from Carboxylicivirga taeanensis, assembly GCF_051851475.1. Lineage (NCBI taxonomy): Bacteria > Pseudomonadati > Bacteroidota > Bacteroidia > Marinilabiliales > Marinilabiliaceae > Carboxylicivirga > Carboxylicivirga taeanensis. The sequence continues at coordinate 174,368 of NZ_JBPUSJ010000004.1, read as the reverse complement.
AACGGAAAACATCAACTGATTAAAAGTATTCGGGGCTATTCATCGAGTAAACAGCTAAGTATCAGATTTAATAATAATTAACAACACACTTGATAATTTAACAGAAGCAAGAGCCTTATTTAATAAATAGAAGGCGCATTATTAAAGCATAAAAAAAGAGGATATTTCTAAAAAAATAGAAATATCCTCTTACTAAAACTCCAAAAAGCAATGTTATCAGTCGATTTCTTGTTTTAAGAAACCGTCAAGATAAGCTCCCCGCATGTTGGTTTTATAAATACGATTTTCTTTATCAAGAACAATGCAAGTAGGTACACCTAAAACATTGTATACACTTTTTACTTCGCCATCCATACCATTTGGATCGCGCAACTGAGTCCACACCATGCCTTCTTCCTCCATGGCCTTTTTCCAGTCTTTATCCCGACTGTCCACCGAAATGCTGATAATATTAAAGCCCTTGTCTTTATACTCTTCATGCACCCGCTTTAAATGAGGAATTTCGCCTCTACACGGGCCGCACCAGCTTGCCCAGAACTCCAGCATATTAAATTTACCTGGTTCAATTAAAGTCGATAATTTTACCAACTCCCCATCTCTGTTAAGCAGTTCAATGTCTTTGAACTCCTCACCTAAGGCCACTCTTTTGGCTGCCTCAGCCTGTTTCCTCAATTGCTCAAACAGCGGCGTCTCTTGCCAGTCATTGGCGAGCCAATCAACCATTTCATCAATTTCCTCCACTGTAAAGTCAACATACATAGCAGTAAAGAAATAAGAAACAAAATCGAAGGCTACAATTGAATGAGTGTTGTTACGAATAAAGGCCAGCTTTTTATCGAGCAACAAAGCATTTATCTTCTTCTCTTTGTTCGTTATTTCTATGCCCAGCTCTACATTTTCTGTCCCGTCTTTAATATAAGGGGTCAGATACTCGTTAACATAGCGCTGATTGAGCTCATTCAACTGTGCATTTAATGGCTTCACCTGCTTTTCGTAATTATCTTTTAAGGTTTGGGCCATAGAGCCTTTGATGGTAGCAGGAACAGATTTCCGCTTGGCATTATAATAAAAGCCGGGCAGAGTATTTATATCCCCCTCAAAGGTGATGTCAGAGTTCTCTAAATAAAAATGCGATACATTTTTATATTTCGGATTAGACGCTTCTCCTTCTGGTGTTCTATCGATAATAATCGTGTATAATCCAGGATACTCAACCATTCCTTCTAATAGGAACTTCCCATCATTGATAAGGGTACTGTCTATTATCACCTGAGAGATAAAGTCGCGTTTTTGCAAATAAACCTTGGCGTTTTCGACGTCTCCCTGCACTGTACCATTAATGGTATAGCCTTTATTCCCCTCACAACTTGCCAATACCAATACAAGTATTGCCAGGTATATCAGATTTGCTTTTCTTAGTAAACTAGTTCTCATCATAGCCTTTATTTTGCTTTAATAGGTTATTGCCAGCAATGGCAGAGCGTGGTATTGGCAGCGTTAACAGATTGTCGGACATCACATAATCTGGTGCAATGGTAAAGCCATCAATCATGTGATAACGCACCAAGTCGTACCATTCCTCATTATTTTCTGTATTGAGTTCGAGCCATTTGTGCTTTAAAATTTGTTCGAGCACCTGTGCGTCAGGAATGGCTGCAATAGCCTCTTCACTATAGCCTGCCCGCACACAAATCTGTGCTAACGCCATACGAGCTTCATTCCAGTGTGCCTGACGTGCTTCAGCTTCAGCCAGAATATAGTACATTTCAGCCAGTCTTATAAAAAAGTGTGTATTGGACGGCTCGCCTGAAGCATAATCGTTTTGAACATATTTGCTTGCTGCGTTTTGGTAGGCTTCAACGTAGCGGTTGTCGTAAACCATCTCGCCTTCAACCATCTCATCTGCAATACGTGTCAAGGTACTACCCACTTTAAGCGTTGTGGTATTCATGCTGGTTGGCTCATTAGGGTAGCTCGCAAAAATGGCAAAAAGTACTTCTGATGAGTTAAAACCATTTCGGAACACATCAAAATAGGCCGGCTCCAACATATAACCTGTTGCAGCACCTTCTGTAATTACCTCGGAAGCCAACTGAGCCGCCTGAGCATACTCGTTGAGGTACAGCTTAACACGGGCTAGAAGGGCCTTACCAGTGGTTTGACTCACATAGTAATTTGCTTTGGGATACACTGGTGCATCGCTCACAACAACATTCAAATCGTTCTCAATCAACTCGTAAGCTTTGGCAACCGCGGCTCTCGCCTTGGGCGTATTATCTCTTACAGGTACATCATAAGTCACAATTCCGTATTCAGATGTGATGTCCCAGAACTCACCAAACTGGCGAAGCAAGTGAAAATGAGCCATAGCGCGATGAAATTTGATTTCCGCAATCATTTCTGTCTTGCGCTCATCGGTCAATCCATCCACACTTTTGCCTTCTAGCTGAGCTAGCACCGAATTGGCCATATTAATGACCCGGTATAAAGTTGTGTAGTTTTTCTCGACAGCAATGTTATCCACTTTGATATCATTTTCAGCAAATCCCTGAAATCCACCAATGTAACGCATATCCTCTGTTCCTGTGCGCATAGACATTAAACTGGTGAACCAACCAATCTCTATAGATCGCCAGCTGGCGTACACGCCATTCAAAGCCGTCTCAGCCGAATTCTTATCCGTAACCAATGTTTCATCGGTCAGTACATTTTCAGGCTGAATATTTTCTATATCTCCCATTAAATCGCATGACGTGATTAAAATGAGCAATAGTCCCAATAGTATATATTTGTTATTCATTGTCTTTCAGTTTAAAGTTGAACTTTAATGCCAATCGAAAAAGTTTTGCTTAACGGATATGGGTCATCATTAACCGACATACTCGTTACTCCGCCCCCTAATAACTCTGGGTCTAAACCAGGCCATTCAGTAATGGTGAACAGGTTGGTAGCAGACGCAAATACTGAAGCATTTTTAATGCGCATATTCTTTAACAAACCGGCTGGCAACTGGTAAGATAGGGTGATGTTTTTCATCCGGATGTAAGAAGCATCAAACACATACTTATCTGAATAAGTGTAATTATAATACCCCATAGATGAGTTAATTAACTGTGCATACTCAGCATCCGTATTTTCTGGCGTCCAGGTCTTACCGAACATTTCGCGGTTAATTCCAAGCCCTAGGTTACCGCCGGCATCCGTCATCAGATTCGACCATAAGGCTTCAACACCTTGCGAAAACTGCATGATAAAGGAAAGCGAGAGGTTTTTGTGGGTGAGTGTATTACTCCAACCACCGAAGAAATCTGGTTCAGGATTAGTGATGACCACTTCATCAACTTTGGTAATACGACCATCACCATTTACATCTTCCATCAGGTAATCGCCAACTGCGGTACTTGACTCCTGGTAGTAATTATAACCATTCTCCATGGCTGTCATGTTTAATTCATCAATAACAGCCTGATCCTGTATAATTTCTTTCACTTTATACCCCCTCTTTGTTCCGGCTGGATGACCTTCCAAAAAAGAATCCTGCATGTAGGGGTTGATAGAGGCGCTATTCAGCTTTTCAATGTTATTGCGGTTAAATGCGATATTGAAATTACTGTTCCAAACAAAGCTATTGCTCCTGATAATGTCTCCACCAAGAGATAGTTCCATCCCTTTATTACTCACATCAATAATGTTGGCGTAGTAGTTTTTCATTCCCGACTCGAGAATGTGTGGCGCTGGAGCCAATGCCCCTTCGGTGTAACGGTAATAGGCATCGAAACTACCATACAGACGGTGCTTAAAGAACGAAAAGTCGAAACCACCATTGTATTCGGTTGTCATCTCCCACTTAATACCTTCGTTAGGTAATAAATCTTTGATATCAATGCTCAGCTCACCACCGTAATAGTCTGAACTATTGCGCAGGAAGTATTGTCTGTATGAAAAGTCGGCCACATTGGTTGAACCCGTTTGTCCGGCACTTAATCGTAATTTCAAATCATCAATTTCCGCCACGTCCTTTAAAAAGGATTCGTTATTGATGCGCCAGCCCAAAGATACAGCCGGGAAATAGCCCCATCGGTTATCAGGACCAAATTTTGAGGATTCATCAGCACGGATGGCTGCTTCAACCAGGTAACGGTGATCATAGCTATAAGTGAAACGACCGTAAATAGAATTCAGACCAGTGTTTAGCTCATCGTCGCCAAACATAGTAATTTGACGGGCCGAACCGGGATTATGCATGTAGCGGTCGCTTGGGAAGCCCTCGTAAGAGATATAGCCACTTTTGCTAAAAGTACGATCGGCACTGTAACCAAGCATGGCGGTTAATTTGTGCTCATCAAAATCCTTCTTATAATCCAAGCGGAAGTTTAAAGCCGTGCTGGTTGTATTACTGTTATTAACATCTAAAGATGAATAAGTTGGAATACCAAACATGATATCTTTACTCACAAGAGGAGAAAAATACTCATTATTAAACAGGTAGTTAGCTACATTGACATCCGTATGAAAGCCCAAGTCCTCTGTTAATTCAATATCCAAATAGGCATTACCCATAAACTGGTTATTGTTAAAAACTGACTCTTTTTCTCTCAATGCCACCGGGTTGGCCATATCATTTGGCATACCATAGTATAGGATAGAACCATCAATGCGCTGGAAATCGCCTGTTTCGTTATAAACGGGCACATCCGGACGAATTAACCAAGGCTTGTAAAGCGACGCCATGTAATCCACTTCATCTGCGCTATTACGCTCAGACACCGAATAGTTCATCATGGCTCCCATCTTCACCCGATCACTCAATTCTGTATCAACTGATAAACGAGCTCCATAACGATTCATTTGGTCATTTATAAAAAGGCCCTCCTGATTGATGCCGTTGAAAGAAAAGGAGTAATTAGTACGCTCTGTACCGCCACGCATGGCGAAATTATACTGGTGCGTTGCCGCATTTTTATTTTTCACTTCATCCACCCAATTGGTGTTCTCTGTTCCAAAGGCTTCTTCTTTCAATCCGTTATAAGCGTATTGCCAGGTTTCCCAGTCCAACTCTACATTTCCCAGTTTTCCTAAGGTATATTCATCAGCAAAACTGCGCCACTCATTCATGGCCGTTACCGTACTGCTGAGTATCATGTCCTGCAGCTCCTTAAACTCCTCGTTGTTCAGAGGTTCATACTCTTTCACCGGATTACCAATAGAGAAGGTATAGCCCGCATCGATATTTACGTTATCGCCTTTATGGCCATTTTTGGTATTAATGATAATTACACCATTGGCACCACGAGACCCGTAAATTGCAGTTGCGGCCGCATCTTTCAATACATCAATTGATTCGATATCGTTAGGCGCCAGCGCCAACAGAGGGTTCATGGCATTAGACTGTACAAACATTGGAATACCATCGATAACGAATAGAGGAATGTTATTCGCCTGACCAGAGGTCATGTTCGGATAAGGCGTTGTGATACCACGGATATTTATACGTGGTGTAGCTCCTGGTTCACCACTGTTTTGTGTCATCATCACCCCTTTCATGGTACCACCCAACATGTTGTCCACGCTGGTGCTTGTGGTAGCCAATCGCTCCATCTCTTCCTTGTCCATCGACACAATCGAACTTGTTAAGCTCTTTTTGTCCTTACGACCAAAACCTATGACCACCACCTCGTTTAGATCAGTCGCTTCTTCGTAAAGTGTTACATTAAGCATTGTTTGGCCATTTACAGGCTGCTCCTGTATATCAAATCCGATAAACGAGAAAGTAAGCACTGCTTGTGCTGAGCTAACCTCAATGGAATAATGCCCGTCAACATTGGAAATTACCCCATTGGTTGGATTCGTTTTCTCAAAAATATTGGCCCCTGGTATCGGAATCCCTTTACTATCGGTTACACGCCCCGTAACAGTTACTCTTTGCTGCTGCAATTGATGCTGCCTGTCGCGCGCTGCTTTACCGGGTGAAGGACTAACAATAATCACGTCATTAACAACCTTAAAGTCCAGATCCTTACCCACCAGGGCTTCCTGCATTACTTCCGCAATGGAAGTTGACTCCAGATGCAAATCTAAATCATTAGCCACTGCAATCTCTTCGAGGTTATACAGAAAACGGTAATCACTCTGCTTTTTGATCTGCTGAATCATCTGCTCAAGCGACCCGCCGTTAATATTAATGACTAATTTTTGGTTTTGTGAATGAGTAAGTGCACTCGCCTGAACAGCAAAGAAGATACTGAGTACAACGTAAAGCTTCATAAACAAGTACATTTTTTTGCGGAAACGTATAGGTATACGCCACCCATCAATTCGATTTTTTTTCATACTTTTGATTGATTATAAGTTGGTACAACAAACTGATAATTACAGAAACGGGAAATGTTGGTCGCATTTTCCGTTTCGCTTTTCCTTATCTCACATATACGATATGGTTTTTAATTTCAAATTGAACATTGGTGGTCAGGCTAATCATATCCAGATGCGTGTTAATTTCGGCATAACGCTTTAAGTCGCCAGTAAAACGTTTGGTCTTCATAGCCTGGTTTTCATATACAATCTCTACATCGTACCACCTTTGCAGACTCTCTAAAATCTCTTCCAGTGGTTTATTCTCAAATCTGAATTCACCGTCCTTCCAAGCCGCATAAAGAAGTGGGTCCACCTGATTAATAACTATTTTTTCCTGCTCAGAAATAATGCTTTGCATGCCGGGCTGAAGAATAACCTCCTGGTGGGCCTTATTTAATTGCGACTCCAACATTACTTTACCAGTCACTAAAGTGGTTGTAACAGTATTTTCCTTCCCATAAGCCTGCACATTAAAAGAGGTACCCAACACTTTCACGGCTACCCCCTTAACATTAACGATAAAGGGACGTGCAGCATCTTTTGTTACCTCGAAAAAAGCTTCTCCGGTTAAATTGACTTCTCGTTTATCGGCACCAAATTGTGTCGGATACTCCAAAGTTGTTTCGGAATTCAACCACACTTTAGTGCCATCCGCCAGCGTTAAGGTAAACTCCCCTTTTCGAGGTATAAATATGGTATTTTTCAGACTGGAGCCCTGAGCGGCCGTTTGGCCCCCGGCTTCATTGTATTTAATTTCCTGGTTGGTTGTTTCTATGAGCGTTCCATCGTCTTCCTCAATTACTTGATTGCCCACCATGTCCAGTTCAATTTGGTTGCCATTGGCCAAATACAGGACTGCTTTGCTGCCTCCGGGTTGAATGCCGGACTGCTCTAGCGCAACACCACCTTCAATTGGGGCCTTGTTTGACCAATTATAAGCACTCCAAACAAGTAATAATGGTAAAACTATGGCAGCAGCATAGGCCACCCAACGCATTACAACGCGTTTGCCGGAGGGTTTATTTGCTGAGCGGCTGTACACACTATTCAAGGCCTGCTCAACATTTATCTTCTCAGTTTTTGCTAAGTACGCATCGAACTCTGCCGAATTCTTTAACTGTTCAAACAACAATTCATTTGCTTGATCACTTGAAATCCAATCGTTAAACCGTTTCTCTTCGTCATCGTTTAACGTTTGTCCTTTCAGCAATTTTGCTACAATATCCGCAACTTCAAATGGTGTGCTATTTTTCATGTAATAATGCTTTCATATACTTAGACGCTCAAGAATGAAAAAGTGGGTAATAAAAAATTAACTTTTTTTCTCTAAGCCTAGGCGCCCATAAAAAGAAGTGAGAACAAATTTTTCAACTGCTCTTTCAGAATTTTTTTTGCCCGCTTGCGGTGAGTCTTAACCGTTTCGACTGAGATTCCCAAATCTTCGGCAATTTCAATAGATTTCAAGCCTTCCAGCGAAAGCTTATACACTGTTCGGCATTGCTGAGGCAGATGATTAAGGGCTTGTGCCAATTGCCTATACACCTCTGCACTAATCAGGTCGCTGAAGAAATCCTTTTCCTCCTGATTGTAATGAATAATTTTTTCCTGATGCTTTTGCTTCACCTTTTGATGCCGAATATCATTGAGGCATTGATTTCTAACGGCCTGGTACAAGTATGAACGAATATCTTTATACCGATCCAGGGTTTCGTCTTTTTGAAGTAACTGATAAAACACCTCCTGCACAGCGTCTTCGGCCTGGTATTGATCCTGCAGATACTTTTGGGCATACAAACACAATGCTGAGTAGTAGGTTTTGAAAATATGGTCAAAACTTTCATTTCTAACAACACCGGATTTAATATCTGCTTTTTTCTCTGTCATGAGATGCCGAAAATAAGATAAAACGCCTTAATTAACCAAATTCAGGTTTAAGAAGTGGATAAACAATGCAAAAAAGTTCAACTGACCAGCCTGCAATCACGAAGCTATAATCAGTTGAACTTATTAACTAAACCTTTAATTAATTATTGTGTGGCACGCCAATACAAAAAACGCTGCCTATAGTCAATCGTGACTATCTCTCATCTTTCATTCGTTCCAAAGTCTGCAAACAATAGAGCAAACCACGCGGAACATGAAAACATCCTTTCCACTTGCCTCCTTTTAACGGCAGCAAAACTTTTCCTTCGCGGTTAAGGTAACCAAACCACTCGCCATGCTCCGGATCCGAAAAATGCTTCCAGGCATAATCATGTACTTTTTCGAACCATTCCCAGCATGCCTCATTGCCCGTATGGTAGTAGCCTTTAAGCAGGGCCACCAAAGTTTCCAGGTGCACCCACCATAGCTTTTGATCCCATTCGAGCTGTTGAGTTGGGTGGCCTTTAATATCCATAAAGTAAAAAATACCACCATGCTCCTTGTCCCAGCCATATTCGAGCGTATCTAAGGTGATTTTTACAGCTTTCTCAATTAATTCAGGCCGGTTTAACTTTTCGCCTAAATCCATCATGAACCACATGGCTTCTATCGCGTGCCCCGGATTCAATAAACGCCCTTCAAAACAATCGACAAACTGCCCATCAGGACTCACGTTTTCCAAAACTAATCCTTCCTCAGGAAAATAGAATACCTCCATTACCTCATGGATGATTTTATCCAAGGTTTCCTGAATGAGCTCCTGTGGCAGTAAAGATTCGATCTCCAAAGCCAGATTAGACAAAATCATAGGCAATGCGAAATTCTTTAGCGCCCTTGAGCCCGGATACGCCTTATTATAAACCCCTTTTGGATTATCCTGACGCTCAAGAATTGAATAGAAGGTAGAACGGGCCAACTGACCATACTCTTCTTTACCGGTTGCCTTATATAACTGACCGAAGGCCATGGTCGCAAAGCAGTCGGAGAAAATATTGTATGGCTGGATCAATGGTTCTCCTTTTTGATTTAGAGAAAAATACCATTGCCCCTGATCATCAGCCCCATGCTTTTGTAAAAATGCGGCTCCATGCTCAGCCATTTCAAGCCATTCGGCCTTTTGCTCATAGGTATTGTACAGTTTAGCAAACTGCCACACTTCCCTGGCTTGCAACCAGATGAATTTATCAGTATCGTACACCTCACCCTTGCGCGACAGGCAGGTGAAATAACCGCCGTGTTCCGTGTCTTTGGAATGTTTCATCCAAAATGGAATAACATGGTCGTCGAGCTCCTTCTGGTACTGACTGATTAATTGATTAATGCGTTCTTTGTTTGCTTTTACATTTTTCATTCTTTAGGTTTTTTTCTGATTAGATTTGATTCCTTCATAAACTAGCTCATCGTTTACTGATTTTGAGGGCCATATAAAACTCAACAACCACCCCACACATACGCTTACTGATATGCCGGCAACTCCATAAAGTAAAAAGGACATATCGGAGGTATTACGCAAGTAGCTTAACACCACCAGGCCAACTCCAACACCTATTAAGGCAGCCACTCCCGAAATGCGCTTAAAGAAGATACCCATCATAAAGAAAGCAGCTAATCCGCCTGTTAAAAGCCCCAGGAATGTATTGAACTGATCCCATAAAGAAGCAATGTCCCAGGTAGCCAGCACCAAAGCCATTGCGATGCCGAAAACACCAACAATAATGCCCGACCAACGTGCCACCAGCAAAGTGCTCTGAGCGGACACATTCGCCTTCAATACCTTGTAAAAATCAGAAGTAATAACAGCAGCTACTGAATTGATGTTAGAAGAAAGGGTTGACATGGCTGCAGCAAATACAGCTGCTATCAACAAACCTGCCAGACCTGCCGGCATCTCACTCACTATAAAATGCGGAAACACGGCATCCAGATTTGGAATAGTAATAGATATAGCTCCCGGATTGGAGGTATAAAAAGCATACAAGCCTGTTCCTAAAAGGAAAAAGATTATGGATACCGGCACACTGATAATACCGTTTAACCAGATGCTTCGGGCGGTCGCACGTTCATCTTTGGTCGTCATATATCGCTGTACCACCGATTGGTCGCTGGTGTAGGCAATCAGGCTATTGGCAAAACCTCCTAAAAGCACTACCCACATAACCGGCTTGGACCAATCGAGGCTGGAATCAAATAAGAAGAGTTTATCCTGATCGAGCGATAACTGAATGAAACCACCCAATCCACCATCGACGCCGGCCACCATAAATACCAGCGCAAACAAAGCTCCAGCGAACAAGATGAATCCCTGAATAACATCGCCCCAAACAACGGCTTCGATGCCGCCACTGGTGCAATACACAATGGTTACTACGCCCATGATGATGATGGACCAGTAAACACTAAAACCTGTTACCGTATGCAGAGCCAGCGACGGTAAAAACAGGACAATGGCAATGCGGGTAATCATAAACAGGATAAACAGCACTGAAGCGACCCAGCGCACGGTTCTATTGAACCGCATCTCCAGATACTCATAGGCTGTTCCAATATTTAAACGCCTGAAAAATGGCAGGTAATAACGAATAATTACCGGCACCACCATGATGATGGTAAAGTTAAAAAGCAGCATGCGCCAGTCGGTTGCATAGGCTTTAGCCGGAATAGCAATAAATGTTATGGCACTTAAGGTAGTGGCAAAGATACTGATACCTGCCGCCCACCAAGGAATACGTCCGCCTGCTTTGAAAAAGTCCTGCTCATCGCCTTCGCGCTTCATAAAATAGAACCCTAACAACAACATGGCTATAAAATAGAGCACCAATACCACGTAGTTCAACCACCCAAATCCACCATTTGATTGAAAATCGAGTGCAATAACCTGGTTGGTGCGCACTCCTGGGCTAACCTCACCAGATGGCACCACCACTTTATTTTGCCAAAACACTGCTGAAGTAACTGCCGGCGCATTGCTATTCAGTTTACCCGGACTGAACCAGCTATCGGTAATGGTATTATACACCAATATATCCTTATTAAAGCCCGGATGGTTTAACCACAGCTCATTGCGCTGCGCCTTTGCCTGCTGGCGCACAACTTCATCGTCCGATGTCATTTCACCAATGGCCTTTTCTACACGGTTAAAGACATGACCGGTATCGCCCCCCACCAGAACAATGTGTGAGGCACCAATTTTAACACCTGCGGCAGCAGCTAATGCCAGACTGTTTTTGTTACTTAACTGAATCGCATTTTTTTTCGTCCACTGTTGTTGAGATGGCGTAAACTTCCATACTTCGTTACTAAAAGTAGTAACAGAGTTACCATTTTGCTTATACCGACCTCCAATCACGTATAAACACTGTTCGCTTCCATCCATTTGGCTTTCCACCACCGCATTGGTAATACCGTGAGGCAATCCGGCGAGCATCTGCCAACCATTTTCCGGGTTATCCAGGTTGTATACCAACAAATGGGAATTATACCCTTGTGGTGTAACACCGCCGGCTATATACACATCGCGACCAATTACAGCAATCCCATGGTCTTTCAACGGAAATGGGAGGCTGGCAAAAGGTATTATTTCAGAGGTCTGGTTTGCTACCTTAATGAGCCAGGCATCGGCTAATACCTCCTGAGCATTGGCCCCTCCTGTACACAAAATTCCTTCTGGCAAGGAGACAGCAGCACCTCCGGCAACCATTTTGGGCAACTGTGCTTTATCTTTGTGCCAGGTGAATTGTCCATTTTCTTCCCATCCCAGTAACAGTTCGTTCGTAAATTTCTTTTGACCATCTTCCCATGGTTTAGCGCCAGGAAAGGCAGAGCCTCCGGCCATAACGACCACCTCGTTATGTTGCCCGATAAACGCCCCAGCCCAGCCATGATGCGTCTCTCCTTGCCCGGAGGCAGGCAGAACATCAAGTAAGGCTTGAGATAGCTGCTGCTGAGCTCTTAACGGACCCAGCAGAGCTGATAATATGAATAGTACAATTAGTGTAGTACGTCTCATGTTACTCTCCTTTTGAAAACAGCGCCTCCATGTCCAACGCTTTCACATCCTTAACAAATTCCTGATAGGCTTCCTGCGACATAGCTTTAACCGGTAAACGGAAGCTTCCACATTCAATACCTACGTAGCGCATAAAGGCCTTACCGGTTCCAATACCTCCGTATTTTCCAAGTAAACGAATCATGTCAATGGATTGCTGCTGCAGCTGGCGAGCCGCCTTAAAATCACCTCTTTCGTAGGCAGCCATCAACTCCAGATAAAGTGGCGCTGCATAATTGAAAGTACTTCCCACACTACCTTCGGCTCCTAAAACTAAAGCAGACAACATGTTTTCATCACGTCCCCACAGCATATCATACTGTCCATCGGCAAAGTTTAAGCACGACAAGAAATCCATAAAATCCTCATGAGTATATTTGATACCCGCAAAGTTTGGCATCTGCCCATGTAATTCTTTCATTAAATCAATCATGGCAAATCCTACGCCTGTAAGTACCGGAATATGGTAAAAATACACGGGCAATTCAGGCACTGCCTGCCCGATTGTTTTAACAAATTCGGCCAACTCCTTAACGCTTGGCGGCTTAAAGTAGAAAGGAGCCAAAATGGCGATAGCATCAGCACCAATAGCTTGTGAGTGTCGGGCCAGCTCAATGCATTCTTCGTAGGACGTTCCGCCCACCAGATTAATAAGCTTCATGGGGGAAGCATCCTGCTTAATTTCTTTGGCCCAGGCCTCTGCCACCTGCTTTCGCTCCTGTGTTGTTTGCGACACCCCTTCACCGGTGCTGCCGTTAATAAACGCACCAGCTACCCCATTATTTTTCAAGAATTGGTAGTAAGAAGGGATAATATTCAAATTAATGGCACCATCCGCCGTCATTGGCGTAAAAGGCGCTGCTACAAGTCCTTTAATCTTTTCCATTTTAAATGTCTATCTGTTCGTGTTATCGTTCTTTTTCTAAAAAAAATAGATTCTTTGTTATAAATAGGGTCTGATAATGTTGGCCCAGTGTAAATAGCCCTTACCAGTCAAATGCAGCCCATCATTGGTAAATGAAGGATTCATATGGTTGTTAGTCGTATTTTTAAAGTGTAAAAACAGGTCAATAAATTCGGCCGGCTTATGCTTACACCATTGGGCCAGCTGCTTATTTATCCACAGAATATCTTCGGTTTTGGAGCAATGTCCCGTAAATTTTCCAAAATCAGGATTGACAGGTAGTATGCTCTGAATATACACTGTTGTTTTAGGCGATTGCTCAAATATAAGACTTGCAATGCGGCAGATATTGGCATAAACAGTATCGTTAGAAATACCACGGGCTAAATCATTAACTCCAATCAGTATAAACACTTTGGCCGGCTTTGATTCGGTTACTTCCTCCAATCGATACAACACGCCTTCTGTAATATCTCCGCTTATTCCACGGTTTTTAACATGCCTATTTTGAAATAGCTCACTCCACTCGCCACCGTCAGTAATACTATTCCCTAAAAAAATGATTTCATTTTTAGTATTGGGCATCAATTCAAACAATGTTTTTCGTTGCTGGTAATATGTTCCGAAACGTTGCTCCTGAGACAACGCCTGCATGGTTGACAGTAAAATTAACAGGCCCATCATGCTGAACCACCGACTATTTTTTGTGCTAGGTATCATGGTCATTATTTAGTTTTAAGATTAAATGGCGCATCTACTCGAAAAGTAGAAACAGGTATGCCGTCTTCATTAGTCAGGTTAGCTTGCGAATAGGGCTGCCAACCATAACGAATAGCCTGAACATTTTGAGGATCAGTTTTTATCAGCAGCGAATTATTATTTATGACCCCATCAACGGGAAGAAAAATACCATCCTGCCCGGCTAACTCTAGTTCTCTCACCCTATTCCCATCTGATGTTTGAAGCTTTTTGGTGTGGCTAAACACAATCTCCACATTGCTGCTGTGCAATTTCACGTTTTCAATATCTACATATCCATAGGGCACGGAAGATTTTCCATAAACATCACGAAGAGCTGCATAGGCCAAACGCTCAGCTACCGGATACTTATGAATGGGATGGACGTCTGTTTCGTTGCCATAATCACTGGTGACCACCATGGAAACCCGCGGCAACTGCCTGGCCATTACTCGCTGACTATTCCGAAAATGAGGCCAAGTGGGACGATTTAAAGATGATAATTGAGCAAAAACAACTGGCAAGTCCGGCTGTTTAAAGGCTGCTCGCCAAGCCCGTATCATGGTGGGAAACAGGACCTCATGCAGTTCCACATTATGCGCATTGGATTCCCCCTGATACCACACTACGCCCTTGATGGCCATACCTTCGATCTTTTTCACTCCTGCCTCATATAAATAGGCAGGCTGATACGGATGCCGTTGATGGGAGGATGCAGCCCTCTGCGTATTTAGAGCTGCCCGTTGGCGGCACCACTGCATCGTATGATCGTTGTTATGCCAGTTATACAGCATATCCACCAATTGCGGATGGTGCTCGAGTGTTTGACGATCCACCCAGGCCTCTGTCGGGCTTCCTCCAACAGCCATTTGAATCACACCAATGGGGATGTTCAGCTCTCGCTCCAGCTTGGTTCCAAAATACCAGCCAATGGCCGAAAAATCACTCACATACTCACTGTTAGCCAACTTCCAATTCCCACTCAGATACTCCAGTCGATTTACCCTTTGTAAAATAGTTGTATCCCACACAACCTGATCCGTTGGCGCTAAAGGTTGGAAGTGCAAAAGCCTGATCGCACCGTATTTTTTCTGAGCCAAGGCCTGTTGCCCGCTAGCCGATTGCTTCACACTGAAAGCCATGTTAGATTGCCCGGCACATAACCATACATCACCCACCAGCACGTCGTTTATGACGATTATTTCAGACCTGCTGGCAATGGTGAGCTGATAAGGACCACCAGCTGGCATGGCCGGTAATTCCAACCGCCATTGACCATTAAAGCCTGCATGGGTTACCACCTTAACGCCATTCAGATCCACAGAAACAGGCTCACTCCGGTTCGCGGTGCCCCAAACGGAAATTAGCGTGTCGCGTTGTAAAACCATGTGATCACTAAACAGCTCTGCCACCTGCAAACCGCCAAAATCGCCGGTAAGGTGTTGGTAGGCCAACTGTGCCATAATAGTGGCGCCTTCTTTCGTTGGGTGCAAAGCATCCGGAAAAAGATCGGGGCGGGCATGAAGGGGCGTATGCCAATCAATCAACTGAGCATCCCAATTAAAAGCCACTTGTTCAATGGCTTTCTGAATCTGCCAAAACCAATCACGTGTGCCGGATTTAAATCGTGGATGGGCATGAAAAATCGGTGTCATGCGGCCCAGCCATATTTCGGGCATGGAGCCATCCGCATTTTCAAAGCTTTTTAACAAAGCCCCGTAATCTTCTATGAATTCATCCCGGTAGTTGGGCCAGTTGCGCGGATCGGTATCATTCAAACCCAATGAAACAATTACGATATCGGGCTGAAAAGCCACGGCCTGCTCAAACTCCTCTTGTTGCATATAGGGACGATGCCCTTTACGCAGCAATGTTGCACCACTCTTACCAAAATTACCCACTTCGTAGCTATCGCCCAGTAAGGCCTGAAGCTGCGCCGGATAGCTATTTTTACCCGGTTCATCAATCCCGTAGCCAAATGTCACACTGTTTCCCACACAAGCCACTTTCTTTTTTTGCGCATAGCACTGTGGGCTCTGCACACCCAGGCACAACACCAGCATGGCGATTTTAAAAAGCCAGGTGGTTTTAATCAATCTGCTCCTACTCATTTTCAGTTGTTTCCCGGATCTTATCCGGCGAATAAACAATATTTTGAAGTGCCTGTTTGCCATCGGGCGTCACCAGCACTGCATTAAACATCCACTTCACCAGTCGCACTTCCCGACTTGAAAACGCGCCAACCGGCAATTTCAGCAACAACTTGTTCCAGCCCTTCTGTAACTCAACTGGTATTGGCAAGCGCCCTTCCCAATTCTCATTGCGTAAGGGTATTTCGTTAGACCTAATAGAATGGGTATTTTCCCAAACAGGCGGCTTAATCTCTTCTTCGTTTAGCCAAATGCGGCTAAATTTATAATCCCACTGCCCTTGAGGAGGGGGCAAATCTTTTTCGGAGCGGCTGTAGTTTTGGAACCGCACATAAATACCGGCCTTTTGTGGTAAGGGTGAATACACCCAGGTATAGGCATAGGCGGTATGATTGGCTTGAGGGTTGGCATACAGGCCTGGGATTAAGGTGCCCCAAACATGGCGCAAGTATATGCCGGCTCCTGTGGCCTTATGGGTTGCGTATTGCTTACCCTGATAGGTATAGCTCTTTTGTAAGTTCTTTTCGGGAGGAAAGGTTTGGGTTAAATTCCCATGATTAGGGAAAGCATCAGTGACGCGCCATTTGACATTGGTTTGCTGCACATAGGCAAAAGGCTCCTGATTAAAAACATCCTTTTTAAAGTGGAGCATACGTTGTTCAAAATCTTTGAATGCACTGAACGACTTGCTGGTATCAGCACCGAGCATTGTTCCCTGCTCATAAAAATACGTATCGCGTCCACCTTGCCAGGTTGATTCGGCCAAAGCCAGCATAGCCGGATAAAATCCATTTTCGCCAAGAATTTGTTGGATGCCATCAACATGGCGGTCGTTCCAGATGGCCACAATGGCGCCGGCCACATCAGCATTTCCTTCACTAACACCCGCTACATTACTGTGATACAAGGCTACAATATCAGCAAAGGTATCGAAATGATTGATGTAATGCAGACGCGAGTCAATGGCCGGAATACCCCGATGCAATTTTCCGCGCGAGCTCCACATCTGTATCATATCAATTTCACCCGGTTTATAGTGCCAGCCAGGATTCCAGCTAATGACTTTTTTTCCCTTACTGCGCACATAAGCTACCATTTGCGGCACAAAATCAGGGTTGGTAAATCTGACCTCATCCGTTCCAATGTGCAGATATGGTACATCTGCAAACACTTCACACACCTCATCCAATAATTGTTTAAGCAGTTGCATGCCTCTTTCAGACTGCATGTCGTGCCCTAAAGCACGGGTAAAAGCTGCACTGTGGCCTGGCATGTCAATTTCGGGGATCAATAATACATGGTGTTCATGACAGAATCGCACCAGTTCTCTGGCTTCTTCAATGGTATAAAAGCTTCCTGAGAGGCGTTCAAAATTGGCACTATCGGTTAACTGCGGAAAAACTTTACTTTCCAGTCGCCAGGCAATGTCCTCGGTGAGGTGCCAGTGAAAAACATTGATTTTAAACTGCGACAGCAAGGCAATTTGTTGCTTTAACTCGCTTAGCGGGATGTAACCACGACCGACATCGTGCATGAATCCGCGCACTTTAAAAGCTGGCCAGTCAACAATGGAGCAAGCAGGCACAAGTACCTCATTACCCTGCTTAAAGGCCAGCTGATTTAATGTTTGTAAGGCTCTGTAAACACCTGTTGTTGTGACGGCCTTAATGGCGGCCCCATTGGCATCAACCAACAAGTGATAGGCCTCATTAAAATTAGAAGAGACGCATTTTAACGAATCACTCATCACAACCTTAAGCCGTGCGTTGCTTTCCGATTCCAACACGCATCCCAGGTTTGTCAGCTGCTGTAGCACCATATTCTGCAGTGTGTCTGGCACATTCAATGTAACAGTCGACAGGTTGGCAAATCCATCCTTCCACTCTACTTTTTGAGGCAAAGGCAGTAATACCGATCGCTCATATTGTGCATAAGCAATGTGCAGCAGCAAACAATTTAAAGTGACTAAAAATGCTCTCTTCATATTCAGAAAATTATTTATCCAGTGAATCCTCGCCGTCGGTCAACCATTCTAATGAGAAGCTGACAAAGCGATTTTCTGTGTAATCATCTTTTTCATAGAATACACCTATGTCACCATTTTTAAGTACTGTTAATGATGAGTAGGCAGAACCGCCAGGATAGATTGTTTTTCCATTTGTCCAGGTTTTTCCTTCATCGTAACTTACTTTTACTGTCAGGTTAACACGCCCTTCCTTGCTGTTTGCATTGCAGAAAAGCAGACGATTCTTATCATCTCCTTTGCTAATAGATGTATAGCGGATAATTGAGGCGTTACAAGCTGGATCAATTAGGGTCGTGTCGGGATAACTTTCCCAAGACTGGCCTTCATCGTCAGATACATGAACATAGCGGTGCCCTAATTTCTGAACACGGCTATTAATCATCCAGCGACCATCAGCCAATTGTACAATTTTTGATTCATCAAACGGTTCAATAGCGTTATCAATTACAAACCAGGATTTGCCATGATCTTTTGAACCGAAAACATGACCACCTTTTTGAATGTTAACAATGGTGTGTAACAACGTTCCATCGGCGGTTTGAATGCCGCGGCCAGAAGTGATGAATTTAAAGTCTTGTTCCCATCCGTCCAATGCGATCTGCGAAGTAATATCTTCGGGCTCGCTCCATGTTTTACCGTTGTCTGAACTTTTTACAACATGAAAATAGTAAACGTCTTTCGCCTTATCTAAATCCATAAAGTTATAGAACAGGAAAATCTCACCTGTTACCTCATCAAGAATCATCGAAGGGTCAGAGGCTGACTGTCCCAATGGAAAATCAACGACCGTTTCAATGTCCGACCAGGTTTGTCCGTTATCGGCGCTGCGGCGAAGAACAATATTGATATCGCGGCTCCATTTGAGGTCGCCGCAAGAAGGCACCCGTTCATCAATGGCTGCGATAAGATCGCCGTTGGGTGCAGTAATCAATGCCGGAATACGGTAGCATGCCACCCCTTCGTTATTTGTTGCATTAAACAAGTCAACGTTGTTAATAATGCTGCTATGAGTCGATTCTTTGGCATTATGCTTACACGCCATCGCACCCATCAGAATCATTCCAATTACAAGTAGTTTGTGCATTTTATTCATTTTTAGAGAGTATAATTGATTGTTATTAATTCAAATTACGGTTAAATAACTCATGGCAAGATAATAAGATAAAGTGGCAAAGAACATAGTAAAAAACCGCCTGTAAGTCTAGCTTTTTGACCTACAGGCAGTCATCTCACAAAAATTTATTAGTTATACCCTTCGGTTTGTTTCAGCTGATCATCGGCAGCCAACATACTCTCCGAAATTGAGTAATAGATTTTATAGGCTTCAGAGGCATCCAACGAAGCAACCTCGTCAAACACATAGGTTTCGCCGGCTCTCACCAAATCCCACCAACGCTTGCCTTCACCAATAAACTCTTTATAGCGCTCATCTAAAATGGCTTTGGCATTTTCGGCCTTGGTACCATTCACATACTCGTGTCCGCTATAGTTATCGCCATAAGCACGCTCACGCACCAGGTTAATTTCCGCTGAAGGATCTTCACCCAGGTTGTTCTTCGCTTCGGCCAGCAAGAGAATTACATCGGCATAACGATATAGTGGCACATTATTGTTATTAAAACGCGAACCATCTTCACCTATCACACCAAGAAATTTATTCAGAATAGATGTTTGATAACTCGGATTATTAGCAGTGAACGGGATGTAGTTGGCACTATCGCTATAAAGCCGGATAAAGGTTCCTCTGCGCATGTCATCCAAATCTTCCAAAATAAGATTGGTTTTATCGGATGGGCCGAAACGGCTGGCACCATTCACCACGAAATCCTCCATCGAAGTGGCTGTTTCATCAAACAGGCTTTTTATATCCAGCATGCGACCTGTAAAGTCCCCATAGAAGTTACCGGCCTGATCCTGCTGGTAGTCGAAAGCGAAAATAAACTCGTTGTTATCTTCATTTGATTCGCCCCACAACTCTTCATAAGCAACTAGTTGATGTCCTGAAATTTGTGTCAGGGCTGCTTTGGCTGTTTCAAAATCAGCATTGCCACCCCCAAGTACTTTACCGGCCCAAAGGTAAACATCGCCTTTAAGAGCAAGAGTGGCAGCCTTTGACCAATACACATTTTTGCCATTCCACTTGCTATTATCGCTACCAAAATACTCCAGAGAAGTTTCTATGTCGTCTTTTATCAAACTCATCACTTCGGCCTTTGGCGCGCGTGGCTTCTTCAGTTCTTCCAGGTTCACCTCCAATAATGGTTCGGTACTAATGGGTACATCGCCCCAGGCTTTAAGCATGGTGTAATACACTTGTGCTCTTAAGCCATACACCTGTCCCAGCAGATGATTCAGTTCTGCCTCATCTTTGAAAGGAGCCTTAGGTGCGTTGGCGATAAAATCGTTGATGTAATGAATCAAACCATAAAAGTTGGCCCACTCATCGAAGTGTACAATGGTAGAACTGATGTTGTTGTCAATCAGGGACTGGCCAAATGGCGATTCGATGGTTTTTCCGCCCCACACATCAGAACGCAATTCCCCCATTTGCCAGAGTGTATAGGCATAATCTCTGAATTTAGACTGAATACCTATGTGAGCAGCCCGTGCCGCTTCTTCTGTGTCCCAAAACCCATTGTAGGTTAATTCACTTTCGGGCTGCATATCCAACTCACACGAGCTTAGGATTGTTGCCACCAGTAAGAGTGCTATATATTTTATTTTTTTCATTTTACGCTGTATTAAAAGTTAAAAAGTAACATTTAAACCCAATGTGTAGGTGCGTGGCAGAGGAAAGCGTCCTCTATCCTGTCCTCTGTACATCCCTCTAGCCGGATCGTTAATTGCTTCCTCAGGCGAACTACCAGAGAATCCGCTAAAATAGGCTAAGTTTGTACCGGTAAGGTAGATACGCACATTCTTAAAGGCATTGTTAGCAATTGCCCCACTCAGATTATAGCTTAAGGTTACTTCTCTTAAGGCCAGGTAGTCTCCTTTTTCCCACATGCGTGAACTGCTGTTATCGATCGAACCCTGATCAAAACCAGCTGCCAGGTGGTTGCGCTGACGATCCACTAACGTAAAAATTGGAATATTGGAGGTTGGATTATCGGGCGTCCAAGAGTCACGTATCTCAAGAGGTCCGTTTTGGTTACCTTGAGTTTGCGATATCCCTTTCACACGACGACCGTTAATGATATGGTGCCCAATGGCAAAGTCAGTTTTTACAAACAGATCAAAGTTTTTATAACTTAAGCTGGAAGTAACACCTCCAACAAAATCAGGCGTTGTGCGACCAATTACCTGACGATCAAGGTAGTTAATAACTCCATCGTTATTTAAATCTTTCCATCGTGTATCGCCCAGATAGCGTGTATCTTCATCGTGTGCAAACTCCACTACCCGACCGGCATGCTCATCAATATCGGCCTGAGTTTGATAAACACCGTCAAACACATAAGCTGTAATCACATCGTAACCAACCCGCTCACCTTCTTGTAATCCGCCAACATACTTGGTTTGACCAGTGGCTGCATCATAAATCTCTGTTCCACCTTGACGGTTTTTATCCACTCCATTGGCCGGAAGCTTGTGCGCATAGTTCCTAACAGAATAGTAGTTTACGCCAAGGTTCCAGTTTAAGTCATTCTTTCTAATGATATCTGCATTCAGCTGCACCTCCAGCCCTTTGTTACGCAAGGTACCATTATTGGTAGTTATGGATGAGAAACCTGTCCATAATGGCAGTGTTAAACCAGCCAGCTTATCCTTTACATCTCTTATAAAGTAATCGGCAATCAGCGTAATGCGATTATTTAAGAAGCCTGCATCTAAGCCCATATTAAAAGTGGTGGAACGCTCCCATTTCAAGTCAAGCAAAGGCAAACGGCTGTTAACATAGCCCGATTGCGTATCATATACTAATTTATTACCATATGTTTCATTTGCATAGGTTCCAAACACCCCAAAGTTAGACAGCACTTCAATGTTACCATTCACCCCGTAGCTTAAACGTGGTTTCAAGCTGCTTACGATGGATTTCATTTTTGAGTCTTTATAGAACTCTTCGTTGTGCACGTTCCATCCTACCGATACACCCGGGAAAAAGTCAAATTGATTATTGCCTAACCTGCTGGTTCCATCTCTACGAAATGTTAAACCTAAAAGGTACTTGTAATCGTAGTCGTAGTTTACCTGCCCAAAAAATGAAGCAATTTCATATCCGGTGCGATAAGAATAAGGCGTGTCTGCTGCTTCAGAACCCACATTCATCGTATAAATGAGATCGGTTGGCGACAAACGAGTAGCCGCGTTAAAGTCAAATTCATGTTCCTTGAAATACTCCAAACCGACCAATGCATTGATGTTATGCACATTGTTAATTCGCTTGCGATACGACAACATGGAAGTTACCTGGTTGCGCATCATTCTATCGTGCGAAACTGATGATTTACGCTCAGTATTCAAACGACCTGAAGATAAGTAGGCCTTATTAAAAGCTTCATCAGAATTATTGATGGTAAAGTGGCTACCTCTCAGCGTTAAAGTGAAGTCATTTAAGAACTTATAATCCAACTGAACGGATGCTGTCAAGCGCTGCTCCAGATTGGTACGAACAAACTTATCTCTGTAATACAGTGGGTTACCAAAGCCTAAATAAGTACCCGGCTGATACTCATCTGACAGACTACCATCTGGATTGTTGTTATAGATACGCGACGTTGGCGCTAAACCAGCGGTGCGCTGAAAGAGGTTGTATTCGCTATCGTAAGGTAAATTTTGACTAGAGTGCGAATAAATAATGTTCGATGACACCTTAAAGGCCTCTGAAATATTGTAAGACGCATTAAACGTGCCCGAGTAACGTTTAAAGGCTGAGCCAAATACCAATCCCTTATCATCCAGCATTCCCAGTCCCAGATAGTAAGTTCCTTTGTCGTTACCTCCATCAAACGACAAGCTGTAATCCTGACCATAGCTCTCCTGGTAAAACAATTCATTCATCTTATTGTCCTGGAAAATTAAAGTCGTACCAGGATTAATAGGATCCTCCATGGTTTGCCAACCATCGTAATTTAATAAATAACGGTTAGCATCAGACAACACCATAGTGGTGTAAATGGAGTTGGTGGTGTTATTACCAACAGACGCGGAATTGGCGCCCTTGTCGTTAACAAACTGATCCAACCAGTCGTAACCCATTACCTCCTGAGCAGCTCTCACGCCCAGTCGGTTAAATTTCACATAGTCAGCGGCTCCCAAATACTCCATCGGATCTTCACGCCGCTTATTGGTGGTGAATTTAGAACGGAATGTAACATTGGACTTTCCTTTTTTCCCTTTTTTAGTCGTCACTAATATTACACCATTGGCCGCTCTGGCCCCGTAAACAGCTGTAGAAGCCGCATCTTTTAACACTTCCATCGATTCAATGTCATCTGAGTTCAGTGCATAGAAAGAGCCCGGTACTCCATCAATCAAAATAAGTGGTGTGCCTTTACCTTCGAAGCTGGTACCTCCCCGTAATACCATACTGGGTGTGGAGCCCGGCTGTCCGGTTGTTTGCGTCACCTGCAAGCCGGCTATGGTTCCCTGTAAAGCCGTAGCTGCATTGGAGCGCGGTGCACTTTCCAGCACCTTGGTATCCAATTTAGCAATGGAGGTGGTCATCTCGGCTCTGGACTGAGTTGTGTAACCCGTTACCACCACTTCATCGAGCTTTCTCAGCTCTTCCATAAGTGTCACATCAATTCGTTCCTGGTCCCCTACTTCGATTACTTGAGTTTGAAAACCGATAAATGAAAACACCAATGACGCACCCGTGTTCATTGATATCTGATACGAACCATCGATACCCGTAATTGTACCATTTGTTGTACCTTCAACATACACAGAAACACCCGGCAGTAACTCTCCTCCCGCATCTTTGACCACTCCAGTAATCAAAGCCTGTGCTACCACACTACTTCCTATCAACCAAGGAAGTAGCAGGATTAATCCCAATCTTTGTTTTAACAGTTTCTTTTTCATACATTTTAAATTTAGTGCATTATGTCATACATAATCCCGGTTCAAATGTAGAAGATTTAATTTTTTTTTCAAAAATTTTTGTTAAAATTTGTGCAATAAGATTTAGACCACATGATGTCGGACAAAAACAAGAACAACACACTTAATATCGCTGCAGTGGACTCCAGCAGTCTTGTAGATAAAGTTGAACAAACACTGATAGACCTTTTAATTTCGGAAGAATTAAATCCGGGCGATCAAATTCCAAAAGAATTGGAACTCACCGAAATGCTGGGTGTTTCGAGAACAGTCATTCGCGAAGCGCTCAACAGACTGAAGACCATTGGCTTAATTGAGTCTACCAAGCGAAAAGGCTCCACTATTAAGAGCCCTGACCTGCTTTTTTTATTGAAGAAAAGCCTTATCCCAAATATCCTTGACAGTGCCACCTTAAAAGATATTTTTGAGCTCAGACTGGTTATAGAAATAGGGATGAGCGATCTAATTTTTAGGCGAGCCACACCTGAGTACATTCAAGAATTGGAAGAAATTGTGGCCTTAGAGCCTGAATCTTCAAAAGATGTATTGTTTGACATTGACCACGAAGTGAAATTTCATGGTAAACTGTACCAGATTTCGGGCAACCAAACTCTAATGGACTTCCAGACCATCCTTTTACCCGCCTTCAGGTACGTTTATGATTCAGGATTGGTAAAAAGTCCTGATCATGATTCCAAATGGGTGTCGCATCAGGATTTAGTGAAGATACTTAAGGAAGGAAGTCCCAATAAATTTCGAAATGCCATGCGTAAGCATTTAGACCGTCATTTTAAGGGCTATTTTAAGTAAGAAGCCCGACATGTTAAAAAATTCAAAGGCTGCCAGGCAACATCGCTGGCAGCCTTTGCTTTATATTTATTACGTATTTATAAAGAGCGATTAAAACGTGGCTCAGAGTCCATTTCCAACTCCAGCTTACCGCCTTTCAGCAGTTCAGCGGCAGGAAATTTGAAATCGTTCAATACTTCGCCGTTCAACTTAGCCGACTGCACGTATTTATTCAATCGCGAGGCATTTTTGGCCTCAATTGTAAAGGTATTACCACGGCCGTATCGACCGCCCAGGTCAATCACCACCTTCTCGTACAAGGGGCTGGCAATTTCGTACACGGGGTCAATACTGCAACCTCCATCGGTTTGGAACAGTCCCATGGCCGCCATCACAAACCAGGCGCTCATCTGCCCCTGATCTTCGTCGCCCAAATAGGCATTTGATACGCCATAGCCATAGTATCGATCCATAATGGCGCGGCTCCATTTTTGTGTTAGCCAGGGTTGGCCCACCCAGTTAAACAGAAAGGCAAAATGCATCGACTGCTGGTTGCCCTGCACCACCGGATAATCCCAATATTGGTCGTTAATGCCATTGTAGCGTGTTTTATCACTCTCTTCGAAGCCCCAATTCAGGCGCTCAATAAAGCGATCCTGACCAATCATTTCGGCCAGTGCAGGCACATCCTGCGGCACAAAATAGGTGAGCTGCCAGGCATTGCCTTCCACATAATGGTGGTTGGCACCCGATTTATACGGATCAAAATCGTCCTTCCAATTGCCTTTGGCATCGCGCATACGCGCATAGCCCAATTCCTGATCAATCACATTTCGCCAGTTATTCCCCCGCTCAAAAAAGTATTGGTAATCGGCTTCTTTACCCAATGCCTTGGCCAGCTGCGACACGGTCCAGTCGTCGTAGGCATACTCCAGCGAGTTAGAGAAACGTCCCTCATCGTAAGGCACGTAGCCGTGCTCAAGGTAAGTCACCAGGTCGCGGTTGCCGGCATAGCCACCGCCTACCTCCTGCCCCGGTGTGGTCTGCATCTTCTTCACGGCTTCATAGGCCTTCTCCACATCATAATCACGTATGCCCATCTGATAGGCCCCCACAATCATGGGGATCTCATGCTCAGCTACCATCACCGGAATGTACTCCATCCCTGCCGGTCCTTTGGCCAGCCAGCCACCGGCATCGTACATGGCCAGCTGCGATTTCACCCAGCGGTTGCTCCACTCCGGCGTCACCAGGTTCCAAAACTGGTTAAGGTTCCAGAAAGTGTTCCAAAAGGCATCACAGCCCAATGCCGGCGATGAGGGATCATCCAGCTGACAGATATTCTCATCGGCATCGCGCCACTGGCCATTCACATCACTGTAGGTGTTACGGCTGCACAACGAGCGATACATACTGTTGTAAAAGCGCATCTTCTCCATGCTGTTGGAGGTGGATATGGTGACGCGATTCAGCAGCTTGTTCCATTCCTGCACATGATTGTTGCGCACAGCTTCAAAATCCCAGCCGAACGGCTTAGTGATTTCGGTCTGCAGATTTTCGGCTGCATTGGCAATACTCACATAAGAGATGCCAGTGCGTGCCTGCACCTGCTTGTTATCTTGTGTGTCAAACTCCACAAAACAGCCGGCCTCATCAGGTCGCTCATAGCTCATACTATTGACATCCAGCACCTCATCGTTAATCCAGCCACCCATCTTAGCGATGGGCTGATCAAACTCAATCACAAAGAAAATGGTGTACTCCTGATCGATACCGCCTGCCCAGGTGTTTTCTGTCAGCTGATGACTAAAGCCCTCGATGCGGTAATCGCTTACCTGCTTCCATTCCACTGCCAGGTTCTGGTACCAATATTCGGCCGGTATGTGCAAATCAATCAGCACGCGCGAATAATCGTTATCAGGAAACGTATAACGCTGAAACCCACAACGTGTGGTGGAGGTTAACTCCGCTTTGATATTATAATCAGTCAGTTGAACGCCATAATAACCAATGGGTGCCTCTTCGGTGGTTTTATCAATGCGCGAGCGATAGCCACTGTCAGGGTCGCGCTCGTCACCTACCTTAATCTGCAGTGGTCCGTTGGTGGGCATCATCCCCAGTCCGGCCAGTGTCCACTCATGGATATGGCTAAAGCACCCGATGGATTCAAAATTAGGCTCGTAGCCTCCTTGCCAAGCTGCATTCTGGTTGTCGGGACTCAGCTTCACCATGCTGAAAGGCATCCACGGCCCAGGAGCTATCATCCAGCGCGAGTGGCCGGTTCCCATCTTGGTATCCACGTATTCGGCCGGTGTAATAAGCGATTGAGGCCGGCGAACTACTTTGCCTGACTCTATTTCCTGCCCATCCGCACGGATGGAATAGGTACTTACCTGCTTTTTACTCACGGCCGGCATAGGCGCTTCAAAAACATAGCGTCCCTTCTCCACCACCTCCTGAAAGATAAGGGTGTTATCCACCAGTACTTCGAACATTGGCAGGTCGTTGAGATGCTCCACATCCACCAGCAAAGGCTGATAAGTATTGCCTTCCAGCTCTACCTCATAAGCAGCCGGATTAACCTGCCGCAAATGGATGCCTTTATCGGCGCGCAACTTCACCCCTTTGGACCCTTCCAGTCGGATTTGCCCGTACTTCACCCACGAGCCTTCAAGCGTGGTCATATTAATTTCGTTACCGCCTGTACGCAACAATTGACGAGCTACGGGTATTTCTATTGTATAACCGTCTCCCGCTATAGGCAACTCATCTATTGAACTGATGGCTTTGGCAGGCAACTGATATTTCCACTCCTTACCATTAATGGTAACCTTGAACAAGGGCAGGTCTTCGGCGTTATAGTCGATTAAATTTACCACCAATGTCCATTGGCCTTTTCCGGGCAGCTTATCTACCCCGAACAAAACTGTCAGGGTACTGGAGCGCCACCCCGACGTACCCCAGGTACCACCCCAGGTGTCGCTGATACCCGGCATGATGTATGGCCAATCGGTTTTAGCATCGGATGTTCCCACCAAATAGTAGGTATCTTCCCAACCAAAATCATTAGCAATGTAATCGTTATACCCATCCGGATACAAAGCAAAATCGGCTCCTGCACTATTGCCTTCGCCTATCTGCCAGATAACAGTTTGAGCGTTACTCCCAAAGACCAATAAAGACAGGAACGAGAGGATTACAAATATCTTCATAACTATGCTTTTTAAAAATCAAGACTATGACTGCTTCGCTAAAAAAAACTACGCATCGTTTGACTAAATCGCTAAAAGTCGAGCTCTCAAACAGGCACGCTTTCACCTCACAACAAACTTGTTTTTATGCTCAGCAGTCAAGGTCTGTCAATGAACAACCTTTAACACCTTCATTTCATCCTTACTTCATGTAGGCTTTTACTACCTTGGCCTCATCACCCCCTTCGTTGATGATTTTATATGAACCGGCAGCAGCTGGTATAACAAAGGTTTCGAGATAATTAAAGCGCTGACGCATGCCGTTTTGTGTTTCCACAATAATGCTGCTTCCTTCCACAAGCGACAATACATTACACTTATTCTCCGTATCAATCTTAATGCTTGAGTTAAAGTGGTAACGCTCCACATCGTAGCTATGCTTTTCATGCGTTGCCAGGTGGTAATGTTGCCAGTCATCGCCTTCGGCCAATAAAGCAGGCTTAGCCACCAGCTTCTCGGTCACATATTTGCCTTTGCGGTCGAAACACAGATTTTCCATGCCGCGCTCCACGTTAATTGGTCGTGGCTGGCCATCTAAATCCACGCGCAACCAGTCGTACATTTTAAAGGTAAAAATGTAAGGCGTCGTGCTGATTTCCAGCACCAGATTATCGGTACCAGAGCCATGAATTGTGCCAGGAGGAATCAGGAACAAATCGTGCTTATGACTGTCGAGCACCTGCACATGCCTGGTGATATCGATAGGCTCTTTATTTTCGAAACTACTCTTCAAATCGGCCTCAAAAGCCTGAGGGTCGATTCCCTCCTGAAACCCAAGGTAGCACTTGGCGTCCTTCCCTGCATCCAGAATGTAATAGGTTTCTTCCTGCGTCATCGTTTCGCCAAAGTGCTTCTGAATATAATCGAGCTGCGGATGGCATTGAATGGACAAGTTGCCTCCATCGAAGGTATCCAGAAAATCGAAGCGAATAGGAAACTCGTACTTATACTGCCCGGCATGTTGTCCCATCACGGCCTGATAGTCGTGATACATGATACTGTCGAAGGATACCTCCAGCATCAGGCCCTCGCTTTCGAACAACAGGCCATTTTCAGGGACAATCAGTTCAAAGGACCAGGCGTAATTAATCACATCCGGATTCAATTGTTTGATTTTATCCTTAATCCACTGACCGCCCCAGGCACCGGGTTCAAACCACGGACGCACGCGAAATACATTCCTGGCCATTTGGTGCAGGCCCTCACGCAGTTTATCGCCGCTCATCCATACCAGTTCATCGATTTGTTGCCCGTCAATCACAACATCAATGGCTGGCAGTAACCCGGCTTTATGACTATTCAGCACCACCCAATCGACAAAGTAGAAGTGCTTGTACATCTTTTTGATTCCCTCGGGCCGACTGGCGCCCAGGTTAGTTACCGCTTGAGCACGGGCTCTGAACTGCAGCTCATTCTTAGGCAGATCCACATAAACCAGCAGTCCATCCTGAGCAATCAGTGAGGCACCTGGCCCAATGATAATAGTTATATCCTCCTTGTCGGCAAGCGGTTCTTTCGGAAATTTTTCCGTATCAAAAAAGTCGATGAGTTGTAGACTTGTGCGCGTCCCAAAAATCGGATCATCACCTCCTAAAAAAGGATGAACCAGCTCATCAATTACTTCTGGTGCTTTTAAAAATGCTTCTGTATTGATAAAGATTACCGACTTACCGAGTTTTTTCAACTCTTGTGTGAGCTCATCTTGCAGACGATCAAAAAACACGCCCACATAACCATCGATGATGACTGAGGAATGTTGGGCAAGCTGTTGAGCTAAGTCACTCACGCCGGTCTGTATACTTCCCTTATCCAATTTCATTGTTGGATACAGGTCATAATTACCTTTGTTAAGGTTCTCCTTTTGCAATGGCAGCAAAAACTGCTTTGTCTCTCTTATCTTACTCATTATTTCTGTGTTAACTCTTCTAACATTTCAATTGCTTTATACAGCACGCCTGCCGAGCCACGGAAAGTGCCTGAACCGGTTGGCTCATTATCTTTCGTGTACCATTCATAAAAGCCATCATTTTTCACTACACGCTCGGTCATTGGCAATAGCTGCTCATAGGCTTCCTGATAGAAACCATAGTTGATCAATTGCTGTATCATCCGCGCACCAAACCAGGTCCAGTCGCCACCATTCTGATAGCCATATGGATACATACCTTTATTCTCAAAGAATCCTTCAGGATACGTTGGATACATGGTTAAGCCAATGGAGCCGGCACCCGAAGCTTTGACATTGGCAATCATTTTATCCAGCGATAGTTTGATTTGCTCCTTGCTTAATAAGCCTGCCTCAATGGCAACGGCTGTTCCACCATGGTAGTAAATCTCGTTCTCGTTAAAGTCGGCCGGAAAAGGTGAACCATCGAGGTACACGTGCGGGATGAATTTGTTATTCTCTTTATCCCACAGGTGAAGCATGGTATTTTTTACCAGCCCGTCGCGTACAGGTGCCCATTTGGCTTTTGATTCAGGCACTATCTCCATCATGTTATTCAATGCAATGATAAACATGGCATTGTCGTAAATATCAAGGGCGAATTTGGTATCCTCATCGATGAAAACGCCCCAGGGATGACTCTGCTGCACATCGCCCCAATCGGCGGTAGTGGCGCCCCAAATCAAGCCATACTCATTACTCCAACGGTGGTTAAGGAGAAACTCCATCGACCATTCCATGCGCTCAGCCACTGTTTTATCACCAATCTTTTCCTTTAAGAACGCAGTATCACCTGTTTTGATAACGTACTTGTAAACGGCCTGTACCAATGATGTTTCATGATCGGTCTCCACATCGTTTTTATGCCCACAATAGGTTGGCTCCAAATCGCTGTAATAGTATTTGTAACCGCCTTCGGATTGCACGGCCTTACTTTGTGGAATAAACCCATCGAGGATATTGCCATCATCACCCTGCAAACGGAAGAAGACACGCAGGTTTTCCTTCAACTCATCGTAAGGATATACTTCGGCCGACAGTTCGATAAACGTATTGTAATCTCGAATCCACACCTCTCCATAACCATCGCCGGCATTGAAACCTGTTTTGACCACTTCAAGGGCTTTGGTTTTAACAAACTGAAAACTCTCATTCGTCTGAATGGCTGTTTTTAACTCTTCACTCACTTTTGGAGCTTTTGCACAGCCCATGAATGCAAGGGCCATGAGGCCAATCATTAGTCTACTTCTCATTTTTGTATAACGTTTTTGATGTTGTTTTTTCTAATTCAATGGTGGCACCATTTACCAGCTCTTCAAAGGCTACTTCATACCTGTCAAGCTCATTACCATTGAGCTTGGCCGACTGCAGCAATTTATTGCTTGGTGCATTATTCTTTGATTTAATCACGATTTGTTTCCCAGGGTAATAATCCGAATTTAGGCTGATGCGTACCTCATCAAAAGCCGGACTACCAATCTGCATGGTTGGTTCTTCGTTGGTTAGACCAGCCACATCGAACAAACCGATGGATGCCATCACGTACCAGGCACCCAGCTGTCCCTGGTCTTCATCCTGCCCGTAGCCATAGCCATGAATCGGATTGGTACCGTAAAACTCATCGCAGATGGTGCGTGTCCAATACTGTGTTTTCTCTGGCTGGCCTGTGAAATTGTAAAGCCACGAGATGTGCAGGCTGGGCTGGTTACCATGGTTATAGATGGTTTCCACACCTGCAAAGGCATCAATTTCGGTACCACCACCAAAGTTATCGGCACGCGACGAGAGAAAAAGGGTATCGAGCCGTTCCACAAACTCAGTTTCGCCCATCTTATCCACCAATTGGTTGACATGATGCGGTATGTAAAAACTATACTGCCACGAGTTGCCTTCCTGAAATCCTCTCCAGGCCTGAAAGGGCTTAAAATCGGAAATGAAGTTACCCACACTGTCCCTGGGATGAATAAAGCCACTCTCGTCATTAAAAATGTACTCCCAGGCTGATGACAACTCTTTCAGTTGCTCATATTCTTTTTGCCGGCCCAGTGATTTGGCCATTTGTGCTACGGCATGCGCGCTAAACGAATACTCCAGCATGTGAGAGGCACAAAAAGCGGTGGCTTCGGGTATATCCCCCCAATCGTCGGTATGGGCGATGTACCCATTTTTCACAAACTGTTCCACATCGAGTTTGCCCGCTCCCAAGGGTCGGTTCTTCCATTCCAGCTCGTTTTTGAGAGCCGCCTCAAGGGCCAAATCCACATCGTAATTACGGATGCCACAATTGTAGGCCGCTGCAATAATGAGTCCCACAAAGTTGGTGCCCACCCCCGATACATAACGGCTGTTTGCCAGACCATCACCCAACCAGCCGGTATCTTCATAAACCAGCAGGTGCGACTGTACATAGTCGTTGTAATACTCGGGCCATGCCAATGCCCAAAGCTGCGTCAGGTTCCAGAAAGCCCCCCAGATAGCATCGGTATTGTAAAAGTTATATTCCGGCACACCAGCAGTATTCAGGGGAATTTGCCCCACCGAACCATCGTTCTTAGGGTAGGCCCCATTCACATCACTTGCTAAACCGCGCCCCAACAAAGCATGATACAAGCCCGTGTAGAACTTGGTTTTTTCAGCCTCGGTACCGCCCAACACCTTAATTTTATTGAGCTCGTTGGCCCATAATTGAGTGGCGGCCTCTTTGGCATCATTAAAACGTTTCCCTTCACTAGTGCGATTCAGGCGGGCATTGTCAATGGACGTGTACGATAAGCCAACCTGTATTTCCACTTGCTCGTTTGCGCCAGTTTTGAATGTTACATAGGCCCCGGCTCCTTCACCCTTAATGAAATCGGCACCTGCATAAACCGTATCGCCCCGGAACATGCCATACTCATCAATGGCTCTGTCAAGTTCAGCCGAGAAATAAATATCGATGAAAGCGCCACTTTGGTACTTCTTCACATACTCTGGCTCCGTTCTCACCCATCCTTCAATGGTGTTGGTACCGGCTTTGCGCACCATGGCATCGACGACCTTCCCGCTTTCGCCCTGTCGACGACCAATATCAAACAAAATGTGCGCCTGCTCACTCTCAGGAAAGGTATAGCGATGAACAGCCACCCGTTTAGTAGAGGTCAGCTCGGCTTTAATATCGTAATCATCCAGAACCACACTGTAATAGCCTGGCTGGGCCACTTCGTTTTCCTTGGTAAAACGTGAGCGATAGCCGGCATCCGGCTCTTCCAGTAAGCCTGGTTGAGTCCGCAGCTGCCCAACGGTAGGCATCATGGCAATTCCACCTATCTGGAACTCATGCACATTAACAAAGCTCTCAATGGAAGCATGCCGATCATCGTAACCCACAGCTTCCCAGCCCCACTTATTACCATAGTGTCCGTTGGTAGAAGGGGCAGGCTTCGCCATACCAAAGGGCTGTGCTGCCGGCGTGTAAAAAAACCAGCGACTGTGTGCCGTACCTATGTTCGGATCGACATGATCATACGGTTCACTCTGTGAACTGCACGACACAAAGACCACGACAAGTAGCAAAAGCATGAGTCGTGATACGCTTGTCTGTATGTTTGAACATACTAAAGGTTGCATTTTTTCTCCTTTCATAAATAATAACAAGTTACGATGGTTTTACGCGTGTTAAAAACAGGACGAAAGCAAGCAGGCCGAAAATAATCCATAAACCGCCATTCAAATGTATCCCCATAGCTAATCTAACGACCAGGGGAAAGACGGCTCCACCAGAAATGGCCATCATCATCAAACCTGATATTTCGTCGCTTCGCTGCGGATAGTGACCAACAGTGATGGAATAGATGAGTGGAAAAATATTGGCGACACCAAGGCTTATTAATCCAACCAGTAGCCACGCTACTATAGAATTGTCTGCGAAAGTGAGCACCATCACAACAACCATGGCAAACAAGGCCGAATACTTTAGGAAAGTTTTAGGCTCTCCCCTCATCAGTAATATACCTCCCAGCAGGGTACCGATCATCTTGGCAAAAAAGTAAACAGTTTTTCCATATTTGGCTGTTTCACCGTCCACCCCAATTTTGAGTTGCAAAAAGGTACCAATATTGGAATTGATGGCCACATCGACGCCCACAATGGCAAAGATGCCAAGTACCATCAGTGCAATGTATCGGTTCCCTAATAGGGCTAAGCACGAGGTAAAGGTGACCTGTGAATCTTCTTTTTTTTGTTCCTCAATAGGCGTCATCCTCAGCCACAACCAAGCCAATAGGGCAACAATACCGAACAAATATAGGCCAAACCGCCAACTACCAGCTCCATCAAAACCAATGGCACTTGCTACAAAGGGGCCAACTACAGCCGCCACATAGGGGCCAATCATCGAGCCCACAGACTTAATAAACTGAGAAAGACTCAGGTAGCCAGATGCCCGTTCAGCTGGCACCACACTCATTAAAAGCGGATTGGCAGCCACCTGCATAATGGTATTTCCAATGCCAAGTAAAGCAAAAGACCCCAATATAACAGGTAACGAATTTCCCAAAACAGGCACAAATAGGCCAAATGCAGTAACCAGAATAGCCATGTTGAGGACTTTCTTTTTTCCATAACGTGCCTGCCAGATACCAGCCGGAACAGATATAAGAAAAAACCAGATAAAGGCTACAAATGGGATTAACTGTAATAAATAATCAGGCGTGTTAGCACTTTGCTTTAACTCATCCACACCAGTACCCACCAGGTCGACAAAACTGACCACAAAAAAGGAGAACAGAATTGGTAAAATTGTTTTTGCTCTTTCCATGGCCTACATGTGTTGTAATTGGTCTTTAATGGAGGTGAAAAAGTCATCGTTGAGCAATGCAGCGGCTCCGACAAAGGCAGCATTTTCGAGCAAATGGGATTCAAGTACCAGCGTACGAACACCCATACTGTGCAAATGACTGACAAGGGGCGTTTTAAATAAACCAAAAGCGTTAGATATATTTCCCCCTATGAGCAGTTTATCGGCTTCAAAGCGTTTAAGCCAAGGCCCCATAAAAACTGCCAATTGCTTCCCAAAATCAGCAAATACTTCTTGTGCCGCTGGTTCTTCCTCAAACAAATCTGCAATCTCTTTCACGCCAGCCACCTTGCGTTGCGATAAGCGCTCAAAACGCGCTATGAGCCCGCGGGTTGAAAAATAGTCATCAGCAATCCCCTCTTCAAAAGGCAGATACCATAAGCAACCACCTTTTGGCACCCGCTCGTCGACCAATACCGGAATGCCATTTGATAAGAAAGCAGCGCCAAAACCTGTCCCAAGCGTTATTGCAATGGCATTGTGTGCCTCCTTCAATTCCCCACTAAAGTACTCCCCTATTGCAAAGGCTGTTGCATCATTTATAAAGCGTATATCAGTGGGGGCCATACCTAACCGCTGGCTTAGTTCGCCGCGCACATCCACATTTTTTAGCTGAACATACTTGGCATTTTCGCCAGAGAACAAGCCAATGCCTTTGTCATAATCAAAAGGCCCGGGCATAGCGATGCCTACACCGGCTAATTCCTCATTTTTGTACTTCTGAATAGTTGGCTGAATAAGGGCTTCGAAGGTATCCAACAGTTCCTGCTTACTGCCCTCATTGTTAATGGCCAGGTGCCTGCCACTATCTTCCACCAATTTATTTAGCCGAAGATCAAACACCCTACTGCTGATGTGGCTACCACCCACATCAACACCAATTGCATATCGTTTCGTTTTCATTGTTACAGCTTATCTAGTAATCGTAATTGAATAGGTAAATTTCTCCGCGTTGTAAAATCCGATGTTATACTCGATGGGCCGTCCGCCCGGGTCTGCCACAAAACGTTCGCGCACCAACACCGGTTCGCCTGCCTTAATGGCCAAACGACCAGCGGTTATTTTGGAAGACGATCGGGCTTTTATCCGCTCCTTGGATGTCGTGGGGATAACATGGTAGTCATTTTCCAAAATATCGTACAAAGGTCGCGAAAAATCTTCCTTGCCCGTCAGGTTAATACGTGGGTGAAAGTAACTCTCAAAATAAACAAAAGGCCCATCCTGTCCGCCTCTTAGGCGACTTAAGCAAAGCACCTCCTCCCCCTCAGCAACCTCAAAAAAGGCCGCAATCTTTGCATCGGCTTTCACCCATTTTACTTCTGAAGCGTAATTAGTAAAGCCAACGCCCTGCTCCGACATTTCCTGCGTAAAGCTCATCCAGTTATCCAGACTGGTAGTGATGCTCTTTTCTGCCACTTTGGTACCAATCCCCTTTTTACGAATCAGCAGGCCCTCATACTCGAGCTTATTAGTGGCTTGTCTTAATGTATTTCTCGAAATCCCCAGGCGTTTCGCCAAATCCACTTCGCGCGGAAGCAAGCCCCCGTTCTTGTATTCCGGCAGCTCAATCATCTGCCGCAGCAATATTTCGACTTGTGCATGCAAGGGCACCGGACTATTATGATCAATTTTCAACTCCATTTGTACCTATGTTTGAACATGCAAATATAGATATCAGTCGCCAAATTTACAATGCCACCACGAAAAATTGCTCAACCAGCTGCTACTGGTACAATTGAAGAATGAATCTCAGGAAAGTAATCGCTCAGCAATGAGCGGCAGTAAGTTAGCTGAAGCGAGAACCACTCGACAACAACAGCGCTCGACCATTTAATGTAAGTCTACTGTTTTTTAGGCAATTAGTTAAAATTGAGTAATAATAGGCAATATTTCTTAAATTTATTAACATATTTTTTTACGCATTTTATAGTAATCTGTTGCCATACAATGTTTAGTATTTTATTTTTTAGTTAGTTATATAACAAAAGAAACTGTTTGTTATTAACAGTATTTTTATTCGATGGTTTTATGTAGTACATTTGTACAAAGTCAAACAAGCAGACATTGTGTCACGATAAAATTTTAAAGGTGAAGAATTCACACCTATGTTTGAATTCATTGTCAATAATTAATAATCATGTCACTTAAAAGAAATTTTGATGGCTTTTGCTGGGAGTTATTTCAGGATGAAACCAATCATTTCAAATGGAAAAAATCATCAATTGAAGATAACGACGCATTTGAGGTAGCAAAAGAAGGGTTTCTTAAAAAGAAAGAATGCATCGCTGATGCTGAAAAAGCAGGATGTCCGCCAAAGGTGAGCATTTTCTGGAAAACAACGCCATTTAACTAGAAACATCAGCCTATTAGTTTGAATTTTTGAGGTTCTAATCAACCTCCATACGTAAGCTATCTCATCAGATAGGTCAATAGCATATCTATTTATTAAAAAAGGGGGAATTGCATCTCCCTTTTTTTATTGAAGACACCGCACATTTGGGTTTACAGCATAAACTGTCAAATTTGTAAAAGTATTTCCATAATCCCCTATATACAAACACGTTTGAAAGAATAAAATATTCAGAAAAACTTTAGGCGAACGTTTATCTGCAGACAAATTCGACAAAGTCGCTAAACATTTGTGACATTTATCTTTTCTATGCTGTAAAATACTACTATTTTAAATAAATTTGTTGCGATTATTATAAACGAATACTACTTGGGATTACCTAAATGAAGAACACGTATTTTGATTTGATTGAGCAAAGTTTTTACTTTCCTCAGGAGGGCTTCGACCTTAAGAATGATTATCTCACTTTTCATGGTGTTTCACTAAAATACCTAATTGATAAGTATGGTACCCCCTTCCGGTTTATTTATCTGCCAAAAATTGGTGACCAAATCAAAAAGGCACGCAACCTGTTTAATCGTGCTATTAAAAACAATGCCTATAAAGGCAAATACCATTTTTGCTATTGCACGAAGTGCAACCACTTTCACCATGTGATTAACGAAGCCTTAAAACACAATGTTAACATCGAAACGTCATCTTCGTTCGACATTGATCTGGTACGTTATCTGCATAAAAAAGGTAAAATCAATAAGGATATTATAACCGTACACAACGGCTATAAAACAGATGAATACCTGAAGAAAATCATTAAACTCCAGGAGGCGGGCTTTACCAACTCTATTATTGTGCTGGACAGTATCAATGAGTTTGAGCGTTTAATGAAGATCAAGTCGAAGCAAAAAATCAAAATTGGCCTTCGAATGGCCATTAATGAGGAAGCGCAGTCGGCCTATTATACATCTCGTTTGGGCATTCAGAACAATAAAATACTTGATTTCTTCAAAGAGAAGATTAAAACCAATGAAAAGGTTGAGCTCAAGATGCTTCACTTTTTTGTGGATTCGGGTATTAAAGACACGCCCTATTACTGGGGCGAATTTCAAAAAGCCCTTAAGCTTTATGTAGAGCTTAAAAAGGAATGTAACGAACTGGAGGCATTTAACTTAGGTGGTGGCTTTCCTATTCGCAACCATTTAGGCTTTGAGTACAACTACGAGTACATGATTCACGAAATCATCTCGAACATTAAAACAGCCTGTACCAAAGAAAATGTGATGGAACCCGATATTTTCACCGAGTTTGGAAAGTACACCG
Organism: Carboxylicivirga taeanensis; assembly: GCF_051851475.1. Classification (NCBI taxonomy): domain Bacteria; kingdom Pseudomonadati; phylum Bacteroidota; class Bacteroidia; order Marinilabiliales; family Marinilabiliaceae; genus Carboxylicivirga; species Carboxylicivirga taeanensis. Next base: position 135,694 of record NZ_JBPUSJ010000004.1, on the reverse strand, counting down.
TTGGTGAAGCAGGCGCCATTATTTTTGAAGTGCTGGAACAGAAGCAGCAAAATGATACGGAAAACTGGTACATCATCAATAACAGTTTGATGAACACTATTCCGGATGCCTGGTCGATTCAGGAAAAATTTATTTTGCTGCCCATCAACAAGTGGAATAATGAGTATGGACGGGTGAATATTGGTGGTATTAGCTGCGATCACTCCGACTACTATAACTCCGAAGACTTTAACCAGGAAGTATTGCTGCCAAGTTATAAAGATAGCGACGAAGAGCCGCTCTATCTGGGATTCTTCCACACTGGTGCCTATCAGGACTCGGTGAGCGGTTATGGCGGTATTAAACACTGCCTGATACCTGCACCCAAGCACGTGATAGTGGATCGCGACGATACAGGAAATATTGTAGATACGGTTTATCGCGACGAACAATCTGTACGCGAAATGTTGGATATATTAGGCTACCTGGAAGATGAATAGAATTTTTGGCGACATAGATGATAAATACATCGAATTGGAAGAGGCTGAAATACTGCTTCAATCCATTCCGTATGATGGCACCAGCACCTGGGGCAAAGGCGCTGACAAAGGTTTTGAAGTATTTATGGATACCACTCCCAACCTGGAGTTCTATGATATTGAAACAGACTCGGAGGTATATCAAAAAGGCATCCATATACTGCCGGCCATTGACGAAAACCGTTCGCCTGAACATGTCTATGAGGCTGTTCTTGCTAAAACACGGGATTTATTAAACCTCAATAAGTTTCTTACTTTTTTTGGAGGCGAGCATTCCGTGAGTATCGGGACTATTGAAGCCTACAGAGAGCGTTACAACAACCTCACTGTACTCCAGCTAGATGCCCATTCGGACCTGCGTCCGTCGTACATGGGCAGTGCCTGCAACCATGCCTGTGCCTTGCATAAGGCCTCTCAAAATACGAACCTCATTCAGGTGGGTATTCGAAGTATGGATGTAGTTGAAAAACCATTTCTGGATAAGAACAAATGCTTCTTTGCAGAGGAAATATATGGCAACGAGGAGTGGATGGACAAAAGTATTGACTTAATGACTGATGAAGTGTACCTTACCATCGACTTAGATGTTTTTGACCCGTCAATAATGCCATCGACAGGTACACCTGAGCCAGGCGGCTTAACATGGGATACAACCATGCGCTACCTCAAAAAAGTTTTTGAACGCAAAAATGTGGTTGGTTTTGACATTGTTGAGTTTGCACCTATTGACGGCTTGCATGCCCCCGATTTCCTGGTGGCTAAACTATATTATAAGCTATTGTCCTACAAGTTTTTTGCAAAGCAATCATAATCATCCAATCTGGATGATTGACAATATAAAAATGCCACAGTTCGTATTGAGCTGTGGCATTTTCTTTTACTAATATTCAAAGTTATTTGGTTGACACCATTAGTTTTGATTGCTCAATATTCTGGATGACTTGGTTATACAAAACCCCATTTTCACTCTTGCTCAATACTAAGGTATTGTCATCATTCAGGCTTCCTGATACAAAATCAATGCCCTCAAACCATTGTGTTAATGGAAATTCCATAACAATATCAACGGCCGTTCCTTCAATCACTTCAAACAAATAAGCTTGCCCGTCCTCTTCTGCTTCCGCTTCAAATTCTATCTCTTCATCACACTTAAATACAAAGGGTATCGTTGTCGACTCATCTACACTAACAATGCCACTAATCAGCATATTGGGCGAGACATCGTCATTTAGCTCCAACTCAACTTCTTCATACTTAGCCGGAAACAGGAAAGAAGAAGGAATGTCTGGCGTACTGGCACCAGATAACAAATCAATTGTAAAAGGTCCATCAAAATCTACTTCAATGTCGTCGTCATCCACCTCGATTGATTCAAACTCAACTTCCTCCACCTGAATGATGGCTTCTGAAAAACTAATTGTTTCTGCAGACTTAAGACTAAGGTCAGCCGTGCGAAGCTCCAGAGTTGCATTTGTTAGTTCCGGCATGTCATTTTCGTCGCTCGAACAGGCCACAGCTGCCATTCCTAATACAGCTGCAAGGCTTAAATTGATAATTCTAGTATTCATAGTACACATCAATTTTAATTTTTACGAGAACCGGATTTCAAAGCACATGCCAAACTCAGCTACATCTGACTGGATTATAGTTTTTTAATAATTCCATCTGAATTTTAATTCCTTTTCTTCTCATCCAGACTCTCTCCCAGTCGCTCCATGTCGTTCAGATGCAAATCTAAAGCACGCACAGAGATTTTTATTTCCCAACCTGATAAGAGCAGTGAAATAATTAAAAGTAACAGGCCTAAACCAAAGGCGTAAGCAGCAGGTTCGAACACCTCAATGTAGATCAGGAACATGGATAAAACACAAAACATGAGGCTGGCCACACCAAGCAATTGCATGTTTTTAATCAGGTATAAACGCTTCCGGAGGTTCATAATCTGCCCCAGCAGCACTTCATCCTGATTGATTTTAAGCTTTTCATACAGTTGGCGCACCAGACTGGCATACCCCAAAAACCGATTGGTATAGGCTAATAAGATTAAGGACACTGCTGAAAACAGCAATGCCGGCGTTGTTAATGTTAAGGCTTGCATATTGATAAATTTTTAGTGCTAAACCAATGCTCAGCACCTTTTGTTCTTTTCTTACGGGTAATTTAACAAAGTTTATAAAACCAAGGCAGGCAGTTCGCTGATGCTGGTTAATTCGAAAAATCGGTCGGAGACCACTTCATCGGTCACTAACTCATGGTGCCAGGTAGTATGAAATGGAATGTGAACACTCCAGCCACCACAATCCAGCACCGGCAGTACATCCGACTTGAGCGAATTGCCCACCATTAATACTTCTGCCGGTTCCACATCGAGGTGGCCTATTAATGATTGGTAGGCGGCAGTGTTCTTGTCACTCATCACTTCTATATGGTGGAAGTACTTTAACAATCCAGATGTTTTGAGCTTTCGCTCTTGATCGAGCAAATCTCCTTTGGTCGCCACAATCAACTTATAATGCCCTTGCAATTGCTTTAATACATCTTCCACTCCATCGAGCAGCACCACCGGTTTATTGAGCATGTCTTTTGCAAGCTCCAGCAACTCGTTGGTTTCTCGGGCCGTTATTTTATACCCCGATAGCAAGTGTGCCGTTTCAATTAAGGATAGAATGAAGCCTTTAATGCCGTAACCATAAACAGGCATATTGGCGAGCTCCACGTCGTACAACATCCTGTAAACCTCTTCTTCCGGGGCATACACGTGTATCAATTTGGCAAATTGCCGTTCGGCCTCTCTGAAAAAAGTCTCATTCTCCCACAAGGTATCATCTGCGTCAAACGCAATTACTTTTATATCTTTTAATTTAGTCATAAGCTTTGCCTAAGATTGATTGATGCGTATTCTCGCATTTTTTTACTTTGTTATTACATTTGTAAAAACACAGTACAAAGATGGCAAAGAAAAAAAAGTGGAAAAACCTGGATGGGGTTGTTTTTTCAACCAATCAGGATTTTGAATACCAATATGAGGCAGATGAGAAGGAAGAAACACTACCTCCCCAACAACAGGATTTAAGAGTGATGCTGGATAAAAAACAGCGAGGTGGGAAAAAAGTCACACTCATTACCGGGTTTATTGGCTCTGACGATGACCTGAAAAACTTGGGTAAGCAGCTAAAAAGCAAGTGTGGCGTAGGCGGTTCCACAAAAGATGGAGAAATATTAATTCAGGGAGACTTTAGAGATAAAGTGGTTGAACTGCTTGGAAAAGATGGCTATAAAGTCAAAAAATCAGGCGGTTAGCCGATTACAAACCAAATAAAAAATCGCTCCTGCTAAGTTTTAACTTGCAGGAACGATTTTCTCCAAGAGCCCGATCAGTTCAAATGAAATGCCTTCAGTTGAGCCACACTCAGGTGGTATTCCAGCTCTGCATTGAGCGCATTTTCTATGGCTTCGTAGTAAATACCTACCTCCATCATGTACTCAAGAATATTGATTTCGCCAGCATCAAGGGCCATTTGCAGCAGGTCAGTATTATTCAAAGTTGAAAGTGAGCGACGGTAATCATTCGCCACTGTTTGCATATTATTAGCTTTCAGATACAATGCTTTCAAGCCATGATACAGCTGCAAACGGGTGCCGGCCATTTGACTTTCAATTGCCAGGGTACTTAACTTGGCCTGCTTTACGGTATTTTTATTTTCCCATAACGGAATGCTTATTCCCACACTAAACCCCTTGAATTTATCTACAGCACCTGTTTCTGCACTATAGCCACCAGTAATTTTTGGCAACGACAGCGCTTTGTTTAGCTTCTCATTGTAACGATTGGCTTCAACGCCTTCTTGCAGACTGGCCAACTCCGGAATGATATCTGCATTGGCATTGAACCAGTCATCATAACTCAATGGCAGTTGATCCAATGGCCATTCTTTCGAATTTAACTCTAACGAATTACCGCCATTAATTTGCACCAGCTGCTCCTCCAGCAATTGCTTCTCCGACTGTATTTGAGCCAAAGCATTGCGCGCATTTAGCAGATTAATATCGGCCTTATTACGTTCCAGAATATTTGCAGCTCCTTCGTCAAACTTGGTATGATAGGCTGCTGCAATCTGTTCAGCATGTCCTAATCGTTTTTGATATTCAGCCTGAAGAATGTTGTGCGCTATCAAGCGGTAGATTATCTGCTGTGCCGAAAGCATCACCTGATTATAGGCATGTAAATACTGTCGTTCGGCCTGCTCATTCTGGTGCTCATGCATCATTTTGCGGTACCGATATGCACTAGGAAAATCGAAGCTCTGACGGATGTGAAACTCCTGCTTATTGCCCAACTCACTGGTATTTCCCCATTGATAAGAGTACTCCACCTCTGGGTTAGCAGGATTTAAACCTGTTTTATTAGCCATGATTTGGGCATCTGCTTGAGCTCTCAACGATTTTAACATCAGATTATTAGTTTCAATCGCCTCGAGTATTTGCGGAATGCTGTTTTGTCCAGCCACATTAATGGCCATCATTAGTACACCTAATATTGTCAGTCGTTTCATTGCTGCTCTCCTTTCTTAACACTAGCTTGTTTTCTTTTCTGAAACAAATAGTACACAATTGGGATAACGTACATATTTAGCAGAGTTGAAGTCAATAAACCTCCGAGAATCACTTGGGCCATCGGACTCTGTATTTCGTTGCCGGGCTGATCGCCATTCAATGCCAGGGGAATCAGGGCCAAAGCAGCTGTCAGAGCCGTCATCAATATTGGGTTTAACCGGTCTACCGATCCATGCACCACCCTATCGGTTAATCCCTGCTTTTCCCCTTCCATTTGCTGATAATTGGATATCAATAGAATCCCATTGCGCGTGGCAATACCAAACAAGGTAATAAAGCCGATAATGGCCGGTATACTAATGATGCCTGATGTTACTTGAATAGCAAATACACCCCCTATTAGAGCCAAGGGCAAATTTAAAAGAATGATACCGGCCAGCTGCATATTTTTAAACTCCTGATACAGCAGCATAAAAATGATACAGATAGCCACCAGGGAAGTGAACAGCAGCGTTTGCGAGGCTTTTGCTTCACTCTCAAACTGCCCTCCATATTCAATCCGGTAGCCATCGGGCAGGCTAAGGTCCTGCTTTACCACCTTACGAACTTCATTCACCACACTCCTTAAATCGCGCTCTGCCACATTAGCCGAAACCACCAGTTTTCGCTGCACATTCTCCCTGGTAATAATGCCAGGGCCAGCAGTCGAACGAATGTGGGCAACTTCTTCAAGGGGCACTTTTTTGTCATCTTCTGTGTCAATCAATGCCTTCTTAAGCCCCTCCAGCGAGTTGGTATAGTCGTGGTTGAAGCGCAATAACAGATCGAAACTACGCTGTCCTTCATAAATATCAGCCAGTTTCTCGCCAGCAAAAGCCCTCTCAATAAATGCATTGAATTCGTTCAAGGTGATGCCATACATCGCCAGCTTACCACGGTCGGTTATCACCTGTATCTGTGGCACTTCTGTCTGCTGCTCCACATTTACATCCACCAACCCATCCACATGGCTGATAGCCGCTTTAAGTTGATTGCCCAACACAAACAGCTGATTCAAATCCTGCCCGAATATTTTTATGGCAATATTAGCCCTTGTCCCCGATAGCATATGATCAATGCGATGCCCCAAGGGTTGGCCCACAGTAGTGGCCACACCAGGAATATTAGCCAGTTTATGCCTCACATCTGCCATAAAGGCCTCTTGCCCCCGCTCACCAACCACAAAGTTGACATCAATCTCCGCACTGTTAGTCGTCTGTGAGTGTTCATCCAGCTCTCCCCGCCCTGTTCGGCGCGCCGTACTGGTCACTTCAGGTATCGCCAACAACTCGTTTTCAATGAGATTCCCCAGCCGGTTGCTCTCTTCCAGTGAAACACCGGGTTGACTCACCGCCGAAATTGTTAATGCTCCCTCGTTAAACTCCGGTAAAAAACTGCGTCCCATGGAACCAAGCACTCCCATTGCAACTATAAACAGAAATAATGAAGCTGCTAGGAAACCTGTTTTATGACGCAAGGCCCAGCGCAAGGTTTTCTGATAGCCATTTTGCAAAGTTCGAATTAGTCGGCTGTCTTTTTCCTTACGATCCAAGTAGGTATCTCCTGTCAAAAGCATTCGACAGAGCAAAGGCGTAATGGTCATTGCAATAATGAGCGACATGAACAAGGAAACGATGTACGCAATACCCAATGGTCGTAACATGCGCCCTTCCATGCCTGATAAGAAGAATAAAGGCACAAAGGCCACCATAATAATGAGGGTTGCATTTAAGATGGACGCCCTTATCTCTCGGGAAGCTTCATAAACTATAGTCAGCGTTGACAACCGTTCCTCTTTTGGCCGCTGGTGATTCTGTCGCAGTCGCTTATACACATTCTCAACGTCAATAATGGCATCGTCGACCAGTGAACCAATAGCAATCGCCATTCCGCCAAGACTCATTGTATTAATATTCAGGTTCAGATATTTAAGGGTAATGACGGCTCCCAATAATGACAGTGGAATGGCCAGAAGCGATATTACGGTTGTACGAAAACTGCCCAAGAACAAAAAGAGGATAATTACTACAAATAAACCTCCCTCGATCAGCGCCCGCTGCACATTATTGACCGATGTTTCAATAAAATCGGCCTGACGGAATATTTTGGTATCCAGTTTTACATCTTCGGGCAGTGTTTCGGCCAGTGCATTTAAATTGGCCTCAATTCGTTGTGTCAGTTCCAGTGTATTCGTATTTGGCTGTTTCGAAATTGATATGATAACTGCAGGTGTTGCATTTTGCGAGGCATAGCCCATCTTCACTGCCGGCTCAACTACCACATCTGCAACATCGCTAACATACACTGCTTGTCCGTTGTTTTGGCGGATAAGTGCATTGCCCAATACATCCAGATCAGCACTGCGGCCAATACCACGTACCACATACTCGTTTCCATACTCGCGAATAACGCCACCTGTACTGTTCTCACTCAGGCCCCGGCAAACATCGGCCAACTCCTCCAGCTTAACCTTGTAGTGCATCATCTTGTGGGGATCGGCCAGTACTTTATATTGCTTATAATCTCCGCCAATAATCGTGACCTGTGATACGCCGCCGGTAGCAAGCAGCAGTGGTTTAACCTGCCAGTCAGCAATGGTACGCAAGGTCATCATATCCGTACTGTCGGATTGTAATCCGATAAACAATATCTCACCCATCACACTTGACTGTGGGGCTAAAATGGGTTGTCCGATGCCCAGCGGCAATTGTCCGGCCAAGGTCACCAGTTTTTCACTTACAATTTGCCGGGCCAAAAACACATCCGTGCCCCAATCAAATTCAACCCACACAAAAGAAAAACCGTGCGAACTGGCAGAGCGTACCCGCCGCACATCGGTGGCTCCATTCACTGCCGTTTCAATTGGAAAGGTTACCAGGCGCTCCACCTCTTCGGCGGCCATGCCATGTGCATCCGTCATTACCACCACAGTTGGGGCCGTAAGATCTGGAAACACATCCACATCCATATTATTGGCCGTATATAAACCGCCCAGCATTAATATCGTTGCTCCCAATAAAACAATTAGCTTATTGTGGAGTGAAAATTTAATTATTCTATCCAGCATAACTCTTCCTCCTAATGAACATGACCTGCATGGGCATCAATTGTATTAGACACTGCGGCCAGTTTTACCAGAATCGCTCCTTTTGTCACCACCCGGTCATGCTCCCTGAGACCAGACAGAATAACGCGTTGAACACCATTACTAGCGCCCACCTTTACTTGCTGGCGTTCAAACATTTCAGGTGTCAACTGGAGGTAAACGAAATACAGCCCCTGTATTTCCACCAAAGCTGTTTCAGGCACAACCAAAGCCGGCACAGTCTCTGCCCTCTTGAGGTACACGTTTACAAAACCTCCGCTCACCAGTCGTTCATCGTAATCCACTTCAATGGTAACAGGCAGCAAATAGGCCTCCTCATTAACCGTTTGGGCAACGGCCTTAATGGTTCCATTTAACTCTTTGAGTTCAAATACTTCACCGGAATTGAGCTCTATAGTTGCATCGGTAATAGCTGCTAAGGCAGGCAGCTGGCTCTGTCTAACCATCGCCTGAAGCACCAGACGCTTATTCTCGACAATTGAGTATAAGGGAGTTCCCGTGGTGATAAACTCACCATTTGATACGCAGACTGAATGGACTAAGCCCATTTGTGGGGCCAGCACATTTTCACCTGATTGTCCAACCGATTTTTGCAGATTGTTCCAGAGAGCCCCGGCCTTTTCAAAGCGGGTTTTGGATTCAAGCAATGCTCGCTCCGATACAATTTGTTGCTCAAACAATCGTTTATCCCGATTGTAATCGGATTTAGCAGCATCATATTCTGCACGTGCCTCTTGCAAACGCACCACGGCATTATTTTCGGTTAAACCCTCTCCTGCAATAGTCATGGTCCAATCACCTTTTGAGAGACTTTGCCCTGGATATAAGCTGCCAGCTGAAAACTGAACAACACCAGACGTTTTTGCCACTACCAGGGTTTGATTATCCTGAGCGGCTTCCACTTTAGCAGGGGCCTTAATGATCTGATTAAACGGTAAGCGTTGAACAGGCCGGGTTTCAAACTCCACCTTCCACGATTGTTCTTTAGTAAAGCCTATGGCATTGGGTGAAGATGGTAAGTCTTCCTCTGCCAAATGCATTGCCTGATGCGCATCTTCATAAACTAGCACATTATTTACCACAACAGCCTGCTCTCTTCCATCTTTGTTAAAGGTGAACTGCAACTGTCCACTACCTGCCAAAACCGGCTGCAGGCTTATTATAAATATACCTTTCTGCACTGGTGAATCACTCACTACCCGCACTCCTTTAGACCCTACAACTAACGAAACAGTTAACTGTTGAATATCGATCGGTTTGAAAGTGGCTAAATCAGTCAAGTGAACAATCAAATCTGAGTTGGTTCCTGTTGCTAAAGGTTCCACATCGGCGAATACCTCAACCTCACTGGAGTAACCGGTATAAGGAATCGTGATATCGTTGTGAGCATGTGCTTCTTTTGACGAATGGGAACTATTACATGCCCAAAAAAACGACAGTAACAAGCACCCCATTATATTATAAAATTTCATGTTTATTGTTTTTAATCCATTCTTTAACAGCTAGAATTGACTCAAGCAGAGAATATTTCTCTACTTGAGTCAGTTGCAAGTTTACTCGTGCGAATGATCTTGATTATGCTCATGGGCATGATCATGGTCATGCACTTCTTCGCTGGGCTTAAGCGAATCACAACTATCTTTTGCACATTCATGAGCACACACAGCTTCTTTCACTTCAAATACTTCTTGTTTTGAAGCTGAGTGATCGTGTCCTTCATGAACAGTTCCATCAGAATGCACATGTGCACCTTCTTGCTGCTTAGTGTTTTTCGTTCCACACGCTGATAGCGTTAAAGCCAACATAGCCATGACTAGCAATAATTTTTGCATGATAAAAAATGAATTAGTTAGTATATAAAATGGTCCTTCTGTCCTGTTAATAAGCAGAACAGAGGTAAAATCCTATGCTAAACTATCATACAAAGGTGGTGCCCTTAGGGGCACGGCATAATTGTAGCCTTCCGGAAATTTAGGAGGTGTACGATCGATTTCGTACTGAGGGAGTTCGTTTTTTAACAGTGGCAGCAGGAAGTCGGCATTAACGACCAGAAATGGCGAGAAGTCGACCAGTTTGGCTGCTACCGGCCGTACATCAAAATGGCAGGCGTCATGATGTTCGCTACCCTGCTGATGCGATACGCAATCGTGCCCGCTATACTCCAGGTTATCAAACCAATGGGAATGGTCATCTTGTGAACCATGGTGATCATGTCCGGTCTTTTCCTGACAAAAAACAGCGCTCATCTTCACCCCAATATCCATGTGATGATGGTGAGGTATTACGTTGTGGGCAAATACAATACCGTAAATAGCCAACAGTAAAAATGCGATATTTGAACGCCATTTGTACATCATTACAAGTATACAAATTTTAAAAAAAGGAAAGCGACTAATTAGGAACTTTTTAACAGCGCGTTTGTCGATTAAGCACTTCTTAAAAACGAGTATTATCAGTAAATGCGCTGCTAATTTGAAAAAGAAAAGTTATTTTCGGCCCAAATGAAATAATTATGGACTTTTTGCAATCTCTCATCAATTTAGATAAGGAGCTCCTCCTATTTTTGAACAGTTTTCATAACGGCTACTGGGATAACTTCTTTTGGATGTTTACCAGCAAAGAAGTGTGGATTCCACTATACTTGACGATGGCCTATGTCATATTCAAGAACCATGGAGCCAGAGGTTTAGTTACTGTATTGGCAATTGGGCTTTTAATTGTTTTATGCGATCAAATATCAACCAACATATTTAAGCATGGTTTTGAGCGCTTTCGTCCCTCGCACGACAGCGACCTTAAATACCTGGTTCACCTGATTAATGGGAAAAGAGGCGGTTCTTATGGCTTTGTATCTTCCCATGCTACCAATTCATTTGGTTTGGCAATGTTTACCTCTCTTTTATTCAGGAACAAAACATTTAGCTTTTTTATATTCCTATGGGCATCAGTCAATGCCTATTCACGCATTTATATGGGCGTCCATTTCCCCGGTGATATTTTGGGGGGCTTTTTGTTAGGCATTCTGCTGGGCCGCTTGGTTTACGAATTCTATCTGCGTGTTATTCCGCGCTTTGTCGTTATTTCGCATCACAACAAACGTCTCCTAAAATCAGGATTAGCCAAGTCATTTAATGATGATTCGCGCGTGATCTTTTTCGCGCTCCTCATCATGACGGGGACGCTGCTGGTTGCTGCGAAGGTTATGCTCAAAATAACCGGTTAAAAGGAGAACAACAGCACAACACCCAGCACAGCTAAAACCGCACCAGCCAACTCTTTTAAAGTCACTCTTTCTTTAAAAATAAGGATTGCCGGTGGTATAATTAATACCGGTACAATGGCCATAATGGTAGAAGCTACACCGGTTGTGGTATACTTCACTGCTAATAGCGAAAAGGAAACCCCAAGAAAAGGCCCAAAGAAAGCACCGATTGAAATACGGGCCATGGCCGCCCCATAACTGAGGGCTTTAATTACTTTTGGCCAATGGCCGGTAAAAACAAACAGGACAGCAAAGCCTACCGTTCCGGCAATCACACGTATCATGGTGGCCGATGCCGGATCGTACTCACCCATGCCGAGCTTACTCAATACCAGCCCCAACCCTTGTCCGGTTGCTCCACCAAATGCCAGTAAAATGCCGCTTACAGGGTATTTAACCTCAAGGCGCTTTCCTTTCCCTGGCCGGCCAAGTATCACCAACGAAATACCTGTAATGGTGACAATCATTCCTACAATGTGGCTTAGCTCCAATTGCTCGCCCAGCAACAGCCATCCGAAAAAAGCGGCTAATGGTGGCGAGAGGGACATCACCAGCATCGAAATGCGAGCGCCCACAACCACAAAAGCCTGAAACAAAAGCATATCCCCTATCACAAAACCGACTAAACCACTCACCGACAGCCAAAACCATTGATAACTTGTTGCGTGAGCCGGAAAAAAATAGCCAAAACGAATATATTGCAAAGTGCCTAACAGAACGATAGCCATTAACAGCCTGATCAGGTTTACCGACATAGAACCGACCTTTTTACCGGCCGATTCGAAAGAGAGTGATGTAAAAGTCCAGCAAACGGCAGTAACTAAAGCCGCCAATTCGCCCAGGTGAGATGAAATAAACTGTCCCATATTTTGGATTAGATTGTAAAAGTAAGCAGTTTTTGTTTTAAAAATGAAAAAAGGAGCGCCAACGACACCCCCTTTTCTTCTTAGCTCATTTTCCGCTTATCTGGTGGTACGCGGACTATTTTCTTCATCCTTCTTTAGCGAATACTTCAACAGATAAAAACCTAAAAGACCTGCAATGATCGAACCAACAAAAATACCGATCTTAGCTTGATTCAGCAGTTCCGGATTATCTTTAAAGCCCAGACTGGCAATAAATATCGACATGGTAAAGCCGATACCACCTAATAAGCCAAGCCCCAGGAATGATAACCATGAAGAACGCTTTGGTTTAACTGCAAAACCCAATCGCACTGCCAACCATGAAAAGACGGTGATTCCGATTCCTTTTCCAGCTATCAGGCTGATGGCTATGGCAAATGAAAGTGTGGTGAACACTTCTCCGCCTCCCTCACCATGATGTATCAAGGTTACACCGGCATTAGCCAACGCAAATAATGGTAACACAAACAAACTGATGAAGCCGTGAAACTGGTGCTCGATGTACTGCAACGGACTCTGTACTCGTTTAACACTGTATTCGACTTCGTTAATGGCATACAGCTGATCATCCGTTAACACTCGTTCGCTTTCACTTTTGGGAACAGAATCAAAACGGGTAAGGCCTGATTTAATGCGTGCCAAAAACTCATTAATATGCACTTTGGGGCGGGCGGGTATAGTAAAGGCAATTAACACACCGGCAATGGTGGCGTGCAGTCCCGAACCAGGTCCGTCAACTCCTGATTGTAAAAACAGGTACCAAATAATGAAGCCCAGGAAGGTATAAAGTTTCAAATCCTGAATATTTCTCAAGTTGGCAACAGTTAGAACTAATAAAAGGATTCCGGCAATTAATAAATACGTCCAGTTAAGGTCACCTCCGTAAAAAAGGGCGATAACCAAAACAGCTCCCAAGTCGTCCACAATGGCCAATGCCGTTAAAAATACTTTTAATGCCAGTGGTACGCGCTTCCCTAAAATGGAGAGTATTCCTAAAGAAAAAGCAATGTCGGTAGCCATGGGGATTCCCCAGCCTTTTGCTGCTGTTCCCTCAAAACCAAACATAAAATAAAAGATAATTGGCATGATAATCCCCCCCATTGCTGCAAAAATCGGTAAGGATGCCTGTTTAAATGAACTCAATTCACCAGCCAGAAACTCCCGCTTAATTTCGAGTCCGACAACGAAGAAGAAGATGGCCATTAGCCCATCATTAATCCAGTGTGTCAGTCCCATCTCCACGCTGAATAACCCGGAAGAAATACCAAAGGTACTATGCCAGAAGTGATGATAACTTTCATGGTCAACATTGGCCCAAATAACTGCAACTGCAGTGGCCATCATAAGCAAGGCGCTTCCGTTGGTGAAAAATCTAATAAATTGCTGAAGCGGGTCACCTAACAGGCCTCTCCCGGTTCCACTTTGAATTTCATTCATCTTAAAAAACTATTTTTCCCTGATTTATAATATAATTCTGCTTTTTTCAATTTCTCAATTGTACCAACATCAAACCACAAATCACTTTCTGCTACTTCATACCCAATAATTCGATTATTTTGAGCCAACTCTAAATAGGCCTTTATTATAGAAAAAGGACGTACCTCGCCCAATTGATCCAGCAGGTGAGGTTCAATAATATGAATTCCGCTAAAGGCCAACTCTTGTTTATTGTCTACTGGAAATATTTCTATGGCTTCATGGGTTTTGGTATTTCTCCAACCACAAAGCTGCATAGAACGGTCAAATTGTAAATATCGCGATGTGCTGCGTTTCTTCACCATCAGAGTTGCATCATTTCCATTTTGTTGATGCGAATATATGAAACTTTCTACATTTGTAGATGTCACAATATCCACATTTCTAATCAGTATTGACTTATTTGGAATGAATAAAGATTGTGCTTTTAATAAACCTCCTCCGGTATCCATTAGTTGCTCTGACTCATCGGAAACAACCACTTCGGTCCACCAGGTTTCGCTGTTTAGGTAATCGATAATTTGGCAGGCATAGTGGTGCACATTAACAACAATCCGCTCAACACCGGTTCCTTTTAAGCCATTAATAGCATGCCATAATAAAGGCTTGCCATCGAGTGGCGCCAGGGCTTTGGGTAATTGATTAGTAAGTGGTTTCAGGCGGGTGCCAAGTCCGGCTGCAAATATTAAGGCATTCATTATCGTTTTATTTTTTGGGGCTTACACAATTTGTCCTCCTTTTTTGAACCAGCCCCACACTTTTTACACTCGTATTTATGACTCTCCTTCACTACAGGGGGATTTCCCTTCCCGCCTTCTTTACACTTCTTCTTTCCCATGTGCAAACTACCTCCTTTTCATTTCCTGCTCAACATGTTTAATTACCACATTTAGCTTATACTTATGCTGAAGGTGAGAGGCCAGTTGCTCAGCACTGTATACCGAACGGTGCTGACCGCCTGTACACCCAAAATTAACCATCAGGTTTTTAAAGCCTCTGGATATATATTTCTCTACCGACTTATCTACAATCGAAAACACATCGCTCAAAAAATCGGCCATTTCGGGCTCTTTGCCAAAAAAAGCAATAACCTCCTCATCTTTTCCTGTCTTATCAGCGTACTCCGGGTATCTGCCAGGATTATGAACAGCCCGGCAATCAAACACAAAACCGCCTCCATTGCCTGATACATCAACCGGTATACCACGTTTATAGGAGAAACTATTGATACTCACCGTTAACATGGAACTGCGCTGCCCGATAGTCATCAACTCCTCCGATTCTGTTACATTGGTCAATGCGGCAAACAAGGTGGGCAGTTCAATACCCAAATCAATTGTATCGATCAGGTATTTTAGGTTGTTGATGGCGTAAGGTATACTTTTCAGGAAATGCTCCTTTTTTTCGTAAAAGCCTCTAAAACCATATGCGCCCATGGCTTGCATAATACGAATAAGTACGTACCCGTAATAGTGACGCTTAAAATCATCCGGATCAACGGCTTTATGCTGACTAAGTTCTTCGATGTAATAGTTTAACAATTCTTCCCGTATTTCAAGTGGGATATCGGCTTTAGCATCGTATAACAGCGATGCCAAATCGTATTGCAAGGCACCCTTTCTTCCACCCTGGTAATCAATAAACCAAGGGTCGTCATTCACCACCATTACATTGCGCGACTGAAAATCGCGATAAAGGAAATAGTCGTGCTCTACTTCCAGCAAGAAATTAATGAGGTGATGATAATCGTCTTCCAGCGCCTGTTCATCAAAAGGAACCCTGGCCAGCTTCAAAAAATAGTACTTGAAATAATGCAGATCCCAAAGCATCGACTGACGGTCGAAAGCCTGACGCGGATAGCATTTAGAATAATCCAGTCCTTCACCTCCTTTTATCTGAAAAGCAACTAACTTTTTAAGCGTTTTTTTATAAAATGCAACCAGCTCATCCGGAAACCCCTTTCCTTTTCTCATTCCTTGCAAAAACCCGTACAAGGTTACATCCCCTAGATCTTCCTGCAGATAAATATTGTTATCCAAATCCACATCATAAATGGCCGGAACCGGTAGGCCTTTCTGTTTAAAATGCTTCGAAAATTCCAGAAAAGCCAGATTTTCCTTTAAATCGGCATTGAAAGCGCCCATGGCCGATTTCGTGCGGCCAGTAATCCTATAATATTCACGATATGAGCCAGATGGCGGTTGCATAACAAATGAACGGGCCTCTTCCCCAGCCCATTTTTCAAACATTGTGATAAGTACTGCTTTTGTTTCTTTTTCCAATGTACTCTAATTTTATATTTCAGTTAAAAGTAGGCCACAAGCCACATCAAAGCCACCACCACAAGTAGAGACGGAAGCATATTCATAATTCGTATTTTCTTTATATCTAATATATTTATCCCTAAACCTACCAATAAAACACCGCCTACAGCGCTAAGTTCAGTAACAATTGTTGTGTCGATAAAGTCACCCAGCAAATATGCCAAAAGTGTAATTCCTCCTTGAAAAAGAAAAAGTGGCACCACCGACATACTAACACCAACGCCAAAAGCTGCGGCCAATGCAATGGAAGAAAAGCCATCCATTAAAGCTTTTGTCATTAATATTTCGGAACCATTGCCCATCCCTTCATCAATCGCTCCCAAAATGGTCATTGAACCAACACAATACAGCAGAAAAGCCGTTAGCATCCCTTCCGTAAATTTTGGATTGGACAAGCGCAAGTGCTGCTTCAGCAATTTCGATAAGCCATCTACTCGGGCATCTAAACTGGCCAACTCACCAATGATGGTACCAATGATTAAACTAAAAACAAGGACCAGTAGCGCCTCACCTTTTATGGCCATACCCACACCTAAAACAATTGTAAACAAGCCAATGGCTTGAAAAACCCCTTTTGTAATCCGCTGAGGAATGCGATTCCCAATAAATATCCCTATCGCACTACCTATAAGGACTGTCAAAACATTAACTAAGGTTCCAGCAAGCAACATTGAATAAGTTTTATAGAATAATCCGATAAAAATAAATTAATATCGACGAAATGCGAAATTGTTTTTTCAAAAGCGGTATTCTTTCTATCCGGCCCATTACAAACATGATAAAACTCAGCTTATAGCATCCTGATTTTCTCACTAATTCTTCTATTTTTGCTTGCAGCCTAAAATATTAGAAAATAATAACCTTTTTAAATCTTTTTTATGACCGATAAAAAAATGACACCAGCAGATTATATTGCTCGTGAAGATAAGTACGGTGCACATAATTACCATCCCCTACCTGTTGTTCTCGAAAAGGGAGAAGGCATCTTTGTTTGGGATGTTGAAGGGAAACGTTACTATGACTTCCTCTCGGCCTATTCAGCAGTTAACCAAGGGCACTGCCACCCAAAAATTATTAATGCCCTCACCGAACAGGCAAAACAACTCACTCTAACATCACGTGCTTTTCACAGCAGTGTTTTAGGAGAGTTCGAAGAGTACATGGCAAAATACTTTGGCTATGATAAAGTATTGCCCATGAATACAGGTGCCGAGGCCGATGAAACAGCCCTCAAATTATGCCGCCGCTGGGGTTACGACAAAAAAGGAATTCCTGAAAATCAGGCAAAAATAATTGTTTGCGCCGATAATTTCCATGGTCGCACCATTACCATCATTTCGATGTCGACCGATCCGGATTCATATAAAGGATTTGGTCCTTACACCCCAGGTTTTGTGACTGTCCCATACAACGATTTAGCTGCTCTTGAAAAAGAACTTGAAGACCCAAATGTTGCCGGCTTTCTTGTGGAGCCTATTCAGGGTGAAGCAGGGGTATTTGTGCCCGATGAGGGCTATTTGAAAAAGGCCTATGAAATGTGTAAAGCCAAAAATGTGCTATTCATGGCTGATGAAGTACAAACCGGTATTGCACGCACCGGTAAACTACTTGCCTGCGATCACGAAGGCGTAAAACCTGATGTTTTAATACTTGGCAAGGCAATTTCTGGAGGTGTGTTCCCGGTTTCGGCTGTATTGGCTAACGATGACGTAATGTTGGTTATTAAGCCAGGAGAGCACGGTTCAACATATGGCGGTAATCCACTTGGCTGTAAGGTGGCAATCGCAGCTTTGGATGTGGTTAAAGATGAAAAACTGGCCGAAAATGCTGAACGGCTCGGAAAAATCTTCCGTGAAGAAATGCAAAGCATTGATTCTGACATGATTGAATTAGTGCGTGGTAAAGGCTTGCTGAATGCTGTAGCAATTAAGCCTAAAAACGGTAAAACAGCCTGGGATGTTTGTATGGCCATGAAAGAGAATGGTCTGATTGCCAAACCAACACACCAGCATATTATCCGCTTTGCACCTCCTTTGGTCATTAATGAGGAACAACTACGGGAAGCCATTGAGATTATTAAAAAAACACTTGCTCAATTTGCTTAACTCACTTCAAAAGCCGACCTGAACTGGTCGGCTTTTAAAAAATAATTGCTTTACGCTCATCACCATCACTTCATTTTTTGGGCTTTAAAGGGAATTGAGTGCAACGGATAATCCCGAGCGTCTTCATCTCTCGTCCTTGTTTTATTAGCTGTCACCCGGAATTTAACGACCATCATCAAAAACAATGATAGGTTTAAATACTTCAGCTGTTTATTTCTTATTTTTAAATCACACTACATTGTATTAAAAGATATGATTATGAGTACGGCTGCCACATATTTAGAATTGCTACAGCAACAGCTTCAAAAAATAGATACGCGCGATTTTGATTTGGTTTCATGGAAGAAGGCAACCATTTTGCTGGTTACCTCCTGCTTTGGAAGCAATTCCCCCCAGGTGGCTGCACTTGAAAAAATTGACTATGCGTATAGCAGTTGGGCATTACGTGATGAATCGGGCACTTCAGATCCGGTAAAAACAGACTGTAAAACTACCCTTTCGACCATTATAGATGAACTCAAAATAAAATCAGAAAATTCTACTGATGAGAAGCCAGCAAGCAAGGCGAACAACCTTAACTTTATGTGGTTACCTTTTGAAGATGAACTGACAGGTGCCTCCCTTAAAAAACTGAAAGCCTTATTAACCAAGGCCAACGTGACAGATGAGGAAGTACAAATGTTCCTGAAAGACCTGCCCAGCCAAACGCTTGTTGACATTATAAAACACATGCTTTTATCAAAAGAGTTTAAGCAATGGATAACACAGTAGAATCAATACTTATAAACCGCCACATGATATCATTTGCATTTATAGATAACATATTACACGTTTCGATAGAAGGTCCCTCAACATTGCACGATTTATATGATTTTTTAGAGGAATTAGGCAGCCTGCAAAACATGCCAAAAGACCTGAAAGTGTTTTATGACCTCAGAAACGCTTCTTTGGATTTGCGCTTGGATGAGATTAACCTATTATCGAAGAAAGCGGAAGAAAAAACGCTCCATTGCCATTCTGTTAAAACAGCATTTTGTGTTAGCGACCCAAAAATAACGGCCTATGCCATGCTCTTTTCCTGGTTACCCGAAAACGCAAAAATAAAACGCGAACAATTCTCAACAAAAGAAGCTGCTTTAAACTGGCTGGAGGCTGATTAAAAGTTGCTTAACGATTCTTAAGACAAAAAGAATTCGAAAACTTAATAGCATTGTTAACTTTGTGCAAATTTTTTGACAATTCAGCATGAAGTTTTTTAGCAAAAAAGATACAGAATCAAACGAATACCTCGTTCTTTTATACAGGCTATTACTGATAATGGCCTTTTACAGTGCATTCCGCATTCTGTTCTATCTATTTAATACAGAACTCTTTCCAAACGTTACTTTTAGCTCATTTTTAACGATAATGAAGGGCGGCCTGGCATTTGACTTAAGCGCCATGCTATACCTCAATGGGCTTTATGCTTTGCTGTACCTTTTACCATTGCCGTTTAAGTTTAACAATGCTTACCAATACTTTTTAAAAGTCATATTTTTGATAGTTAATGGCCTTGGCATTGCTCTTAACAGCATCGACCTTATCTATTATCGCTTCATTTTAAAGCGAACCACTTATAACGTTATAAACATACTTGAGAATGAAACCAACATGACAAAGTTGTGGGGGCAATTCATTTTGGACTATTGGTATGTGGCCATAATATTTTTAGTATCACTTTTTTTACTGGCTTACAGTTATTCACTGCTGCAACCCAAAAAAATTAAGTTCTCCAATCGCTGGTTCTATCCGGCTCTATCATTGGTGGCCCTCACGTTGTTTACAGGCTTTTCCATTGTTGGTATGCGCGGTGGCTACCGTCATTCAACCCGCCCGATTAACATGGCCAATGCCGGAAAATATGTCAACTCCCCCGATGAAATGGCGATTGTTCTCAATACACCTTTTTGTGTCATTCGCACCTGGGGCAAAAAAAGCTATACCGCTTATAATTATTTTGCCAGCGAAAAGGAACTTGAAGCAGCATATAACCCGGTGATATCAGTAAATAACGCCCCTGATAATCCACATAAGAACATTGTCATTTTCATGCTGGAGAGCTTTAACCGGGAGTTTATTGGTGCATTAAACCCAACACTTGACAATGGCAAATATCAGGGATACACCCCCTTCTTGGATTCGTTGGCTCAGCACTCTCTGGTTTTCCCCAACGCATTTGCTAACGGCCGAAAATCCATTGATGCCATGCCATCTGTATTGGCAAGTATTCCTGCACTAGTACTCCCATATGTTGTTTCAGAATATTCGGCCAACAAAATAAACGGACTGCCCTACCTCCTCAAAAAAGAAGGTTACCACAGTGCATTCTTCCATGGAGCACCCAATGGTTCAATGGGCTTTGACTCGTTTGCCAATGTGGCCAGTTTTGATGAATATAAAGGCATGACTGAATTCAATAATGATAATGAATTTGATGGCATGTGGGGCATTTGGGATGAACCATTCTTTCAGTTTTATGCCAAAGAAATGGATAAAATGAAGGAGCCATTTATGACATCGCTGTTTTCGCTGTCGTCGCATCACCCATTTAAAGTACCAGAACAGTATGAAGGTGTTTTTCCCAAAGGCACACTTCCGGTTCATCAATGTGTTGGGTATACCGATAACGCCTTAAGAAAGTTTTTTGAAACAGCTAGGCAAATGCCTTGGTATAACAATACCCTATTTGTGATTACAGCCGATCATAGCACGCAATCACAATTCGACATCTCGCAGACAAGCGTTAATAAATTTCAGATTCCCTTAATACTGTTTAGTCCTGGCGACAGCACATTACAAGGGGTGAACCACGAACTGGCTCAACAAATTGACATCATGCCTACTGTTCTTAACTATGTTGGCTATGATAAAGAGCCGTACATTGCCTTTGGTAAAGATTTGCTGCACGAAGAGAGCGACCGCTTTGTAATTAACTACACAAACAACAGCTATCAGTTGCTTCACAACAACTATGTTATCCATTTTGATGGTGAAAACCTGATCAGTGCCTTTGACATTGCCAAAGATCCTATGCTAAGCAATAACATCAAAAACACGGATGAAGGCTATAAAGAAAGTCTGCCGCTCATGCAAGGGATAATACAGCAGTACAATAACCGAATGATTGAAGACCGCCTTACCATACAGTAAGAAAAGATGACATCATAGACATCTTGAAAAGAAAAAATTGCCGGTATATTGCCCACTAATCAAGGCAAGCGACTTAAGAAAGTAATGGAATTATATCCACAAAAAATAGAGGCTGTCAGTTTTGACAGCCTCTATTTGTATACTTGCGATTTTTAAAACTTATGCTTTAGTTTCTCATCCATTAACTCGCGGGCTAACTTTTGCTCACGCTTCAGTGCCGATTTTCGGTGCGTTTCAAACTCTTCTTCCACCTCACTCAGTCGAAGTTTTGTTTCATTGGTTACCGTATGACTCCGCTTAAAGAGCATAAATAAAACCAGCACCAGCACCACTAAGGCAAATACCAGCCCCCACATAATTGAGTTATAGGCAACCTTAGACACTTCAATACCCAGAAACATCATGCTGTTTTTACTGTTGGTCAAGGTCTGCAGCTGGTTTGTTAAAGAATTTATTTGGGCATCCTTGCCTTCCACTGTCCCTTTTAGTAGATCAATTTCTTCGTTTCGATCGACCAAATCATTCCTATAAAAAGCAACGCTATCAATCGAACTGCTTTTGAGCAGGTTATATGTAGATATTTTAATCACTTTGTAACGTTCATACGTTTCCGACTTGCTATACACATAATCAAACTGCTCCTTTAGGCTTAAAGAATCAAATCTTGTAGCCAAATCACTCTGCGCAACCATACTTGCTGATTGCACCAATAACAATGCGGTAAAAACCAGGGAAAAAAATCTCATTTTTAATAAATTTATAGTTGAGTGTTAATATATTTTGCAAACGCTACGGCCAATTAATTTATTGCCTCTTAGATAAATTTCTGCAAATCAAATATATCGATTATTCCTTTAAAATGTAACTATTATCTTTTTAGGTTATGTGAAAACAAAAGAGCCTGCATAACGCAGGCCCGAATTTTTTTTTAAGTGAGAACCACTACATCCGCTCTGGTACGTCAATCCCCATCATCCACATGGCATTCTTAATAGTTGTGCCAACAGCCTTACAAAGCAACAAGCGCATTGCTCGTTTGGCTTCATCCTCCTCTACAGCAATTGGCGATTCGTGATAGAATTGATTGAACTCTTTGGCTAAATCATAAACAAAATTGGCAATTAAAGCAGGACTATAGACCTTGCCTGCCTCAGCCACAACAGAAGGGAAGTTAGCGATCATTCTCATTAACTGCACTTCTTTGGCGCTCATGGCCGTTGTAGTATCTGCCTCCTGAGGAATGGTAATATTATTTGCCTGAGCCTTTCGATAAATCGACTGAATACGTGCATAAGTATACTGAATAAATGGCCCTGTATTGCCGTTAAAATCAATTGATTCTTTCGGATCAAAGGTCATGTTTTTACGCGGGTCCACTTTCAAAATGAAGTACTTTAAAGCGCCTAAAGCGATGGTTTCATACACGCGCTCAGCCTCTTCCTCGGTATAGCCTTCCAGTTTACCAAGTTCTTTGGACATATCGCGAGCCGTACTAATCATATCGGCCATCAGATCGTCCGCATCAACAACTGTTCCTTCACGCGATTTCATTTTACCTTCGGGCAGCTCCACCATTCCATAACTAAAATGTACCAGGTCTTTCCCCCATTCCAGTCCCAAACGATCGAGTAAGATGGCCAATACCTTAAAATGATAATTCTGCTCATTACCAACCACATAAACCATCTTATCGATAGAGTAGTCATCATACCTCAGCTTGGCTGTACCAATATCCTGAGTCATGTAAACACTGGTTCCATCGGCGCGCAGCAAAAGCTTTTCATCCAGACCATCCTTCTCTAAATCGGCCCACACACTGTTGTCATCTCTGCGGTAAAATACTTTCTTATCGAGGCCTTCAAGCACCATGTCGCGCCCTACCTTGTAAGTATCTGATTCATAATATATTTTATCAAAACCAACACCCATTTGTTTGTAAGTCACATCAAAGCCTGCATACACCCACTGGTTCATCTGCTGCCAAAGAGCGTACACTTCAGGATCGTGCGCCTCCCATTTTAAAAGCATTTCACGCGCCTCCTTCATTAAAGGCGAGTTGGCTTCGGCCTCCTCTTTTGATTGGCCGGCTGCAATAAGCTCAGCCTGTTCCTTTTTGTATTCCTGATCGAATTTCACGTAAAAATCCCCTACCAGGTGATCGCCCTTTTTACCAGTTGACTCGGGTGTTTGTCCTTCA
Source organism: Carboxylicivirga taeanensis (assembly GCF_051851475.1). NCBI lineage: Bacteria > Pseudomonadati > Bacteroidota > Bacteroidia > Marinilabiliales > Marinilabiliaceae > Carboxylicivirga > Carboxylicivirga taeanensis. The sequence continues at coordinate 112,019 of NZ_JBPUSJ010000004.1, read as the reverse complement.
CCCCACTTCTTCCAGGCCAACATGGACTTACAAATATGTATCCCCCGATCGTTAACGATGTTGGTTTTCACAACCTGATTACCGTTTGCTTCCACAATACGCGACAAAGAATAGCCTAAAAGGTTGTTTCTAATGTGTCCGAGGTGTAAAGGCTTATTGGTATTGGGAGAAGAATATTCAATCATCACCAATGGGGCGTTTTCTGCCGCTTTAGTTTTTCCATGGTCCACATTGTGCACACAGGAATTTAGCAACCCTAACCAATAATCGGATGATAATTGCAAGTTCAAAAACCCTTTCACCACCTCAAATTCAGCCACATCACCACATTCCTTCAGAATATAATTTCCTAAGTCGTTGCCTGTTTCTACAGGGTTCTTTTTAGACACTTTTAATAACGGAAAGACAACTACAGTATAATCACCTTTCATGTCTTTACGGGTTAACTGCAGTTGAACAGCTTCTTCTGTAATACTGGCTCCATATAAATCATTTACGGCTTTGACCACCGAAGCTTTTATCTGACTTTCAATTATCATTTTCGTATATTTAATTACCTGGTTACTTTATCGATTTGCAAAGTTAATAAAGTTAACGTTTTTAGAATGTAAGAATATTCGAAATGTATGTATAATTATTGCATCAGCTATTTAAGAATATTTTTGTGGCTCTTGTGCGGTTGGTAGTAGAATAAAAAATAGTTTTGTATTATATTTAATTAAAATAACCGATATAAACATACTGTTAATGCCAGAGCTACTATTCGTATATTATAATATTTTCATAGCATCAATTGCTGCTTCCCACCAAGCAGGAGCTGTAGCAAGTGATGATTTGGAAGTTGGTGATGTACAAAACTTATTCTATCAAATCATAGCTCTTTTAGGCCTCTCACTTATTATTTACCTATACATCAATTTCAGAAATAACCGCACAAGGCGGCCGGCGAAACAAACACCTATCAGCATTGCACAGGAGGCCAAAAATATTTCCCATAACCTGCAGCAGGTGGTCGATCTGATACCGTACCCTGCCTGTATTTCCAACGAAAACCAAAAAGTTATTTATAGCAACACCCGATACAATACGCTTGTTGGATCAATTAGCATAAGCACCACTCCTTATTGGGATAAACAGCTTCATATCAACTACCAACCCACTCATACGCAACATGAGGAACAGTTTATTGCGAAAAGCAACCACCGCAAACGGTATAAAATTTCAACCACCCCAATTGGCATCAGCGATATCAGCTTCCAATTGTATACGGTAGTCATTGAACAGGTAACAAACTCACCAAGGCCCAAAAATGAAACGGATATCATTAAGGAAACCATTACCAATGCCGACTTTCCAATCATCCTTATTGATGACAGTTATAAGATCGCTGATTTTAACCAGTTCGCAATTGCGCTGCTGGACTCTAAAGACCTTTATCAACAGTCAATACTGGCACTATTTCCGGATGATGAACATGAAGCACTGATTCAGCTTATTAATTCAGGCAACGAAACAGGCATTCACAAAACTTTCCATTTACTATCCCGCAAAACACCCCTCGTTCCGGTAGAAGTGTATCATATTTCTATAATGAAGCCCGATAAAAAGGTTAACCTTTTTATTCTAATTGATATTTCTGAGCGCCAACAAATGGCGGCGGAGATTCTGCGTGCTAAACTACAAGCTGAAGAATCTGATCGGCTCAAATCATCGTTCTTAGCAAACATGTCGCACGAAGTGCGAACACCACTGAACAGCATCATGGGATTTACTGAGTTAATGTGTGATGAGCAGCTCTCCCCTGAGGAAAGAAAAGAGTACCATAGCATTGTTAAAACCAGCTCTAACGAGTTATTAAGGCTCCTCAATGACATCATTGAGTTCTCTAAAATAGAGTCGGGGCTCGTAAAACTGGAATTAACAGACTCCTATGCCCATGAAATTGTTAATGAACTAAGTGAAGAAATTACACCATTAGTGTCGAATAAACCTGCTATTAAGTTTATGGTAGAAGAGCCCATTGGCTTTGAAACACCAGTGGTAAGAACCGATATAAAAAGAGTGATCCAAACTTTGAGGTATTTGATTGATAATGCACTCAAATTTACCTATAAAGGCTCAGTTACATTATCTTACCAATACCGCCCGGATAGCTCCATTGAGTTTATTGTGTCGGATACAGGCATTGGCATACCCAAAGAAAAAATTCCCAATATTTTCCACAAATTCAGGCAGGCAAACGATGATAATTCAAGAGACTTTGGTGGGGCCGGCCTAGGCCTTAGCATCGCCAAGCACCTTGCTAATGTGCTTGGAGGTTTCTTATGGGTATCATCCGTTGAAAAGGTTGGCTCTGACTTCCATTTTATTCTACCCGGCATCAATTCCGGTAATCCGTATTACAAACATCAAAACACCATACTCTTCTACTCAAAAAAACCTCAGACAATTCCCTTTACGATTGCGGATGTAAAAATATTACCACTGTATCAATTTACAGCGTTAATAAATGTGCCAATAGCTCATCATATTTCAGCCATTTTGTTGGATGCAGAACTAAGCCGCGAGGAGATGACCATACTAATGGCGATTCCACAACTGCAAACCGCATCCATCATCCTGTATAACCCTACTCAATCAATTGTACTATACAGTCCAATAGCAAGAGAAAAAGGCAGTAAGTTTACAGACATTCCTCATTTAAAACGATATATTTCAAAATGTGCAGAACGGCAGCCGCCAGACAAAACCACTAAAAGGCCGACTTAGTCCAGATGAAACTCAATAGCAATATGATATTCGCCTTGCACAGACTGCCCCATTTTGGTGGCAGCAAAAAACCGCCAATCAGCGGGCATAGTCGTGGCTACTTCCATCACCGCCTTGTCAATGGCGGGATGCAGCTTTTGAGCAATGTAAAACCCAAACACTTCACCCAATTCGTTAATTTTAAGAGCTAAAACCACCCTCCCTTCAATTGCCTTATTAACTGCACTTTGAGGGTAGCTCAGGTTATTAACCAGAAAAAGATACGGAATTAGTGGGCTCCCAATAAATAAACAAGGACTGTTCCGCTTTAAATCATGCCGGTCCTGTCCGCTCACCATAATCAGTTCATCGCTATCAAAATCATACTCATAATCAATAATATTTCGAAGATTATAAAACTTCCACCTTCCAACCCGAAGATTATCCCTGTACCTCCCCCGCTCAATCACTCTGCCTTTGTAATACGTAATACTTTCGCCTTGCCGTAGGGTCGTATCAAGGGCATGAGCCCAACAAACTTCTTTTAAGTAGCCGTTTAATCGGGTGGTCAAAACACGTTCCTGTGCATTCGTAGCTATTGACGCAATAATCACCAGGCAAAGCAACAGGATAGCACGCAAATAATCAGAATCCTTCAAATTTTAAATTTTCTTTAAAAGTGAACGATGAATATACAACATTTTTTAGGGACAAAAAGGAGACCACATCCACCGCTACGATGCGGCATTGACAGTGAATGTCCCATCGTCAAGCCCCTGTCGGGCATGGTTCTTTCTCATTTTTAGAACCTAGCCTCAAATGAAAAGTGAATCATGAGCTATACACAACCTTCCTTATCCCGGCAATAGATTATCAAAACAAAAAAATAGCATGACGAATGGTAATACACGTATGTTGTGCAGAAACTTTGCTAAAAACAGTGTCCATCCTATCATATGCATCGCAAGTTTTCTATTTTTGACCACTCATAGCTGCAACAGCCTGTAATGAGTTATATGAATACAAACCGGATGCATTCTAACCAACAAGCACACAATACGAATAGTAACTTTACAAGTAGGGAGAGAACATTTGAGGTACGTCTAAGAAGAAAACGTCACATCATACCAGTCATCACGTCTGTTAACTTTTCGCCCCCCATGCAAAACAGCTTAAAAAGTGAGTAGAACAAAAACATAAAATCTGAGTCTTTGCAGAGCTCAGGTTATTCAAAAATAATAACATCGAAATAAAATTAAATCAATGAAAAATTCAATTATTTACGTGGTGGTATTCGCCGTTTTAGGGCTGATGATTGGCTACCTTTTTTTTGGCAAAATAGCAGGAGAATATATTAGTGTATCAACCCTGATTAAACCGGCTTCTAACGAACTTTTGGCCTTTGGACAAAAGCTCAGTGGCGTTGACAAAATAAGAAGCAACATTGCAATTTGTGGTGGCATTGGTGCTGTTATTGGCATTATCATTCGCCTACTGAAAAAATAATGCAACGAAAGCGCATAATTACATAAATATTCAATAATTATCCGCTATATTCGTTTCGGCTTTTGACTGGAATTTCCTTCTGGCAAGGACATTTCCATCACAGCAGCCCGTGGGTCGATTTCGGCCAAAAGCCATTTTCTATTCTACTCAGCTCATTTCAACTTGCTGCTTCACATAGTTACTATGCCTTGATTGATCAGAATCTATTTATTTATACCTGAATATTTATCATTTTTTGATAATTTTACGCCTCCATTCAAAAACAATTAACAGTGACAAAAACAGATAGTCAATTCGACCACGTCATTAATATTTGTAAAGACATCTTTGAGAAAAAGATGAAAGACTACGGCACAGCCTGGCGCATCTTAAGGCCATCAAGCATGACCGACCAAATATTCATCAAAGCACAACGCATCAGAAGTATTGAAACCAAAGGCGCTTCAAAAGTAGATGAAGGCATTCGGGAAGAGTTCATTGGCATCGTTAACTATTGTGCCATGGCCTTGGTTCAGCTCCGCCTTCAACCAGCAGATCAGCCGGAAATGGATCATGAGGAAGCTCTGCAGCTCTACCTGAATAATATTTATGAAGCAAAGGCGCTGATGGAGAATAAAAACCATGATTATGACGAGGCCTGGCGAAAAATGCGTGTGAGCTCTTTTACCGATCTGATTCTGATGAAACTGCACCGGACCAAACAAATAGAGAACAATCAAGGTCAGACATTGATTTCAGAAGGCATTGATGCCAACTATATGGACATGATTAACTACGCAATTTTTGCCCTGATTAAACTAGAATTTCCAGAAGACAAGAACTCATAAACCTCAATAAAATGCTCAAACTCATAAGCCGACTACTCACTGGTGCCATCTTTATCTTTTCAGGCTTTGTAAAAGCGGTTGACCCTCACGGAAGTCTGATAAAGATTAGCGAATACCTCGAAATCGTTGGTTTGCACAATAGCAACTCACTGGCTCTGTTTTTAGCCATTGCCCTGTCGTCCGTCGAATTTCTGATGGGTTTCCACTTACTGCTGGGCTTCAAAATTAAAAGAGTTGCTTTGCCAGCATTAGCGTTTATGATAGCTTTTACAGTCATCACCTTCTTCATTGCAATATTTGAACCTGTGTCTGACTGCGGATGTTTTGGCGATGCAATTAAGCTGAGCAACTGGGAAACCTTAATCAAGAACCTGATTATACTGCCATTCAGCCTTGTCGTGTACTATCGACGAAATGATTACAAATGCAGTCTGCCCCAATGGCGTCAGCATCTGCTAACAATAATCGCACTCGCTTTTACTGTTGGTATATCAATTTACAGCCACTATTATCTGCCGGTGCTCGATTTCAGACCCTATAAAGTAGGCGTAAACATTCCTGAAAGCATGCGCATTCCTGAAGGAGCAGATGAAGGCGAATACGAAACCACATTTATTCTTGAGAAAGATGGTGTTCAAAAAGAGTTTGATGTCAACAATTACCCCTACAATGACAGTACCTGGGTGTTTATTGATAGCAAAACAAAAGTAATTCGGGAGGGCTATCAACCACCTATTGCCGCTCTTCATTTTGAATCTACTGAAGGCGAAAACATCACCGAAAAGATTATCAGCAGTGAGCAACCTGTGTTTTTAATGATCGCCCCAAAATTAGAGCGTATCGCCACACAAAACCTTAAGCACTTTATTGAGATAAAGGAAATGGCGTATAAAAACAATGCGCGGTTTTACGCAGCTACAGCCTCCTTATCGAACGATTGCTTTCAGTTTGATCTCGCTCATCAGGCAGGCTTTGAATACGCTTTATGCGATGAAACAACATTGAAAACCATCGTCAGAGGTAATCCTGGCCTGGTTATTATTCAAAACGGAACGATACTTGCCAAGTATAACCACACGCAACTACCCGATTCCAAAGTCCTCGTAAACCCACTATCCCACTCATTAAAAGCTATGCAGAAAACGCATGATAAAACATGGTTATGGCTATGCTTTTGCGCTATTTCCGGATTAATCATTATCATATACAAATTCAAATAAACTAAAATTTTTATCAATGAGACAAAACATTGTTGCAGGGAACTGGAAAATGAATAACACCTTGGAAGAAGGTGTAGCATTAGCCAAAGAAGTGAATGAAATTTTAAAGGCTAATAAGCCTAATTGTCAAGTTGTATTAGGTGCTCCATTTATTCACCTTACCGAAGTAGTGAAAAATGTTGACGCCAACCTGATTGGAGTAGCAGCTCAAAACTGTGCTGATAAAGTGAGTGGAGCCTATACTGGAGAAGTATCTGCTTCTATGATTAAATCAACTGGTGCACAGTATGTTATTCTAGGTCACTCAGAAAGACGTGCTTACTACGGCGAAACTAACGCTATGTTGAAAGAAAAAACTGATTTAACACTTGCCAATGGCCTTACTCCTATCTTCTGTATCGGAGAAGTTTTGGAAGAGCGTGAAGCTGGTAAGCACTTTGAAGTTGTGAAGCAGCAAATTGAAGAAGCTTTATTCCACCTTTCTGCCGAAGATTTTGGAAAAGTTGTATTGGCCTACGAACCTGTATGGGCAATTGGTACTGGCAAAACAGCGTCTCCTGAACAAGCACAGGAAATTCATGCTTTCATTCGTCAAACTTTAGCCAACAAGTATGGTGCTGAAGTAGCTGATGAGACCAGCATTCTTTACGGTGGAAGCTGTAAGCCATCAAACGCAAAAGAACTATTCGCCAACCCTGATGTTGACGGCGGTCTAATTGGTGGTGCATCATTAAAAGCAGAAGATTTTCACGGCATTATCGCTGCATTTTAATTAGAGTATAGCAACTCAAAATAGTTTTTCAGAAAAAAGGACCGTCAAAAAGCTGACGGTCCTTTTTATATACTTAAAGCTAAAGTCTTTCCAAAAACTTACTCTACTATTACTGCTTCCAAAGTAACCACTTCAAGGTCGGTTACCACTCCCATTTCCACATTAACACCTTCAATAGTTTTACCAACATATCCCTCAACAGGCTCAAATGTTACGCTATAAGTACCAGGCTCGACTCCTTTAATCATAAAAAAGCCGGTTTCTTTATCAGCCATAGTGCCTAACGTATCATTCTCGGCAGAGATTGCCATAACATGAGAAGCAGATTCAATAGGAGTTACGAGTCCCTTAATAGCACCACTTGTTGCTTCTGTATAGGTTCTGATAACAGGTTTTAAAGAATAACCACCGTTGCCTTTTTTAACAATCGAGCGTCCCGCATCAAAATCAATCCATAATTTATAGGTAATACCATCAGTCAGGTCTGCATGGATGTTAAATTTAAGACCTGATTGCTGTGCTGAAGGCGTTTCCAGATCGTGATATTCTCCATCGATCATTACCTTATTATTATCTCCCAATACTAAACGCATCTGAGAAATTTTACCGGCTGGCAAAAATTCATCCACTAATAGGGTATCCATACCATTGGTGAAATCCAACAAATTATACACACCCTTTTTAGTACTTTGGAGAGTTTGCCATCCACTTTCATCTTCTGCGGATACGTTGATTTGCACTGCCTGTACATCAATCAAAACCTCCTGATAATCGCCTGGAGCATCTGTTAAGCGGATTGATAATCGAGCTTGCCCATTGTCATCAGAGCAAGAAAATAAGGCAACTGACAGGCTTATTAAAGCCAACTTTAATAAATTTTTCATTCGTCCAAATGTTTTTTAGCGGTTCTAAACTTATTATATAAGCAATGAACCTTGTTATTGTTTTCCATTGATAAAAATAGAAAAAAACTAGTAATAACGTATACGTACCAATCTTGTTTAACACAAAACTCCTATTATTTTATTTATTCTTGTGAATTAATTACGTTTTATTAGGTTTGCAATCTATTTTATACCTTACACAAACTTTATGAAACCTACTAATCAACGTTTACATGTAGTAGATGCTCTGCGGGGATTTGCCATTGTCGCTATTATGCTGCTTCACAACCTCGAACATTTTGATTTTTACTTTCTTCCACCCAACCTGCCAGAATGGATGAAAGCACTTGACAAAACAATATGGGAAACCTTATTTATTCTGTTCGCCAGCAAATCCTATTCAATATTTGCGCTATTGTTTGGCTTAACATTTTTCATCCAATCTAATAATCAAGCAGAAAAAGGGTTTGACTTCAGAGGACGCTTTGCCTGGCGACTCATTTTACTTTTTGGCTTTGGCATCATCAATTCCCTCTTCTTTCAGGGAGACATCTTAACCATCTATGCGGTCATTGGTTTATTGCTCATCCCTGTTTCAAAGTTAAGCACAAAACTACTCATTACCATTGCTATAATTATGCTATTGCAACCTCTGGAATGGCTGGGAATCATCAGGGCCATTCAAAACCCGGCAATGGAACTCAGCAATCCTGCATCATGGGCCTATTTTGGCAAAATGAATGATTACATACCTGAAAGCTCAGCCCTTAATACCTGGATAGGCAATATTACCAACGGGAAAAAGGCTGTTTTACTCTGGAACTGGGAAAACGGCCGCTTTTTCATTATATATGCCATGTTCCTTTTGGGGTTAGTAAGCGGACGAAAGCAATTATTCGTCGCCTCCGCATCGTCAAACCGGTTTTGGAAAAAGGTATTAATTATGGCAGGCTCAGCCTTTATTGTACTCTATCCGATGCGAATGGCTCTTCCTGGTTGGATTGAAAGTGCTGCGATTGAACGTTCGGTAACAACAATTTTCTCACCATGGTCGGACATTGCCCTGATGCTGGTTTGGGTATCAGGAATTACCCTTCTCTTTCAAAAGCGCTACTTCCAAAAGGTTCTTATGCTTTTTGTCCCCTTGGGCAGAATGAGCTTAAGCAACTACGTTATGCAGTCAATATTAGGTTCCAGCCTCTATTATGGTTACGGTTTAGCCTTGTATAAATACACGGGGGCCACGTATAGTTTCTTAATAGCTATCGGCCTAACGTTGCTGACTGGAGCGTTCTGCCATTGGTGGAGCAAGCGTTTTAAGCACGGACCATTGGAAGCAATATGGCATAAACTTACCTGGATAGGTAGCAAAAAATAAAAAAGGGGCTTGAGCCCCTTTTTATCATTTAAATATTATGAATACTTTAAAGTAATATTTCATTTATCATAGATATATACAATAACAAAGCAACAATAAAAGAAATGGCCAAAGTAAGTGCTAGATCTACTGCAATGGCTTTAATCAAATATATTTTCTCCCTTATTTTCATACGCCTTTACTCTATGCTGCTTACATAAGCAATAAGCGTACCATTTTTTAATCATTGGGAGTGCTGTTTTGTGACTCGTCCACCTCAATCGCCTCTTCAATTAACGAATGCGTATCCCAGGCACAATCCATTTCCTGATAAGGATGTTTTTGCTGCATCAGCAAAATATTCTCCAGGTGTTCGGCAAACTTTTTTGTCTCCATTAAAAAATGAGGGTCGTCTTTTGAATAGCGTTGCTGCAGGTTCTTCATAAAACGCTTATCCAGGTGCCTGAAGGTTAGGCCAGAACGGTAACTCTGGTGCTGACTGTGGCCCAAAGCCGATAAGGCATCAGTCCCCAACTGAATGGCTGAATCGAAAATAGCCTGGCGATGCCCCTCAACCCCAATATTTTGGAGCGCTAACTCATGAGCCACATCTACCGCTCTAACAATTAGCTTAAGATGGGGATAGTGCTTTTGTGCCAAGTGAACCAGTTTGTCAATCTGATCTCGCTCACTCATGGTAATCGCAAGCACTTTGGCATTGGCTGCCCCGGCGGCATCAAGCATATCCTTGCGTGTCATATCTCCAAAGTACACCTTATACCCAAACTTTTTAAGGTACTGCACATTGTGAGGGTTATTGTCTATAATCTTCAGTTTGATTCCATTGGCATTTAAAAAACGCCCAAACACCTGTCCAAAACGACCAAAACCGGCAATGATGACTGGATGACCATTATCCTCTACAGTATCTTCTTCCTGATTAACAGATTTAATTAAACGTGGTTGTATCAAATGCTCATTAATGATAAAAAGAACCGGCGTGATCAGCATTGACAAGGCTACAACAATTAACAGCACACCAGAGGTAAAGCCGTCGTAAAGGCCAACTTGGGCAGCAAAAGTTATTAATACAAATCCAAATTCACCAGCCTGCGCCAGGCTAAAGGTAAACAGCATGTTATGCGATGAGTTCAGCTTAAAAATTTTTCCTAATACAAATAACACCCCCAGCTTAACTCCCACCAGCACAGTTAAGATTAACACAATCAGCATCCAATGACTGATAAGCAAGTCAAAATTTATACTGGCCCCAACGGAAATAAAAAATACCCCTAATAACAAACCCTTAAAAGGCTCCAGGTTATTCTCAAGTTCGTAACGGTATTCACTATTGGCTAAAACAACACCGGCCAAAAAGGTCCCCAGTGCAGGTGATAAGCCCACTGCATCCATAAAAACAGCCACACCAATTACCAGCAGCAGAGCCGTTGCTGTAAAAAGCTCGCGCAAACCGGTCTCGGCAATTAACTTAAACACATAGTGTGCTAAATACCGGCCCCCGATAATAATAACAGCAACAGCACCTATAATAATCATCAGCTGATACCATCCGTTATCGGTTAGTCCGCCATTGCTATCTAGTTCTGCCCCGTCTGTAACAACCTGATTGGCCAGCAGCGCGATAATGGCAAAGATGGGCACCACAGAAATATCCTGCATGAGCAACACTGAAAAACTATGCCGGCCTCCACGGGTTTGCAGCATGCCCTTCTCCGATAAGGTTTGCAACACAATCGCTGTTGAAGATAAGGCGAGTATTAATCCGGTTGTGATCGCCTGAGCGGTATTCAACCAAAACAGGGCTGTTATCACCGCAAAGATAAATGCCGTAAAACCTATTTGCATCCCTCCTAAACCAAAAATCAGGCGCTTCATGCGCCATAGCATTCCTGGATGCAACTCTAAGCCAACAATAAAGAGCATGATCACCACCCCAAACTCGGCAATGTGCATTACATCCTCACCATCGCTACCAACTAGTGCTAGCGCAAACGGTCCAATAACAATACCAGCAATTAAATAACCTAAGACTGAGCCCAGGCCCATTTTTTTGGCTATTGGCACTGATATAACAGCCGCCAACAGGTAGATCATTATCCTAAAAAAAATTTCATCCAGATGCATGCAGTAAGCTTAAGTAATTAAATTATTCTGATTCCAGCACAAGCCATTTTCATGTTGTTCTGATTGTAAAAAGTTAACATCAAAACGATTGTCACGCAGGTTTTTAATCAACGCCCAATACTTCTTCACCTCTTGCTCAATATTTATTTCGCTTAACAAATGGGAGCCAAACACAACAAATGGCGATAAATAGTTCATCTGACACAGTTTGGCCGACTGCTCAAAGGGCAAAAGAAAATTTTTTATGGGATATTGATTCATTCCTTCCGCCTGATAGGTGGATTCGCGCCCACCGGTGGTAATGCTGTTCATGGCCCACTTTCCTTTTAGTGCTTTGCCTTCGCGGCCATAAGCAAAACCATGCTCCAATACCAAATCGAACCATTCTTTGAGCAATGCCGGGGCACTATACCAATAAAAAGGATGGTGCCAAACAATTACATCATGTGTTAGCAAGAGTTCCTGCTCCGCCTTTATATCAATAAAAAAATCAGGATACTTCTCGTATAAATTACTAACAGTCACACCATCCATCCGCTCAACAGCCGCTATTAACTGTCGATTAATTCGGGATTTGTGCTCAATTGGATGTGCGTATATTATAAGTACATTTTTCATTGACCGAAATTGAACTCTAAAAATACACAAAACAGAGTGTACAACAATGAATTCCCTTTTTTTTCATTCACAATCAATATATTACATCCTCATGCATTTATTTATACGCTTGATATTAAACATCTTAAAAGCAAATCAATATCAAGCTTATTAATGAAGGTTAATCCGAACGACTCCCCTTCCACCTTGATATATTTATTTTTGAAAATGCACCTGTCAGTTATAGTTAACAAAGCAGGTAAGCTTGATTTAGATATTATTAACACGAATTATAAGACAGGTAGATTGAAAGTATTGCTTATATGTCGCTAAGTGGCCAACAATCCCAGAAACATTCACGCATCAATAATTTTAGCAGTTAAACCACTCGCACAAAATACGGAAAAACCAATAAAGAAGCAGGTAAGTGAGTTGGCGAATAAGCTCCTACCAAAGCGACCAGAAATTGCCACCAATGGCAATTTCTGGTCCAAACGAGCGGTGGTGACAACCTTCATGCGCATGAGAGAAGCACACATAAAGAAACTTACAGGATAATACCCTTATAATCACAATTAAAAACCATCCATCAGCATACTGCACAAGGTTAACTCGCCAAACAGCGAATTCAAAGTTAAATAGCTTTTATCTCAACATAATAGCCACCTGCACTTACCAATTTATGCTAAAGCAATCGAAGTTTGTGACCTTTCTCATTATCTTGGTGGCTCAAATTATTTATCTTGCCTTTTTTTGAATAATCAAAACATCAATATAATGAAACAAGAGGTACAACTAGCGCAGGAACTGATTGATTTTATACACAAGAGCCCTACAGCATTTCATGTAATTGCCAACACAGCTGAGGAACTGGAAAACAATGGCTTTAAATACCTGGATATTAAAGCACCATGGAACATCGAAGAGGGAGGTAAATATTACACAACGAAAAGTGATTCGGCTCTTTTTGCATTCCAGATAGGTAGCGAAGCACCCGAAAACAATGGCCTTAAGCTCATTAGTGCACACAGCGACTCTCCAGGCTTTAAAATTAAACCACAGCCAGAAATACTGGTTGAGGATAAATATTTAAAACTCAACACAGAGGTGTATGGCGGCCCCATTCTGATGTCGTGGCTTGACCGTCCTCTTTCACTGGCCGGGCGCGTACTAACAAAAGGCCAGCACACACTCTTCCCCAAATCGCAACTCATCGACTTCAAAAAACCATTACTGGTGATTCCAAGTATGGCCATTCACTTGAATAGAGGGGTCAATGACGGAATGGAACTTAACAAGCAAATTGACATGTTGCCTCTAATGGGAATTGTGAACGAAACCTTTGAAACAGACAACTACCTGCTTAAGCTGATTGCCGATGAACTGAAGATTGATTTGGAAGAGATTCTGGATTTTGACCTATTTATATACGAATATGAAAAAGGCTGTTTAGCAGGCCCAAACCAAGAATTTATCTCATCGCCAAAACTGGACGATTTGGCAATGGTACATGCCGGACTAAAAGCAATTACCTCCCAAAATAACACAGCATCAACCAATATACTTTGTGTATTTGATAATGAAGAGGTTGGTAGTGTCACCAAACAAGGGGCAGGCTCACCTGTTTTACGGAATATCATTGAGCGCATCATGGAAAAACTTGGCAAATCGCAAGAGGAATACCAACGGGCGATCTACCATTCATTCATGATTTCAGCCGATATGGCTCACTCGGTTCACCCGAACCATCCAGAAAAACATGATCCTGTGCTTCACCCGGTTATCAACGGAGGCCCTGTAATTAAAATACATGCCAACCAAAAATACACCACTGATGGTGAAAGCGGAGCCATTTTTGAATCAATTTGCAAACAGGCCGAAGTGCCGGTTCAAAAATTTGTGAACCGCTCTGACATGGTTGGTGGTTCCACATTGGGGAATGTATCAACGGGAAAAATAGACATCAGAACTGTAGACATAGGCAACCCCATGCTGGGCATGCACTCGGTTAGAGAACTTGGCGGCACAAAAGATCACAGCTACGTTACCAAAGCATTTGAGGCTTTTTATAACTTGCGTTAAAACAGCTCATCACAAGGCAAAAGCAGCATTTTCCCAATGCTGCTTTTTTTGTTAAAAATAGTACATTTACCAAACGCTTAGAAGTGGTATTCACCTCTAACAACAAAATAACAAACCCTTAAACACAAACGAATGAGATTAATCAAACTGTCAATGCTCGCCCTAACGATTGCAAGTTTAACTGCCTGCAAAACAAGTGAAGTATATTCTGATTACGACCCAGCTGCTAAGTTTGACAGCTATTCAAGCTTCATGGTTCTGGAACATATGAAATCATTTCCTATAAAAGAAACCGCCAAGAATTGGATGCATGAAGCCATACAAACGGAAATGTCACAAAGAGGCTATACCGAGAACAACGATCCCGACCTGCTGGTCAAAGTCATGATTAAATCAGAAACAAAAGAAACAACCTCTTTGCAAAGAAACAATGATTTCTACTGGGGAAGTTCCTATTACCAATATGGCTGGGGAATTAATACCGGCGTTGACCGCGTAAGTTATAACACCCATACCGAAGGAACAATTATAATTGATGTGATTGATAGAAAGAAAAAAGAGTTAATATGGCAAGCAAGTGCCTCTGGTGCAGCGCAGCAAGATAAAACACTAAATGAGGAATCGGTAAAAAAAATCATCCGGAAAATATTTGCCACCTACCCTTTAGCTCCTACACAATAGAAAAAACAATACCTTCGCAAAAGTAGCAGCCGGGTTAAAAAAACATCCTGGCTGCACTTTGCATTGATAAACAACCTTTAACTTCATAACACATTCAACATGAAGAGCACAGAACTTTCAGAAACCGATAAGGCCTTTTATCAGGATGGACAACGCCTGGCTGAAATAGCCCTAAAAACCAAAGCAGAGGCCAATTATCTATGGCAAGCAACCCGCCAGGAACAGGATGCTATTGAAGAACTAGTTAGTGCGCTGATGGTGGAAGCTAAACGCCAAAACATTACTGTTGATTGTAAAAAAGGTTGCAGCTGGTGCTGCTATCAACCTGTATTTGGCGTAGCTCATGAGTTTCATTACTTGTGGAAATTTATAGAGCTAAACATGGATGCCGCTGAGCAAAAAGCCATTCTGCAAAGAGCCTTCGATAACTATCAGAAAAGGGGACGCTTATCGCAAGAAGAACTTGAAAAAAGCAAATTACCCTGTCCACTGCTTAAAAACGGCTCCTGCAGTGCTTATCCAGCCCGCCCAATGGCCTGTCGTATATACCTTTCAATGTCGGAAGAAAGTTGTAAAAAATATCACGACACTCCCGAGGATAAAGATAATTACCCGGCGCTTCTTGAATTTCCTCTCAGAGCCGGCCAAATGATGAACGAAGGCTTTAGCGAAGGGTTAAAAGGGGCCCAACTAAAAAATAATGAATACCTTTTTGAAGAAGGGTTGCTGATCGCCCACAACAATGGCGAACCAATAGACCTTCCACTAAACGACCACCCTCTGTTTAAAAACATGGAGTAGATCTTTCCATACCTTACCTATGCTATTGCAATCAAATGAAAAACAAAAGCAGCAGTCATCTGGGATAACCAGAGCCCTAGTTATCTCACTGCTGCTCATCACCAACCTTATAGTCATTTACCTTTACTACTATGTATTGGTGTTTTACTCAGTGGAATCGGGCAAAGTCTATGGCGAAAGCACTTACAAAGACGGTCAGTATGAAATATATACGCTAAAGTATTACTACCAGCATAAGGGAGTAAGCTACTTTGACAAGATCGACTATGTTATGGGCCATGATTTAGAGCTAGGCGACTCATTGGCTGTTAGAGTTCTGCGTCCTCACCCACCTAAACACATGGTGGATAAGGTATACAGGGATGAATCCAAAAAATTTCATTACCATAGTGATGATGGCTTCCTGATTCAGTATAATGAATTTATCAATAAGCTTTCAGACTATGAAGAAGTTTCCTCTAAATGTGTTCGAAGTCCCCAGGGAAATACCCTCCATTTAAGCAAGGAAACAGCAGAATATGATATTGGTCCGATCATCGAAGTGATTGACAACATTCGGTTTAACAGAGGTTCTCTGATAGATTACTTTATACTCGATGTTAATAATGACTCCATCCAACTAAGAGCCACTTATCATTATCTGAATAATTTCTCAACGGATGCCATGCCCTCAAGAATAATGCATCACCAACTCAAGTCATTATTTCCAAAGAAACATATTCACGTTTCTGTTATCGATGCTAACAGACCCAAAAAAGAATATATATACGATAGCAGCTGGTAAAATGAAAAAATTACCAATGATTCTTTGCTTTGATATTGACAATTCTCAATAAATACCCGTATTTGAACTCCAAAACCAGTTCAATTCTATGCCGGATAAGCTTATTAATAATAAAAATAAACTATTAAACACCTCTGAAAACCAGTACACTAACGGAGGCAAACAAGAGTATAAGCAGACACTAAGGCAAGAATTAATACAGGGATTAACCGCCGAACAAAAGTATGTTTCCAGTAAATTTTTTTACGATCGATATGGTTCTCAACTATTTAATTGGATAACTCAACTCCCCGAGTATTACCTTACTAAAGCAGAAAAATCAATACTTAAGAAGTACCGGAAAGAACTATTTGCCCACTTAAGTCAT
This sequence comes from Carboxylicivirga taeanensis, assembly GCF_051851475.1. NCBI lineage: Bacteria > Pseudomonadati > Bacteroidota > Bacteroidia > Marinilabiliales > Marinilabiliaceae > Carboxylicivirga > Carboxylicivirga taeanensis. Next base: position 95,248 of record NZ_JBPUSJ010000004.1, on the reverse strand, counting down.
GTAAACATAATTGAGCTTGGAAGTGGCGACAGCTCCAAAATTTCATTAGTGCTGGAGACCATTCCTCAAGAGAGGCATAGCCACATTCACTATTTCCCAATTGATGTGAGCGACTCCTCTATTCGCCAATCAAAAAATACCTTAAATGATGCATTCCCAAACATAAAAGTTCAGGGCATCGCTACTGATTTTACCTGGCTAAATACACTGCCAAATGAACGCCCACGAATTATCTGCTTCTTTGGCAGCACCGTTGGCAATTTTGAACTTCACAAGGCCGAGGCGCTGTTGAAAAACCTGCAGCAGATAATGAATCCGGGCGACCAACTGATATTAGGTCTCGACCTGGTTAAGGATTCTGCTATTCTCGAACTTGCGTACAACGATAGCCAACGCATAACAGAAGCTTTTAATAAAAACATCTTACGTGCCTGCAATGCCTTGCTGAACTCCAATATTCAACCCGCCGATTTTGAACACAAGGCTTTCTTTAATGCTGCAAAAAGTCGCGTTGAGATGCATCTGATTGCCCAGGACGAAATAATAATCACCTCTCCATATTTAAAAGAGTGCATTGAGTTAAGCAAAGGTGAAAGCATTCACACTGAGAATTCTTTTAAGTATTCGCTTGAAATGATCGAAAACTTATCGGCTCAAAGTAAACTGCCCATTAATCGTATCTTTTACGACGACCAAAAGTGGTTTGCCTTGGTACAGTTTATAAAATAGTTCAATAATCCTTTAACTCAATGCCATAAAAATGACCATTGGCATCACCAATATACAGCATTCCATTATCAATAAGAGGAGTCGATAAAAAAGCACCCAGGTTCAATAACTGCTTTTCAATCTCTTCTCCATCGTCACCATACAGCTCAACGCCATCTGCAAATTGTGTCTCCGACTTAAAAAGAGATGCATAGTTTTGCAAACTGGCTTTTGTTTGAAATTCAAACACCTTCTGCCCCGACTCAGCTGACAAACCATAAACTTTACCATTGAAACAACCGAAATATATCCGCTCATTCTTTGCTAGTGCTGTTGAATACACGCGCATATTCAAAGCCTTTTCCCATAAAATCTCTCCACTATTAGCCTGAAAACAATAAAAACGATGCGTATCAGAGGTACCAAAATACAATCGGTCATTTACGACTAAGGGCGTTGCAATGATCCAGCTCCCTCGTTCTTTATAGTTCCAATGGCCACGTCCTGTTTCAATGTCCAACGCATAAATATTAAAATCCCGACTACCAAAAATTACTTTATCGCGATAGATACAAGCGGCTTTTTGAATAGCTCCGTTGGGGAAATATCTGTCACCTACAGTCTTAAACCGCCAAACCAAACTCCCGCTAACGGCGTCTAAAGCATAAAAATAACCATCAAAACTCCCAATCAGCACTTTATTATCGTGCACAACAGGTGATGCGTGCACAACACCACCTGTTTTATATTTCCATTTTAATTGGCCGCTGACAGCATCAATGGCATAAACATGATTATCGCCACTGCCAACATACACCATATGATTGACTACCACAGGCGATGAGTTGTAATAATCCCATTGGTCAACACAGCTCTCTCCTTCTGTCGAAAACGTCCAGATACGGCGTCCTGTCTGGCTATGAATAGCCGAAACTGTGCCACTACCATCATATACAATAAGCCAATTGTTATATACACAGAGTTTTGATTTAATACTGCCAGCTAATTTAATTTTCCAATTGAGCTGCCCTGTCTGCTTATTGAGCGCATATAAGTAATTGGCATTATCTCCAAAATAAAGAGTTTCCAAAAGAATTACAGGTGACGAATAGATGCCTGCTTCAGCGTCAAATTGCCACGATGTGTTAGTTTGTGCTTTTGCACAAAAAGAAATGAGCCCCAACATCAAAACAGTTAATAATTTCATCATAGATAGTAAAATTGGTTATAGTTTAAAGACAGCTGAGAACGACCTTACCCCTAACCATCCAATTTCATTTTTACAAAAGGTCCCACCATAAGTCACAAGGTCTTTACTAGCACTCTAGTAAACTATTTATAAAAACAAGATCAGCCATTAGGCCAGCCTTACCTTCGGTTTAAAAGAAGGTGAATAAATTTGTTATTCCAATGAATAACTAGTGTACCTTATTATGAGTCTAATAATGCATAAAAAGTATCAACCTGACTCACTCCATAACACCCCAGCAAAAGATATTAACTCGACTTTCCAATATTCCTGAGTGATAATTTTATACTTTTGCAATTGTTAAGGTGCTCATGCTTAAAATGGGAATCCGGTGCTATAAGATTATAAATTCCGGAGCTATCCCCGTAGCTGTAAGCCTCTTGCTTTTTAAAAGCAGGTTCTGTTGATAACCACTATCCAAGTTAATTGGATGGGAAGGCGACAAAACTGAGGTAAGCCAGAAGACCTGCCTTAACATGAAATACTTCGGGGTAAAGTGAAATAGATGGCCATTTATGTGTGGACTATGTTTTCATCGATCCTCCTGAAGCTTGTTAAACTAATAAATTTCAACAATGCAGGAGCTACAAATCAAGTCAGTTTCATCTGCCAAGGATGAAGAAATTCAACGCAAAATCAATCTTAAAACAAAGCCAGTTGGTGCTTTGGGCATGCTCGAAAAAATAGCCTTTAAGGTATGTAGAGTGCAACAAACAACCAGTCCCCAACTTTCAAAACCCACCATTCTAGTTTGTGCGGCGGACCATGGCATTACACAAGAACAGGTAAGCCCTTACCCTCAGGAAGTAACCTTTCAGATGGTGATGAATTTTTTGAACGGCGGTGCAGCCATCAATGTGTTCTGCAAACAAAATAATATCCAGCTATTAGTGGCAGACACCGGTGTAAATTACGACTTCGATACCAACAATCAATTACTAGACCTCAAAGTCCGAAAAGGCACCCGTAATTTTGCGGTTGAGCCAGCAATGACAATTGACGAGTGCAGCCTAGCCATGCAAAATGGAGCCAGGCTTATGCAACAACTCCATGAAGAAGGCACCAATATTGTAGGGTTTGGAGAAATGGGAATAGGCAATACTACGGCTGCTACCGCGCTTCTGTGTAAATATGCGGGCTACTCAGCCACCGAAGCAACTGGAGCGGGCACTGGACTTAGCCCCGAAGGCATCGCGCACAAAGCCAATGTCATCGACAAAGCTCTTACTCTGCACGAGGCTATTACCGACCCAATTGAAATATTAGCAACATTTGGGGGCTATGAAATTGCTACCATTTGCGGAGCTATCCTTAAGGCGGCTGAACTTAATATGCTGGTAATTTCAGATGGATTTATCGCTACATCAGCGCTTATTGCGGCACACGCAATCAACCCCAAAGTAATAGATTACTGCCTGTTTGCGCACAAATCAAACGAACAAGGACACAAACTCATGTTAGAACATCTGAAAGCCGAGCCCATTCTTCATTTAGATTTGCGCCTGGGAGAAGGAACCGGTTCCGCTGTGGTGTATCCAATTATTCAGTCGGCAGTTAACTTTATGAACGAAATGAGTAGCTTCGACGATGCCGGTGTCAGTAATAAAGAGTAAATAAATCAAGCTATTAGCTGATGGCTATTGGCTAATAGCATATTTTTATTCCTGGCATTTCCTAATAAACCAAAATACATGAAACAACAACTCAGCCTGCTGCTCACTGCCTTTGGCTTTTTCACCCGCATACCTGTGCCGTTTAAGGTTGCATTTTCACAAGAGAATTTAAACAAGTGCAACCGCTACCTGCCGCTGGTGGGCCTGGTGGTTGGCGGAATTAGCGGATTAGTATTCTACCTATCGGCATTGATTCTGCCACAAGCAGTAGCCGTTATGTTGTCGATGATTACCTCGATACTGCTTACCGGTGCGTTCCATGAAGATGGCCTAGCTGATGTATGCGATGCCTTTGGTGGTGGCTGGACAAAAGGAAAAATCCTTGATATCATGAAGGATTCCAGGGTGGGTGCCTATGGAGCTATTGGGATTTTACTGGCGTTACTTTTGAAATTTACAACACTCAATGAGATTCCACCGTCAAAAATGGTGCAGGTTTTAATAGCTGGCCACATGCTCAGCCGTGCTATGGCTGTATGGACGATGCACTCATTAAACTACGTAAGGGATGATGAGTTGAGCAAGTCAAAACCAATTACTAAATCACTCCAAAGTACTGATTTGATGATTGCTGTTGGCATTGCGTCCTTATCTTTAATTCTTTTTGTCGATTGGTTGGCAATACTGGTGGTATTACCTGCTTTTATCGTTAAGGTTTTGCTTGAACAGTACTTTAAAAAATGGATTGGTGGATACACCGGAGACTGCCTTGGAACCATTCAGCAGGTATCCGAAATGATGGTATACCTGTCCTTACTGGCCTTGTTCACCTATCAGGCCAGTGAAATAACATTTCCCTTTATAAAGTAATTCGCAATGGAAATATGGCTAATTAGACATACAACGCCCAAAGTGGAAAAAGGCATCTGTTACGGGCAGCTGGATCTGGATGTAAACAATGACTTTGACTGTGAAGCAAAAGCGATAATGGAGCAGCTTCCTTCTCAAAAATTCTGCTCCGTATATACCAGCCCTTTACAGCGTTGTTCTATGCTTGCCCAAAAACTATTTTACCAACAAACAATAACTCAGGAGGAGCGGTTAAAAGAGCTCAATTTTGGTGACTGGGAAGGCATGGCATGGAACACAATTGACAAAGAACGTCTAAAAGAATGGGGCGATAACTACCTATTACAACCGCCTCCCAATGGAGAGAGCTTTAGTGAGTTGATGCACAGAGTCGATGATTTTTATAGCTATTTGATTTCAAAGTCATACCAAAGAGTGGCTCTCGTCACCCATTCTGGCATCATGCGAGCATTTCTAACACGTTTCCTTCATGTTCCAGCCTCAAGGGTTTTTAATCTGGAACTAAGTTACGGCGCAATCGTTCGTGTCAAGATACATTCAGATGAATATCAACAAGTCAAATTTATAAAAGGCTAAAAATGACAAAAATCATTCTGATAACAGGCGGCCAACGCTCGGGCAAAAGCTCTTATGCGCAGCAGCTGGCATTACAGCTATCCCCTAACCCGGTTTATCTGGCCACGTCACGCATATGGGATGACGAACATCAGGAACGTATTATACGCCATCAAAACGACCGTGGCCCGGAATGGACCAACATTGAAGAAGAAAAAGCCTTATCGAAGCACGATTTTAACGGCCGGGTGGTGTTGATAGACTGTGTCACCCTTTGGTTAACCAACTTCTTTTTTGATAATGACAGTAATATTGACCAGTCGTTGAAAGAAGCAAAAAGTGAATTTGCCCAACTGATTCAGCAGGATGCTACCTTTATATTTGTTACTAATGAGATAGGCCTGGGCGGCATGCCTGAGAACCCTATTCAACGTAAGTTTACCGATTTACAGGGTTGGATGAATCAATATATTGCCAATTGTGCCAACCAAGTCTACTTAATGGTTTCGGGCATTGCAGTGAAGGTGAAATAATCCAATAGCCTCATTGGGTAAAATAACTCAATTACCCCTTTACCGTTCCCACCATGAGATAGCCTTCCTTTTCTGCCGGGCACCGTTTCTCAGCATGGGAAGACAGCCTGTTCAATTGGGTATTCCCCAAAAAGGAAGGCATCAAGGACCTCTAACACTGTAATACAATCACAAAATCGCACAAAAAAAAGGTACCTGCACAAGCAGGTACCCTTTGTCAATAGTATCAGTTGCCGATTATGGCATAGTTAATACCTCATCATAGACTCCCCAGGTATGATCATACTCTGGTAAATAATGCTCAATTTCCATGGCAAATACCATTTTCCCATCGCCATTGGTTGAAACTGTTCCACTACCCGCGATACGAGCAGGCAGCTCAACATCAGTCTGAAACCAGGCCTTCTGCTCCGGTACCGAAACGGTGCCTGCGCCCTCATCCTCAATAATCAGAATATCATACCCATCCTCATACATGGCTTCGGCTTTATAAATGCTCAATCCTTCTGCTTTGAAAATTTCCACTGTCCACGCTTCTTCAAAAAAGGCACTCACAAAACTAGCTGTTCCCACCGACTCAAACTTCAACTCCAGCTGGCCATTAAATTCAGCCGTATGGTACAGCGGCGAAGCGTTGTCGCCCGTCACACTCAATTCAAATGAGTATATTTTAGCCGGGTCAATGGCCGACGGATTGGTGGCAGATACAACCGCATATGCCACTGCCTCACCATCAGTAAAGCTCAACGTCGTACTTTCCAACTCAAACAGTCCGGTATCATCATTACTAGTCATCTCAAGGTTAGCCACTGTGCCGCTTGCATTCTTATAAGTCCGGTGTATTGGAAATGAGATACTATAATTATTATCTGCATTCAGCATGTAAGGTGCATCTATGGCTGTATGTGCCACAGCTACATAATCAACACCTCCGGTATCTAGTTTGGTCATCACATTATCCTGGTCACAGGCCGGTAATGCAACGACAGCAATCATTAAAATCAATAATATATTTTTCATCTGCTTATATTTTGTTTTTAAATTGTGTGAAACATTGAATCTGATTAAACCTACCATGGATTCTGATCTGCAGTGGCATCCAAGGCATCGTTACCATCAAATTCGGCCTGTGGAATAGACATCACCCAATCAGGACAGAGTGGATCTAAGGGATTAATATATGGTATTAATTCACTGTGGTTGCTACCGTCAAAATTGCGTGTAAAACCAGTGCCCAATCGCTTAATATCATAAATTCGTGATATCTCACCCCAAAGCTCTATGCGACGTTGCAGCATAATCTCATCCATTAAAGTGATGCTACCCGACTCTGGCGTAGTAGGGCCATTATCGCTATTGATAGTAAGCGCTTTGGAATCAGTTAAGGCACTGATATCATAGTCTTCCTGGCGTTCTTTCATCAACTTTTCCAGAATGGTTCGAGCTTCGGCATACTGGTCCAGCATACATTTAGCTTCCGCCTGCATCAGCATCATTTCCTCGTGACGCATAAAAATATAGTCACCGGCACCTGTGGCTACATTAGCAAACTGAAACTTAAACTGGTTATAGCTCTTCTCTGTACCTGTGGCTTGTTCATCTTCTTCTGCCAATGGTCCGTACCACCAGTTTTTACGAACATCTGTTTCATCCACCTGTTCATAGAGCCAGTTACTAACGCAAACGCGCGCGCGACTAGCATAATAATCAGACGATCGGGAATCCATATGGCCAAACAGCATCGCTCTACCGGCACCAGCTACCTGGTCGTCTAATACCTCAAATCCCCATAAAACACAATTTTTACTGGCATCATTAAAAGCAAAACCGCCGGAAATATCGCCAGCTGCCAGCATGGAAGAGCCACCTTTTAATGCTTCGGTAGCTGCATCGTATGCTTCCTGCCATCTTTCCTGCTCAAGCATAATGCGTGCCTTTAAGCCATTAGCCGAATAGTAGTCTAAGTTAGAGATATGCACACGTTCCTGCGCTTTATCAGGATCCAAACGCACCAATGCACTGTCAATGTCAGCATTGATAAGCTTATATACATCGTTTAATGTACCTCTGCCAACGCCTTTAGTTTCAATGGTTGTTGGCTCTGTGTAAATAGGCACTCCCGGCAAATCGCCACCTCCAACAGCAATTGACTGCTGATAGAAGCGGGCCAGGTAAAAGTATGAAAAGGCTCTTAAGGCAAAGGCCTGCCCCATTAACGAGTTAATTTTACTTGGCGCTCCCTGCAACTCATCCTTTGATGCCAGAATAGAATTAACATTGGTAATTAAAGTATAGTAGAAGTTCCAGCTCGAATACGGACGCCCTTGTGTATTGGTAAAATCCGATTTCACCTGGTACATATAGTCGTAGTAGAACCAACCACTACCCATTTCGGCCTGCACCATATCTTCAGCCATCAGGTTACCCGAATGCACAATGGAGATATGTCCAAACTGCTCATGCTCCCATCCGGTACCCCACTCTGTTACATACATTGCACGATAAAGTCCGTTGATGGTACTCATCGCTTTATCGACATCGGAAAACAACTCTGCACCACCTGCCTGGTCTGTTGGGAAAGTATCCAGATTATCTTCACAAGCAGAAATAGCGATGGCTAAACAAACTAGTATAATATATTTAAGTTTCTTCATTCTTTCAGTTTTTAAAATTTAACATCGATACCAAACAGGGTCGTACTTACCGGCGTATAGTCATAATCAGTGGTACCAGTAAAGTTATATTGCGGATCTAAACCATCGAGGTGAGAGAACAGGGCAATATTATCCAATGTTACATACAGACGTACTTTTTCAATACCTACAGAAGACACCAGGTTTTGTGGTAACGTATAGCCCAACGTTACGTTTTTAATAGCAAAATAAGATGCATCAATCAGGCCGGCATCATTTTGCGCGCGTGCAAACCCGGTTCCATTTTCCACGCGTGGAATATCTGTAATATCACCTGGCTCCTTCCAGGCTCTTTGAATATTCTTATGGTAATTGGCACCCACATAGATTGGGTTCAATAAATCCTGGTATAGGTAATCGTAAACTTTACCACCCACTGAGAAGGTAGTTAAAAACGACGCATCGAAGTGACGCAGGAACCTGAATTCACTGCCGAATGAACCATAAAAGTTAGGAATACGACTACCGCTAATGACACTTGAATTAACCGCTTCACTCTTCTGATCAGAAATAGAATAAATACGATTGCCATCCTCATCTTCTTCGAATACATGATACAGCTGAGCTCCATTGGTAGGATCAACGCCGGCACTCTTTGCCAGCCAGAATGAGTTGATCTCCTCACCCACGCGGTTAATCCGGATGCCATTGATAATTTGTTCCGTTTCACCGTCCAGTTTCAGGATCTCATTCTTAACGGTTGAAACATTTCCAGAAGCAATCCACTCAAAGTTGCTTGATTTGATGACTTCCACGGCCGTACTAAACTCGATACCCTTATTGGACATTTCACCTACGTTATCCCAATAATTACGGAAACCGCTTGACAAAGGCATTGGTCGTTGCATCAGCATATCAATGGTTTTACGATTGTAGTATTCCAATGTAAAGTTGGCCCGGTTGAATATACGAGCTTCAATACCAATATTAAAGTTCAGGTTTTCCTCCCATTTAATATTCTCATTACCTAGGTCTGCTAAACGAGCTCCTCCTAGCGTAGCATTGGGCCAGGTTAGGTCATATAAGGTTTGCCAGGCATAGTAGTTATCTTCATCCACAGTATTGATATTATCATTACCCTGCAGACCATAACTAGCCTTCAGCTTAAGGTTATCAATCATCTCAACACCATCCATGAAGCCTTCTTCAGAGATGCGCCATGAAGCTCCCAATGACCAGAAATTACCCCAGCGGTTATCCTTATGGAATCTGGATGATGCGTCAGCACGGAAACTGGCACTTAAATAATAGCGATCTTTAAAATCGTAGGAGATATTCATAAAGTATGACTCGATGGCATAATTATCTTCGTAAGAAGTTAAATCTTTGGTGGTGGTACCGGGTGCCAATTCAGTAATACCGGCAAATGGGAAACCCGACTTCTCACCGCGCATATAATTGTATTGATAGGCATAGTTCTCATGCCCCAGAAGCACATTAAAACCATGTTCGCCTACGTCTTTGGTATAACGCAGCAACTGGTTCCAGGTATAGGCAAAGGTTCTGATATTGTACTTGAACAGGTAGCCTTTTGCAGATGCATAATCGCCAAAATCAGGATTGTTATACCAGTAGCGGTTTTCATTAACGTAGTCAAACCCGAGGTTGGTGACTAAGCTCAAACCTTTGATAAAACCGCCAATACCGTCACCTATCAGATCCACATGAAAACGCCCGGACAGGTTATCGAAATTACGAACACTCTCATCTTCGTAAAGTGTTGCCACAGAGTTGAAATTAGCACTGGCCCCACTCGGACGATTCGTACCGTAGTCAAACTGTTTCTCACCTGTTTCTGATAAAATTAAATCACCATTTCGTTCGCGCTGATAAACCGGATAAAGCGAAGGCATAAACTGTGCCGAATACCACACATTGGAAGATTCTGAACCTGTTGATGAAAGGTAGTCGGTTTTGGTTTTGGCAAAGTTCACATTACCACCGTACTTAAACCATGGCTTCGTTTCAAATTCGGCTCCAACTCTACCAGAGAATCTTTCAAAGTTAGTATTCTTCAATAATCCTTCTTCTTCCAAATATGCGAATGAAGAAAACACCTGCGTATGCTCTGTACCGCCATTGATCATTATCTGATACTCCTGACGAATAGCATTATCGTTGGTTATCTCATCCTGCCAGTCACTTTCAAAAAGCAGATTAGCATTGGGATTTACCTTACCTGTTGCAGGATCGATAAGGCTGGCCACCGGCATATCATAGAAATTGTATTGCTCGTCAGAACCAAAAATACCATTGTTACCAAGCATTTCTGCAAGTGCCAGTTCTCCAGCCAAATGAGGTGCCACATTCTTCTGATAAATCAACTGGTTTTTGTAGCCCTGAAATGCCGTTTCGATGTAATCAGTTGCATTCAGCGTTTCGTAAGGCCTGATAGCGCGGTTTGATATACCCCGGGATACTTTAAGCTCAACAGATGTTTTTCCACTTTTACCTTTTTTGGTGGTAATCAGTACAACACCATTGGCCCCACGTGAACCATACAAAGCACCTGCCGAGGCATCTTTTAACACAGTAACAGACTCAATATCGCTGTTACTAATGGCATTCATATTACCATCATACGGAACGCCATCTACTACATAAAGTGGTGCATTACTGGAGTTAATGGAGCCAAAGCCCCTGATACGAATGGTCGCTCCTTCTCCCGGCTGCCCCGAGCCGGAGGTGGTTTGCACACCTGCAACCTGCCCCTCCAGGGCCTTCGTAATATTAGAAGCCACACGTTTCTCAAGTTTTTCAACTCCTACGACTTCGGCCGAGCCTGTAAATGATTCTTTTTTGGCGGTACCATAAGCCACCACCATCACCTCACCTACCTGCACTTCATCACTTTCCATTTCTACATTAATAGTAGTATTGCCATCAATTGGTATCTCCTGCGTATCCATACCAACAAATGAGAATATGAGCGTAACTGCATCATCGGGTACAGCTAAAGAGTAATTACCGTCATAGCCAGTAACGGTACCAATGGACGTGCCCTTCACCACAACCGATACACCTGGTATTGGCTGACCATCTTCTTTATCGGTTATTTTACCTGAAATGGTCGTTGTTTGAGCAAACATAACGTTAAGTCCGACTAGTAGAATTGCGAACAGTAGACATGCTAATTTTTGCATAGACTAAAGGTTTTAATTAATAATTGCGATTAGTGCCACTAGGGCTTAATAAATATTTTATAATTCACACAACTATTAAACCTTTAGCATACCGATAACCTATAAACGCGTGGTTTATTCAGTTCTCGAAAAAAAGGAATAATTAAAATCTATTGGGACTAGATTTTGGTTTAAGTTAATACGATTTTATCTGCTCGTATGAATTGTAATTTCAACTAATAGACTAAATAAAAATCGTCGTTTCGAACAACCAATTAAGGCATTCGAAATACTAATTTAATCATTTAATACGAAATAACAACATTTAACTATTTTTAATTTATTTGTTAAGTTTTTAAAATCTGGTGTAATTCTAATAAAAATCAGAAGGGGTGCCGCCTGACACCCCTTCCTCACACAACTAAACCTTTAATCTACGTTCCATCACAGCTTAAAAGTTTGTATCATTAAAACTTTACGCCTTGCGTATAGCTAAATTCAATACCATTTGTTGCATCACCAATATCTGTTGCATGCACTTCGTTAACCATCAGGTAGCCGTAATGAACTACATCTTCATAATTATAAACAAAGCCATAAACATCGCCAATTGCGATATCATTAATATCAGAACTCAAAGTTGCGTTATCAACGATTTGAACAAGCTTAGAAAACTTGTTTAAATCAGCAAAAAGCTCAACCTGATCTCCTTCCTCTATTTTAACAAAAGCCACATCTTCAGATGTCAGACTACGAGGCGAAACAAAGTTTAAAACACCTGCGTCAGCCACTTCTTCACCAGGCATAAATGCAAAATACGCATCTTCATCGCTAACAAAACCACCCATTTTATCGCCCAACATCTTAGTAACAACAGGCATTTTAAGCATGGTTGATTCCGAAAGCCCACCTGAGCTAACCGTTACCTGATATACAATGGTATCGTTCAGGTGGTAGTCAACCCCAAAAATTTCTTCTGTAAAATGATACTCTTTCCCATCCTTGGAAATAGTAAGCATTTCAAAATCAGGATTCGGATCAGCTTCAGTAATCACCTTACGAGCCATCTCTACATCACCCTGAGGCAGCTCATTAAAAATGGTATGTGCCATTAAGTTCACCTCAATGGTAGCTGTATCAAACTCTTGAACACCGGCTGCTGTAGCTTCTGCTGAAACAGCATCGATAACAGGAATGGAAAAATAACTAACACTCTCATTAGAACCAAAATCAATAGTGGTACTGAAACTCAAGTCCTCACCAACAGACCAAGCATCTCCAAAGTCATCCATATCAAATGTATTACTTCCTTGCTGCTCAGAAATAGCAATGGCTAAGTTTTCAACAAGACCACCGTTAAATATCAGCTCATTTACATTACTGTTTGAAGTAGTAAAGTTAATAGTAAACGGTGTGTCAAAGACTGTTACTTCGTCCACATCTACCCCAATGGTGTTTGAGGGCTGAAGGTTGGTATCATCATCATCTTCACAGGCCACAAACACACCTATAAAAACAACTAATACACTGTATAATAATAAATTTTTCATATTCATAAAATATTAGGGTTCAATTATTTTTGCCACCATAATTTCGTATCCATCTCATCACCACCAATTGCTTCGGCAGCTGCTGAGTTATTTGCACCATTAAGGTTTTGTTCTACTAACGGGTAGTTGATACGATTGGGCAAATCAGTTAAATCTACTAAAGGATCAAACTCATAACTAAATGTAGTTGTTGAACCATCTGCGCGAGGCACAACTACATCGTAAGATTGACCTGGCATTACTAAAGTTTTAGGATAACCCGTACGGCGATATTCTGCCCATGCTTCATAAGGTTGCATGTATAATGCTATGTACTTTTGTGTTAAAACTGTTTCTTCTGAAGCAGGGGGCAAACCAGCTACATAACTTGCTATTGCAGAAGCATCAACACCCCATTTTTCCATTGAAGCAGCAACTCCTTTTTCGTACCAATCCTGATCCCAACCATTGATCTCACTTAATAGAAAGCAAACTTCTGAATACTCCATATATAATTCTTTATACTTTGGATCAAGAATTCCATCCCCCGGCAATGATTCCCATTCGAAATCACCAACAACTTCACGGCTGGCTCCAACAGGAATACCCACCTTAATTCCTTCATCATTATCAGCTACCATTGCATCAATACGCGGATCCCATCCGAATGGGCCTCTTTCACCCTTCAATAACTCAACAAAAGTATGAGCAGGTGCAAAGTCTAAACGATTATCAATATAAAACGCAGCATACATTGGTGCTGTATTAGCATCATTATCTGCAGTATAGGTAACACCTGCATTATCTGCATTACTAGTCATTACATTGTCCTTGGCATCAGCAATGTGCTGGTTAGCCAATGTTGGATTAACGTCTTTAATTCTGTTTGCTATTCTTAATCTGAGAGAATTAGCGAATTTTTTCCACTGACCAGCATCACCGTTATAAAAGTTATCTCCATCAATGACATATTCCTTATCTATCTCATAATCATCAGCAATCATTGCCTCTGCTTCATCTAGCTCTTTCAAGAGATCAGCATATATTTTTTCCTGACTAGCGTAGGCAGGGTATTTTTGATCTCCCACTACCAAGTCTAAAGCTTGGAAATCAGGATCCTCACTTTTATAGGAATAATATGGAATATCTCCCCATACTTCCACGGCCTGATGAAACAAGTAAGCCAACATAATTCGAGCTGCGGCAATTTGATTTTCATTATTACCATACGCCGCCATATCAGCTTTAGTAGCCTCATCAGTATTTAAATCGATAATTGCTTTTAGGTCCTCGGCGTGCATATACAAATCATCCCATCCGGTTTCATTAACGGTTTCACGGTATTGAAAACGATCTTCTTCAGTATAATTAACCTGCCCCCAGTATTGTGTCCACAATAAAGCCTGACGACCAGAAAACCATTCATCTCTGGTATCAGTCATTAGCTGTTTTTGCACCCGGTTCATAATTCCGGGCGTTGGTACTACTGCTGATTCATTAGGACTGTCGTAATATTCGACTTCACATCCAGTAAACGCAGCAATAACTATAACAAATATATAATATTTAAATATTCTCATGATAGTATCAAATTAGAATGTTAATTGCACGTTAAATCCAAAGGTTCTGGTTGAAGGAATAATACCACCTTCTAAACCCTGAATATTACCAGAACCATTAACTGTTGATTCAGGATCAATTCCATCATTATCCAGTCCCCATACAAATAGGTTTCGACCATAAAGTGATACACGAGCATTTTTAATAACATCAGTAAACTTAGGCAATGTATAGCCTAATGTCACCTCTCTCAGTTTCACATACGTAGCGTCATAAAAGCTTGTTGCACTTGGCATACCAAAACCATGATAATGATAAGCTCCGTAATCCTGAGCTGAAATGTGCACATCATTTGGACGAGTAGATACAATGTTTCCATCATCATCAAAAGTTGCAATTACTCCATCTAATACTAAACCATCCTCACGAATAGTGTTTCCGTTAGATGTCGAAATAGCAGTCTTTTCATCCATCCCTGAGTACATGGCCCACATGTTAGTCAATGAGTAATACTTTCCTCCTTTTTGAATATCAATAAGAGCAGCTAAATCAAAATCTTTGAATCGGAAACTATTTCGTATACCCATATTGTAATCTGGTAATGCAGAACCAATTGATGTTAATTCACCTGAAGTGGCATAAAAGCCTGATTCTTCGTCAATTATTTTATTACCAGCATTATCATACATATAGTCATATCCCCATAACATTTGGTAAGGATCACCCTGTGAGGCGTTCACATAAGCGCCACCAAAAGGTGCTCTTGCCAACTGTATTTTTTCGATTCCCTCAGGCAACTCAAGTACCTTACTCTTGTTCTTTGCATACGTAAAATCAATATCCCAGCGGAAGTCACTTGTAACATATGGCGTTCCAGAAAGCACTAATTCAACACCAGAGTTTTCAATTTTACCGGCGTTGATAAACTTACTCCCATAACCCGTTGTAGTAGTCAAATCTAGAGCTACAATCTGGTCTTTAGTGGCACGGTTATAATAACTAAAGTCAACAAATATCCGGTTATTAAAAGCAGACGCTTCAAATCCAATTTCGTACTCAGAGGTACTTTCAGCCTTTAACTCAGGGTTGTTCAATGTTTCTGGAAGAGTAAAAATTGGAGAACCATTAAACGGCTGACCAGTTTCAAATAGAGTCTTAACTCTGTATGGATCGGTTCCGTTACCCACACCTGCGTAGTTTGCACGAATCTTAGCCATGTTTAACCAAGATAGGTTCAGACTTTCAGATAAAATATAACTCAACGAAACAGAAGGATAAGTATAAACGTTGTCGTTGGTTGGCAATGAAGTATCAAAATCCTGACGGATAGAAGCATCTAGGTACACCATATCCCGCCAGCCCAAACTAGCAAATGCAAACCAACTGTTTACCATTTTCTTTTCTAAATAATCACGTACAGCAGGAGAATTTACGGAATTATTTAAATCATATAAGCCTGGGATTACTAAACCTCCGTCAGTTTCTCCAATAAGTGATTGATAATGTTCCTTTCGACGGTTCACCCCAACATATGAAAGAATATTAAAATCATTTAACTTCTTCGTAAAGTTAAGTCGACCTTCCAGGTTTAACTCTGTACGCTGGCGATCTGCCTTATAAAAATAAGACTGAGCCTGAGAGCCAATTGCCATCCTATCTTTGATATTAAAAGCATAGGTATCCAGAAATACGTTTCCTTCTGCAGTTAAATAATCAGTCAGGTGAAATTTAATCCCTGTTGTTCCATAAATACGCTCACGATCGTCATCTGAATAGCTCTCATATGCTATCCAATAAGGGTTATCAGAATATACAGGCGTTCCGTTAGAGAATGATCTTCTGTTCCAGGTTCTTTGCGTACCGTCAGGATTTTTATAATTTCTCAAACGAGACATATCTAATTGCGTTTGCCCCCACTGAAAAAACTTCTGAGATACTGATTTATCGCCATATCCACCTTCTGGACGACCTTTTGTATAAGTATATACATAAGTCATGTTAGCATTTACCTCAGCAAAACCATCCCACAGCTCCGTGCTTCCGTTAATATTGAATGTATGTTTATCTTGACTAGAATTTGGCATTGTTCCAGTCATATTTACATTAGTATATCCAAATCTTAAAGCAGATTTTTCAGTTGTTGCACGAATAGAAACCGAATTTGTGTAAGCAATACCAGTCTCGTAATAATCTTCATAATTCTCGTCAGGATAAACCCAAGGAGCTGTTTCTGGAGTTGAAGTGATACCTTTTTCATAATCAGCGGCGCCCCACCAATGGATAACTTCGCGGTTTGGATCATATTTTGGTCCCCAACTTTCATCCATTCTATAAAGAACTACTTCATATTCATTACCACCAACTTCTTCTGTTCTGAAATCTCCAAGTCCACCTCCATACATCTTCTGCTGCTGGGGAATAACGTTAACGCTCTCCCACGAAATACCAGAATTAACATCGACAGAAAAAGATTTCTTACCAGCTTTTCCTGTTTTGGTAGTAATCATTATAACTCCATTTTGCCCACGGCTACCGTACTGAGCTGTCGCAGCACTACCCTTCAGTATATTAATAGTTTCAATATCAGCAGGATTTAAGTCATTACTCATCGAACCATAGTCGATACCACCTCCACCAGTTTGGGCGCCGGTACTGTTAAAGTTGGAGGCATCTAAAGGAACACCGTCAACAACATATAATGGTTGATTATTACCCGTTAATGAACTTGCACCACGGATCAATACATTTTGGGAACCAGCAAAGTTCGAACCTGAAATCTGCACACCGGCAACTTTACCAGCTAATGCAGAAACAGCATTGCTATTATTGGCTGCGTTTAAATCTTCAGCCTTTACACTTTGGGAGGCGTAACCTAACGACTTCTTTTCGCGTGAAACACCCAAGGCTGTTACAACCACCTCATCCACTCCAATCGCCTCAGACTCTAAAACTACATTAATTACAGTTCGTCCTCCAATAGCAATATCTTGAGTTTTCATACCCACGAATGAAAACAACAAATTAGTTGCATCATTGGGTACACTTAAAGTATAGTTACCATCAACATTTGTAACGGTACCAATAGTTGTTCCTCTAACAACAACAGAAACACCCGGCATTGGCTCACCAGATTCACTATCGGTGACAAGGCCGGTAATGGTTGTTGTTTGAGCAAACATTGCGTTGAGTCCCACGAATAAAATCAGGGACACGATTAATGCTAATCTGCGCATAAAACAAAAGGTTTAAGTTAATAATAGTGATAAAACTAACGTGACATTTACGTTAATCGATTGACATAATCTCACAACACTTCAATTTAAGCTCAGTTTGTACTGGCGAAATAAACTGTCTCTTAGGTAAGATGTTGTGATTAAATTTTAAAAATCTAAATAGGATGTTTAAAAAGAAAACGGTTTCTAGTGTTCATGATTAAAGGTTTAAATGTTAATAATGGTGATAAAGGTTAAATATCAATAATACTTATTGTGCTTTTCCACATGTATGTATCAACTGGCGAAATTGACGTTTCAAAAGTATTAAAATTACATTTCATTACAAATTACATTAACAAATAATCGAATTAAAACTACACAAGAGCTAAAAAGTATAATCTGTTATAATCTATAAATCAAAGAACTACTCAAATATAAACGATAGATCTTTCTGAAGCAAAATTTTTATAAATATTTGTTAATTTTTATTAATTATTCAACCAGCAATGTTATCGACTTTAGTTAGTAATAAATACTATTTTTGTCCTTCTAAAAACAATAGCTATGAGTCGATTAATATGCCTGTGCAAAGGCATAAAAGAGCGAGAAATAACTCAAATACTTGACAAAATAAATACTGCCAGTCTTGAGCTCATTCAAGAGAAAACAGGAGCAGGAAGCAATTGTGGCAGATGCATTTCTACCATTGAAGCAATGCTTAATAAAAGTAGAATCGACAAATAATCAACTTTTCCTGTTTCCATTATCTCCAAAAGCCATCCCTTTAAGCGCCTGGCGACAATTAGTTTTCACCCCCTGAAAATAGTTATAACCTACTGCGTCTGTACTAGCGTATTTGCCTGCTAACTCCGCAGATGATATTTAGAAGTACTGAAAGTCAAGATATAATTTGTCGGGATAGCATTCCTTCATACAGCCACGTTATTATTAATAAGACTTATTCTAAATTATCTAAATATCTACATACTTTACATGTAATATATAAATATCTACATATTTTTGCTTTTGGATTATTACATACAAAGTTCAATCGATTTATCGACCTGGCAAATGAGACATGCCAGGCAGATAAATGACAACTAAATTAATGAAATGAATAAAACGATAACCTATTCTGTACTAATTACAGTTGTTGTGCTCCTGCTGGTGAACTTTTTTCACCACGACAAGCCGCTCAATTTATCGCAGTATGAATTGAAACAGCAATTCGCAAGCAAGCACTCGAGTTCTGTCGACCACAGTCAGTTTGAAATTCTTCAGCAAGATTTCAAAACACCACAGGATGTAACTGAAGCCTGTTTAACCTGTCATAATCAAAGACACGAAGAAATTATGCATTCGAGCCACTGGAATTGGGATCGCGTGGCGTACGAAGAAGGCAAAGGGATATCCAAATTAGGCAAGAAGAATGTTTTAAACAATTTCTGCATCGGAGCCAGCACCAACGAACAGGCATGTGCCAAGTGTCACATCGGTTTTGGCATGTCGCATAATACCTTCGATTTTAATAACGCCCGTAATGTAGACTGTATGGTATGTCACGATCAAAGTGAGGAATACATCAAGGGAGCTGCCATGGCGGGTTATCCGGATCGGAATGTGAACCTGAATAGGGTGGCTCAAAGTGTAGGACGCCCAAATAAAATAAACTGTGGCGCCTGCCACTTCTACAGTGGTGGAGGAAATAATGTGAAGCATGGCGACCTGGAAGAAGCTTTATTGTCTTGCGACAGAGATGTTGACGTTCATATGGCATCAAATGGCATTAATATGGATTGCGTGGACTGTCATTCGGCTGATAAACACCAGATAAAAGGTAAATTGTATTCCGTGTCATCAACCAACACAAACCGCCTGCGCTGTGAAGAGTGTCACACTTCAACACCTCATTTGGATGATGTATTAAACCGACATTTTTCAAAAGTAGCCTGTCAAACCTGCCACATACCAACCTATGCCAAAGAAAATTCAACTAAAATGGCTTGGAAATGGTCGAAAGCAGGTAAAATGGATGAGGACGGTAATCCTTACCACGAGGAGGATTCGCTTGGTAACCACACTTATTTATCTATTAAAGGAGAATTCGAATGGGCAAATAATGTAACACCTGATTATATGTGGTTTAATGGGAATGCCCAGCATTATGCACTTGGTGACACCATCCAATCAGTTCCCGTTCAAATCAACAAACTGTTAGGTTCTGTGGATGATATCCACTCAAAAATTTATCCGGTTAAAATACACCGGGGAGATCAGATTTATGATCCCAATACCAATATGCTTATCCAACCTAAAGTTTATGCCGAAGCGAAAGGCGATAGTGCCTACTGGCAGGATTTTGACTGGAACTTAGCCGCTGAAGCCGGCATGAAAGGGGTTGGCCTGCCTTATAGTGGCGAGTTT
This sequence comes from Carboxylicivirga taeanensis, assembly GCF_051851475.1. Taxonomy (NCBI): domain Bacteria; kingdom Pseudomonadati; phylum Bacteroidota; class Bacteroidia; order Marinilabiliales; family Marinilabiliaceae; genus Carboxylicivirga; species Carboxylicivirga taeanensis. Next base: position 75,177 of record NZ_JBPUSJ010000004.1, on the reverse strand, counting down.
AAGTTTATCGAAACTGAAATGTACTGGCCAATAAACCATATGGTTTCGCCAAAAGAGAAAGCCTTATCGTGCAATGAATGCCATGTGAGAGAAAATGGCCGATTAGCAGCATTGGATGGGTTTTACCTCCCGGGCCGCGACAAAAATGATTGGATTGACCTCTTAGGCAGTCTGCTGTTATGGGGCGCCTTAGCCGGGGTATTTATTCACACATTTGCGCGCATCTATAACGGTTATAAAAACAACCAAGTCGAATCAAAATAAGTGAAATAATGAAACAAGTATATATTTATAAAAAATTCGAACGTTTCTGGCACTGGAGTCAGGCAGCCCTGATACTTTTTCTGGCCCTAAGCGGTTTTGAGATTCATGGTTCGTTTACCCTTCTGGGCTTCGAAAAAGCGGTGAGCTTTCACAGGGTAGCATCTTATATGCTATTGGGATTAATCGCATTTTCAATATTCTGGCATTTTACCACAGGCGAGTGGAAGCAATACATTCCAACCATCTCCAAATTAAAAGATCAAATTCAATACTATACGGTCGGAATGTTTAAAAATGCGCCTCACCCAACCATTAAATCGGCTCGCAAAAAGTTGAATCCATTGCAGGCCATAACCTATTTAGGGTTTAAATTATTGATGGCACCCGTGATGATTCTATCCGGACTATTGTACCTGTATTATAAAACATTTGATGTCAACGACATTATTGTGGTGAGTGATATTCCGTTGGCATGGATTGCTTGGGCTCACACCTTAGGTGCCTGGCTTTTAATAGCCTTTGTAATTGTTCATGTGTATATGACAACAACCGGACACACAGTTACAACTAACATAAAGGCCATGCTAACAGGATGGGAACCACTGGAAGATGAGGAATCATCTGCAGAAGAGAATAAACATGAAGAACTCAAAAACGATAAGGCATGAGAGAAGCACCTAAAAAATACATGAATCCCTATTTGGCTGGATTCTTTCTCGGATTTGTACTATTGACAGCTATCTATGTAACTGGGCGAGGATTAGGGGCCAGTGGTGCCATCAAAAGTATGGTGCTTCAAACAGTTGAAACAGTCGCCCCGGCACATGCCAACTCAACGGACTATTACATCAATCAAAAACAAACACACCCGGAAGGGCCGTTAAAATCATGGTTGGTATTTGAAGTGATTGGCGTAGTCATTGGTGCGTTTTTATCCGCTGTAACATCCAACCGGGTTATGGTTAAAATCGAAAAAGGACCTGGTGTTAAAAACAGTGTCCGCATCGCCGCTGCCATCTTCGGAGGTGCCCTGTTTGGCTTTGGCAGCCAGCTGGCCCGCGGCTGTACAAGTGGTGCTGCGCTAAGTGGCATGGCAGTTATGTCGTTTGGAGGAATAATAACCATGTTCTCTATTTTTGGAATGGCCTATGGCATAGCATGGTTTTTTAGAAAATTATGGATCAATAAAGTAAACTAATTATGGGACCATTAGTACCAGATATTATCAGTAACGAATTTAATTTTATCATTGCAATTATTGTTGGAATGGGCTTTGGTTTCGCACTTGAGCAGGCAGGATTTGGCTCAACCCGAAAACTCGTTGGTCTTTTCTACGGCTATGATTTTACGGTCTTAAAAGTGTTTTTCACCGCAGGTGTAACAGCCATGGTAGGCATCACTTTACTTAATCATCTTGAATTATTAAATGTAGACATCATCTTTGTGAACCCTACCTTCCTGTGGGCGGCCATTATCGGTGGAGCCATTATGGGCGGCGGTTTTATCATTGGTGGATTTTGTCCGGGCACCAGTGTGGTTGCGGCATCCAGTGGTAAACTCGATGGCTGGGCGTTTGTCTTTGGTTCAGGGCTGGGTGTTTTTGCATTCATCGAGAGCTATCCCCTCATTAAAGATCTGATGGTAGCCGAAAATCTTGGCGATCTGTTGGTTTTTGAGATGATGGGCATCTCCCGCGAAGTGTTTGCACTTATCATGGTATTTGTGGCCACAGGAGCATTTATTGGCGTCACAATAATAGAAAATAAGGTGAACCACAGAGCCACTCAATGGTTGAAAAAAGATATTACCAAGTACAGCATTGGTGTTGGATTAGCAGCCATTACCGTTCTGTTAACCTTGGTAACGCCAACGCGCAGTGAACTGATGAATCAGCGAATCGACAAAAAGCTGGCTTCCAGTGAAAATCTAACTCAAACAATGGATGCTGACAAACTGGCCTTCGAATTAATTAACCAATACTATCAGTATAACGTCATAGATGTTAGGTCGCCTGAAGAGTTTGAGAAGTTTCACATTCCTACAGCTATCAACATTCCGTTGGACCAACTGCATCAGCCGGAAAATATTTCGCGCGTTGTGCAAAATATTAAAACCAATGTGTTTTACGGTAATTCGGCTGAACAAGCTCAGCGCGCCAGCCTCGTTGTTAAGTACCATGGGCGAGCCGATAACATTGCCTTATCCAACACGGCCAGCGAATTTAATAAGCTCTTCTTTCAGCTTTCGGATCGTGCACCTGAAAACAAACATGCTCACGAAACCTACCTTTTTAGAAAAGAGGCAGGCAAAAAGCTAAAGGTAATTGGCGAAGCAGTGGCCAATCTTGACAAGCCGGTGGTTAAAAAACCAACACGCGTACAAGGCGGATGTAGTTAAAAAACATTTTTCAATTTTTTAGATGGAGCACCTCGGAGTAATCTGAGGTGCTTTTTTTTATGTCGCATTTTTACAATGTCCCCATCAACAGCAGTTCTATTTTTGTCAGGTCACATTAAACTAGATGAGCATGAATAAATTAATTACCTGGGTAGAAATACCTGTTGTCAACATGAACAGAGCCGTACTGTTCTACAATGAAGTTTTTAAACTAGCATTGAAAGTCCAGGATTTTGGCCATGAGCAAATGGCTTTTTTCCCGAACAACGAAGGAGCTTTATCGAAAGCTGCTGATTTTAATCCTTCGAAAGAGGGCTCGCTTATTACCTTTTATGTACCGGATAGCATTGATGCAACCATTTCCAGAATAGAAAAGGCAAAGGGAATAATTGCTAAACCCAAAACCAAGATTGAAGCTGAAGGACTTGGTTACTTTGCTCTATTTATTGACTGTGAAGGCAATAAAGTGGGCATTTATGGCGATAAATAATCTTTTTTTATTGCAGGAGCTAATGCTCCTGCTTACTTTTATACTGTGAAACTTCAAATTATTCCTCCCTCTCCGCAACTCGCTGCCATTGTAAAACACTTTTGGCTGATGGATTATGTATACCCTAAAAACCTAACTCACACCCAACGAATTGTTCCAACCGGTCTAACAGAACTAACCTTTTTTTTCGGTGATAAAATCACTGCCCATGCTAATGATCGTAACTTTTGCTCACAGGTGGTCCTATCCGGCCAGCAAAAAGGCTTCTATTCCATTGAAGCAAAAGGGCACCTACGCATGCTTACAGTAAGCTTTCGCCCAACCGGACTTTCTTCGATAACCAAGCTACCCATCAACGAGCTTTTTAATCAAACAGTGGATGCAAAAGATATTATGGGTAATGCAGCTAATGTACTGGCAGAACAACTGAATGCGAGCACAAACTGCAGAGAACAGATTAACCACTTAGAAACATTTCTTATTAACCGTCTACATCAGCAGTGGACAGACGATTCATTAAATCGAATAAACCATGCCGTGCAGTTAATAACACCATCCAATCTGTGCCTGTCTGTTAAAAAACTGGCGAACCAAACCTGCTGGAGCAGGAAACAATTTGAGCGGGTATTCAACGCAAAAGTAGGCTGTTCGCCCAAACAATTTATGAACATCATTCGCTTTCAATACGCCCTGCATCTCAAGGCCAGTTCACCAAACCAATCATTGCTTGATATTGCATACAACTGTGGTTACTACGACCAGTCACATATGATTAACGATTTCCTTAAACAATCTGGCCTGTCCCCCACCCAATATTTTAGCGATTGCATACCTCAGTCAGACTATTTTGATTTTTAACAGTGGCTAATTTTGGATATTCAAAAACTTCAATTATTTTTGTTCGTAATTATACGAACGGTAAAGATTAATGCTTAACAAACAACATACTAAACTAGCCCGATATGCCAAGGCACTTGGTCATCCAGTCCGCATATTTGTTTTGCAAACATTGGCAAAACAGGCGTGCTGCTACAGTGGAGATTTAAGTGAGGCTCTGCCCATCGCCAAGTCTACACTATCGCAACACCTGAAGGAACTTAAAGATGCCGGTTTAATACAGGGAGAAATTGAAGCTCCCCGAATTAAGTACTGCATCAACAAGGAGAACTGGTCGGAAGCCCAAACCCTTCTGAAAACATTTTTTGAAGGCTAAAAAAATTTAAACTACTAGTTCGTCATTTGGCGAACAACGAACTATAATTAAATTAAACGAAACAACATGGATATTAAAGTACTGGGTACAGGCTGTGCCAAATGTAATTCTTTAGAAGAAGTTACCCGCAAAGCTGTTGAAACAAAAGGCATAACTGCCAACATTGAAAAAGTGGAAGACCTGATACAAATTATGACTTACGGCGTAATGACAACCCCAGCCTTGGTTATTGACGGAAAAGTGGTGGTAAAAGGTCGCGTGCCTTCAGTTAACGAAATTATGGAACTGCTATAAAACTAGGAATATGAATCTGCACAAAACAAATCGAATCTTACTTGGAACCATTGCCCTCTTTGCCGTACTTGCCTCTGCTTGCAACACATCGGGCAAAACTGATACTAAAACGAAGGCCTGCTGCAGCACAGACAGCAACACCCCAACCGTGTCGTCTATCAATACGGAGAAACTCAGTGTTTTGTACTTTCATGCCAGCCGACGCTGTGCCACCTGTGAAGCCGTAGAGAAAGTTACCAAAGAAACACTGACAGAATTATTCAACGACACCATTCCTTTTTATTCAATTAACCGAGAAGAGCAAAAAGAGCTGGCTAAAAAGTTTAATGTTGAATGGCAAACTCTCATTGTTACAAAAGGCAACGAAATAATAAATTTAACGAATGAGGCGTTTTTAAATGCCCGCACAAAACCCGAAAAACTAAAGGCCTCGATACAGTCAACCATCAACTCTATGCGCTGATATGGAAGTACTACAAAATCTATTTGAAAATACAGATATTCCTATTCTATCGGCATTTTTACTTGGTTTAATGACCGCCATCAGTCCTTGCCCTCTGGCCACTAACATTACGGCCATTGGGTTCATAAGCAAAAACATTGAAAATAAACGGAAAGTATTTGTCAACGGCTTGTTCTACACACTTGGGCGTGCCACCTCGTATACCGCTTTAGGAGTTATTTTCTTTTTTGGCATCGGGCATTTTGAGGTCTCTGCGTTCTTTCAAAACTGGGGCGAAAAACTTTTAGGCCCCCTGTTAATTGTGATTGGCCTGTTCATGCTTGGCGTTGTAAAGCTATCCCTGCCAGGTATTAGTCGCCTAAGCGAACGACTTGAACAACAGGCACGAAAAGGCTACTGGGGCGCATTTTTATTGGGCCTTGTGTTTGCTTTGGCATTTTGCCCCTACAGTGGCGTCCTCTATTTTGGCATGCTCATTCCAATGACCATAAGCAGTGCATCAGGACTTTATCTCCCTTTTATTTTTGCACTTGCCACAGGTATACCTGTGATAATCTTTGCCTGGTTAATTGCATATAGTATCGGCTCAATTGGTAGCCTTTACAACAAAATGAAGGCTTTCGAAATATGGTTTAGAAGAGTTATTGCCAGCCTTTTCATTATAACAGGTGCCTATTTTATTGCAACACTATTGATTTAAATTATGAAATTAATAAACCGTATAAATAGCTCAACCCAGTTACTGATTGCACTACCTGCATTAATTGTTTTGTACTTTTACCTGCAGCCGCTTGCTGACTTTCTTACGTATGAGCTAATTCAGCTAAAAGTGGACTCACGTTGGGGGGAAGTCCTCAATTTTTTCCTTTATGACACTGCTAAGATTATCATCCTGGTATTTCTAATCAGTTCATTAATGGGCGTAGTCAATGTGTACTTTCCGGTGGAACGAATACGAAACTACCTCACCACCCGTAAACTATACGGGCTGCAGTATTTTATAGCCTCGTTTTTTGGAGCGATAACCCCTTTCTGTTCCTGTTCATCCATCCCATTATTCATTGGCTTTGTGCAAGGAGGCATTCCTTTAGGAGTCACATTTGCCTATTTAATAACCTCCCCGCTGGTTAATGAAGTGGCGGTGGCCATGTTTTTGGGACTATTTGGGTGGAAAGCGACGCTTATCTACGCATCAAGCGGGGTGGCCTTAGGAATGGTGGGGGGTTACATTCTGGGTAAACTCAAATTAGATCGCTACTTGAGTGACTGGGTGCAGCAAATACAGCATGCCGGAGAGCAAACTATGCAGACTGGGTATGAATCGGAGCACGTGCACTTTTTTCACCGACTACCGGCCATTGTAGCAGATGGCTGGGGGATTGTCAGAAAAGTACTGCCCTACATTATTATTGGTATTGGTGTGGGTGCCTTGATGCATGGCTTTGTACCTGAAGATTTCTTTTCAGCCTATTTATCTGAAGATAAATGGTACGCCGTTCCTGTAGCCGTAATCATGGCGGTGCCTTTATATGCCAATGCCTCCGGAATTGTTCCGGTTATACAGGTTTTTGTTGCTAAAGGCGTCCCTCTGGGCACAGCAATTGCCTTTATGATGGCGGTCATTGGACTTTCACTCCCCGAAGCCACGCTGCTAAAAAAGGTGATGAAGTGGAAGCTCATTTTTATATTTTTTGGAACAATAACCTTCTTTATCATACTCTTAGGTTATCTTTTTAACTGGATACTATAAAAAGTTTGACCTGACTTTAAATGTAAAGTCAGGTCAAACCCAATTAATCCTTCAATCCACTATAATCACTAAAACAATATCATCTTGTAAATTTCAGCCGGTTTTGGCTTCACAATCAATAGTTGAGTGCCCACTACTCAGGCTCCTCTGCTTTTTGAACAGATAAATAGGCCAATGCCGGAATCATCCAGCCGCCATGCTGCAACCACTGTTCTGACCAACGCCAGCGCTGAGCCGGATCCTCATCATACGGAAGCGGTCGAAAAGCAATATCGTGCTCGTCGGTAAAACCGGCAGTAATTCCGTTACAAATTCCGCCCAAATAATTCATCGATTTTCCATCTTCCTTATAGTCCGGATTATTACGTCCGGCACCGTGCAGCATGCAAACATCATAAGGATTAAGGCCTAAAACCCAGTTTATTTGGTCGATTGCATACTGTCTTGTTTCACTTTGCATGGCCTCGGATAAAACACCTTGGGCTTTAAAGGCAGCAGTCGCCAAAGAAGCAATGCGTGCGTTCTCGCCCTGCCACCAATAACCCGTTTCATTCTGATGAGGAATAAAAAATGCCGTTCTCACATCTACCTCATCACTTGCCTTCACAAGCTGACGAGCGTAACCAAAGGGATTATTGACCTCATTGGTCACCCATAACTCAAAGTTCAATGCCTCGCTAATGAAATGCCTTGCCGTTTCAACACGTTGGCTATCGGTCTCTAAAGCTATATAATGAGCCATTGCCAGAACAGGCAAGCCAGCTTCAGCACCGTGAAAATACGGTCGCTTTCCTTCGTTATCAGCACGTAACCAGCTTCCCCCATTTTCATGCGGGACCAACCTTGAAACCAGATTTGCTGCCCTGTCCCGGGCATCGTTCAGATACATCTTGTTTTCGGTGGCTCTATAAAGCTCGGTAGCCGCCAATAACGCACAGTAATCATCTATAATATTCTCTTGTCCATCGTCGCAGTACTTTTTATTGTGATTTTTCAGATGCGAATAACCTTTAACTGCAGCATTTAAATAAGTATCGCGAGCAAATTCGCCACTAAGTTTTGCTTTATAGCATCGTGCCAAAGCAGCAATTGCCATGCCGCCCCCTTCGCGAAATGCTGCCTGATAACGCTCGTTTCGTTTTCCGTCCTGTCCCTCATAGGCACAAATCTGACGCTGAGCCGGATCTTTTGTCCATCCTGCGAAAACAGTTGCATAAAAGTATCCTTCATCATCCTGAACGCGCACCAGATAATCGGCCCCATAAGCAGCTTCGTCTGATAATTCAGCGATAAGTGGCTGCCAGTTATTGAACTGACCGCCCTTGAGCACATCTGCTGCTTCCAACATATTCCAGACCATCATTGGGAGTTGTTGCGGAGTCATATAATTAGAAAAACTTAAGTGACTCAGGTATTTACCCTTTTCTCCAGAAGCATCATACCAGCCGCCGCTTACATCTACTGTATCCATCCTTTCCCCATAAAAAGTCATTTTTTTATCAACTGTATTATACGGCGCTACGCACCGCTGAAGCTGAAAGGCCTTAACTAGCAACGTCATTAGTTCTGAAGCCAATGGTTCACCCGATATTTCAAACGGTTCGGAGCGCACGGTATGAGTGCCCGTTGTTGCCACCAGTGTGAACGTGCCTGATTGACAAAAATCGGAAAACACAGCTTTATAAGCATTTCCGGTGTGCCAGCCATCAATAGCTCCTCCTGGCAGAAATTCGCCTTCATACACTTTCTCTCCGCGCTCATTTTCAATCAAAAATGACGACGGCGTCCTGGTTGCGTTAGACTGAAGTACGGCTGATTTAAAAGCATTTTTTTGGTAGCCAATGTGGTTAATTAGAAACTGTCCATCATACTTAACTGATGGCTTACACCCCATCAGCAAAATGCTCAGAACGGTCAGGTAGATTAGTTTTCTCATTTGTTGTTTATTTTTTTGGTTACAATTACTGTCAATGCCCCCAATCGCCCTACATCACTATGATGCCGCTTAAAACAGGATATACCACACCCACATAAACCCCATTAGAGATTCATCATCAACACATTACGGACAAACTTTATTTAGAGATAGCGTCGTAGTATAAGGCAGCGGCACCCAAAACCGCGATATCCGGTTGTTCGCTCACCTCAATCTTCAATTTTTCTACTGTTTTTTCGTACTGAAACTTACGAACCACCTTCCACATATATTCTTCAAAATATGGAAAGAAACGACTGACGTTACCTCCTATGACGATACACTCGGGATCATAGGCATACAAAATAGCTATGATAGCGCGTCCAAAATCAAAACCAAACTGTTCCAATATGGCCAGCGCGATCTTATCCTGTTTTCTGGCCCGGCGGTACAGCACATCCGGCTTTAGTCCGTACTTGGTTTCGAAGTACTGCGTAGTACAATAGTACTCATAGTTATGGTCACGATAGGGAATGCATCCGAACTCACCGGCTCCGCAATTCGTGCCGGAATACAGATGGTTATTGGTTATTACGCCGCATCCCAGACCTACTCCTCCAACCACTCCAACAACATTGGCATACTTCTTGGCTTTTCCAAAGTATTTTTCGCCAATGGCAAAACAGTTGGCATCATTATTTACATATACAGCCACCTTGTACCTGTCGGACAGCAGATCGCCTAAATGCACCTCTCGCCACGAAGGCATGTGCTCCACGTTGTAAACAATTCCCTTTGATACATCAACAAGACTGGGAACCCCAATACCAATGCCTCTCACATCCTCTGTAAATACCTGATCGATGGCATCCATAATATCCTTAAGTATTACTTCTTCGGAGTTATGATTTTCTATTTCAAGTGCTAAGGATGCCTCCACTGTATTATTTCTTACCCGGCCAACGCGCAAGTTCTTCCCTCCCAGGTATACACCAACTGCACATTGGTTTTGAACGGTCATGTCCTGTATCATTATTATTATTTTGCGTAGTTAAATAGTTATTCCTTATCTACAGCATCAATATAAAGTGCTGCAGCACCTAAAATAGCAATTTCCTTAACGACGGAAGGCACAATCACAAAGTTTTCCAACACGAACTGATAGGGAAAGGTTGAAATTTCTTTCCACATAGCTTCTTTGTAGAACTCATAAGACCTGGAAACAGAACCACCTAATACAATGGCATTGGGATCGACGCTAAACAATATTGTTTTAATGGCATTGCCCAGGTGTTTTCCATATTCGGCAAAGATAGCCAGCGCATTGGCATCACCATTAGAAGCTCTTTGGGCCAGCTCTGCTCCGTTTATCTGGTGCACGTTTTCAAAAAACTGACCACTGCAATAGTATTCATAATCATGCTCCAGATAAGGTATCATCCCAAACTCGCCAGCTCCACAGTTTTGATCCTGCATCAAATGACCATTTTTGATGATGCCTCCGCCGACACCTGTGCCTGTAATCAGTCCCACAAAATCGTTGTAATCCTGTCCGGCACCATACACGCGCTCCCCAACAGCAAAACAATTGGCATCATTATTAATACAAACAGGCAGCTTAAACTCTTTTTCCAAAATTTCTTTCAGAGGAATTTTCTTCCAGGAAGGAATATTTTGCACATCATACACCACTCCATTACTTGATTTTACTAAACTTGGCACCCCAATACCTATGCCTTCCACTTCCGTTGTGATGACATCTTTTATCGTCTCTATCAAGGTGTTGGTGACCACATCAGCATCATCGGTTTTGGGCACTAAACAAGAGGATACTTCCAGTATGCTATCGCCTTCTACCAGACCCGTTCGCATATTGGTTCCGCCCAGGTCAACCCCAATGATTGTTCTTGATTGTTCCATTAATTCATTCTTTATCTTATCAACATCAGCACGTTGATTGTTCTGTTAAAAAAGCCTCGCTCATTCCCAATCGATCATCAGATATGAAAAGGTAGAGCTCTCAAAATGCTTCATTTAAAGCATGGTAAAAGAGGCCGGTATCACTTTTAGGTTGGTTTAGCGTTGTAGCAATTTAACCGGCCCCTTTTGTACTTCTACTTTTTGAGGTTCCAGCCCTCAACTCGAAGCTCCACATTATCAGGCAAAATATCGCCGGATAATCTGGCTGTAATAGTTTTAGTCTCGTTTGGCATTAGGCTGACATAATTATCATCCCAGAAAACCGGGACAACCATTTGGTTTGTTGCTTTATCCACAACTGCAGCTTCAATAAAAAATGCAATTTGATCAGATGTATTTTCAAGTTGACACTCGTAGTATACCCCATCAGCGTCTGAACTTTGCTCCCAGGCAACATTCACCTCTACATCAGGCATGCCATTTAAACCTTTAAGGTTAGCGTAATCTTTTGGCGGCGTGTAAACCCAGGTGGTTTCCTCAAATAACAGTTCATCGGCCTTAGTAGATAACCAGTAGAAATTATCGGTCACCAGCTCCTTATTTTCATTTCGCAATTCCAGGTTAATAAAATACGTTTCGGTCACCCCTTCTAAGTGAGGCATCTCAAAAGCCAGACCTGAACTGTGTGCCTGCATATCCAACTGTACTTCTTTTGTAAAAACAAGCTTTGAATGAATATCAAATACTTCAATATTAATAGACTGACTGTTTCGGGCCGTATTAAAATCGTTTACCCAATAAATATTTTTGTCTTTATAATTGTAGACTGCATTTAAAGGCTGACAGGCCTTTTTTGTGCCATAAAAAGCGCCATTAGGTACCAGGTAATAGTCGTATAATTGCCAAAACATTTCTGGCCAGGCGGAGTTCAACATCCATTGAACCACCCCAGTTGCTTCAAATTTATTGGATTGAAAAGCTTCGAACATGGGCCGTATGGCTTCGTAGTTTGATATTTGCGATTTGAAGGCAAACTCTTCCAAACTGCCTGCTTCGCCATACCGCTTGTTAAAGGAATTGAGGTAGCGATCCAATGAGCCAAACTGATGGCGTCCACAATGAAAATTCCAGGTTTCATTAATTGGCCACAGTTTATCCTCCGGAATCATTCTCTTAATACTCTCCACTGGCGGCACTTGTGGGCCAGGGCCAGTCTCGGTGTTGAAGCCGTAGGCACCACCAGCAATGGTGTCAATGTACCAATAAACAGGCGGAACATAAGAATAAGGACCCAACATTTTGACCCCGGTTGCCCCACTTACCTCACTGTGATTATAATGATCTGTTCCAAAATCCTGATACTTACACGCTGCCAGAATTGGACGTGAGCTATCAACATTGGAGATGTACGTATTCAGCTTAGCTTCAAGCTCAGGAACAGGTAACTTATCACTTCCAAACACCCATAAAAACACACTTGGATGATTTCGCAAATACAGCACCTGGTCACGATAAGACAATGCATGTCGCTCAATTTCTTCCTTGCCGGTGATAGCCATGAAATCAGTTTCTGGCCGGCCACAATAAGGTTCCCACTCCCAATGGCAGCTCCAACCTATCATTATTAACAATCCATTTTCGTCGGCCGCATCATAAATTGTTTTATCGCGTCCCCAAAAACCTTCTAAACGAATACAATTGAGGTTCATATGTTTCACATACTCTACCTGTGCAATTACTTTTTCTTTGCTATCGGCCAAAAACATATCGTCCACCCATCCGGCGCCCTTAATGGTTAAAGGCTGTCCATTGACCTTCCAACCTCTATGACCTTCCTTATTCCAGTATTCTTCAATTTCGCGAATACCAAAACGCGTAGCTAACTGCTGCGAAACTTTTCCGTTTACTTTCGCCTTAACGGTCATATTATACATGTGTGGCTCTCCTAAATTATTTGGCCACCACAATTTAGCATCCTTAACGCTTAACAGAGGATAGTCTGCTGACGTAAGGGATACATCACGGGCTTCACCTGGTTCTAGCTCAACCTTTTTAGTAACAGTTCCTATCCCTTCAATAGCAATCTCCAACAAAGCATTTTCACGCTTTTCAGAATGGTTGGTTACCATTGTAGTAATGGTGAGTTCAGCATCTGTCCAGTTATCCCGATTTAACTTTGTTTGTACAAATGGTGATTCAATTGAGACGGCTTTGCTTTGTATTAACTCAACGCCTCTCCACAGTCCCATATTCTGATCGGGTGCAGCGGGATTCCAATCCACAAACCCAATGGTTAAATCCCCTTTAACGGGAGGAATAATTTCAACAGCGAGCGCATTTTTTCCATTAACCAGATACTCACTCACATCGAAAGTCCACCTGCTAAATGGTCCTTCGATTACAGCAGCTTCTCCAACCTGATGGCCATTGACCCAGATATTGGCTTTATAATTTAATCCTTCAAAACGTAATTGATAAACCGTATTTTGATCAAAATTGGAAATTTCAAAGGCTTTTCGATACCACCAAGGCTGCTTAAACCTGGAGTCATCTACTTTTTCAATATTATTTCCCATAAATAAATCGGGGTACTCGCCATTCTCACGAAGGATGGTCATGACTGTCGCAGGAATAGTTCCTTTCACCCACTGATCGGGCACAAAAACAGGCTGACTAATTTCGGCACCTTTAGCCCCAACTTTATCGGCCGACTGGATGAACCAGTCATCATTTAATTCGGTTAGGTATCCTCCATTTTCAGAGGTGGCACAACTGGTGAACAACCCCACCAGCAGTCCGAAAATTAAATTACATAATACAGAACGTCTCATTTAATATAATTTTTTGGTTTGCAGCAAATATGCATAATATTTTGAATCTATGCAAGCGCTTGCATTTTTAGATGCACTAAAAAATCTCCCTTATGCCTGCAATACCGTGTGACTAATGTTTAAAAGATGAGTTCCTGATGAGCAATTGGATTGGCTTTAAAATAATGGAACTGTCAACCACCCCTTTATTAATACAACTAATCAGTTGTTCGGCTGCTGATTTACCCATTTCGTAGCCAGGCATATCAACGGCTGATAAAGATGGTGAGACAAACTCATTGCACCGCTCATTTCCCAATGAAATGATTGAAATAGATTCAGGCAAAGCCATACCCATACTTTTAACTGTGGAAGCAATTACCAAGCCAGTAGATGCGCTCGCTGCTACAATACCGTCCGGTCGGTCTGGTAAACTCATCCATAACCGAGCTGCATCGCGGGCATCTTGCTCTGTTAAATCACTCGCTAACAAAAACTGTGGCAAAAGCGGCAATCCATTTTTCTTGAGAGCATCGTTAAAGCCTTCCGCTCTCTCCTCAAACACTTTAGATGACACTATACCCCCCAAATGTGCTAACTTTTTGCACCCAATATTTATTAAATGCTCTGTTGCAACGTAGCCTGCTTCATAATTATCTACCACCACTTTAGGCCCAGGAACAGAGTAATTAACGCGGTCAAACATTGCAACCGGAACCCCCTTTTTTACAAACACATTAAAATGACTGACGTCCGTGGTCTCCATCGTAAGACAGCAAACTACGCCGTCTACGCGAGCTGAGTTCATGACCCTTGTCATTTCAATTTCCTGTTGAACGCTCTCATTTGTCTGACTAATAATCACATTATAGCCATTGTCGCTGGCCACTTCCTGAATACCACTTAAGGCTTTGGCAAAAAACTGCGAGCCAAGGTGCGGAATGATGACCCCAATAACATTTGTTTTGTTTTTAGAAAGGCTGGATGCTACCAAATTAATCTCGTAACCTAAATCCCTCGCCATGTCTTTTACCTTCTTCTTGGTCGCCTCACTGATTTTCGCATGATCATTTAAGGCTCTCGAAACGGTTGATGGTGAGATATTAAGTTCTCTGGCGATGTCGTTAATAGTTATTTCGCCTTTCTTTTCTTTGGGATACATAGTATTCTGTTAGTGAAATGCAAAGTAAAAAAATATAACAGATATGTCATATCTTTTTATCAACCAGTTGAGCCCTGAACATCCTATCGCCCATTTTTATGCTCCACTCAACCTCTCCAGATGCATCAATAAAAGCTATTACGCCAGGTATGGAACAAGTTACAAGATAACCATCTCGATAGGTCTCAACGGCACTCATAAAAGGAGAAAACAGATCCTGAGGTAAATCAATGCAGGCATTCACCTGCTTAACTTCACCTTTTTCATCCAGCTGATACTTCATTATACGACTTGAGGGACGCTCTGCAAAATGACCATTGTCAAATAATAATAACTCATCGGTTTTAGGTAACTGTGCATGATGCTGATACATGGGCAACATATCCTTGGCAATAGCGCCCTGGCAGCCTTGTCCAAACTTCATCAGAATCTTACCCGTAGCCGAGTTGACGCGCCATACCTGGCTCAAGACCCGAAAGCTAAGCAGGTAATTACCGTTTTCATCCTCAAAAATAGAATTACCCCAGGGCTGATCGAAGATCTGTCCAGGCTCAATAGGCAGCACATGCTGTGCCATATCCCATTCCCAAACCTTGGTACCATAAGCGGTCAATTCGGTAATACCATCTACCACCATGCCATTTACATTCACATTGGTAATAAAAGCGTAAGTACCTCTGCCAGTTAATACCACATCGTGATGTGCCATCCTGTCAAAACCACCCTCTCCGTACTTGAGCGCAACAAGGGTATCGCCACTTAAAGTTGTTTCATAAATCAGGTTGCCGTTTCCAAATTTATCCCCTGTATTATCTTCCAGTGTCAATAAAGTACCACGCTGCGTCATTTTCACCATCTTGATAAAGTTATCAGACAAACGCGACCAAACAACCTTACCATATTCATTGAAAATAAACACACCGGACGGTATACTCATTTTATTCACCAACAGACAATTACCACCCAAATTAAGATCGCCCTCTATTTTCACATCTACAAAGCTTGCATAGTCATCCGGTAATTCGGGCAAAATTATCTGTCCCTCATCCATCACCTGATCATTCAGCTGCAGCTCGTAATCAAGCACTTGCCCTGATTGAAAACCACCAACTACAAACTTATTACGATGCCTATCGGCCTGGTGACTCCAAATCACTTCCTGCGAGCGCAGGTCCACGAGTTTAATTTGAGCTGTCTGATTAGCAGCAAAATAGGTTTTAACAATCACACAATGAGGCAACTGCACGTGCGTGCCCAATGTAGCAAAGCCATGCCTTACCTCATCATGCTTATCACAAGCTACCAACACACAGCAAACAGCGAAGACTATAAATAATATCCGTTTCATGACTTTTTAAGATTAGAGGGTGCACCATACGCATTAGTATGGGCACACCCCGTAAATCTAATTTCTTATTCAACATCCCACCAAACGCGGGTTAACCAATCGTTGGTTCCCCCCATGCGATCAATGGCCTCCTGATAGCTTTCAGGGTTGTTAATGGCCTCAAAATCGGGATAGAAGAAACGGCGGGGTATGACACCTCCCGTACCGCTTGAGTACCACTCCACTGATTCAAAGGGCACCAACTCGGGGTAACCCGATCGACGGAAGCTACTGTAAGCCTCAACTCCATTCATGTATAGGTTGACCCACATTTGATTGTGTATGGCCTTTAAATTATCGGGTGATGCTGATGGTAATGGGTTTGCTTCCAGGTAGGCATCCACCACATCGGAGGCTATGACCGGTGCACCCGGGTACATGGCACAATGCTCCATGGAGGCACGCACTGCCTTTTCGTAATGCTCAGCTGCTCCTGTTGCACCCCAATCGAGCAACGCTGCCTCTGCCAACAACAACTCCACTTCGGCATAAGTCATATGGAAGAAGGGTGCCGTAAAATCAGCTACATACTTACTGGGCATCATGTGCTTATGTCCTTGGGACACCCAGGCAATGTAATTCCCCTCATCATCAATTAAATCACCATAATCACTCCACTCATTCCACCACATGGCACCGTGGGTAATACCCATCTGAAGATACTCGGTAATATCCTGTCCGTATTTTCCACTTACTACTCCCAGGTAAGTACCTCCATAAACAAATAGGCGAGGGTCGTTGGTAGCTTTCAAGTGATCAACAAAAGTATTGGTTAAACGGTAGCCCTCCGAGTCATCGGAAGCATGAAACACCTGGGAGCGACCATTTCCACGGTTCTCGCCGTCAACAAAATCAAAATCGAGATGTACTACCTTGCACAGGTCATCATTGCTTTGCATTACACCGCCTTCAATGGCAGCTCTCACTTGCTTTTCAGCTTCGGAGGGGTTCACCTTTTGCAGGCGGAAACCCAAACGCATCCGTAAAGAATTACCAAAACGCTTCCATTTTTCAACGGAACCGCCATACATAATATCACCCCGTACACCTTCTTTGGAAGCATCCAGGTCATTCACCGCCTCATCCAGCTCATTAAAGAAGTCTGCATAGATATCTTCCTGCTTATCATAGCGTGGCTGAAAAACCTTATCGGTGAAGCCTTTCCCCGCATCGAAATAAGGCACATCACCATACAAATCCGTCAGTATTGAAAACATATACACCTTTAGGATACGTGCAGCTGCCCTTGTATTTTGATAATATTCCTCACCCTCGGTACGATGAATAACATCCACAATATTTTTAATATCGCGTGGATACATCTCTTCCCAAAGCGTAAACCAATGATTTTTTTCGACAATGCGGTACTGCCCACCGTGCTGACACCACCACGAACCGGCAAAATACTGCATCATAGGACTGCAAATTCCCAAATCGTAGCGCCACAGCTCTTCACGGTTTCCACTCAAATCGAGCTGTATTTTCGTCATCTGCACACCCGGATCGATAAAATTAAAGGCCTGCGGATTAGTATTAATATCCTCAAAATCATCGGTACACGCGCCAAGTCCTAACAGTAGTACCGATATAACCAATAAGTATTTATTTAGTGCTTTCATTATTTACTTAATTTATTAGAACTTAATATTCAAGTTAAAACCATAGTGACGGCGCGTAGGCAATGAACCATACTCAAGGCCTTGTCCGTTACCGTTGTTATAAGTCGATTCCGGATCGATGTTAGGCACATTTTTGTGCAGGGTAAACAGGTTACGCCCAACAACCGTAAGGGTGAGCCCCTGTATGGGTGTATTCTTGAGAAATTGCTTGGGCACCGAATAACCCAAACTCAAATCTCTTATCTTAATATAACTGGCATCATAAACATTTGATTCCGGAATATTGGCAGATGTATGCCTCCAATAGCTCTGCGGATTAGTAATCACATCATTCTTTTCGTAGGTCACATTACCTGCGTCATCCACAACCATCTTCACACCCTGTCCTACAAATCCATTATCAAATTCGAGGGGCACATAATCATCCGGATTATTACCACCACCTATCCATTCATTTCGGGCGTCGTCATTGCGTTTAGCCCAATCGTTGAATCCTTCGCGACCAGACTCTGTAATAGCATGCGTTCCTCCATCTACCATCTGACGGTTGGTAATCGAATAGATATCACCACCAATGCGTATATCCAGATTTGCCTTTAGAGTAAAGTTCTTATATGAGAAGGTATTGATCATTCCACCTGTCCAGTCCGGCAAGATGCTTCCAATCTTTTGCGGAGCATCAGAAACAAGGGGCATGCCAGTGGAGGCATCATGCACGACATTGCCTTCCGGATCGCGCACATAGGCATTACCCATAATAGTACCAAATTCCTCGCCTGCCAGGGCCACTACGGTCACTCCCGACCACCGTGCATTAGCTATGGTATAAGCATCCACATCTTCATGAAGACTCACTACTTTATTCCAAACCTTAGTGTAATTCACAACAATGTCCCACGAGAAATTACCTTTAAAAGGTCTTGCCGTCAACTGAAGTTCAATACCCTTATTTTCGAGCGAACCGGAATTAAGAATGGCATTTTTATAACCTGATACCACGGGCAGTTCAACATTCAAAATCTGGTCATCAGTAGTTTGCTCATAATAAGTAAAATCCAACCCAAGGGCATTATTTAAGAAGCGTAAATCGGTACCTACTTCCCACGAGGTGGTGGTTTGCGACAACAAATCGGAATTGGGCACAAAATCACCCATTATTTCACCTGTTGGCATTCCATTGTAAGACTTTCCTGTTAAGGCATATGTTAACGCCAAACGATAAGGGTCAGTATCGCTACCTACCTGTGCATAAGACGCACGCAGCTTACCATAAGTCAACCAAGGCAAATTCAAATCTGCGGCATCAGTAAAAATAAAACTACCAGAGACGGATGGGTAAAAATAGGAATTATTGTTAGAGGGCAGTGTCGAAGACCAATCATTACGACCTGTTATATCAATAAATGCAAAATTCTTATAACCGAATTGGGCAAAGGCGTATATGCTCTGAATCTCCTTACGATATTCGCTCGGTAACACCTCAACATTTGTAAAGTTAATGATACTGGCAATACCCGGCTCTATGATATTGGACCCGGCAATATTATTGGTTTTAATATTGTTCTGCATAATATTACCACCCACATTCGCAGATAAATCCCAGTCTCCCAAAGTTTTTGTATAGCTCAGAAGGGCTTCGTAATTAATTTCCTGAGCATCCGTGTTAATTTCATTATAAACACCTCCGGCTTTGGTTGGCGTGTTCTTATCATAGAAATTAACAAAGCGACTACTATATCGATCAATACCTGATTTAAGGCGTAACTTTAAATCCTTAGTCAGACTCACGTTTAACGATGCAAAACCTACAAATCTGTTTTTTCGACTTTGGTTAAAGGTTTCGTTCAGGGTCCAGTATGGGTTCGCACGATAATCATTACCCGTGTAGTCGATGTAATTACCATCCTCATCGGTATACGTTTGTAACCAAGCTTGATCGAAGTTTGGTGCCAGACCAACCAGTCCGTTACCAATATTAGTCACCTCATCTGTCATTGCCGGACGGTTATTAACCTTATCGGCTATGTAAGTAGCCTTTGCATCCAGTTCCATAAAACTATTAATCTCCGTTAAAGCCCGCAGGTTAAAAGTATTTCTATTCAAGCCACTCTTGGGAATAATATCTTCGTTGTGCACATTGGTATAAGAAAAACGCACACTTCCCTTTTCACCGCCCGCCGATAAAGCTACGCTATTGTTAAATGTTTTTCCTAACCTAAAGAAACCCTGTACATTTTCATCAACCCGTGCATAAGGATACTCATTCCCATCCTGCTGACGAAGCATGATAGACGGATCCAGCTTTGGTCCCCATGCGGTAGTTGCGCTATTAGCCGGTTGTCCCTCTCGAGGCAGTAGACCGTTATTTCCCTGCCCATAAACGGTTTGATAATCATCCAGTTTGGTTGAAACCTGATCTATTGTTGCTGAAGAGTTGATTTCTACACCAAGACCTTTACGCCCCTTTGTTCCTGATTTTGTAGTAATTAAAATAACACCATTCAAAGCCCGACTACCATACAACGCGGAAGCCGACGCACCTTTTAATACTGAAATAGATTCAATATCTTCGGAGTTAAGATCGGATGTACCATCACCCAGATCAAAACCACCCCATTCAGTGGCCTGGCCCCTGGTAGAGTTATCAACCGGTACACCATCGATAACATATAGCGGCTGATTGGAACCTTCCAGTTCGCTGATACCGCGAATAACCACACGCTTTGAACCTGATGGTCCAGCTGAAGTTTGGGTGATATCAACTCCTGCTACCTTCCCGGCCAAACTGGCCATAGCATTCATTTCACCATTACGCGCAATATCCTCCGCATTTACCTCTGTTACGGAATAGCCAAGTGCCTTTTTTTCCCTTTTTATACCAAGCGCTGTGACAACCACCTCATCCAAATCCAAAACATCTTCCTCCAGCACAATTCGAAAGTTTACCTGCTCCCCAATAGGAATTTCCTGTGCTTTATAACCGACAAAGCTGACCACCAACACTTCATTTTTCAATACTGATAAGCTAAACTTACCAGTAATATCGGTAATTGTTCCATTACTGGTTCCTTTTACTGAAACATTAACTCCAGGAAGGGTCTCTCCACTAACGTCTATCACTTCTCCTTGAATAGATATACGCTCCTGAGCAAACAGTTGCATTCCATTTAGTATCATCACTGATAAAAACAGAACTGACAAAAGCCTTCCGCCAGGCCTAGTTATACATCTAATAACTAAACCTATAATCGGATTTTTTTTCATTTGATTAAATTTTGGTTAAACGATACGTGTCAATAAATAACTAGACAAATATCAAGTAAAAAATTTATTTATGCAAGCGTTTGCATAGTTGTAGTAGATTAATGCAATACGTTTGAGGTGAGACAACAGAGTTCAATACAGTCCCACTCTAGCTTTGAGCAAGCAATAAAAAATTACATTTTCTTACAATTTGAAAGGAATTTGAGAAGATACAGTGGGAAGATGTATCCTAAAATTGATCTGAAGAAATGCAATAAGTCGACTCCAATACTATTGGTATATACTATAACTCGTACACCTGATTATCAGAAACGACATGCACGTTCTCGAACACCTCCTTAGCCTCTTCCTTAAATACACTTAAGTCGCGATAGCGACTTGAAAAGTGTCCAAGTAACAGCTGTCCGACACCTGCATCACGCGCAATAGTGGCGGCCTGTCGCGCAGTAGAATGTCCGGATCGTTTGGCTAAAACTTTCAACTCATGCAAAAATGTAGCCTCATGATATAGCAAACTAACCCCTTGAATAAAAGGAATGATCCGCCGAAAATAGCGCGTATCTGAACAAAACGCATAAGAAAGAGGCTTTGCAGCAGGCAATAGCAACTGTTCCGGAGGAACAGGTGAACCATCCTCTCCAATAAAAGGCTGTCCATTCTTAATAGCCACAATCTCTGGTACTGTAAGTTGATAGCGCGCAATGGCCTCTTTTCTAATATTCGGAATACTTGCCTTCTCTTTAAAAATAAACCCACAAGTAGGCACTCGATGTGATAAGGGAATGGATTCGACCGTCACTTTTTTATCCTCATAAATAACATGTGGAGCATCGTAGTGCAAATCCTGAAAGATGATTTGATAGGGCAAATCAGCGCAAAAGTAGGCCAACTGGGGCGCCAATAGCTCCTTTAAGTCAGCATGGGCATGGATGGTTAAAGATTTGCGCCGTCCTAACAGACCAAAGGTGGAAATCAATCCCATTAAGCCAAAGACATGGTCGCCGTGCAAATGGGAGAGAAAAATATGATTGATTTTTGAAAAATTGACCTTATTTCGACGCAGTTGCATTTGCGCACCTTCCCCACAATCAATCAAAAAAAACCGCTCAGATACACAGAGTATCTGAGCGGTAGAATATCTATCCGATGTAGGTAATGCCGAATTACTTCCAAGAATAGTTAATGATAAAGACATTAAATCGCTTCAATGGCTTTTCTAATCATCTGAATACCATCCTCCAACGACGGTGCAATATTTAACACTGAGTCCAGTTGCGAAACTGAGATCAAGCGCTCAACAGCTGGCTGCAAACCTGCCAGCACAAAGACACCATCGGCATTTTTACACAATCGGTTGGCCACCAAAATTGCACTTAAGCCCGACGAATCACAATAGTTGCACTTACCCAAATCCAGTAAAATGTTCTTTTCACCATTACCGGATAACAGCACGAGTTCCGATTTTAAGGTCGGAGCCACATGGGTGTCCATCTTCTCCTTCAGAACCTGAACCAGTGTAAAATCGTCTAATTTATCAATTTTGAAGTCCATAAATCGTTGTTTTTAACTTATTCTTTGTCTCCTTCAGACTTTCCTTCATTAGCTTCTAACTGATTTTTCAGTGCAGCTAGCTCAGAAATATCTCCTAAAGTAGTCTTTTCTAAGTTATCATTCAACTTCTTCACTCCTTTTTTAGTTGCTTTAACAGCAGCTTTTTTAGCAGCAACTTCTTCTGATTTGTTCTCATCTTCGAAGATGCGTGAGTGAGAAAGAATGATTCGCTTAGCAGCTTTGTTGAATTCAATTACTTTGAAATCAAGCTTTTCATCAACTTTAGCTTGCGAGCCATCTTCTTTTACCAAGTGACGAGGAGTTGCAAATCCTTCAACACCGTACTGTAATGCAATTACGGCACCTTTATCGAAAATGTCAACAATTGTTCCTTCGTGTACTGAATCTACTGTGAAAATACCTTCAAATACATCCCATGGATTCTCCTCTAACTGCTTATGTCCAAGACTTAAACGACGATTCTCTTTGTCGATTTCAAGAACCACTACTTCGATTGAATCACCGATAGCTGTGAACTCTGCAGGGTGCTTAATTTTCTTTGTCCAAGATAAATCTGAGATGTGAATCAACCCATCAATACCTTCTTCAATTTCTACAAACACACCGAAGTTAGTGAAGTTACGAACAGTAGCAGAATGCTTGCTACCAACTGCATATTTCTCTTCAATTTTCTCCCATGGATCAGTCTTCAGCTGCTTGATACCAAGTGACATCTTACGCTCGTCACGATCCAAAGTCAATACCATAGCTTCAACCTCATCACCCACTTTTAAGAAGTCCTGAGCGCTTCTCAAGTGCTGTGACCATGACATTTCAGATACGTGGATAAGACCTTCAACACCCGCTGCAATCTCTACGAATGCACCATAGTCGGCCATAACAACCACTTTACCTTTAACAATGTCACCTACTTTAAGCTCTGAATCCAATGAATCCCATGGATGAGCAGTCAGCTGCTTCAAACCAAGAGCAATACGCTTCTTCTCATCATCGAAATCAAGAATTACAACATTCAGTTTCTGATCTAACTGAACGATTTCTTCTGGATGATTTACGCGACCCCAAGAAAGGTCTGTAATGTGAATCAATCCGTCTACGCCACCAAGGTCGATGAATACACCGTAAGAAGTGATGTTCTTAACTGTTCCTTCAAGTACCTGACCTTTTTCAAGCTTAGAAATGATGTCTTTCTTCTGCTGCTCAAGTTCAGCCTCGATAAGCGCTTTGTGTGATACAACAACGTTTTTGAATTCTGGGTTAATTTTAACCACTTTGAACTCCATTGTTTTGCCCACATACATATCGTAATCGCGAATAGGCTTAACATCAATTTGTGAACCAGGTAAGAATGCCTCGATGCCGAATACGTCAACGATCATACCACCTTTAGTGCGACACTTGATGTAACCTTTGATAACCTCATCGTTATCCAACGCTTCATTAACTCTATCCCATGAACGTAATGCACGTGCTTTTTTATGAGAAAGAACCAATTGTCCCTTTCTATCTTCCTGACTTTCTACGTAAACCTCTACTTTATCGCCTACAGCTAGTTCAGGATTATAGCGAAATTCGTTACGGCTAACAATACCGTCTGATTTGAAGCCGATGTTAATTACAACCTCACGTTTAGTAAGAGCAATTACTTCACCTTCAATTACTTCTTTTTCAGAAATTGTTGACAATGTCTTGTCATACATTTCTGCTAATTCTTCTTTAGAAGCACCTGCGCCTACAACGTCACCTGCCTCAAAACTATCCCAATCGAAATCTTCCATTGGCACGTTTGCATTTACATTTGCTTTTGAAGCATTTTCCTGCTCCTCAGCATTTACTTTTTCTTCTGCCATTTTAGTTAAATGTTAAAAATCTAGTAGTTAGACATTATATTGAAAAAATCGCTGCAAAAGTAGAAACTTTTTTCAAGGTTTAAAAGCTTCTATGTCAAATAAAAATACTTCCCTTAAAATTATGACGAATATTCACTTTCGTCAACCATCGAGGCCCACCCATCCAACGAACTAAAAAACACCTCACGGAAACCAAATCAGCATCACCCAAGTGGCGTCATCCGTTTGATTTTATAGGGTTCTCAACAATAAAAATTATATTTTTGCCTTTTGTAATAATTGAATTAAATCGTACTTTCATCTGCATTAAATACAAAAAACACTAAGAAGCCCTAAAGAATTAGACAATCGCCTATGAAAATTTCGATAGTTGGAACCGGTTATGTAGGACTTGTAACCGGAACATGCTTTGCCGATACAGGTATTAATGTAACATGCGTTGACATTGATGATAAAAAAATTAACAATCTTAAAAACGGAATAATTCCAATATATGAGCCAGGGCTGGACCAGATGGTTCTTAAAAACGTTGAAAAGGAAAGACTGAGCTTCACCACCAGCATCAAAGAGAGCCTGGAGCATGCTGAGGCAATTTTTATAGCGGTTGGCACGCCGCCCGGAGAAGATGGCAGTGCAGACCTGAGTCATGTGCTGGAGGTCGCCCGACAGATCGGCAAAAACATGAATCACTACCTGGTAGTAGTCACCAAGAGTACAGTGCCTATTGGCACTGCTAAAAAAGTAAAAGCAGCCATTCAGGATGAACTGGAAAAAAGAGGGGCTGTATTGGATTTCGATGTAGCCTCCAACCCTGAGTTCCTGAAAGAAGGAAATGCCATTGAAGACTTCCTGAAGCCTGATCGCATCGTGATTGGCACCGAATCGGAACGGGCAGAAAAATTAATGAGCCGCTTGTACAAACCTTTTGTATTAAATGGCCATCCAATCCTGTTTATGGACATTCCATCAGCAGAGATGACAAAGTATGCGGCCAATGCCATGCTTGCTACAAAAATCAGTTTTATTAACGACATAGCTAACCTGTGTGAAATAGTGGGCGCGGATGTGACCAATGTGCGCAGAGGCATTGGTTCCGACTCACGCATTGGCAATAAATTTATTTATGCAGGCGCCGGCTATGGCGGTTCATGTTTCCCTAAGGATGTTAAAGCCATCATTAAAACGGCCCAGTTAAATAACTATAACCTGCGCATATTAGAAGCTGTTGAGCATGTTAACGATGACCAGAAAAAGGTCATCATCAGGAAAATAAAAGAACACTTTGCCGACGTCAGGGGCAAAACATTTGCCATGTGGGGACTGTCCTTTAAGCCCCATACCGATGATATGAGAGAAGCGCCATCGGTGGTGATAGCTCAGACATTAACCGAACTGGGTGCCAAAGTTAAGGCCTACGATCCGGTGGCTATGAACGAATCGAAGCACATTTTGGGCGATACGATTGAGTATGGAAAAGACCCTTATGATGTGCTGATTGAGGCTGATGCGCTAATTCTAATCACAGAATGGCCCGAATTCAGAGTGCCAAATTACAAGGTGATGGATAAGCTTCTGAATAATAAAGTGATATTTGACGGACGAAATATTTATGATCCGCAAGAAATGAAGGAGTTTGGGTATACTTACTACAGTATTGGGCGCCCAACTATTAAAGAATAACTTAAAAAAAACTGCGTAAAGCCTGAAAGTCAGCTTGCTTCTTTCAGGCTTTTGTAGTTTATCGAACGGAATTTTGAAACACAGATAGAGTGCATAAATACATACGATGAAAAACAGAGTTTTAGTAACAGGTGGAGCAGGCTTTATTGGTTCACATTTATGTGAGCGACTATTAAAGGAAGGTAACGAGGTAATTTGTATGGATAACTACTTTACCGGTGCCAAAAGCAATGTCGTTCATTTAATGGAGCACCCGTATTTTGAGCTGATAAGACACGATGTCACTCATCCATACTTTATTGAGGTCGACCAGATTTATAACCTGGCTTGTCCCGCTTCGCCGGTTCACTATCAGTACAACTCCATTAAAACCATTAAAACCTCGGTGATGGGTGCCATTAATATGCTGGGACTGGCAAAACGTATAAAAGCCAGAATCCTGCAAGCATCAACCAGCGAAGTTTATGGCGATCCGTTGGTACATCCCCAAAAGGAAGATTACTGG
Source organism: Carboxylicivirga taeanensis (assembly GCF_051851475.1). Classification (NCBI taxonomy): domain Bacteria; kingdom Pseudomonadati; phylum Bacteroidota; class Bacteroidia; order Marinilabiliales; family Marinilabiliaceae; genus Carboxylicivirga; species Carboxylicivirga taeanensis. Next base: position 48,622 of record NZ_JBPUSJ010000004.1, on the reverse strand, counting down.
GGGAATGTGAATCCTATTGGTGTTCGCTCGTGTTATGACGAAGGGAAGCGTTGTGCCGAAAGTCTTTTCATCAACTATCATGAACAAAACAATGTGGACATCCGCATAATCCGTATTTTTAATACCTATGGCCCACGCATGAATCCCAATGACGGACGTGTAGTCTCGAATTTCATCGTTCAGGCTCTGAAAGGTGAGGATATTACCATTTTTGGAGATGGAAAGCAAACACGAAGCTTTCAGTATGTAGACGATTTGATTGAAGGGATGATACGCATGATGAACAAAGAGGGTTTTATTGGCCCGGTTAATATTGGCAACCCCAACGAGTTCACCATGCTGGAACTGGCTAATGCCGTTATCGAATTAACCAATTCTAAATCAAAAATCACCCATCTTCCTTTACCGGCCGATGATCCCCTACAAAGACAACCCGACATCACCCTGGCAAAAGAAAAACTTGGTAACTGGACACCATCTGTTCAATTAATGGATGGCTTGAAAAAAACAATTGACTACTTTGACCAATTATTAAAAGAAAAGAACGCTTAATAATATAGAGCCTACAAATTAGCCCCCAACAAAACAATCCGGCTTAGTAAAAGGTGGTTAAACGCACTGCACTAAAGCCTTAATTATAAATAATTCATCTGCGATAAATTACAACACAATGAAAAATAGAAAAGGCATAATACTGGCAGGCGGTTCGGGAACGCGTCTTTACCCGATTACCAAAAGCATCTCCAAGCAAATCATACCGGTTTATAACAAACCCATGATCTATTACCCGCTCTCAGTATTAATGCTGGCAGGCATTCGCGACATACTGATTATCAGCACCCCTCAGGATTTACCCTTGTATCAGCAACTCTTTGAAGATGGAAGTTCACTGGGCCTAAATATTTCCTATGCCGAACAACCTTCGCCTGACGGACTGGCACAGGCTTTCATTATTGGGGAGGAATTTATTGGCGATGACAATGTGGCGTTAGTACTTGGTGACAATATATTTTACTCTTACGAGTTTAGCCAAACATTGGCCGAAGCGAGTCAGTCAGAGGATGGAGCCGTCATATTTGGTTATTACGTAAACGACCCGCAGCGATACGGGGTGGCAGAGTTTGATAGCCATGGAAATGTTATTTCATTGGAAGAGAAACCTGCAACTCCAAAAAGCAACTATGCGGTAACAGGCCTTTATTTCTACTCCAGCGATGTGGTTGAAAAAGCGAAATCTTTAAAACCATCTAAACGCGGCGAACTGGAAATAACAGACCTCAACAGTTTATACCTCAAGGAGCAGCGCCTGAAACTGAAGATGCTTGGCAGAGGAGCGGCCTGGCTCGACACCGGCACACACGACAGCCTGCTGCAGGCTTCCAACTTTATTTCAACCATCGAAAACCGACAAGGACTCAAAGTAGCCTGTATTGAAGAAATTGCCTACTCAAAAGGGTTTATCAATAAAGAACAACTTATTGAACTGGCAGAGCCTCTAAAGAAAAACGAATATGGACAGTACCTTCTGAAGGTGGCTAACCAAAACCGTAATTTTTAACAATCAACTGTTTTTAACCCAATTTGCTTTTAAATTGTTAAAACATTAAAAGATACACTTATTATCTTTCTATATTTGTATTCAAATCGGTTAATATGGAAATTATCAATACAGAAATTCCAAATCTTAAAATAATTAAGCCAGAGGTATTCAGCGATCCAAGAGGATACTTTCTTGAGTCGTTTTCTGAAATGAGGTACAAAGAGGCAGGCATTAACGGGCAATTTATTCAGGATAACATCTCCAAATCATCCTATGGGGTCATCCGGGGATTACATTACCAGCTGGCTCCCTATTCACAAGCTAAATTAGTGCATGTAATTGAAGGAGCCATTCTGGATGTGGCGGTGGACCTTAGAAAAAACTCCCCCACATTTGGCAAACATTACGCCATTGAACTTTCTGAAGAAAACAAGCTGCAGTTTTATATTCCGCAGGGCTTTGCCCATGGTTTCTCGGTGCTGAGTGAAAAAGCCATCGTGACCTATAAATGCGACAACTATTACAGTCAGGAAGCAGAACGGGGCATTGCGTTTAATGATGCATTGTTAAATATCGACTGGCAAATACCTGCCGATAAAGCCATTATTTCATCGAAAGACAGTATTTTACCTTCTTTTAGGGAGGCAGAACACAACTTTGTTTACAGCACATAATGAAAAATATTCTGGTCATTGGGTCCGAGGGACAACTAGGACACGAAATAAAAAACAGAAGCAACTCTCTACAGCAAGCCCGGTTCTCATTCACAACTTTTGAAACGCTGGATGTAACCAACTTTGACTTGCTAAAAAACACCATTGCTAAGCAGCCATACGATTACATTATTAATTGTACCGCCTACACAGCTGTAGACAAGGCTGAAAGCGAAGCAGAACTTGCCCGCAAAATAAATACTGAAGCCATACGCGTCATCGGTGAAACGGCCGCCCAAACTCAGGCTAAAGTCATTCATGTATCAACAGATTATGTGTTTGACGGCACCAACTACCGGCCCTATATCGAAGAGGATAAGACCGCGCCAAACACTGTTTACGGACAAACAAAACTGGAAGGTGAACAGCTGCTGCTTCAAAGTCATTCGAAAAGCATCATTTTAAGAACATCGTGGTTGTATTCGTCCCATGGCAACAATTTTGTCAAAACAATGATTCGACTAGGCAAAGAACGTGATGCACTCAATGTGATATACGATCAGGTTGGGTCGCCCACATATGCCGGCGATTTAGCCCAAGCAATTTTGCACATTATTGCAAGTGATCTTTCAGGCAGCCAGGCTTTCCAGCCCGGCATCTATCACTACAGTAATGAAGGGGTGGCCAGCTGGTACGATTTCACCCTCGCTATTCATCAGGCCATGGGGATAAGCTGTCAAATTCATCCAATAGAATCAAAGGACTACCCCACTCCAGCGCCCCGGCCGCACTATAGTGTTTTAAACAAAGCCAAAATAAAGAAGATCTATCAGCTACAAATTCCTTATTGGAAAGATAGTTTAACGAAATGTTTGGCTGAATTAAAGAGTTAATTATCTAACACACCACAAAATATACTACAATGCAAAATCAGGATGTTTTAAGTACCGTTATTGAAAAGGCCGAGAACTGGCTAAATGGCAATTACGATGCAGCAACCAAAGCGGCCATCAAAGCAATGATGGACAATGAAGATAAGACTGAACTTATTGAGTCGTTTTATAAAGATCTTGAATTTGGAACCGGTGGCCTGCGGGGAATCATGGGAGCCGGCTCTAATCGCATGAATATTTACACCGTGGGTGCTGCCACCCAGGGCTTATCAAACTATCTGCTTAAGAACTTTTCGGAGCTGGAGCAAATCAGCGTAGTAATTGGTTACGACTGCCGCAATAACAGTCGACTTTTTGCCGAGGTAGTGGCCGACATTTTCAGCGCTAACGGCATCAAAGCCTACCTTTTTGAAGACCTGCGCCCCACACCCGAAATTTCCTACGCCATCCGTCAGTTAGGCTGTCAAAGCGGTGTAATTATTACCGCCTCGCACAACCCCAAAGCCTACAATGGCTATAAAGCCTACTGGAACGATGGAGCACAACTCACAGCCCCACACGATACCAATGTTATTGACGAGGTCAACAAAATTGCATCGGTTGATGACATTAAGTTTGAAGGCAACAAGGCACTTATTGAACCTCTGGGCAAAGAAATGGATGAGCGCTACCTGGAGCAGGTGAAAAGCCTGGTGCTGGATCAGGAACTCATCGACCGCAACAAAGACTTGAAGATAGTGTACTCGCCTATCCACGGAACGGGCGTTGAAATGATACCGGCAGCCTTGCGCATTTGTGGGTTCGAGAACGTGATAAACGTGCCTGAACAGGATGTGGTAAGCGGTGAATTTCCAACCGTTATTTCGCCAAATCCTGAAGAACCAGCAGCACTGGAAATGGCAATAAACAAAGCCATTGAAACGGATGCTGACATTGTTATGGCCTCCGACCCCGACAGTGATCGCCTGGGGATTGCTGTCAGGAATGAAAAAAATGAGTTTATCCTGGTAAACGGTAACCAAACAGCTACTTTACTTACCTGGTACATTCTGAAAAAATGGAAAGAAAAAGGAATGCTTACCGGCAAAGAGTACATTGTAAAAACCATAGTTACATCGGAGCTACTAAAAGAAATTGCGGTTAAAAACGGCGTTGAGTATTTCGATGTGTACACGGGTTTTAAATGGATTGCCAAAGTAATTCGGGAGCTGGAAGGAGAGAAAAAATACATTTGTGGCGGCGAAGAATCATACGGTTTCTTACCTGGCGACTATGTACGCGATAAGGATGCGGTAGCTGCCATTACCATTACAGCAGAAATAGCCGCCTGGGCAAAAGACAATGGTAAAACACTGTTCGATGTTCTGCAGGATATTTACATGGAGTATGGCTTCTCGAAAGAAAAGATGATCTACATTATAAGAGAAGGCAAGTCGGGCGCTGAAGAAATCAGACAACTAATGGCCAACCTGCGCAGCACGCCTCCACAAACCCTTGCCGGCGATAAGGTAAGCGTTATAAAAGACTATTCGGAGCTGGATGAATTCCACGTACTGGCAGATAAACACCTGAAAATAGACTTGCCAGCTACTTCAAACGTACTGCAGTTCTTTACCGAAGGAGGCTATAAAGTATCTGTGCGCCCATCAGGCACCGAACCGAAAATCAAATTCTATTTTGAGGTGAAGGTTCCGATGAACAGCAAAGAGGCGTTTTATTCAGCCAACGAACAAGCCGATGGCATCATCGACAAAATTGTTAGTGATTTAGGCATCTAAATTAAAATACCATCTATACACAAAAGGCTGTCCGCTACTTGCAGACAGCCTTTTACATTTTTAGGCGCTTCGTCAAAGCCCTTTGTATAAGTGTATAAGTAATTTGACTAACAGGTCTGTTGCAACCGGGAACACTTCATTTCCGTGCTTTCTTAAAAAAACCAAACATAAGCACTTTGCGAGCCAACGCATATAAAAATCAATTACATTTGCAGCTGAGTTGAAGGATAAACATGAAGTGGAGCTTATTTAATAAAACCCTTACAAAAACAATGGTGCTAACAGCATTTATTCACCTGTTTAGCTTCATTGCTGTTGCCAATGTTCCAGTTTCCTGTCCGTCGCAACCAGAAGAAAAGCACATTGCTTTTGAGCAGCTAAAAATCAACCAGGATGGCATAATGGCTGGTACTAAATACAGCTTTGCACATTCGCCAACCGGTTCACACGCATCATCGGTAAAAGATTACAACAGCCGTTTAAAAGCATATCAGGCTAATTACACCCTTTTAGTAAAGGAACAATATACCCAGCTTTTATACTTTAGCTATACAATTAGTATTCGCTTCTGTAAATCTATTCTGCTCTACCCCTTTCATTACTTCTGGTAAACATTTCTTTAATGGAGTGGCCTGTGCCGCCAATCATTACCGACTGGGATAACCACCTTATCATCCCAAATTAACAAGCAGTATTATTAGACATTAAAGAAAATGGATTTATCAACAACCATTATAGGGCTTGCTATGCTTGGTGCATTTATTATACCCATAGCCATTTTAAACGCAACGAACAAAAATTCGTCTAAGCGTTTACTTTCTAATTTGAAGAAGTTAGCTGCCGATAATCAGCGCGACTTATCAGCGTACGATATTTTGCCACAATGTGCCATTGGTATATCTTCATCGAAAGAATACATCTACTTTGTGCGACTTGCATCCGCCTCTGCCGAACCGCTTCAAAGCTGTATTCCTCTAAAGGAAGTAAAGAAATGCTGGTTACAAAGCACTAATCACACCGTTAAGATGGATAAAGTAAGCGAAACCGTAACAGACCAAATAGACCTTTGCTTCGCCACGTCATCTGAGCTTAAAGACTATGTCTATCCTATGTATATTGCCGAAGGGGCGCTACAACTGGAAGATGAATATACGGTTGCAAATAAATGGGTGTCAATAATTAATAGCGCCATCGCGAAGAGTAATTAGCTGGTGCAACATTAACAAAAAAACGGCTGTGGTGCTATGCCCACAGCCGTTTCTAATGCAAAGCCTACACTTGAAATTATCCTATTATTAATTTCCTTACATCATTAGCTTTAGGGGTTTCCAATAGAATGATATAAACACCTGGAACATGAATCGCATCTCTTATCTCGTAGATATGTGAATTACTTAGTGGGAAACGACGTATTTGCTGTTGCCCTACAGAGTAGATGGTAACAACCGCAGGAGACGCTTCCTGCAACTCTATATCAATGGTAAAATTGGAACTAGACGGATTTGGCGAAACTACAAAACGCTTAATAAACGGATGTGAAGCATCCCCAATGTCGTCAAATGGACTACGCTCGGACACGATGATTGGTTGACTATATGACGCTGAACATTGTCCTTCAATCGCATTCAACACCAATGGGTATGTGCCGGCTCTATCAAACATGAGCGCTAAAGCCCGGCCATCTTCATTAACCACTTGCGCCCCCTCTGGTATAAGCCATGTCAGCATTTCCGGTTGGGGTGTTGAGGTCTCTAATACAACCACTTCTTCTCCCGTGAATGCTTGTGAACTTACCACAAATTCGGGCGTAATCACTTCTTCTGATGTATTAACCCGAAGTGATGTCGTTGCCTGACAATTTTTTTCGTTATAAACAACAACTTTGTAATCTCCCTCCTTATTTAAAACTGGATCTGGTTCCAAACTAATTTCCGATCCATTATAATACCACATGTACAAGGCATGAGGATCTTCAATTTTAATGTCAGCCAGATACTCTTGCCCGGCACATAATGTAACCGTATCAGGTAACAGGATACTTATTGGTTCAGGATTCTGAAGTTCCAAAACATTTACGGCATTACAGCCTGATGCATCGCTTAAAACCAACACATAGGAACCAGCACTAAGATTAGACAAGGACGATGAAGTACTGTTGGTATTCCATTGATATGAATAAGGAGGTGTGCCGCCTGTACCGAGCACTTGAATTTGTCCATCAGTACCATCAAAACAAGTTGGAGAATTTAATACGAGTGTATCCAGACCCAAAGAACCTGGCATCTCAATAGAGGCTCTACTTTGCGCAAGACAGCCAAAGAAATCAGTTACCTGCACAAAATAATGACCTGACGGTAAATTATCTGCACGATTTCCTGATCCATTACTTGTGCTCCATGTATATTCGTATTCTCCGTTATCGAAAGGGGTGCCTCCTCTGGTCTGGGCATTTAACACGCCATCCGATCCATTGGCACAACTGGCAGGTGAAGCCAGTAAGTTCACAACAAACTCAGGTGGCTCAGGCAAATAATGTCCGGCGTATATTTTATTTGTTAGTTCATAGGAATATATACCTTCAGCATTAACCACCTGCTGATAATCGCCCCATACAACCCCATTTCCATCCTCCACATTCAAACGATAATCGCCATATTGAAGGGTGTGAATAACACTATCCAAAACAATCTTGTCAGGCTGATGAACCGGTTCCCAAACGCCGCTTTGTTTATTTTTTACTTCCCAATTATACTGATACGGCAAGTCCGATGTCTGCCTGATACCGCCACTAACATCAGCTTTAATACTACCCGTCTCAAATTCATCAATTACCCCATTCAAATCCTTATCCTGCTCCGAATTAATGGCATTATCATCGTTACAATAGATTGGGTTAGCTATTGCCAGAGTCACTTTAATGGGCTCCGGTTGCTCAATTGTATCGGGCTGACTAATATAACCACAAGTGCCAATGCCCGGCACCTCTCGGTCCACTTTATCTTTTGCGACCTCGTAGTTAGCATCTTTAATTGTTAGGTAGTACTCTTTAGCAGCCAGGTTATAAAAGGTAATTGCAAAATCTTGTGGATTGGTATTAATATGTGTTTGAAACACCTCCATTTTCGGTCCGTCAGTTGTTCCTTCACGCAACTCAAAGTAATACGTTCCATCTGGCCAAGGAGTACCACCAGTGACACTAAAGATCAACTGTCCATCGTGCCAGCCATGAGCTGTTGGGTCTTTCCGAGCGGTTTCTGTAACAATTAATGGTGCTTCCGGTTCACTTATGCCAACATGAGTATTTATAATGGCACCTAATCCTCCTTTATCGCGCGCGGGGCAATCATTACTGTCATATACCTGAATGACGTAGTTCCCTTTCGGCATATCTGTGATAACATGCCTATTTCCATCACTGAAGACCTGCTTCTCTATGGGTGAAAAATTGTCCTGTCCTGTTTGCAGATTAAAGTAATACCAAGCATCGGCCTTTTCTGCTGGTACGCCTCCATTGGCGTTTAACTCAATTAAGCCATCGTACCCGCCATGGCAATTAGCTGGTACCGCCTTATGCGAAAACTCCACTGGCGTGTATTTTTCAACCTTAAAATCCGGTTGATGCCCCTCCCCATCGGTGTAATACATGCCTTTCTCGCCCTTAAACAGCATTTTTACCCTAAACCCTTTATTGGAGCTTGCCGGCAAACCCCGAAATGTATATATGACCCTCTTATTATTATCATCAAGTTTAAAATCTCCCTTTGTTAAATCATCAACTTGCTCAACTCCATCTACCAAATCATAAAACTCATTGCCGCATTCATCCGTATCTATGTGAAGGCTTAAATCTTCAAAATACATGGATAACAACTCTCCATCTTCTAATTCACGATCTAATGTAATGGTAAGCGTACCATCATTTGTATCGTAACACAGCGGTTGGGTTACGTCATTATCAACAATATGCGGCGCACTCATTTTAAGCTCATAGCTAATATCATTATCAGAATAAAATCCTTCACATAATTCGATGCGAAAAAAGATGCTTTTCCCTACATCTGTTATATCCAAAAAATCAGATGGCAATAAGGTTAATGAAGACTTTCCATTAACCTTAACTTTATCATTAAGGTTCTTCCAGCCTGCATCACTATTACTACCAACCTGGTACTGCCAAATATAAACTGAAGGATCATAGTTCGAACTCTCAGGTGTAGTTGAAAGTGTAAACTCATCCAAATAGCCAATTATATTATTACAGGTTTTGGGTTCAACCAAATTAACAACAGGATGAATAACATAATCGAAATTAATTGAGTGCTCAACCTCCCAATCACCACCGTTTCTACCCGAATTAGAGTATTTTCCAGAAATACATTTTCGTCCTATATCATATATATATCCTTCAGATGTAGATGTATTCGTCCTCTTACAATCATTTCTTTTATTATCTTCAGCCTTTCCATAGATATATACAGATTCCAGTTCTTTATCAAAGCTGAACATCTTGTAAGACATTGTATCTTTCCCTTGCCACCATAATTTCAATATATCTTCCTTAGACGGAGGCCATCCACTAATATCAGCCTTAGGTAATGGTTTATAAAAGAATTGTATATATTCATTACTTCCTTTATAACGAACCTTAAACTCATAATTTCCACCACAATAACCATCTTCAGCATCACTAAAAAATATAAAATTATACACACACATTCTATACTCCTGAGCTTGAATTGCTGCATGTCCTAACAGCCATAAAGTAATTATTAGTTTAAAGGTTTTCATTTTTTTTGAATTAGGTAGTTAATAAAATCAGTACTCAACAACAACCTGTTCCATTTGTGAGAAATGGCCATTGGGTAGAATGGCCCGAACATAATAGGTATAGGCATTACCGGGTTTAACTTTGGTATCTTTCATCTCCTTTGTTCCTGCAGGTAATTCGCTCAACAAAGCCGGACTTGCTTCATTTGTGGCTTTGTAAAGCTGTAGCTTGCTCACTTGTTCGCGGTTGTGCTGCCAGTACACCAGAACACACCTATCATTGCGTTTAATTTCATAGCCAAGAAAGGTTATTACCTGTTTTGGAGCCATATTAATTGCTTTTACCGTTAATGGTTGAGATACAGGAGAACGCAAGCCGGCCTTATCATAGGCAAATACCACATAACGGTACTGCACGCCATCTTCCACCTCAGAGTCTGTATAATGATAAAATTTATCGGTGGGCGCTGAGGTATCAAATACCTGTTTAAATCCTTTGGCTTTCTCTTCTGAATTACTCAAGTTTTGTCTGAAGACACGATGATTTACAACATCTCCACTGTAGCTTTTGATGAATTCGATAGATACAGCCCCATTTTGGAGCTTATAGTTACTGATAACCGGTGACTGGGGGGGCACTACATCCGGCTTTTCCAGTTCCAAAACAGCTGAATAGTCCGACATATTGTAACGCTTATCCACTGCCACAAGACTGTAGTACACCCGTTCGTTTAGAGATTTCACAACGGTACTGTCGATATAGCTAGTAGCCTTTATCGGCTCTGAAGTAATCTGCACCATCTCCTCGCTGGCAATATTGGCCTTAAACAAGCGGTATCCTAACAGATCGGCTTCAGTATTCGCCTGCCAGCTCAGGTGTACCACCCCAAGGGTGTCAATCTCGCCGGTCAATCCTGATGGTACGGCCGGAGGAACCGTATCAATGGGCTGTACTAACACGGCATACGACTCTGAGTTATCGCCATCAGCCCCCAGCGCTCTTATTTTAAAATAATTACTGGCTTCGAGCGGACCATAGGTTGTTTGGCGCCAGGCCGGTTGCAAACCCGCTTGAACACTTGCAAATTGTCCATTGGCAGAGGTACTGTGCAGGAGCTCAAAACCGGTTATGTGAGGCTGTCCCTCTTGTGGAAATTCCCAATAGATATCCACATTACCCTCTGCATCAATCCGTGTTTTGTTTATTCTTGCTAAATAGTTTAAACGACTTTTTCCCTCGGCACTTAACACTTCAGTATAAGGGCCCCGGTAGCCAAAACTATTAATCCCCTGCAAGCGGTAATGGTACACCTTATTATTCTGCGGAATGGTATCAACATGAAACATGACCCGGGCAGGCTTCCCATCTTTGTTATTCAGATTGACCAACGGCACATCCGTTAAGGGCTGAAAATTCTGACCATCATCAGAGCGTTCCAAAACGTATGCATTGTAAGTATTTACCAACTGGCTGTAATCCCAGCTAAGCAACATCTGCTGGTCGCCTGGGACAACCACAAAATCAATGGGCTGCGGTAAGGGCTCATAGTCATCAATACTTACATAAACAGAGCCCCTTTTTATTTGGCCCCCATAAGGAATAAGCTCATTAACCGGTGTTAAAGCTTCCACCCGGTATAAGTAATGCTCGTTGGGCTGCACATCGTAATCTGTGTAGCCCCATCCGGCTAATTGAGCGACCGTAAAATCCATATCAGCGGCCATCAGGGCAAAAGCAAAACGCTGCTCTATATCGGCCGACTGGTTGATAACAGCCTCCAGGGCCCCCTGATTGGCCATCTCCACTTCAAAGCTTTCCCCATACAGGGCCTGGGCAACAATAGCCGCCTGGTCATTATCATTGGCCAAAGGTTCCCACTCTGGTAAAGTAAGGGGCTTAAATACTCCCAAATCAATTGCTATTGGAGTATCAAGGACCTTACCTCCCTGACTGATTGTAAAACGGGTCAATCGAAATCCGAATTGGTTCGATTTTTTCCAGGCCAGGGGGTCATCAACGGCCCAACGCAGTGCTATATGATCGGCCTGTATATCTGCCTGCACCTGAACAGTTGCTTCTTTTACAGCTGTATTGGTTTGAGCTTGAACAGATGAAATAACCAGCAGCAGGATGCTCGCTATTATTACTTGGTATGTATGTAAATGATTAAACATTGGCTTATGAGTTTTGAGTTGAAAGTTGAGAATTACCATTCACTTATCTACATTTCAGGATTAAACTTCAGGTTATTACGATACTTGTAGATAGCCTTACTGGCAGGTTCGCCATCTGGCAAAACATACTGTAACTCCACTTCGTAATTTCCTTCCCGCATAAACGGATAGTCATACTCTAACACATTGCGGGCACCGGCTGGTAACTGGCCGGGATTATCAGCATGGTAGTTGGCAATCTGCCGTCTCAGATCTAATAAGTCGGTTTTATACTGATAAGGTAAATCGTAATGGTACGGAAAACGCGTTTGCAGATAGTCCAACCTTACTTCCTGCTCGAGGTAAGTAAGGTAAGACGTTACAAGCGGGATGGCTCTTACCGGTGGTATGCCCAGGCTGTCGGCTTCGCGGCTAAGTCCAAACTTGCCATCGCGAGGTAATCCCTGGTACACAAAGGGTCCAATATCTTTGTTAAAGTAATCATCGCTGAGTGTTGCCTCAACGGTTACCAAGGGCTGATGTGCCGTATATGTACTTCCTTCGAGCTCCACTAAATCAAATGGTTCAGTAGCGCTTACGTAGCTCCCCAGCATAATGATGTCTGATGCCCTTTTAATCCAGTTATTTTGCTGAACCCTCATCGCTTTAATTTTCTGCGCAAAAGTGCTGTAGTGGCTGCTTCGGAAATTGTACCCCAATCGTTCTATTTGAGCCACAGCTGCATTGGTTTGTAACTTTGCTTCCTGTGTATTGATGCGCATGGTATTATCTTCCATATCTTCGACTGCCACTTTAGCTGTCTCCTCAATCTGTCCAACATTAGGCCTGGCGTTCAGCGGGTAACTCACAATTGCCACTCTATAGTTGGTTTCCTTCTTTAACTCGGGCAGCTGATAGTCGATACGGTTGGCCTGGGTGTTATACGAAAACTTAAGCTGAACCGGCTTTTCGTTCTCAGCCAGGAAAAATACATCGCTGTTCCATTTATCGTCGGCAAAAAGATAATCCTGGCCACGTTTTAAAGCGATGAAGCCTTTCGCTGATTCTTTGCGATAGTAGTTTTGCTGTTGTAGCACCGGGTAAGCCATTTTTAGATTGGTCAGCGGGATATTTTCGGGTGCCGTACCTGCCACAAAAGCACGTTCTTCTAATTCGACAGCCTTTTGTCCATCGGTTTTAACCGTTTGAAACACACCATTTATCTGCTCCTGAAAGCTGACTTCAACGACTGCTTTGTAGCTTTGTTCACTCCCCAGTATATCAGTAGAAACAAAGTTGGCCACATCTTTTCCCGAATTCCACTCCACCTTGCCATCAATCGACTTCCCTTGGTTATCCTGTATTTCGAAGCGCTCCAGGATAATTCGGTACACATGGTCGCCATCGTCTTCGGGTATAATAACTGGTTCGCCCACTTTCATGGCGAAGGTGGCCTGCGGCATGGCAAAGACATCCACATCCTTATCTCCTTCGCGGGGCACCACTGATGTAATTATTTTAATACCACCCAAAGGTGCTGCATTAGCCATTTCACATTGCTCACCCAGTTCGAGTTTAAAACGGAACTTACCTTCAACCAGGCCACCAAGCAGGTTGTAGTAACCTCCAACATAACCACGCATCCAGAAAGGATTGGGAGCCTTGGCCTGCAGAAGCACAGCTGCACCGCCTTTTATGATGGGGATTTTTTTACGCACAAAGAACAGCTTGATTTTAATGCCCAATTCTCCCGCCAGATAAGCATAGGCCTGCCCATTGGCATACCAGCCATCGAGCCCAATCTGTTTGTTATCCCGGTTGACACATACTGTTTCGCCATAATCTTTCAGCATGATATCGAAGCCAACACCTGCCTGAAACCGGGCATATAATATCAGAAACGTTAAATCGCCGGTATCCATGGCAAAATGCGAACCAAATGCAAAACCTCGCCCATCACCCAAGGCATTTTCGTCGCGCATGTAATTCAGTTCCTCGGCATCCACTCCCAGGATACGTGCCACTTCGGGTGGCGGCGGCGGACTGCCAGGTATTTTATCGCCCACCATGAAATAGGAGGTCAGCTTAACAAAGAGAGGTCCGACACCGGCTTTGATACCAATAGGATCAGTAGGTGTTCCGATGTGCAGGTAGTTGGCATCAGGCCCGGTATGAAACACCGCCCATCCGGCTTTGCCCCCCTCACCTACACCTGTAAGCAGGTTGCCCGGCGTGGTAATGAATATTTCAAGCTCCCCATGAAACACATCATTTACATAGTCTTTTTCAATACCTATTAGGCCCTTTATATTGGCTGATAAACTCAATGGCTGGCCTTCTTTCAAATCCTTCGCCCGTTCGTACATGGAGGTATCCGACAGCTTGTCCATGGCCTTATTGGCAATAGCTCCCATTCCGCCTAACTGATCCATGGCATTAACCACCTTATCGGCCTGCTTTTGAACCGCATCGGCCAATTCGGAGTTCAGGTCGGCTAAATCGCCAATAATGGGTTTCATCACATTGGCTTCGCCAAAAAAGCCCATACGGGCAATACCTCCATGGGCCGTTGTGGTTATTTCAAAACCCGCCTTTAAAGCCACCGCCCCCTCTTCAAATGCCGACGCAAACACGGCGGCACGCACACCCGTTTTAACCAAACTATCAGGCACATAAGACAGCCCTGAAGATGACTCGAGCATGGAGGCCCCCACCTTACGACTCATCCGGTAGGAGGCGCCGCCCGAAAAACCATTTATTTGAATGGCACCTGCCTGTATTTTCAAGCCCTCCACACTCCCATCGACATACCAGTATTTGAAGGTGCGCCGCCCAAAGATGGCCTCAACTGCAATAGGCCCTAAACTACCAAAAGTGGCATCCACCTTGGCATGAAATCCTTTTCCGAACACCGGATCATTCTCGCGAAATTTAAGACTCCCATTAATAGCCATTACACCCATATTGGTATTGATACCAAACTCAGATATATCCAAACTGTGGTAGCGCCAACTCTGGCATTCATCGCGTGTTACCGAAACCGACTTTATCGTAACTTTACCCTTGGCTCCAAAGCCCTTATCCCCTTGTTCCATCAGTCCTACCTCCAACTTAAAGGTTAAGCCAATCAGATCTTCATTAGTGGTAATGCCAATTTCGGAGACCGAGGCCGGGAAGGAACCAAAGGTCAGCTTATCGTTATACCCCATGTAGTCAACTGCAAAATACGGCTTGGTGGTTTGCAGCACCATGTTCTGAAATTCTACATTGGGTACTTTCAAGGTTGCTTCTTCTGCTGGCTGTTCAGATGCTGACACAGCCATGGTGAGCGAACCCGACAGACAGGCCTTGGGTCGAAACTGTTTGTTTTTAACTGCCAGTTCCACATAGGAATTGGGCAATAGCTCTACATCAGCTTCCCAAAGCGGAAATTTCATTGTTGAGTCGATGCGCACCCCCAGGCGGTATTCCTGCTCTGAAATGAGACCATTATAACCCAGGTAAGCAGTTGAATCAGCCACAGGTAAGAGGAGCTGCCCGTCAAATGAGGCCGCATTGATGCGGCTGGCCACTAACTCCACAGCCAGGTAATCGACCGAATAGGCCCAGGAAGCACTTTGCCCGGTACGCCCTTGTTCCAAAGGAATAAGGTTATTGGCCGAAAACAGTCCCGACACCCCGTAGTTATCGATGAGCATGTGGTAGGCTTCAAGCGAAACAGCCTGCTCCTGACGACGGTCATTAAACATGTGGGGCAAGGTTACTTTTATCTGTTCAAAAAAGATGCCCCGCCAGGTTTCAGGAGCCGGCCCCAGTAACCCATTATCCCTATAATAAGTGGGGAATTTAACCACGGAGCTGTTTTTAAAATCACTCAAGTCCAAAATAGCCTTATCGGCTGAAAATATAAACGCCCCTTGCTGCTCGTAGTTTTCGAGTTGACTGGCCAAGATAAAAGGGCTGATACTGACTTCGGCCAGCAGATCGTTCCAACCGGCCGCTTTAATTTGAAAGGCACCACTTACCGCATGTAAGGGGTTTAAATCGGGTTGATTATCAACAAAAGGAATGATGAGGCTGCGCGAGACTAAGAGCTCGCCATCGAGCGACAGGTTGGCTACCCCGTCACAATTAAGCGTTACATAAGTTTGGCTGGTTATGTCGCCGGTTTGATTGTCATAGCCCCCTTTCAGCCGCACCTCCCATTCGCCATTTCCAAAAGGGATGTAAACATCGCCCAACAGGTAAAGGCGGGCATCGCCGATGATGCCTCCCCCGTGGGACAAAATAACTTTATCGGAGCCAAAAAATAGTTCTTTCGGTTTGCCCTTTTCATCGGTTTGTGGTATGCGAATGCGGGCAAACACGGTTAACTCTGAGTATTCGGGAAAAAAACGGGCGCTACTAACGGCTACTGTATACTCTACGTTATCGCCACCTGAGGAGCCATAGGCCTGGTCCTGGGTATGCATTATGCCAACCGGCAGCTGCACCAAATCATTGGTACTAATGGATTCGATCCAGGCCTGACGTTTCTCAACTTCCTCAATAGAAGCACGAGCCAGGGCGGCCTGTTCGGGTTCATCCGGTGCTTCGGGCAAAGGCATGACAGCTGTATGAACAGGGGTTGGCACCTCTGTCGCCAGCTCGGGAAGTTGAATGTATAAGACCTCATCGTTAATGTGACGGGCATATATAGCATGGCTTAGCCATAAGGTCCAAAACATTAACATCAGCCTGATTACCGTGCGTTTGCTTATTGACATAGTGATAGGTTTAAAAAGAGATTGGTTGAGGGTTGAAGGTTGTGGGGTTCAATTAGGATGGCAGCTTCATTGGCAGCTAGTATTTAAGCTGCGATCCTTACAAGTATATCGCGCGAGGACACGCACGATAACGCGAATCTTGCGTCTTGTGTCTTAAATCTCATATAAAGTTGAGAAGTTGAAAGTTGAGGGTTTCGAAAGGACAAGGCCCGCATCTTTATTTACATATTGCATTCAAGTTGCGATCCTTAAAAACGGGGTCTGAATCAAGAAGAGAAAAGCCCTGCAGGCGGGAAGGCGCTGCAGGGGTATTTAAGTGAAGTTACTTCTTAACGTATATACCATCCATATCGCTAAAAGTCAGTTCACCATTATTAATCTCAAATGTTTGCACATAGTCATCCTGCAGTTCTGCAGGTATTGATACTGCACCACCATTTTCAATTAGTTTTGTAAATTTCATTGTTAACTGGTTATCCTTAACAGAGTAGTTAAAATGAACAACCATTACCAAATCCCCTTCTACAAAAGTACTCGAACCGGTCATATCACCTTTAAAGATTACAACATAATCAGGATAATCTTTATCCACCCAAGTGCCTACTATAGGATGATTAAAATCGTCGTCGTCTTTATCACAAGAGGTAAATACTGATAAACTCATTGCGACCAATACGGTCATTGTTAATACAAATAACTTTTTCATACTAGTTTGTTTTTAAATGTTTATTGAAAAAAAATAGGTTTACAGTTGAATGTTGAGGGGTGTCAAGTGGAAAAGGCTTGCAGCTTTATTGGCATCTCGTTAGAAAGCTGCAAGCCTGAAAAACATTATTTTTTTCTGACATAAGTTATAGGCCCGTCATCTTCAAGACTAAATGTTACTTTGTCAGCTGAGTGAAAAACCACCTCATCAGTAAAAGGCTCCTTCGTAACACTTTGCCCATTCTGTTTAGTAAAGGTTACTACCATATTGTTGCCTTCAATTTTATAGTCGAAAGCTCCGGTTCCCTTATCCAACACGCCGTTATAAAGTTCTTCGTAGTATTCGGTACCTTGCCCACCTTCATTAAAGGTAATCCGCCTTGTAAAATGTTCGCCATCTTCAAATACTTTATGGTACTCCCAGGTACCTATTAATGGATGTACATTGGTATCATCATCTTTATCACAAGCGGTAAATACCGATAAACTCATAGAAGCCATTAAGGCTAGTACAAATACCTTTTTCATACTGTTTAGTTTAAGTGTTTATTGAAAAAAATAAGTTCAGGTTTTTGGGTTCAGAGTTTTGGGTTAAAGTTGAGGAGTTGAATGTTAAGGGTTGAGGGTCTTGAGTTGGATAAGGCTCGCAGCTTTATTTACATTTTGGTTTAAAGCTGCAAGCCTGAAAAAACTTAAAAGTTATACCTCACTTTCCACCACGCTCTGACGGCGTTTTTTAACTGCACGGTTATTGGTATCAATAATTTCCTGTATCAGGCGACCCAAGCCTGCATAACGTGCCTCATCGACCTGTACCATGGCGCGCAGGTACACCACCAGTTTATTATTGATAATTTTCACCACCTGCTCTTTTAGTTCGGTGGCATTGAGCTGTGTTCCTTCATGGGCTTTATCGCCCAAGTAGGCCAATTGAGACGCTTCAAAATCACTTTGGGCCACCCTTAGTTCGCCGATAATAACAGCCAGTCCCGGCAAGGCCGCCACATGTGGCTTAAGCTCGTCCGCCTCCAGCTCGTTGAGCAGCGAAACCGTTAAAGCCGACTGCTGGTTGTAACTCTCGCTCAACAAACTCAGCGTGTATTTGTCGAACACCTTACTAACCACCTGTGCTGCAGTCTTAACAGCAACATCGGGATGATGCAGAAAACCTTGCGTCAGATAGTAAATGGCACGTATTTTAGCATCGCGCACCTCATCTTTAGCCTCCAGTTCGGACTCGGCACGCGTGCGACGAATGGCACTACTGAGGGCTGTAGACTCCTGTTTCAGTTCATTAACCGTATTACTGAGGTGCACATCGGCACTCCAGTTGCCTTCATTAAAAGCATTAATAATCTGCCTGGCTACATTATCAACTTCGCCAATGCGGCTTTTGCTAATTAGTTTTTCAATCATAATCATGTGTTTAGAATTAATATTTGGTGATTTTATACAAGCACTATGCTTACTATCAGGCATAGCTATTTATCCATGACCTGCCCTGTTCAAAAGGAAGCCTTGGGAGTTTGTCCATGCCCTGTTTTATTTGAAAATGATGTCTTGGGTGTTTGCCCATGAGCTGTTTTACTCAAAAAAGATGCTTTGGGCGTTTGCCCATAAGCTGATTTATTCAGAAAAGATGCTTTGGGCGTTTGCCCATGAGCAGCCTTCTCTCCAAAGGAAGCTTTGGGTGTTTGCCCATGAGCCGTTTTCTTAAAAAGGTAGCTTTGGGCGTTTACCCAAGACCTGCTTTTAGTAAAAGCATTTGGGAGTATGCCCACGCTAAGCGAAGTTGGCCACTTCGCTTTCATTACAATGTAGTCTATGACTACTTAACAATGATTACTTGTAGAATTAAAGGCTCAATTTGGTTAATTACCGATGTAAATCCCTTGCACTGGAATAATGTAGTTACAAACTACTGGTTATGGTCGACGAAGTGGAACACTTCGCCGAGCTGCGAATTTCATTAAAATTACCACTTCGAGACTTTGCCGTTTCTTTTCTTACCAGTTAAATCTTCCGGATGTAAAACTACATATCCAATAGCTGAGACTAACGTTATTGCTCCAATCCAGAAAAAAACATGCCCCATCCAATAAGGGGGCTCATATTCATATAAGAACTTATCTCCGACGGATATTTGCTCTATGTTTTTTTGCCCATTCATATGCCATATTTCAACTAAACGTGATGTTCTTAGTTCCTCGGCTAACTCCCTTCTTAGTAATCTTTTCTTTGACTTTAATTCTGTATAATACCACCCCTTTTGTTCTACTTCCACAAAAAAAACTTCATAACTAGAATTATCAACTTCTGATTTTATTCTCTTTATCCCAAAACCTTGCACATTTCCTGAAACAACCTCTAGACCTTCAACATTACGCGGGATTTCAATAAAATAATTAATCCCTGTTATTAAACAGCCAAATCCAAATGGCAGACCAACAAATAAGGCCCGTAAATAACTATATCGCTGCCAAAATCCCATGATTACCTTAATTTATTAATATGTTTTTGAATTAAACTGATTACATCAGGATAGCGTTGTTCTAGTACTTCTTTATTACTTACACTAACTTCATCCCATGCCTTTGATAGCATTAATACTTCTTGATTAATTTCCTTATCTGCAAACTGTTTAAATATTAATGCACAATCAATTATATTACTAAGTCTTTTGTACGAATCAATTACTTTATCGGTCAATAAACCTTTTAATTCCTCATCTGCAACCTTAACTGTTAAATCAGTCAAGCTCTTGACCAATAGTATGGTATGAATTGTACGTCCAAATCTTCCCGTTGAACTGATTACTGCAGAACCTCCTGAATAAAAAGTAGCCGCAATTAATCCAATTTCAAATAGCATCTGATTACTTTCTCTTTCACTCTGGTCAATCATCCAAGCTAGCAATACACCTGGCATTACAACCGTATTATCATCAATATTTACATATTTATTTTTAGAGGCAAAATAAACGCTAACAGTTTCAAAAGGCTTCAAGTAAATGTTCTCATGATAAGATGCGGTTGTGTAAGGATTTCTACTTATCACATGCACTCTAAACCTACCATCACCTTCCAAAT
The DNA here is from genome assembly GCF_051851475.1 of Carboxylicivirga taeanensis. Lineage (NCBI taxonomy): Bacteria > Pseudomonadati > Bacteroidota > Bacteroidia > Marinilabiliales > Marinilabiliaceae > Carboxylicivirga > Carboxylicivirga taeanensis. The sequence goes on along the minus strand of NZ_JBPUSJ010000004.1, from coordinate 28,277 downwards.
GCACAGTGTAACTATTAAGTTTTGAGCTATACATCCAATCAAACCAATTGCTAAATTTAGGATTGCTGGCATATTTTTTATATTTCTCAACAGTACTTCCCATTGGTTGCCATGCAAAGAAGTTTTCAGAATTTGCATTTTTTCCAGCCTCAACAACTGTGCACTTATTCTGCGAATAATAAAGCCAAGCCAAACCGTTTGCAACATTAGAAAAAACTGTCGAACGCATATCTGCCATTGTTTTAATCAATTTCTTTTCATATTCTTTCTCTTTTATTCTTGTTATTAAATGACTTGCCTGGCTTTCATCTTTTACTGTGCTAAATAGTTTATTTATACAAATAGCTTCTCTTGCAGTTAGTGTCGCATCCTGATTCAATATTTTTTCAAAGAAAAAGAATCGCCATTCAGTACTTAACTTTTCAGACATACAGTCAGACATATCAAATATTTCATCAATAATTATATCCGTTGATTTACTACTCAGACCAATAATAAGCTTTTTGAATTGCAAATTATATTCGCTTTCCGAAACCGTAAAATAATTTTTCAGCTTCAAAGCTTGTTCTGGCGATGGCTCAGCTTGTGTATCCCTTACTTCGAAAGTTAGATAGTTACTTTCTTTTCTGCCTATAATAACTCTATTTTCTTCAACAGTAACGTTTGTTACATCAATATCTTCTCAAGCTACCGCACGAGTCCTCTCGTGTGGTTCTATTTAATTACAACAATTCCAATCCAACACCTTGCACACATTATGCATAATTTCTCTAATACAATATCTTTCAGGCTATCCTTGGCAAAAACATCCATCCATTCTAACAAAGTAGACGCCTTCTGGATTATCAATTGGAAATCGACGAAGTCTAATTTATAATTGATAATAGTACTTTTTTAGTTACACCACGGAAAGGATTCGCGCGGTAGCTGGGATAGTTATAAATATAAATTTGTTTGAATCGTGATTATAGGCCAGAGGCCTCCGCATTAACGGAGCAAGCTTTATTTGCAGCGACGTAGCGAGACGCTACGCCGAACAGCTTTGCTTATTTGTTGCTACGTGGAACGGGGGGGACTAATTCTTCTTGTTTCTGTACTGAACAAATGGAATAATAAAGACCATAAATAAAAATGGTATCCCGCTAACAATCATTAAAGTAAAAACAAACCATCCAATTTCCTCATTATTCTCAACCAGTACTTGATTACCACACTTCACTTGCACAAAGTTATACTCATCAGATGTACGATACATCCACACTTTAACTCGCATTCCTTCTTCAAATAACTTAGAATAATCCAAATTAGTATTTATAATTAATTCTTTAGATGAGTCTAATTTTAATGCCATAGCATCATAATTAGATGGAGAAGCTCCTGCATAACCTACTCTTGTGAATTGTTTCTTATCGTATACCTTAACAATTTTTCCCTCCTGATTTTTAAACAAAAACAGTGGACGATTTCCATACATTTTATACGATCCATATGCAAAAGCAAAAACAATAATAATAATAAATACTAAATATCTATAGAGCATATTATCCGTATCTACCCTACTCAACCACTTTTTCATTTTTTAAAATTTTATCTATTTGATTCAAATAATTCGACAACTCACCAATTTCGGTATCCGACAATCTTCTTTTAACATCAGTATTCATCTTAACTACATCCCATAAAGTCCCTATATTTGCATAACCTGTTAATACATCTCTGACTTTCTGCTTTAAAATAGTTCCTTCTAAACTAGGTTTAATGATATAACCAAATATTTGTGAATAACTATCATATAATTTAAGAAACTCTTCGCCTTCATTATTCTGACCAACTTTTTTAATTGCATTTTTAACATCATCATTTACCAATAATAGTTTCATTAGTGCATCTACTTTAATAAAATAATTCCATGCTGTAAGAAATGCTTTGGGAACTCCCTTAGTTACCAAACCTGTAGAACCTAATGTTGCAAGTGAACTATATATAGTTACTCCTTCATTTAACATTTCAGCTAAAGCTTTGTCTGAAGCCTGTTGCCTTAACCACATTAAAACAAAGGCAGGCATGGCAATAACTTTGTCTTCAAAGCTATCCCCTAATTTAAAGTAAGGTAAATCTTTTTCTAAATAAATAACGATAGGTTCAAATGGATTCAAAATACTCTTCGCATTATTATAATCACCACATGTAATAAAGTTATCTATCTCTATGCCTTTTGTTCCATATCGCCATGTAGGAACATCACAACTAGGTGACCACCTAAAGTATGGTGTTTGGTTTTGGGAAATGAATTTTAAATTACCCCAAGTGTTCTGTTCTGTAGTGACTTTAATAAAAATATTACCCCATTCATCAGTTGAAAAGCAATCCGATAATAAAGTGGAGAATTTCATAAAATAAAGGTCAGTTAGCTCTATTATAAATCGTGAATAACACTTTTCTCCCCCTACATCGTGAAGTACATTGTCAAAATAAGCCATTAATCCATCGTTATAAAGCTTATCAAAAAGATATTCGATTTGATTTTCTGGAGTAGTCCTTATAATATCTACGACAATCCTTTCTACTGTTTCCGGTATGTTTGAACCATCATTAATAAGATGCAATAAAGCTATCCGTTGTTCTTGCGTTAGATGTTCAAACAAACATTGAGAAGATGTTGAAAGCAAACTAATAACTTGTTTTCTTGTATAATCACTGTTTTTATATTTATCAATTATTCTCTGTACAAATTGTATTTTTTGCTTTTCGAAGTCTGTATCGTTTGGAGTAAGATAATCGAGTAAAGCTTGCCCATGACTTTTATCTACTTTGATAATAAGTTCTCCAAAATCAAATTTAACAACATCTCCTCTGAATACTTGGGCAACATAGCTTTTATCTGTCTGAAATGTTAAATTTGATGGTATCTCTAGTTCGTTAACATCTTCCGATAGCTCAATAAAAATATAATCGTATGTTTGGTTATCATATAAATCAGAAAAATTTGTAACAGTAACAGTTTCTGAAAACCATTTCCAAGTATCTTTCTCAAATTTGACTTTCCTATCTGTTTTATAGGCACATCTAATTTTTTCTATTACATGTATGGCTTTTTCTGTATCCGAATTTCCTTTTAGTGCTCCCTCCTCATCACCTTCTAAAAATGTAAAAAGCACTATATCGGGGTTATGTATCTTTTCCCACTGGTATTTAAACAGGACTTTGCCATTGGTGTAGTCCATCAGGTTTTCGGTATGGCCCTGGGGTATAACTGTTTCATTACTGCTGCTAAAGGTATGGCGCAGATGAAACACGCCGTGGGCCAGCTCATGAGCCAGTGTTTGGCTATTGCCACCGGTATAGATAAAACCAAACTGCCGCTGTATGGGCATATAGCCCAGCTCCTGTGCGCTACCTGTGTTACGTGTTATATTGGAGTAAAACACATAGTAGTGGTTAGGATTTACAGGGCGCCGGCTTCTGTAGTCGTTGATAATGGCCTTTTGCTCGCCGGTATAGTTGGCATAAAAAGCACTTTCTTCCTCATTTAACTGCTCATAAGGTGCCGTGTAGGCTTTATCAACCGTAATATTAAAGCGCACACCCACACTTTTGTAGATGGCATTCAGGGTTTGCTCCAGCTCCAGGCCGGGCACCTCGCGCCCGTTGGTAGGTATCACCGTGAGGTCGATGTGTTTTTCGCCAGGCAGGTACACCAGCTCAAAAGCGCCAATCACCATATGCTGCTGCAGGGTGTCGCCCCCAGCAAGCTTGCTGCTGCAACGGGCCAGTATGGTTTCGCTGCCATACTGCTCTATCCCGTCAAGGGTAAGCGTGTTGCCGGTAGCCTGTATCACCCGCCCGGTATTCAGGGTCACAAACTCTACACTGTCGGCTACTATGCCTTCCACCACAAAATCGATAAAATCGGTTTGCCGGTACACCACCGATTTACAGGGCAGGTACTCACCTTCTACCTGTGTATATAAAGCCTTCAATTCATCGGGCGCATCGGTCGCCACAGCATCAAAGCCATACAATTGCGAGGCATTGGCCACAAAACGCACTGCCACACCACTGCTACGGTTCAGTGAAGTTAACTTTGCCTGCCCGTTACTGCCGGTAGAGATACCTTGTGTTGTTTGCGCATCGGGCTTACCGTTGGGCGACTGCTCGCCGGCCACCTGCACCCCGTCCTGGTTAATATGATACACCTTGCCGGTTGCATCCACTACCTCGTAAGAGTCAGCACCGGTAAGCACCACCTTCTCACCGTTCGTACCAATTATTGCCACACGCCCGGTTTCGGGGTAGTACTGTATATCGGCTATCTCAAAATCCACCTGGTGCTCCTTTTTGCCCTGGTTACCATCCAGCAGGTTACTCACCTCACCTGTCGATACAATATTTTGCCCGGATGCATCATAGGCCGTTTCAATCATGCCGCGCAGCATCTGGTACTGGCTGTTAATAAAAATACCGTTGAAACTCACTTCGAGGCGCGTATCGGCCAGGTAGGGCACCACAATGTATCCGCGCCCCGTATAGGTACCTTTACCACCATTAACCTCGGTAACAGTTACCGGAAAATCACCGGCCATAAAACTTTCGTTAACGGCAAGGGTAATGAGCGGTTCGGCATTGTCCAGTTCTATTTTAGGCAGCACGCCACACTGATAGGCGGTTTCTGAATCATCTCTGGATGGAGTGGTAAAGCGCTGAATAATGCTGTAGGTAAAACTCTGCTGATCGGCATTGTTACGACAGTGTCCTCCAACACGGTACTCGTACTCGGTATTTTCTTCCAGATTACTCAGGCGGGTTTGCGTATTCGGTGTATTCACCTCAAACCAGGCACTCACTTCACGTACCTCTTCGGTGGTGGTAATACGTTCGCGCTCGCCGGTTTCTTTGTTCTTAACCCTGCGGGTGACCTCTTCTGTTTTATAGCTCACCTTGCGGTATTGAAGGCGGTAGTGGTCAAAGTGTGCAGCTTCCTGCCACTGCACCGTTACACTGCGGGCCCCGGTAATGTGGCTTAACAGGTACATAGGCGCCTCGCAAGTGACAGTGTAAGTAAAATAAAAGATTTCACTACACCCATTATTCTTGAAGAGGGCCTCTGAATTATTCACATCGCCGGTAAAGGCCCTTACCCTCCAGGCATACCTTTTGCCTTCCTGCAGGGGCGGTTTCGACAGGTTATAGAGTAAACTATTGCTGCGTGTTACCTCTGTCCACAGAGGAGTAGCTGCTAAAAAAGCCTGCTCGGGCGACAGGTAGTCATCCCATATCTCAACTAATGAAAATTCGTATTGTACATTGCCTAATCCCTGGTGGCGGGGACTCCAGTTAAAAAACAGGTTAGGCACTGTTGTAGCCTGCACACTCTCGCCCCGCGAAGGCAGGTTCAATACCGGGGGATTACTCAGTGTCAGAAACAGTGGCACCTCGGTACGTTGCGACAAAGGCAAACCAGTGATATGATCATATACGGTAAACCCCAGCTTGTAAAATCCTTCGGGCAAGGGCTCGCGGTACTGAGCCGGTGTGAGCCCCTGCAGATTCTCGTATCGAAACAATGCCTGCATATCCATGTTAGACAAACGCAAGGGCTGGCCCGAATAAATGACGTAAGGATTACTTCCTTGCTGCAACTGCGTACTTTGAATATTCAGGTTATTCCCCGTTAAAGAAACATGCAAACGCACCTGCCGTGAACCTTGTTGCATATCGGCCAATAGCAACTGCACATATACACGAGGCTCAGTTGCCGTTGTGTAATCAGCCAGGCGAACCAGATAAGGCGGCATGGCCTGTACCACCACCTTAACCGGATGGTTTTGCGCCTTTAATGGCATATAAAAAGCGGCCAACAGGAATATAAACAGGATGCGTGTTTTCATGTGTTTATTTTACTTTTCTATAAGCTGAATTCGTCTGGCAATGCAGTATACCCACACCTCTACTTCTATGCGAAACCATAGTTGGCAAAGTTGTATTGTTACAACTCTTATTACATTTTGCAACACCTCACACGTGGATACTTTCAGAAACTGAAATTTAACAAGTTACATTCAAGAAAATATTTCTATCTACTCTTCCACAACATCTGTTTCAGACGCTTCTTTCTTTTTGCGATTAAATACAAAATTGATACCCACACGGGCATTCACATATTTCGCCTTCTCTATATTAAAAGCAGAGTTAATATTATCGGTGACGGCATAAATCTGGAAAGCACCAGCCTTGACCGCCAGTCCCAACCCTAAGTTAGCCGGAGCACCCTTCATCATGGAATAACTAAAAACAGTTGATAATGCACTGCCCGGCGACATACCAACTGCCAGGGTTGTTTCAGGAATCAGCTTGCCATCAGTTATAAAATGTTTGGATACAAGGCCAAAGTTTAGCCAGTCGCGATGCTGATAATCTGCAGTAATATTCATGGTTCCCATCAGGCCCGTGGTAAACGAAGCGGCCTTATCCGTAACCTGAATAGCCTCTTCAATATCACTGAATACATCGCTCAGGTAATCCTCATCCGAAACCGATACATACTCATAGCTAGCCGCTGTTTGAGCTGATAGTTCCTGTAAATTATGCTTCCATTTTATGTAGCCAATGTCGTTAAAGGCAAGTCCCACTGTGAGTTTATCAATCACATTCCAGGTACCTCCAAAATCGAAAGCCCAACCATTATTACCCGTTCTGAAATAATCTTCCACGTCGGCATTGGAGTCAATATCTACCGACTTTACCGTGCCGTCGGCATTGTATTCAATATCCAAAGGCATAGAGGCCCTAACCAGCACGTTACTGTTTACATCAATACCAGTATCATTAGACCGAATAGCCAAATTGAAATGATCGGATTGGATATTGGTACCTCCCATCAGGTACTTTATGCGTGCGCCAACCGTAATTTTGTCGGTTATTGGATAGGACGAACCTATAGCCACTTCGGTGTAATTTATGGTATTTAGCAACATGCTGGCATCGCTGTTTGAGAACGACATTATATTGGCTGCATCCAAGCCATATCGCAGGTCCATTAAGGACTTGGTGTAGTTTAAACGCGATTTGGACCGCTGATTAACATCAAAAGTGAAAAATGATTTACCGGCTTTAAAACCAAAACCTACCACTTGTAACGACAACTCCGCAGCCAACAGGTTATTCTCCTGCAGATTATTGGCTAACTTATCCAGATTGAGTTCATCATTGACTACTGCATCGGCATAGGAAAAACCACTGCTGGCACCATCTATTTTAAAACTCCCCAATGCAGGCATCGACAGATACCAACGATGTACGGGCCTGAATGCCGGGTTGATTTGAGTGGTTTGTGGAACCCCTTTCAAAAATGTCATGGCATTTTCTTGTGCCTGCGCTGTTATCATGAGCCAAACAGCTGCAAATAAAGCAAATACTTTCTTCATCCTTAATGTCTGATTGTAATTAATAGAAAGCTCTATCTAATATTTCAAGAGCTATAAAATTGAATTTTGATAATTGATCCTTATATCACTTTTCCTTCACCTTAACCACGGCTTCGCCCCCTCAGTCCCATTATTGGTCTGTCAAAAAAATTCCGTTAAGTCAGATACAGCTCTGCACTAATTGCTTTAGAAGCTATAATTGTATCCAAATGTCACTGTCAGATCCTGAATGTCTTTAAGTGACTCATTACTGGTATTTCTGTACATCTGAACGGCATTGATATTCAGACTGTGTTTTTTCCAAAAGGTATAGGCTCCAAGCAGACGCAAATTGATAATATCGCTACTCCCGCTAATTGATTGATCATGATTGTAGGCAACACCTCCACTGACGCTCAAACGACCGTGCAACCACTGCTTGCCCACATTAACGCTGCCACCATACATCTGAGCATCCTCAAAGCCGATAGTGTTGTAGGTGTAGTTCACTGAAGTATTTAAATTCACTTCGCGGTATAGCCAGAATATGGCATGCGCCAAGGCCGCATTATGTACCGATGATGCATCACCCGTTCGAACTACATCGCCTTGTTTATTAGCCACATCATTAAGATTGTAACTAAAATTAAGATTTTGAGTTTGTTGCTTATCTGCTCTAAGCGCATAATTAAGGTTGAAGGATGCCGTGCGAACAATTTGCTTAAAGTCGAGCGTATCCAATGTATTATCAACTGTTGATGCATCATTAATGAGCTCAAACTGGTTCAGCTTCATATTCGTGTATGTCGTAAAATCAGACACATTAACCTGAAGACTGAGTTTATCGGTACATTGAGCATTAACATTTAAAGCAGCCACCCAACGTCCCGTTTCTGCGCCCTTCTGCCCTTTGAGGTTATCACGCTGATATCCGCCATTAAACGCAACATTTACCTTCCCTTTAAAAAACTGACGTGTAAGATTCAGGGTAAGGTTTTCAAAATCATTATTAAAGTAGTAGGCACCCAGGGTTCTGTATTCAGGATCTATCCATTCATATTGGAGTCCAACGGTCATTTTATTGAAGAATAAGTTTACCCCTCCCTTATAAGCCTGATTGACCTGCGTACTCGTTCGGTTGTTGAAAAAATAAGCCGCTAAACCATCAGGGTTCACACTTGCCGCCCCTGCACGTAAATCATTGGTCAATGCCGATGAGGCATATTCGGCAAACAATTCGACCTGACGAGATATTTTAACCTTCCCCATAACACTCAGCACCAGATTCTCCTGAGGTAATACCTGCTTACTTTCAGGTACTGAATCCAGCGAGTGCAGGTCATCCTTTGCATAAAAGCCTATGGCTCCAATACTAAACTTGTCAGCATCCCATATTAGACGAGTCCCATACCCCATCCGCCTAAAGGCAGGGAGGGTGTTAGGATTAACATCATCATTAACCGCTGTTAGCAATCGCCCACCCATGACACTCACCTTTAAAGGCAATTTAGGTGGCGCCAGATCCAAACCTCCTCCAGTGAATAAATGTCCGTTAAGTGTATAGGGTGAGAAGTTCATTGCCACATCTCCGATATGGCCTTGAATCCACTTATAGCGAGGGTTCAATGAAAGACGATTGAATTTAAATGGCAACTCATATCCCAGGTTTTTGCCTTGATTAGTTAAGCTGTAACTAACCGGCATGGACCACGATAGAAAACCAAAATTTAAACGCCCCTGCAAATAGTAAGTATAAGCCTGGCGACCGGCAAAGGGCTGATTAGAGTGGTAGAAAATATTATTGGCAGATAAGCCACCGGTTAAACTAAAAGCTTCACCAGACTTGATTTTTTCTACCTGCTGTTTAATATCCTCATCAACACTCTCCAGATCAACAGACTGGGCGATTGCTATTTGGCTAAATATAAACATTGCTGATAAAATGATGCAGCATCTACTCATTCCTACCATATCATCATCTACTTTGCTGCTTTTTGTACTTTTATATCGCAGAGGATATAGGATTCAGCTCCTTGCTCCATACACGCCTTAACTTTGATTGCACCTCTGCGTCCTTCACTGGTCTGAAACAAAACAATATGAGGCAGGCCAGCTGAAGTAAACTCCTTTCGTCCGCCATCCGTATCCCTAATCGTTAACAGCTTTAGGGGCTCGTCATTGACCATTTGATCAAAATCAGACACTGTAAAATTCACCAACGGGTCATTGTCCTGCCGGTTAACCACAATGGTTTGTTTAGCATTAGGTATTGGATCAAATACGGTTGTTTGCACCCTATGTGGACTTACAAACTGATTGAATGAAAAGTTGGAGTTTAAGCCAAAATAAGCCAAGTCAATATCACTGCCAGTGATATCATCTACCTGCCCTCTTGTATATACCTGGCGAGTTGTGGTGGAATAAAAACAACCGATGGAACTATGTGCTGAGTTTATCCCCAATTTAACATCTTTAAATATGCGTAGATTAGAATCGTGGTACACTTCAAAACTTTTTGTCACTTCTTGTTGCTCCTTACCATTATCTGCAACCAGGCGTATCGCCACCTTTCCTGCAACAGGAAAGGTTACTTTTGGGGCCTCGTCGGTACTGGATAAAATATTGGCTCCTGCTAAATACCATTGATAGTGAGTGGCGCTTATGCTTTTGTTTTGCAACTGTATGCTAACAGGGGCCTGATAATCATCATCCGCGAAATCAACCTGCCAATCAAAATCAGCCTTTATGTGTGGCAAAACTGTAATTTGCTTACTAATAGAATGATTCTCAACCCCATTTGAGGCATTTAATGTAAGCGTGTACTCACCTGGTAAAGCAAATGAAATTAAAGGAGGTTCCGCACCCGAATAAGATTCAATATTCCCTCCTTGTAGCTCCCAGTGGAATTGAGTTAAACCGACACACTTATTGATAATCTTAATTTCGGCAGGAGGGTAAGCATTCTCCATTATTTCAATATCAAAGTCAAGTTGCACGGTTTCATAGAATTTTAGTTGAATTGCCGTGTCCTTTTGACTCCCATATTGATTTTTTGCAACCAGAGAAATGGTGTATTCACCAGCTGTATTAAAGTTTATAATTCCAGGATTCTTATCAGTTGATACTGTTGGCTCCCCCCCTTCAAAACTCCACTGCCAACTGTCGGCTCCAATAGTAGAATTGGTAATCTTTAACGTCGAAGGCACCGTATAGTCCTCGTCTTCAACTTCGAAATGACAATCCATTCGAATAGGCACAGCTTGCTCCTTGGTACAGGCAAGCAACAGCATATTGCACAACAACACAAGTAGGTATTTTTTCATACAAAGGGGATTTGGCTTAAGAGAGAATTATAAATTTGGTTAATATTTTATTGAATGTGGTGAATGCAGATTTAGGAATATATGGTTTACTATTCAGGTTTTTTAGTTCATTTTGGTCTTTACAATCAACGATGCTTATACTCTATAAAATAAGTAGCTGTATTTACAAATATCGTAAATAGACAACTCCTCAATCTATGATGAAGATATACAGTTTTTCTAAAAAAAAGTTTCGTCTAAATAAATTATCTGTTAATCAGGAAAGCAAACACAAACAGATATTCCCCTAGCCGAGGGGACTTCAGAATCGAATAATAGCAAATACATTAGTGTAATTTATAATCATTATACACTACATACACACCTTTATACAATGCAAACCCTAATTAACTAAATAATACACTTCTCACAGAATATTCTACCGCACAAATAAAAGATGATGCCTTGTATTGATACAATTGATATATAATATTACGATATATATTTATAATGTTATGAACGTGCCATGGCCTCTGGCTTATTGTTTTGTAGAAGCATAGATATTTTATTCGACACGCTATCGAATTACACACCGGTTGATTTGAACCTAGCAAAGTAAGTTACAACTTATCAACCAGCGTATTCAACGATAAAAAAATACGTTAATCCTCAAAAAATTCATCTTTAAAATTAACCAGATAAACACGTTCCGTCGCACGTGTAATAGCAGTATAAAGCCACCTGAAATAGCTGTTGCCTAATTGCTCTTCCGGCACATACCCCTGATCTATAAATACCGCTTTCCACTGTCCGCCCTGAGATTTATGGCAAGTCATGGCATAGGCATACTTCACTTGCAAAGCGTTGTAGTATGGGTTCTCCTTTACTTTTTCATACTTCTTCCTTTGGGATTTTTCATCCTGATAGTCGTCCAGCACGTTATAAAAAAACTTCTCCTGCTCATCCCGCGAAAATCCTGCAGTATCGGTATGCAAGGCGTCTAATAGTATTTTCACATCCACCTCCAGATGCTCATAATCGGTAAATCGTAAAGTCACATTGGCAAAGCGCCTGTCGTACAATTCCTCATAACCGTTGATGCGCATCACTTCGGCAATATCACCATTGGCAATAAAATCCGCCTCCTTATTATCCTTTAGCCAATGGTAATTGTTCTTCATTATTAATAAATGGTCTGTTACGGTCAGTTCTTCTTCCCGGTAGAGGATACTGCCACGAATTCCTTTATTAAACAGGTTGGCCCGTTTATTCGATCGACAAACAACCAAGGTTTCGTCCAGGCCATAATTCTCCTGACACCAGGTAAGCTCATCAATAAGTTCCTCGCCATTGATCCGCTTAAAATCGGGATAGCCCTTGGTCTCCAGCCCGGGATAGCCAATGTCCCCCATTCCTCCTTCATCCAGTAAAAAACGAAGTTTCGTAGCATTATATAAGATCCCGCTATCGGCCTCCTGACGCACTACCTCTGAGAGAAAGAACTCATTCACATGGAGCCCCATGCTTTCGAGGTATAGCTTATCCAGAGCCGGACTCTCTTCAAATCCCACCGGGGGCAACTGGGCTACATCACCTATTATTACCAGCTTACATTGCTCATTACTGAACACAAAATTTAAAAGGTCCTCGAGTAAGTTTCCACTACCAAAGAGCGTGTGCTCCATACTACGATTTGAAATCATTGAAGCTTCATCCACTATAAAAACTGCATTTCTGGCCTTATTATAGTTGAGTTGAAAGGAACCAAAATCATCGGCAGCCGATTGACGTCGATAGATGAGTTTATGAATAGTATAAGCGGGTTGATGGGCATAGCTGCTAAGAACTTTCGCCGCTCTTCCGGTTGGTGCCATCAGCTGGCAAGGCAGTTTCAATTCGGCCAGTACTTCAGTAAAGGCCCTCATCAGCGAGGTTTTACCCGTACCAGCGTACCCTTTAATAAGGCATACGGAAGATGCCGTTTCATCCATAATAAAGGTACCCAGGCCATCGATTAACTGCTGCTGCGAAGCTGTTGGTTCAAAGATAAACTTATCGCGAATTAAGGTTGATATATGATTATTTAGCATTTTTAATGTAGATAAAAGCTATTTGAAAACCGTAATATGATTTTTTTTTTAAATTTGTGCATTCAAACTAAAACAAAAATCCGAAGATAATGAAAACAGTAATTCAGATTGTTCTTACGATTGCAATTATCGCGTTAGGTTATTATTGTGTTGAAAGTATAAATAAGCCAATCCGTTTTCAAGAGCAGCAAGCTTTAAGACAAGCTGCCAACGTTGAAAAGCTGATTTATATCCGTGATGCACAGGTAGCCTACAAATCTGTTTATAATAAGTATACAGGTAACTTCGATACATTGATCAACTTCATCAAGAATGACTCTCTTCCTTTAGTGAAAAAAGAGGGTAGTTTAACTGATAGCATGCGTGAGGCAGGTATGACTGAGCTGAAAGCTTTAGCATTGGGTATTATTAGTCGTGATACCATTCGTGTAAGTGTGAAAGACTCTTTATTCCCTGCAAGGTACCATGTTGATTCGTTAAAATACATTCCATATATCGGTGGAGATAAAACGTACGAAATGGGTGCAGGTACTGTAGAAACTGGTTCTGGTGTGAAGGTACAGGTGTTTGAGGCAAAAGTGCACAACAACATCTACCTGGCAGGATTGGAAGCTCAGGAAATTATTAACCTGAACGACAAGACCGAGAAATTGGAAAGATACCCGGGTCTTAAGGTAGGTTCCTTAGAAGCTGCAAACAATAACGCCGGTAACTGGGAATAATTATATGACCAAGACATACGTTGTAGATCAGTCGTTTGATACGAGCATCACAACATCCTATTTTTTGTCCATCCGATCCTCATCGGGTGGACTTTCTTTTTGTGTGCTCGATCCGGTTACCAATACCTACATTGCCTTTGCGAATGTTCCTTTCACCGACACGAGTAAAGACAACATCAAAACACAGGAGGTCCTGTTGAGAGAGGAATTGTTGCAGCTACCTTATAAGAAAGTGTTTTTCTTGTATGAGTCCCCTAAGTCAACACTCATTCCTACGGCTCTTTATGATCCTATCAAACACAAGGAGCTCTATCACCTGAACCATTCTGCTGACGAGGAGCAAATAGAAATTAAGGCACAAAAGATTAAAATGGCCGATGCCTGGAATTTATTTGCCATGCCACAGTTTATGTATCATCTGGTGAAAACCCAATTTGAAAGTGTTGATTTTTTTCAGCACTATTCGCCTTTTGTCGAGTCGTGCTTAATAGCCAGCCAGCAGCGTAAGCAGGAAGCGGTGATGCACATCGGTGTTCATGATAAGTTTTTTGATTTATTGGTGATAAAGGATCGAAAAATGAGCTTATGCAACTCCTATGCCTACAGCAACATTAACGATTTTCTTTACTTTGTGCTTTTTACCTTTGAACAATTAAAGCTGGAGGCTGAAAACACCAATGTGCTAATGCATGGCATCCATGATAAGCAAAGCCCTCTTTACAAAGAACTAAAAAATTACCTGCGACAGACAAAACTCGCAACGCCAACGCCTCATTTTAAGTTTAGCAACGGCATGCGTATTAAGGAAAACGAGAAGCTACAGTTTCATAATTTATTTAACCTGGCCATATGCGTGTAATAAGTGGTTTTTTAAAAGGCAGACGCTTTTCTCCGCCTAAAAGTTTTTCTGCCCGCCCAACAACAGACATAGCACGGGAGAGTTTATTCAATGTGCTTACCAACCGGGTAGACTTTGAAGAGCTGTCGGTATTGGATTTATTTGGCGGAACAGGCAGTATATCTTACGAGTTTGCCTCAAGAGGCTGCAGAGACATCACAACGGTTGAGCTCAACTACAAGCATTACAGCTTTATTAAGTCGATGCTGAAAGAATTTGATCTGAGTACTGAAATAAAGCTCATTAAGGCTGATGTTTTTAAGTACATACAAAAATGCAACGCTCAATACGATTTAGTATTTGCCGATCCTCCATTTGATTTAAAAGACTTTGATAGCATTCCCAATCGCTTTTTCGAAAATAACCTGCTTAAAGAAGATGGGGTCTTCATTTTAGAGCACTCCGACAAAAAGAATTTTGCCGAGCACCCTAATTTTACCGAAGTCAAGAAGTATGGAAAGGTTCATTTCTCATTCTTCTCAACGAATAACGGCTAGTTTTCACCTGAAGATTCCCAAAATTACAATAGCCGTTTAAAACTTAAAGAATGCGATAGACTGTTTTAGGCTTTCAGCCTGCCCCGTCAGCTCCTCCGAATTAGCAGCCAGCTCTTCCGCCGCTGCGGCATTTTGTTGAGTGGTGGTATTGAGTTGTTGTATAGCCCCGTTCACTTGGTCTACCCCGCTGTTTTGCTCATAACTGGCTGCTGCAATGTTCTGCACCAAATTCGCGGTTTTTTCAACTTGTGGCATCATTTCCTGAAGCAGTGAATTGGCCCTCTCTGTCTGTTGGCGAGTCGAGTCGGCCATCAGAGTGATATCGTCAGCTGCCAGCTTACTGTTTTCGGCCAGTTTACGCACCTCAGCCGCCACAACGGCAAATCCTCTGCCCATATCCCCTGCCCGTGCAGCTTCAACCGCTGCATTTAAGGCTAAAATATTAGTTTGCGTGGCAATTTCATTAATTACTCTTACCTTTTCTGAAATATTGCTGACAGCCCTATAGCTATCATCAGACACATCGGATACATTTTGAATACGTACCGATGACTCTTTGGCGATACTTGAGGTTTGATTGGCATTATCGGTATTGCTGGCCACATTACCAGCTATTTCTTCAATGGTTGTAGAGATTTCTTCCAAGGATGAAGCCTGCTCTGCTGAGCCAGACGACAACTCTTCGGCGGTAACATTTAATTTATGACTGGCCTGCAGTAACAATTCCGCTCCTCCGTTAATATCCTGCAACACCTGCCTTAGCTTATCAGACAGTTTCTTGAGCGAATTATTTAATACACCCAGCTCATCCTTTGAATCAAGCTCCTTTACATCAATGTTAAGCTGACCATTAGACATGCTTTCAAGCTCATTGATAGCCCGTTCAAGTGGCTTGCGAAGTACCCTGTTGATATAAACAAACACGCCTACCCCAACAAGCACATTAACAGGAGTCACAATGTACGTGAGATAAGCCCCACCAAAAAACTTGGCTGTTGTAGTTAATGTCACAAAAATCACAAACAAAACGGTAATCAAACTAAAGCGGAACATGATTGATTTTTTGAAAATCAACTTTAATATTACAACAGCTATAGGTAGTGTTACCAACGTTTTAATCACTTCAATCATTACCTCACTCATAAAACTTTCTTCCTTATATAGTTAAAATTCACACACAGCAAGTACCGGTGACACATTTTATTCATGTGAAAATCCTAACACTTATTTTAATGGTTAATGACTTTCCTCAGCAGGTACAACCTCCAGTTGAACAATCCAACAGGTTGATTACCTCATATCTATACTTTGTAAATACGCCTGCCCATCGGCTTGCTCAATGGCCCCAGTCCCTTGCTTAAAACAAATTCAGTATCGCATTACGCAATTGAAAGGAGAAAGTTTGCCTAAAACCTCCCTATACTCGGAAAAAGAACATGACATTTGACACGCTGCCCATATGAAGTGAACCAAAATGGTTTGAAATAATAATTGATGGCCGTGCCTATTGGTTGGAGGAGGGTTCGCACCATCAAAAAAATGACCAGTCCCGTCATCTTTTACTAGACTCTGGAACTGGTCAACAACTTTTATATTATTAGGCACTTTACTAGTCCATTACCCACGGTATTTGTTGCGACTGATAAAAGTTGACTTCTAAATCTTTTAAAACCTTTCCGTGCTGAGCCAAACGCTTTTTGAAACTTTCCCAATTTAAGTGAGAGGCTGGTGACCACCCGATTTCGGCGTGACCAATTAAACGAGGAAATGTGAGGTATTCAATGTCATCAAGCGTTTCCACTGTTTCGGTCCAAAGTGGTGATTCTATACCCAGAATATGTTCATTATCTATCCCTTCAATGAGTTTAGCTGGGTACCAATTGTACGATTGATCCATTTCAATCAGACCTGCCCAAGCCAACCCGATGTACGTAGTCGAATCGTATTTCATATCCAAATAGGTCCGCTTCGACGGCGATAAGAGCACTTTAGCACCTTTTTCAGCACCTAAACTGGCATTTTTATCCTTAGCCCAATACTGTACAATGTCTTCAGCATTGACATCGGCATGTGCGATTTCATCCCACCCAATCATTGTTTTATTATGTTTCTTAACAATTTCCTTGGTGCGATTTATGAAGTACACATAATCATCATCTTCAGTTACGTGTGACTCATCGCCACCGATGTGCAAATAGGGACCTTCAGTCAGCGCCGCCATCTCACGGATCACATCATCCACAAACTGATAGGTCACTTCTTTACGCGTAGCCAATGTACTGAACCCCACTTTAGTGCCGGTATACAATTCTGCTTTCTTCTTATTCCCATTTAACTCAGGATAAGCCACCACAGCCGCATTGGTATGCCCTGGCATATCAATCTCCGGCACCACGGTTATAAAACGCTCGCTGGCATAACGAACAATATCCTTGAATTGCTCCTGTGTGTAAAAACCACCTTCGCCACCGCCTACTTGGGTACTTCCACCCACAGTAGTCAGCTTAGGCCACGATTTGATTTCAATACGCCAGCCCTGATCATCTGTTAAATGCAGGTGCAAAACGTTGATTTTATACATAGCCGCTAAATCAATCACTCTTTTCACATCATCAACCGAGAAAAAGTGACGGGCTACATCCAGCATCATACCACGGTAGGCATATTGCGGGTAATCAATAATTTTTCCGGAAGGAATAAGCCACATAGTCTGGTTTTCGCCACCTTTAACAAGACTTTGAATCAGTGTTTGTACACCTCTGAACAAGCCTTCAGGTGCATTCGCACTTAACTCAACCTTTCTTTCGCCTATCGCTAACGAATACCCTTCACTATTTTTTGTGCTTTCGTCGGTATTTAGATGGAGGTATATTCCTTTGGCGGGCGCCTGATCCACTTCTGTAACAGCAAGCTGAATACCAGTGGTTCGCACTAACTCACTGGCCAGACTCTGAGCTACCAGCTTTACCCCACCATTTCCTTCATTAATAAAAATTTCAGCCTTCTCTGTTAACTGAAATGAACTTCCATCGGCAGTTAACTCTACCGGAACAGGAATCAGGTTGGCTTTGGACAAATCGGCAGGAATTGGCTGATGGCACGAAACTCCCAGCTGCATTAAAAGCGCTACAGCAATTGCTGTCATTACATTTCTACTCATTGTAATTATTTTAGTTTATCGGTTTTTGAGCGTACTCATGACTTCCCTTAAGAAACATAAGTACAGAGTCAAATATACACAATTCGATGAAATTGGCCCTGCTAAAGGATTGATCATTCAGGCAAACTGTAAAAATTCAACCCATCCGATAAGGTTGCTAAATCTGGAAATTTGAACTCCCAAAATTGACATCAGTTTTACATCTCTAACAAACCTCAATAATCATCAACAATACACCGTTACCAAGCGGTTTTTTCCAGACAGAAATACCTGTTAAACCTATCCTTTGTCGACTAGGTTAGCGCTATGGCAATGCTAACGCCAATAAATGTGCCAATTACATAGCCTAAAATCCCCACCAGAATAGCCGGTGTCACCATACGCTTTTGACCCAATGAAGCAGCCATAGGTGCTGCCACCGAAGGCCCCATGATATTAGCTGCCGAAGCTACAATAACATCATACACATTAAGCTTGAATAACCGGGCCGTTGCCATAAGAAAGAGAAAATGAAACACCATAATAATCAGGTAAAACAAGAGCAGAGATGGCCCAACCTTTAACACCTCATAGATATTTGTTGAAGCACCAATAACCGCTAAAAATGCATACATCATCCACAAGCCAATGCTAAAAGAAGTGTTTTCCAAAGGCTTTAAACGTGCCGGAAAAAGGTTAGCTACCAATAACGCCAACAGTGTAATCAGCAAAATGCTCAAATTTAACTCTGTGCCAATTATCTGCTGAATAAACGGTGCAAGCCAGCCACCTAATGCAGCAATGCCAATGGCCAGAAACAATGCAACAGCTATTCGTTCCATGGTGACAGGAGCCTGCTCGCCCTGTTCTGTACTTTCATCTGTATTCTCCACAATTGTTGGACTCCAGAAGCGCTTTAAAAAAGCCAAAGCAGGAACCAGGAATAAAAACAACACATACAAATTAGCAGCGAAATTATCCACCGCGATGGTTGCCGAAAAATAGGGATTAGTACTGAAATTTAAAGTCTCTCCGGTAGCTACAAAGTTGATGCTTCCTCCAACAAGCGTAGCGGCTATCACACCGGCTGTATTGCCGGCATCATCTCCCAAGTCGATGATAAAAAAGGCAATAAAACAGCCAATCACCACGCCAATAGCTCCAATCACAAAAGCAACCAGCAGTTTGCCACTCTCCTTAATAATCTTGACAATGTTAGAGCTCAATAAAAGGAGTGGAATGGAAATAGGAATAAAATAATCAAATACCATATCATAGACAGGTACCGAAACAGCGGTACCGGAACCAACCGGTACGATACCGGCCATAGCCAGCAACGACATGGAAATCATGGTCACCAGGATGCCCGACACTTTGCCGAACCACTTTTTATGCTCCGCCCAAATGCCAAAAGCGGCCGCTGCCACCACCAGGGTTAATACAATAAAATGCTGATCTGCACTAATTAATGAATTCATAAAGTATTGATTATACGATTAGATGTGTGTGTTTATACATTAAAAGTTAAGGCTGAGCTGCTCCTCGCCTACACTTACTATCTCAGATGGCGCATACCTGTTAGTTGGTAATATGGTATAACGTTCGTTGAGATGCTCAAATGCTTTCTGAGCCAGTTCAACCCGGTTATTATCAGCCGAAATATGTGACAGGAAAATTGTTGACAAAGAAGTACCCGACAGTTGCTCAACCAGTTCAACAGCTTGTCGGTTACTGAGGTGTCCGTGATCCGATTTAACTCGCTGCTTCAGGTAGTAAGGATAAGGCCCATCCTCCAAAAGTTGCTCATCATAATTACTTTCCAAAAACACAACATCACATTGCTGCAAGTGTGCTTTTACATTTTGGCAAGCCGCGCCAATGTCGGTCATTACCCCTATACTCATGCCTTCCACTTCGATACGAAAACTACAAGGATCCACCGCATCATGCTGTTTAGCAAATGCATGTACCTTAAAAGCTCCTGCTTGAACAGTATCACCAGCCTTAAACACATGTGCTGTTTGGGGGTGATAATTGCGATGGGCCTTGTTCAGTGTCTCCTTTGTGAGATACGCATCAATGCCATGCATGTCGCATAAAACACGCAAGCCCCGAATGTGGTCGGAATGCTCGTGAGAGATAAAAACGGCCTTCACCCTGGAAATATCCAGTCGCAGTTCTTTCATTCGTTTCATAATCTGACGACGCGAAATGCCGGCATCGACTAATACTGCTTCTGTCTCTGTTCCTATATAATAGCAATTACCATTACTTCCGGAGGCTATTGCACAAACTTTTACCATGTATCGTTTCAAGCTCACTGCTGATGGCTAACTTTTAATTAGCTCTTTCAGCCGGGTTATTAATTCTAATCAACGGTCTAAAACAAGACCTATATTTTAAACTTGGCAGCGGTCAAACATTGAACTAATATGACTTTAGTAGCCTGGAAGCAGATTTTATCTGCTACAAACCAGCTATACTATACCCCACATTTTTACCGTTGATGTATACCAAAAATTCAAAATAATAAAACAGTGCTTGGGTGCTAAAAGCCACTGGCTATGGGAGAACACAATTTCTTCTGCCAAAAAGTCTGCTGCATCCAACCATCTGTTTTATTCAACTATCAATCGCTCCAGTTCTTCACCTTGAGCATACTGCTTTAGTAAGGCTACGGTTTCATCCAATGCCTTATTAAGAACCGCTTTCCCTTCAAAACCGATAATCACCATCATAAACCTTACGGTCTTTTCGGTCACCATGGTGCGTGTTGAATCACTAGTTGGGTTCCCAAAGGCACCTGCAGCATCTCTGAAAACAGGCAAGTTTTCAATATTAAGCAGCCCACGACCAATGCCTTCATAAGGTTCATCTTTGGCCCCAATACCCATACTCACGTCACCATTTATTTGATCGTAATCGTACCCACAGATAGAAAATCCGGTTTTAACAGAAATCAAGTTAAGGATATCCACTACATTATAGATATGATAAAGCCCTTTACCATTTGCTACTCGTCGCAGTAAGGCTTCTGCAGCCGGCCGGTATCGGTTGGGGTCCTTTCCAAGCAGCCTGTAAGCATTTTTATTGGCTTTTACAGTAGACAACTCACGAATGGTTTGCGGCGTATGCTGCTTTTCCAACTCACAAACCTCGTTATCTAACAAAGCTAGCAGTTCCGAACTTGACTCTGTTACCCCTACCTGAGCAACGATGGCTCCCAATAACAAATCGGGTAGTTTCGTCTTTAATATACTATCAATTGTAATGGTCATAAGGCAAAAATTACTGCAAAATAAATAAAAAAATACGGCCTATAAAGGACAAATTTTTATAATTACGTCAAGCAGCAAGCGCTTCGTTCTTTCTTACACCAAAAATATGAAACCATTGCACCCCCGCTCCTCCACTCTTCTGTTCTTCTGATAATAGCCTAAATTATATCAAAGCGCCTCATCACCTGATCCCAGAAGACCGACTTTCATGATGCCTTCGCTCAAAGTAGCTGGGAAGTCAATCGTTATTTATGTGCTCTATTCTATGAATCCATTTGTAAAACATGTTACTTTGGCTACAAATTTTATTTAATGGACCATTTAAAAGAAATAGGTGCAATCTTTTTTGACATGGATGGTGTACTGTATGACTCCATGCGCAACCACGAATATACCTGGATACATAGTCTTAAAGAATATGGAATTGACTTTTTGCCGGAAGAAGCCTATTTGAACGAAGGACGCACGGGCTATTCAACCATTCGAATTGCCTTTGAAAAATACCTGCACCGCCCGCCAACAGCAGAGGAAGAGAAAGAGGTATATGCCCTTAAAACCCGCTTGATGGGCAAGCAACCTAAAGCTCCCGTTTTGCCGAAAATGCAGGAGTTAATTAAATTCTTAAAAAAGCAAAACATCAAGGTGTTTGTGGTAACCGGTTCGAGACAGCCGTTACTGGTTGATAAACTAAAAGAGCATTTTGGTATTGAAGCGAGCCACATCATTAGTGGGGCCGATGTGACCAATGGTAAGCCCCACCCCGAACCCTATCTCAAAGCGTGGGAGCGCAGTACCCTCAAAAAAGAAGCTTGTGTGGTTATTGAAAATGCACCTCTGGGAGTGGAAGCAGCCAAAGCAGTCGGGCTATACACGATTGCTGTGAACACAGGAAAACTGAACGACAGCGTATTACGCGATGCAGGAGCCGATGAGCTATTTTCGGATACGACCTCATTATTTCATAGCTTAACCAACCGTTACCATGAGTAAACAAACGCTTAAAGCAGAGCTGGTAGCAGCGCTTAACCAGCTCGTTGAGCAAAAGGAAAGCGCCCTTCTACTGGCAATTGATGATGTTTTAGAGTCGATGCAAAATGATACCAAGAGCAGTGCCGGAGATAAGTTTGAAACCGGCCGGGAGATGATGCAAATTGAACTGAACAATAAGAGAGCCCAATTAAATCATGTGTTGCGCCTAAAAAGAGACCTGCAGCAGATTGACGTACATGCAATCAAAAACAAAGTGGAGTTTGGCAGCATCGTACAAGCCAATAATGGGTTCTATTTTCTATCGGTGCCCTTAGGAAAAGTGGTGATCAACAAAACAACCTACCTGGCAGTATCATTGGCGTCCCCAATCGGTCAGGCTCTAAAAGGCCATCAGGTACACGACACTATTTCATTTAACAAGCAAACACTAACGATCGCAGCCATTTATTAATCGCAGCATACGAGCTTTTAAAACTCTTTATTACCTTCGCGTAAATACTGGCCCATATGCATGACCTAGCTATCATAGAGCAACTCAACAAGCAGCTGCAACGACCGATAAAACAAGTGAAAGCCATTACCTGGATTACCAAAGGTTATGTTGTAAACGAACAGCAGCATGTTACGCACCTAAGTCTGTTCCGTTGCCGGTTAAAGCAATTGCCCGAAGAGCTTTTTCAGCTCCAACACCTCACCTATCTTGATATACGCGAAAACAAGCTCGATAAGCTCCCTGCCGAGATCAAGCATCTGAAGGCGCTAAATTACCTCGATGCTCGCCTTAACGGGCTCCATGCTCTGCCTCAATCCATGGCCTCCCTGGGGCAACTGGAGAAACTTTATCTGGGGCAGAATCAATTCACAGCTGTACCTTCGGTTATTGCCTCACTCACTAACCTGCAGCTGATTGACCTAACCGATAACCAGATTACCGAAGGATGCATGCACCTGCTGAAGGCTGTTCGGCTCAGAAACATCTACCTGAACAACAACCAGCTATCTGATTTTCCATTCGACAAAATTAAGAACAGGCAATTTTCAGAGGTCAACCTGACGGAAAACCGCTTGAGTGAACGGCCAGAAGGCATCGACCAAAAAATTGAACGACTCTTCCTTTAGGCAGTCCCACAACATCCTTTCTCAAACTTTGTTTACTGGTTAATTGTTAGGCAACAAGTATTGCTCATTAAACCCAACAATCCATGAAACAGACTGTTCTATTCTTGCTTTGTATTTCAGCCTTGCTATTCAGCTCGTTTAAACCCCACAAGCCAGCCTACCAGCTCTACGGAGCAAATGGCAAACAGGTATCCTATAAAAAAATGCTAAAAGATCTGGCCGGAGCAGATATCATGCTGTTTGGCGAATACCACAATAACCCCATAGCACACTGGCTCCAGGTGGAAGTAACAAAAGCACTTTACAATGCTCAAGATGGCCAAATAACCATGGGAGCCGAAATGTTTGAATCAGATAATCAACTCATCATAGACGAGTATTTACAAGGATTAATTTCGAAAGAAAAGTTTGAAGCCGAATGCCGGCTGTGGCCTAACTACCCTACCGATTATGAGCCACTCATTCGCTTTGCCAAGGACTCCGCAATACAGTTTGTTGCCAGTAATATTCCCCGACGATACGCTGCTTTGGTTCACAAACGGGGCATTGACAAACTGAATGATTTAAGTGATGAAGCAAAGCGATATATGGCGCCACTGCCAATTGCCTTTGACCCTGATTCGGTGCTGATACAAAAGATGGGAAACATGGGCATGATGGGTAAAAGTGCCTTATCCATTGCCAAGGCACAGGCAATTAAAGATGCTACTATGGCGTGGTTTATCACCCAAAACCACACACAGGGCCAACTCTTTATCCATTACAATGGTAGTTTTCATTCCGATGATGACGGTGGTATCAGAAAGTATCTGGCCATTTACCGTCCCCAACTCACTGTTAAAACAATTACAACGGTTTCGCAGTCTCAAATTGATCACCTGGATGAAGACTACCTGAACAAAGCAGATTATATTATTTGTGTGCCTGATAACATGACTAAAACCTATGTCGGGCGATAACCCCGACCGTCTGCCTTTCTAAAAAACAAGTCCGGGCACTACCTAAATGCCCGGGCGCTTTTTTATTGCTTCTGAATATTAATCTCTACATCTCAATAATCGTCACTTCAGAACGCCGGTTGGCCTGATGCTCAGCTTCACTGCAGGGCACACCATCTGCACAGCGGTTCTTCAGGCGCGTTTCGCCATAGCCTTTAGCCTTTATGCGCGTTGGATCAATGCCCCTATCAAGCATATACTGCACGGCCGATTCGGCGCGCCGCTGTGACAATAGCTGATTTGAGCTGCGTGAACCTCGCGCATCGGTATGAGAACCCAGTTCTATTTTAATGCTGGGGTTATCATTCAGGAATTCAATCATATCATCGAGCTCGGTTGCCGCATCCTGGCGTATGTGCCATTTCCCCAAATCATAAAGTATTTCAATTTCAATACTCTTACCAATCTCCGCCTTTTGCATTTCAAGTTCCAAAAACTCATTTACATTCACATAACCCGTATCAATGCCAAGCGTAGAATACGGCATACGTTTGGTAAAGTGAGCTTTTTTAGTGAACACCAAATCATAGTTGGTATCAGGCTCTAATCTGGCTTTAAACACACCCTGCTCACTACTAATCACCTCCTTACTTACACCATTAGCGGACTGAACCACAACAGTTACCTCGGGTATGGGAAGCATATCAGGCAATAAGTAAACACAGCCATAGATACCATATACCGGAAGAGGAATCAGCTCCATCTGATGCTCGGTTATCACCTCTGAAACATCTACCAACTCCTGATAAGGATGATACTCAGACGCCTCAACAGCTAAAGCCAGCTCTGTGGTTTCAAGTGGCAATCGGGTTTCAATCATCCCATTTGTATCCGATACCAGGGTATCAAGCACTTCACCTTGACTATCCTTAATCAGAATAGGCGTGTTAGCAATAACCTGCTGCGTATACTTATCCAACAGTCTGCTTCTGAACTGCTTCTCAAAACTAACGGCATTAAGTATGGTGAACCGGTAGATATCATCATCCCCTTTTCCACCTTCCCGGTTGGAGGCAAAGTAGCCGCTGGGGCTATCTTCTTCGAGGTACAGACTAAAGTCATCTTTTGCAGAATTGATGGGATATCCCATGTTTTGCACCATATATGTTCCATTACACAGCACAGCCACAAACAGGTCGAGACCACCTAATCCTAAATGCCCATTGGATGAAAAATAGAGTTTACCCTCGCCATCAATAAACGGAAACATCTCGTCCCCTTCTGTATTAACATCAGCGCCTAAATTGACAGGCTCTGCCCATCCGGTTTCGGTACGATCTGCATACCAGATATCAGAAGCTCCATAGCCACCTTCACGATCGGATGCAAAATATATTCGCTGCCCATCTTTATCTAAAAAAGCATGTCCGCTAGAAGAGTTTTCCTGATTAAATGGCAAATCAACAGGCTTGCTCCAGCTGCCATCCATTTGCCGGGTGCATACCATTAACTTCAGATGATTTGTTCCGCCCACGCCCTTTTTACCCAGCAAGCTATTGAAAGTATTGCGGGTAATGTACAATTCAGTGCCATCTGCATTGGCACAAACAGGCCCATCGTGATACATGGACTTTAAGTTGGTTGAGAATAATTCGGCTGAACCATGTTTTTTGCCCTTAATGTTTGCCGAAAAAATATTCAAATACGGTGTTTCTTTCCACGCATACTCACGCCGGATAACAACATCGATATCGCGTGCCGAAGCAAACAGCACCTTATCATCCAATACAAAAGCACCGAAGTCTGATTCCTTTGAGTTAAAGTCAAGCTCTTCAATTTGATACCGTTCTTTAGCTAAAATAGTCTCAATCACCGGCAAAGAATTATTTTGCTTCACGGCCCGTGAGTCATTTTTATTTTCTACAAGGTATTTAGCCATAAAGTCATCTGCCTGGGCATATTTACCGTTGTACTTTAAGGCCTGCGCATAAAAAAACAAATCGTCGCCGGTGAGGTGCGCATCGGCAATGGAAGCATAAACCTGTTCGGCCTCCAGCGGCTTATTGATTTTTAGATAGGCCTGTGCCAATTGTCCTTTAATCGAATCTGCGAGATATCCTTTTTGATAGATGGGTTCGAAACGCCTGATTGCTTTTGTATAAGCCAGATTTTGGTAGGCTTTTTCTGCCTGCCCCACCCGAAACTCATTAATCAGGCTATCCAGAGAATTTTTATAGGTCTGCGACTGCGCGCCTGTAGTCAGCATCAACATGCTGATTATGTATAACACTGTTCGTATCTTCATCATTTTCAGAATTCTGGATTTAACTAGAAATACCTTGGTGACTTCACTTTATTTTTCAGGAACCCATCAAAATCATAACTCAAAATAATCTCGTGACTACCATTGTTGTAGTTATTGAGTTCTGATACGGTAAAATCATAGGAGTAGCCCACCATTAACTGCCGGCTCAACTTGATATTACCAATAAGCGCTACAGCATCGCCAACCCGATAAGTGGCTCCCAGCCAATAGGTCTCCTTGATCAAAAACTGAGCCGTCACGTCCATTGATGGCGGAGCACCACTAACCATCTTTGTTATCAAAGAAGGCTTAAATTTTAGGTGCTCATTTACATCGAATATATATCCTCCCATCAGAAAAAAATGCTGTTTTAAATCGCTCAATGCTCCATAAGTTGACTGGTCACCACTCAGCTCCGTCTTAATTAGCTTTGGAACCGAAGCCCCGATGTAGTATTTATCGGTATAGAGATAGAGCCCCAGCCCTGCATTGGGCTGAAAACGTTGCTCTACATCACTCATAAAGGCATTATCGGCATCAGCACCAACGTTGAGGCTACTGAGGTTGACATAGTAATTATAAATACCACCTTTGATGCCCATCGAAAGAGTCAGTTCATCACTCAATTGAACACGGTAAGCATAATTCACATTGATGTAATAGTTATTTACCGGGCCATGGTTATCGGAAACTACCGATAATCCAAGTCCCATCTTATAGTTGTTTAATGGCGTATGCATCGTGAAATCGTAGGTACGTGGGGCACCTGCCATACCAGTCCATTGCATGCGCGAAAGCAAAAGCAAATTCATGGCATTACGTGTGCCCGCATATGCAGGATTTACAGATACGGTATTGAACATGTACTGCGTATAAAGAGGTTCCTGCTGCGCACTTGTGTTAGCAGAAATTAACAGCAAGAGGAAAGTACTTAAAACAACTAGTATATTTTTAATTGATCGCTTCATTTCGTTAAATTTTCAATTTCTTACTGTTAAACTATCGGTTCAAATAAATATACCCCTGCATTTTTTCACCAGTATCATCAATGGTAATAATGTAATAGTAGGTTCCAACCGGTAAGTCATCTCCAATCGTAAAACCAACATTAGAAACGCCATTCCAGTCGTTTGCATACTTATCCTTACGGTATACCACGTTCCCCCAGCGATTAAAGAACTCCACCTTCACTTTGTTGTATTTGTGCAACCATTCAATTACATAGGTATCATTTACCCCATCGCCGTTGGGTGAGAAGCCTTCAAGAAGCACGTGTTCGTTTGCTCCTTCCAATACTGTTATTGTAACCGATGCCTGATTGCACTGCTGAGGTTCACCCGTATCACACACTTCATAAACAAAGCTATCTGTCCCATAATAACCTTCATTTGGCGTATAGGTATACGTGCCATCGGAATGAATTTCCAAGTGACCATGCTGGGTATTAACAATAGGAATCATGTTAATTACCAGCTCATCACCATCCGGATCACTATCGTTGTCCAACAGGCTAGCGCCATTCAATACACCATTCTCCTGAACATCGGCAGCATCATCCACTGCCACTGGTGCCGCATTTACACCATGAACGGTAAT